>NZ_JBHYFV010000003.1:0-162083 GCF_051859345.1 Marivita sp. | reverse complement strand
GTCGGCCATGGCGTGACCAAGTTCCGCCTGCGCGACTGGGGTCTGTCGCGGCAACGCTACTGGGGCTGCCCGATCCCCGTGGTGCATTGCGATGCCTGCGGCGTGGTGCCCGAGAAGAAAGAGAACCTGCCGATTGCCTTGCCCTATGACGAGGACGGCACACCAATTGATTTCAGCGTTCCGGGCAATCCGCTTGACCGGCACCCAAGCTGGCGCAATTGCCCGTGCCCGTCCTGCGGTCAGCCCGCCACGCGCGAGACCGACACGATGGACACGTTTGTCGATTCGTCGTGGTATTTTGCCCGCTTCACCGCGCCGCGGGCCGACACACCGACGGATATGGCGGATGCCGACTACTGGATGAACGTGGACCAGTATATCGGCGGCATCGAGCACGCGATCCTGCACTTGCTCTATTCGCGCTTCTTTGCGCGGGCCATGCACATCACGGGGCATTTGCCGGAGCGGTGCAAGGAGCCGTTTGATGCGCTGTTCACCCAAGGGATGGTGACGCATGCGATTTACCAGACAAATGGCACGGACGGTCGTCCGGTGTACCACTATCCCGAGACAGTCGAAAAAATTTCGGACGGAATAGAGAGCATCTTCGTCCTGAGGACAGTACTCGACAAGCATAATTACTATTCGGGTGATGAGACGCTTAGGATATCAATCGCGAGAGGTTATTTGAATTTCCCGCATTCTGAAGGTGTTGTGGAAGTCATCCCCTCGGCCAAGATGTCGAAATCGAAGAACAACGTGGTCGATCCGGTCGCCATCATCCAGCAATACGGCGCCGACACCGCGCGCTGGTTCGTGCTGTCGGATTCGCCCCCCGAACGGGATGTGGAATGGACGGCCAGCGGTGCCGAAGCGGCTGCGCGCCATCTGGGCCGGGTCTTCCGCATCGCGGCAGAGGTGGCAGAAGCTGAAGACTCTCCCACAGGGGAGGATGAAGCCCTCCTGCGCGAGATGCACAAGGCGATCCATGACGTGACGCTGGGTGTCGAAAGCTTTGGTTTCAACGCGTCCATTGCGCGGCTTTACGCCTTCACCAACGCATTGTCGAAATCCAAGGCCGGGTCCGATGCGAAACGCCAGGCCGCCAAGACACTGGCACAGCTCATGTCCCCGATGACGCCGCATGTGTCCGAAGAAATCTGGGCGCTTCTGGGCGGCGAAGGTCTTGTCGCGAACGCGCCTTGGCCAGTGGCTGATCCTGCGATGATGGTCGAGGATACCGTGACCCTGCCCATACAGGTGAACGGCAAGCGCCGGGACGAGATCACCGTGCCCAAGGACATGGACAAGGCCGAGGTTGAAAAGCTGGCGCTGGCGACCGATGGTGTGAAACGTGCGCTGGATGGCGCAAGCCCCAAGAAGGTGATCGTTGTGCCGGGTCGGATTGTGAATGTGGTTGCATAGACGCCATACGCTTTTTGCGCTGTGTGCGCTTGTCGCGGGGGCGGCCTGCGGGTTCACGCCCGCTTATGGCCCCGGCGGCGGCGCTTCGGTGTTGCAGGACAACCTTCGGGTGTCTGCGCCCGAACGGCGGGACGGCTTCCTGATTTCGCAGCGACTGGAAGACCGCCTGGGACGCAATGACGCCGGGCGCTATGTGTTGACGGTCACGCCGACGATCCAGCGCGAAGGGTTGGCCACCTCGGTCGAAGGCACGACAAACCGGTTTCAGCTGACCGGTCGCGCCGACTTCGCGCTTCGGGATCTTGAGACGGATACGGTTGTGCGGCAGGGACGTGTGACCGATTTCACCGGCTTTTCGACCACCGGATCGACGGTGGCGACGCTTGCGGCGGAACGTGATGCGACGGCGCGCCTGATGGTGATTCTGGCGGATCAGATCGTGGACCGACTGGTGATTTCGGCAGACGGTTTGCCCGCATGAAACTGTCCCCGCGCGAGGCGTCGGGATACTTTGCCCGCCCTGACCCCGGCAAGACCGGCATTCTGATCTTTGGCGAAGACGCGATGCGCGTTGCCCTGAAGCGGCAGGAATTGATTGCGGCGCTGATCGGGCCAGAGGGTGAAGGCGAAATGCGTCTGACCCGCATTCCAGCGGCGGAGTTGCGCAAGGAGCCCGCCCTTCTGGGGGATGCGATCAAGTCGGTGGGATTTTTTCCCGGTCCGCGCGTGGCCTTTGTCGAAGACGCAAACGACACGGTGCTCAAGCACATTGCGGCAGCGGTCGAGGATTGGCAGCCGGGCGATGCACAGATTGTTGTCACTGCGGGTCAGTTGCCCGCCAAGTCGGCACTGCGCAAGCTGTTCGAGGGGCATCCAAACGCCTTTGCTGCGGCACTGTACAACGATCCGCCCAGCCGCGCCGAGATCGAAGCGGAACTGACCCGCGCAGGGTTGGCGCGACCGGACGGCGCGGCGATGGAGATGCTGACGGCCCTGTCGCGCGAGATCGATCCGGGGGATTTTCGCCAGACGCTTGAGAAAATCGCGCTTTACAAGCTGGGAGATGATGCGCCGCTGACACCTGACGAGGTGACATTGTGCGCGCCGGGATCAACCGAAGCCGATCTGGATGATGTGCTGAACATCGTGGCCGAGGGGCGCACCGGCGAGATCGGCCCGGTGATGTCACGTCTGGAGGCGCAGGGGACGGCGGCGGTGACGCTGCTGATCATGGCGACGCGGCATTTCCGGGCGCTGCACACGGCGGCGTCTGATCCCGGTGGGGTCGGGCAAGGCATGGGGCGGCTGCGCCCGCCGGTCTTTGGGCCACGCCGGGATCGCATGTCGCGGCAGGCCTCGGGCTGGGGCATGTACCGGCTGGAACAGGGGTTGCAGATGTTGCTGGAGACCGACCTGTCGCTGCGGTCTGCGGGGCAACACGGACCTGCGCTGGCGATTGTGGAACGGGCGTTCATCCGTCTGGCGATGTTGGGGCGGCGATAGGGTTTGCCGGGCAGTGCCCCGGTTTTGGGAGGACGAACATGTACAAACTGGTGGGCAATCGGGCGACACGGGCGTTTCGGCCCTTGTGGCTTCTGGAAGAACTGGGTGTACCCTACGAACATGTACCCGCTGCGCCGCGTTCGGACGAGGTTCGTGCGCTCAGCCCGTTGGGCAAGGTGCCTGTGCTGGTGGATGGAGAGGATGTCATTGCCGATTCGACGGCGATCCTGACCTATCTCGCGGACAAGCATGGCGCGTTTACCCATCCGGCGGGAACGGTGGCGCGGGCCCGGCAGGACGCGTGGACCTTTCGCGTTCTGGACGAGGTGGATGCGCTTCTGTGGACTGCGGCGCGGCACAGCTTCATCCTGCCGGAAGATCAGCGCGTGCCAGAGGTGAGGGAGAGCCTGAAGGCGGAGTTTGCGCAAAATATTGAACGTATCGCAGGGGAGTTGGGTTCGGACTGTCTTGCCGGGGATGATCCGACGGTGCCTGATTTCCTTTTGGCGCATTGTCTGGGTTGGGCGCGGAACGCGGGCTTCCCGGATGCGCCAGAGGCGCTCGTGGAGTATCTGCGGCGGTTGCGGACACGTCCGGCGTTCGAGCGCGCGGCGGCGCTTTGAGCCGAAGGGCTTTCGAAATGGCTTGTCGCGTTCTTTGATGGAAGAATTGTTCGCATCGGAAACCCTGCAGCCGCAAATCCGCGCCAAACTGTCGGGATTGTTGATCCATGCAACCCCCGTAATGCGGTTAGAGTGACCGCGACAAGGGAGACCGCGATGACTGACACGATCCGCTTTACTCTGGACGGAACAGAGGTCGAGGCCCAACGAGGCGAGACCATCTGGGAGGTTGCCAATGGCCGCGGCCTGGTGATTCCGCATCTGTGTCACAAGCCTGCGCCCGGCTACCGCCCCGATGGCAATTGCCGGGCCTGCATGGTCGAGATCGAGGGCGAGCGGGTTCTGGCGGCCTCGTGCATCCGTGAACCGCAAGAGGGGATGGTGGTCACGACCGACTCGGGTCGTGCGACCTCTGCGCGCAAGATGGTCGTGGAAATGCTGTTGGCCGATCAGCCGGAACGTGATGCGGCGCATGACAAGTCTTCGCACCTTTGGGACATGGCAGACGCCAACGGCGTGACCGAAAGCCGTCTGCCGACGCTCGAGGTCGAGCGTATTCCGCTGCTCGATGACAGCCATGTCGCGATGCGCGTGAACCTCGATGCCTGCATCCAGTGTGGTCTGTGCGTGCGCGCCTGCCGCGAGGTTCAGGTGAACGATGTGATCGGCATGGCGGGGCGCGGGCATGATGCCTACCCGGTGTTCGATTTCGATGATCCGATGGGCGAATCCACCTGTGTCGCCTGCGGCGAATGTGTGCAGGCGTGTCCGACGGGGGCGCTGATGCCGGCGACCGTGCTGGATGACCAGCAGATCGGCGACAGCAAGGCCTATGACAGCGAGATTGACAGCGTTTGCCCGTTCTGCGGTGTGGGCTGTCAGGTGTCGCTCAAGGTCAAGGACAACAAGGTTGTCTATGTCGAAGGGATCAATGGGCCTGCCAATGAAGGCCGCCTTTGCGTCAAGGGGCGCTTTGGGTTCGACTACATCCACCATTCGCACCGCCTCACCAAGCCGCTGATTCGACGCGAGGATGCACCCGCCAAGGGGCTGAACGTCGATCCGGACAACTGGCAAGAAGTGTTCCGCGAGGCGACTTGGGACGAGGCGTTGGATTTTGCCGCCAAGGGGCTGAAGGGCCGGGGACGCGAGGTGGCTGGTTTCGGGTCGGCCAAGTGTACAAACGAAGAGGCGTATCTGTTCCAGAAGTTCATCCGTCAGGGTTTTGGCCACAATAACGTCGATCACTGCACGCGGCTGTGCCATGCCTCGTCGGTGGCGGCCTTGCTTGAAAACGTCGGTTCGGGTGCTGTGACGGCCACCTTCAACGAGATCGAGAACGCCGATGTGGCCATCGTGATCGGCGCGAACCCGATTGAGAATCACCCCGTTGCCGCCACCTATTTCAAGCAGTTCACCAAACGCGGTGGCAAGCTCATCGTGATGGATCCGCGTGGTCAGGCGCTCAAGCGGCACGCGACGCACATGCTGCAATTCCGTCCCGGCGCGGATGTGTCGATGCTCAACGCGATCATGCATGTGATCGTCGAGGAAAACCTGTACGATCGCCAGTATATCGAAGCCTATACCGAGAACTGGGAGGCCGAGAAGGCGCATCTGGCAGACTTTGCGCCCGAAAAGATGGCCGGTATTTGTGGCATTGATGCCGAGACCCTGCGTGCCGTGGCGCGTGATTTTGCCGGTGGCAAGGCGGGCATGATCTTTTGGGGAATGGGAATTTCCCAACATATTCACGGAACGGACAATTCGCGCTGCCTCATCTCGTTGGCGCTGATGACCGGACAAGTGGGGCGTCCCGGCGCCGGTCTGCACCCGCTGCGCGGACAGAACAACGTGCAAGGCGCGTCAGATGCCGGTCTGGTGCCGATGTTCCTGCCGGATTACCAGTCGGTGATGGAGGATGGCGTCAGGTCGGCCTTCACCGAGGTCTGGGGGTCCGAGGACTTTTCCAGCCAGAAAGGCCTGACCGTGACCGAGATCATGGATGCAGTGCATACCGGCGACATCAAGGCGATGTATATCCTTGGCGAGAACCCCGCGATGTCGGACCCGGATGTCGAACATGCCCGCGATGCGCTGGCCAAGCTCGATCACCTGGTGGTGCAGGATATCTTTCTGACCGAGACAGCGAACTACGCCGATGTGATCCTTCCGGCGAGCGCCTTTGCCGAAAAGACCGGGACCGTGACCAACACCAACCGACAGGTTCAGATGGGCCGTGCCGCGGTGACGCCCCCCGGAGAGGCGCGCGAGGATTGGCAGATCGAGGTCGAACTGGCGCGGCGCTGTGGCATGGATTGGCACTATGACAGCCCGGCGGATGTGTTCGCGGAAATGAAGCTGAACATGCGGTCGCTGGAGAACATCACCTGGGACCGTCTGGTGCGTGAGAACGCGGTGACCTATCCATCTCTGTCGCCGGAAGATCCCGGACAGGCGATTGTGTTCGGGGATGGCTTTCCCCGCCCGCAGGGTCGCGCACGGTTCACACCTGCAAGCGTGATCGCGCCGGATGATGTGCCGGATGCCGAATACCCGATGATCCTGACCACGGGTCGGCAGCTTGAGCATTGGCACACCGGGTCGATGACACGGCGGTCGGCGGTGCTTGATGCGGTCGAACCGGAGGCGAATTGTTCGTTGCATCCCAGCACGTTGCGCAAGATGAAGGTCGAACCCGGCGGGCATGTGCGCCTGACCACCAAGCGTGGGTCGGTTGTGGTGATGGCGCGCGCCGACCGGGCCGTGGCACCGGATATGGTGTTCCTGCCGTTCGCTTTCGTCGAGGCGGCGGCGAACATCCTGACCAATTCGGCGCTGGACCCCTATGGCAAGATTCCCGAGTTCAAGTTCTCGGCGGTGCGGGTCGAAGCGGCGGATTCAGAGGCCGTTGCGGCGGAATAAGGCTGGGAACCACAAGGGGTGTTTTTGGGTTGTCCGGGTGAATCACTCGGGAGACAACCATGAAACATATTGTGACACTTGCACTGACCCTCTGCGCCGCGCCGGTTCTTGCGCAGGATGCCGAGGACGGATCGGCGGGACCGATCGAAACGCGGGACGGGACGTATCTGCAATCGGTTGACGACATGGATGTGCGCACGGCTGATGGCGACAAGATTGGCGAGGTCGAGGAAATTCTGATCGACCAGAACGGTGTCCCTGCGGGCTTTCTGCTTGAGATCGGCGGGTTTCTTGACCTGGGCGATTCCGATGTGAGTGTGCCGCTCGGGGCGCTGACCTGGTCGGGGTCACATTATGTGAGCAAGATGACCGTTGATCAGCTGGAAGCGCTGCAACCGTTCGACGAATAATGCGCAACAGGACAAGAACAATGGGCGTGCCCTTTGCAGGGCACGCTCTTTTTTTTCTCGGCGTCGGGCTTGCGCCCTTTGGCCTCGGGCCGCCCTTGGGGAGGAGGTGCTTTTCCTCGGGCGGTACGATGGTTAAGCTTGTGGGATTAGGTATTTGAAGCCCAAAGAAGCGAGGATGTCATGTTGCCTGTAAACCCGGAGCGTTTTTTGGCGGATTTGCATGCGTTGCGTGCCTTCGGCGCGGCTGGGGTTGGCAAAGGTGTCATGCGACCCGCCTTTAGCGATGCGGATATCGCCGCGCGCGGGTGGCTGGCCGACCGGATGACAGAGGCGGGGTTGTCGGTACATGTCGATCCGGTGGGGTCGGTATTCGGGCTGGCTGATGGACAATCGCTGTTGCTCGGGTCGCATTCCGACAGTCAACCCGAGGGTGGATGGCTTGACGGGGCGCTGGGAGTGATTGCGGCTTTGGAGGTCGCACGGGCAGCGGTCGAGGCGGGTGGACCGCCGGTGTCGGTTGTGTCGTTTCAGGATGAAGAGGGCCGGTTCGGAGTGACCACCGGCAGTGCGGTTTGGTCCGGACATCTTCCCCTGGAAACAGCGGACGGGTTGCGCGATCGGGACGGGGAAAGCTTTGGCGCGGCCAGAGCGCGCATGCCGGGACGGTCTGGGCAGTTTGTTGATCCGGCGCGGTTCAGCGGGTTTTTCGAAATGCATATCGAACAGGGTCCGGTGCTTGACCGCGAAAAAGAGGCGATTGGGGTTGTGGACGCCATCGTCGGTATTCGCGACATGAAGGTCACCTTTGAAGGTGAACAAAACCATGCAGGCACCACGCCGATGCAGGGGCGGCGGGATGCGTTTCAGGCCTTGTCAAAGTTCAACACGGTGTTGGCGGAACGGTTCGCCAACGTGGTCACGCCGCGTACCGTGTGGACGATTGGACATGTCACATTGCATCCGAATGCGTCGTCAATTGTGCCCGGCCGGGTCACGTTTTCGATGCAGTGGCGCGACGGGGATACGGATCGATTGGACCGGATGGAACGCATCATTCGCGAGACGGCACAGGAGGTTGCAGCCTCTGGCGGGTTCGAGCTGAGCTATGGCCCCTTGCTCGGGTTGGAGCCAGTGATGATGGACGACCGGCTGCGCGGGGCGCTTGAGGCTTCGGCAGCGGCAGAGGTGCCGGAGCGCTGGCGGGTGATGCCGTCCGGGGCGCTGCATGATGCGACAAACGTGTCGAAGATGATGCCGGTGGCGATGCTGTTCGTGCCGTCGATTGGCGGGATCAGCCATGCATTTGGTGAAGATACGGAAGAGGCGGATCTGGTGACCGGGCTGCGGGTGCTGGCGGGTGCGGTTGACGCTTTGGGATAAGCTGGGGCGATCTACCTGACTGGTTTCATTTGGGAAAAGGGGCAAGGCATGGATGTCACGGCTTTGGGATTTTACGCCATTGTGTGCGGCATTTTGAGTTGGGCCGCGCCGCGGCTTGGTCAGCCCTTTGTGCGGTTTGGCATCGGGGCGACGGTCGGCATCATTGCTGCATCGGTCCTGCCATCCCTGCGGGGTATGGTCGGCATGTGACCCCGACCGGGCAGTTGTCGTGCAAGACAGACTTGCAATAGGGGATCGACGTGGCGGAGTCTGCGTGCCGTCAGGTCCACGCCACGTCGCCCAGAAAAATGTAACCCGCGCCGTAGATCGTCTTGATCAGGCGGGGGTTTCTCGGGTCTTCCCGCAGCTTTGTCCGCAGTCGCGAGATGCGCACATCCATGGCGCGATCAAAGCTGTCGCCAGCGGCGCCGCCCAGCGTGTCCTGCATGTAGTCGCGGGTGATCAGCCGGTTCGGGCTTTCCAGGAAGAGGCGCAGAACCTCGCCTTCGGCATGTGAAAAGGGGGTTTCGGTGCCGCTGTCGTCTTCAAGGGAATAGCGGTCGAAATGGGCGATCCAGCCGTTGAAGCGGGCGGTTTGGCCTGCGGGGGTCGGGGTTGCGCGGGTGCGCAGGCGGGCGCGCACGCGGGCGACGACCTCGGCGGGATCGAAAGGTTTGATGATGTAATCGTCCGCGCCCAGTTCCAGACCGGTGATCTTGTCCTGCACCTGCGCGCGTCCCGAGATGATGATGACCGTAGCGCCCTGTTCCAACGCCAGCCGATGCACAAGGCTCAGCCCGTCGCGGTCGGGCAGGCCCAGATCGACAAGGCACACATCGGGGGTGGTGCGGCGCAGAGCGGATTCAAATTCAGCGGCGCGGGCGAAGGTGAGCGTGTCATATCCTGCGTCCTGCAACGCCTCGGACAGCATCGTGCGGATCGCGGGTTCGTCGTCAAGAATGGTGATAAGCGGTTTGGTCATGGTGTCGGCTCCTGATGGCCGAGAAACGTCGCAAGGTCTGATTGCGTAAAGGGTTTCGGCAATACGGCAGTCTTGGACGCGGCGTCCAAGTGGCGCGGGTCGGAAAGGGGCAGCGAGGTGGTCAGGTAGACCGGTTTGTCGGGCAGGGCCGTCACCAGTTCGGTCCCGAGTTCATCCCCTTCAAGGGAAATGTCCGACAGGACAAAGGCGATGTCCGGCACGCCGTGCGCAAGCGCGAGGGCTTCATCCACCGACGCGGCTTCGATCACGCTATGACCAAGATTGGTGAGCATGTCGCGGATGGTGATGCGCAGATCCGGGCTGTCTTCGACAAGCAGCACCAGTTCGCTGGCCAGGTGTTTGGCGGCGTGGCGCAGGGGCAGGCGCAGGGTGACGCGGGCCCCGGTGGTCTGGTTGCCGACCTGAAGCTGCCCCCCCGCGAGCTTGGCCGTGTCATAGACCATCGACAGGCCAAGACCCGACCCGCCGTCCCCCTTGGTGGTGAAGAACGGATCAAGCGCGTGTTGAAGGGCGTCTTGCGTAAATCCCGCGCCGGTGTCTTCGACAGTGAAGTCGATCCATGTGTCGCGCACCTCGGTTGCGGTGAGGCCGATCTGGCCGTCTGTGCCGCAGGCATCGCGGGCGTTCAGGATGAGGTTCAGCAGGCTGTCCTGAAGCTGACCCGGATCCAGCAGAGCGCGTTTTGTGACGTCGGTCGTGACATGCAGGCCGATGGTGTCGGGCAGGGATGGTGACGCCAGCGTGTGCAGGTCCGCCAGAAACGCGGACACATCAAGGGGTTCAGGCCGCCATGCCCGGTGCGCGGTGATGTCGGCGATCCGGTTGAGCAGATCGCCACCGCGCCGCGCGGCCTGAAGCGTCGCGGTGATCAGAGGGTCCGCATCATGGGGCAGGTCCATCCGTGCCAGTTTCGACTGCATGCCAAGGATGATCGTCAGCAGGTTCGAGAAATCATGCGCCAAGCCCGAGGTCAGCTGCGCCGCCATCTCGCGGCGGCGGGTCTGCTGAAGGGCTGCGCGTGCCTGGGTTTCCTCGGTCACGTCCATCGACAGGATGTAGACGCCATTTTCGGTTTCGTCCGGAGTAAAGGCCACGCGGATGCGGCGCGAACTGCCGGTGTCGGTGAATTCAAAGGTCGAAGGGTTGCCTGCAAGTGCCATCTGCAGATGGGGCAGGACGCGGGCATAGGCATCGTTGCCCAATGCTTCGGATATGTGCAGGCCGACGATTTGGGACGGGCGCCCCGGCATCACGGTGGACAGGCGGCGGTTGGAAAACGTGTAGCGCCCGCCGCTGTCCACATGGGCGATATGGGCCGGCATCATTTCGGTGGTAAGACGGGTGCGCGCCTCCATCTCGGTCAGTTCGCGCTGCGCCTCTTCAAGGGCGGACACGGTGGCGGCCAGCTTGCGGTTGGTCGCGGCAAGTTCTTCGGAGCGGGCCAGCACTTCTTCCGACAACAGCTCTGAGCGCGTGCGCAAAAGCTGTTCCTGCGACTTTGTGGCGGTGATGTCGGTATAGACGGTGACCCAGCCACCCTGCGGCAGCGGCGCACCTTCGACGCTGATCGTGCGGCCATTGGCGCGGGTGCGCTCCATGTAGTGGGGCTGAAACGCGCGGGCCTGGTCGACACGGGTCTTGATGAAGGTTTCGAAATCATCGATCTCGCCGTATTCGCCGCGCTCTGCGAGGTTGCGGATGGTCGCTTCGAAATCGGCGCCGGGTTTGGTCAACGCCTCGGGCAAACCGAACATTTCAGCAAAGCGCGCGTTGCACGCGGCCAGCTTCAGATCACTGTCGTAGATCGACAGGGCCTGTCCAATCAGGTTCAATCCGGCCTGAATGAGTGCGTCGGTTTGCATGGGGTGTGCCCGGATGTGCAGTTGTCCATGTCTGCTAGCACTGCAACGCCGCGACGCAAAGACCGACTGAGGCGTTGTTACAATTCGTAGGGATTGAGAAAACTTCAGGAAAAAGTTGACCCCCAACCTGCCTTCTGTCCAATCTTGGGACAGAGTCGCGAAAAGCGATCCGTTCGGGGTAACCCGGGCAATGGGAGGATAAGCTTTGGCATATATGACCGAGGGCGCAGAGGGACTGCGCTCGGTTCCGGCGTTATTGGCGCGCAATGTTTCGCAATACGGCGGTTCGCCTGCCTATCGCGAAAAGGAATATGGCATTTGGCAAAGCTGGACCTGGGCTGAAACGGCCGAACAGGTGGAAGCGCTTGCTTTGGGGCTGCTGAACCTTGGCGTGAACGAAGGCGATTTCATCGCCATCATCGGACGCAACCGTCCCTACATGTACTGGTCGATGGTTGCCGCGCAATCGGTGGGCGCAATTCCCGTTCCGCTTTACCAGGATGCTGTGGCCGAAGAGATGGAATATGTGCTGTCCCATTGCGGCGCCCGTTTTGTCATCGTCAATGATCAGGAACAGGTCGACAAGGTCATCGAAGTGCAGGAAGACCTGCATCAGTTCGAACATTCGATCTATCTCGATCCGCGCGGCTTGCGGAAATACGACCATTCCCATCTGCACCAGTTCAGCCATGTGCAGGATCAGGGCCGCGCGGCGCGCGAGGAATTCATCACCGAACTTCGGCGTCGCACGGCAAAGCTGGATTACGACAGCACCTGTGTGATGCTGTACACCTCGGGAACGACGGGAAAACCCAAAGGTGTGGTCCTGTCGAACCGCAACATCATCGAGACCGCGAAGGCGTCGTCGGAATTCGATCACCTCAAGGTGGAGGACGAGGTGCTGGCCTATCTGCCGATGGCCTGGGTCGGCGATTTCATCTTTTCGATCGGGCAGGCCTATTGGTCGGGGTTCTGCGTGAATTGCCCCGAGAGCCCCGAAACCATGATGACGGATCTGCGCGAAATCGCGCCGTCCTACTATTTTGCGCCGCCGCGGGTGTTCGAGACGCAGCTGACCCAGATCATGATCCGGATGGAGGACGCGGGCACGTTCAAGAAAAAAACGTTTGATTACTTCATGGCCCATGCCCGCAAGGTGGGGCCGGATATTCTGGACGGGCATAATGTGAACACGTTTGACCGCCTGAAATATCGTCTGGGCGAAATCATGGTCTATGGGCCGCTCAAGAACGCGCTGGGCTTTTCCAATGTGCGTGTCGGCTATACAGCCGGTGAGGCCATCGGGCCGGAAATCTTTGATTTCTACCGCGCTTTGGGGATCAACCTGAAGCAGCTCTACGGCCAGACCGAGGCGTCGGTGTTCATCACGCAACAACCCGATGGCGAAGTGCGCTCGGACACGGTTGGCGTGCCGTCGCCCGGTGTGGAAATCCGCATCGCCGAGAACGGCGAGGTCTACTACCGCTCTCCGGGCGTGTTTGTGGAATATTACAAGAACGCCGAGTCGACCGCCGATACCAAGGACCCCGAAGGCTGGGTCGCGACCGGCGATGCGGGGTTCATCGAGGAGGACACCGGCCATCTGCGCATCATCGACCGGGCCAAAGACGTTGCCGCAATGGCGGACGGCGCGATGTTTGCGCCGAAATATGTCGAGAACAAACTGAAGTTCTATCCCAACATCCTTGAGGCCGTGGTGTTCGGTGCCGGGCGGGACCGCTGTACCGCGTTCATCAATATCGACCTGGCCGCGGTTGGCAATTGGGCGGAACGCAACAACATCGCCTATGCCTCTTATCAGGAGCTGGCCGGTCACACACAGGTTCTGGACCAGATCCAGGACCACATCGAAGAGGTCAACACCAGTGTGGCGCAGGATCCGATGCTGTCCGGCTGCCAGGTGCATCGCTTTCTGGTGCTGCACAAGGAACTGGATGCGGATGATGGCGAGCTGACCCGCACCCGCAAGGTCCGCCGCAAGATCATCGGCGAAAAGTTCGAGGATCTGGTGACGGCGCTCTATGATGGATCACCGACGATCTACACGGAAACCGAGGTGACCTACGAAGACGGGCGCAAGGGCAAGATCAAGGCAACGCTCGAAATCCGGGATGCCAAGGTGGTGCCGGTGACGCCGCAGAAGATGGCGGCGGAATGATGGGACGGACACATAATCTTCGTACGAAGATTATGCGGGCGGAGAATTTTCGTACGAAAATTCTTTGCGCCACAGGGGAGGGTTGTCTGTGAAGGACACCGAAGGCTACGTCACAGCCGATGGCCGCCAGATCGGCGGCACGCTGATGGAGATGAAGAACATCACTCTGCGCTTCGGCGGTGTGGTGGCGATTCAAGACATCTCGTTCGACATCCACGAAGGCGAAGTGCGCGCCATCATCGGACCCAACGGCGCGGGAAAGTCGTCGATGCTCAACGTGATTTCCGGATTCTACATCCCTTCCGAGGGGGAGGTCTGGTACAAGGGGTCCAAGCGTCCACCGATGAAGCCATTCGAGGTGGCCCGCCAAGGTGTCGCGCGGACATTTCAGAACATCGCGCTGTTCGAAGGCATGACGGTTCTGGACAACGTGATGACCGGGCGTCTGACCCATATGAATGCCGGGATCGTCAGCCAGGCGCTCTGGTGGGGCAAGGCGCGAAGCGAGGAAATGGAGAACCGCGAAAAGGTCGAGCGGGTCATTGATTTCCTCGAGATTCAGAACATCCGCAAAACGCCGGTGGGCCGTCTGCCCTACGGTCTGAAAAAGCGGGTCGAACTGGCCCGCGCGCTCGCGGCAGAGCCATCGCTCTTGCTGCTGGACGAACCGATGGCCGGGATGAACGTCGAAGAGAAAGAGGACATGAGCCGCTTTATTCTGGACGTGAACGACGAATTCGGAACGACGATTTGCCTGATCGAACATGACATGGGTGTGGTGATGGACCTGTCCGACCGCGTTGTCGTCATGGATTACGGCAAGAAGATCGGCGACGGCACCCCGGACGAGGTGCGCAACAATCAGGATGTGATCGACGCCTATCTTGGCGTCCCGCATTGAGGGAGCAGACATGCTGAACGACATCTTCATCGCGCCATTTGTGGACATGGTCGAAGCACCGGATTTCCTCATGCAGGTGCTTTGGGAAGGACTGGTTTCCGGCATTCTCTATGCGCTGATCGCGCTGGGATTTGTGTTGATCTTCCGATCTTCGCGCATCTTCAACTTTGCCCAGGGCATCATGGTGGTCTTCGCCGCGCTGACGCTGGTGGGGCTTTTCGCCATGGGCGTGCCCGCCTGGATCAGTGTCGGGCTAACGCTGGGTGTGATGTTCGTACTTGCGGTCGTGATCGAACGGGTGGTGCTGCGACCCTTGGTGGGACAGCCAGACATCATCCTCTTCATGGCCACCATCGGCATCACGCTGTTCCTGATCGGGCTGGGCGAGACGATCTTTGGCGGCGAAAACAAGGTGATGATCACCGAGGAACTGGGCATCCCCACCGGCGACACGGTGCTGGAGCCATTTGGCGGTCTGCTGATCCTTCAACACCTCGACATCACAGTGGTGATCGTGGCGACGCTTCTGGTGCTCGCTCTGCTGGCTTTCCTCAACTACACGCAGATGGGTCGCGCCATCCGCGCTCTGGGCGACGACCATCAGGCGGCGTTGTCGGTGGGGATCAGCCTTCAGACGATCTGGGTGCTGGTCTGGTTTATCGCCGGGATCATTGCGCTGGTCACGGGGATTGCCTGGGGCGCGCGGGCCGGGGTCAGCTTTGCGCTCGAGGTGATCGCCTACAAGGCGCTGCCGGTTCTCATGCTGGGCGGGCTTGAATCGATCACCGGGGCCATCGTTGGTGGGCTGATGATCGGCATTCTTGAAAAGCTGTTCGAGATTTACTGGGGCCAGCCGCTTCTGGGCGGCAACACCGAGACATGGTTCGCCTTTGTGCTGGCGCTGTTCGTTCTCTTGTTCCGGCCACAAGGGTTGTTCGGGGAACGGATCATCGAGCGAGTCTGACGCAGCGCGGGGCGCGCTGTTTACTATCGACAAGCATCGGTGCGTGAGGACCACGCACCCTATGAGAAAGAAAAACATGGCCAAACTGATCGCACTTCTGAACGTCATCGCCTGGTCCGGGTTCTGGGCTTTCGGCTATCTCGCGCTGTCGAGCGGGTCCGAGGCCGGCAGCCAGACAGTTGTGGCGATCCTGCTGGCGGCCGTCGGCGGAGCCTTGGGCCTGTGGGCCTATTTCTGGCTGATCCGTCATTCGGAAGTGACTGGATATGCCAAGCCACGCAATCGAGTGGTGATCGAAGAAGACGCCGTCACATAGGGCGCGCCATTGCCCAGAACGGGTGAAAACCCCGGCGTGGCGGTGCGTATTTGGAACAAGAAGAAGAGACGTGCCCGTCAGGGGTGACAAGGGAAAGACCAGGATGCTTTACAGAACGGCAGGACAGTTCAAGACCAGCTATGTCGCGGATCAGGCGCTGTTTCCGGTGCGTCAGGATGCGATCCTGCTGATGGTCATCGTGATCTTTGGCTGGGTGATCTTTCCGCTGACCGCGTCGGAATTCACTTTCCAGACGCTGCTGATTCCGATCCTGATCTATGCGCTTGCGGCGATGGGGTTGAACATACTCACCGGATTTGCCGGGCAGCTGTCGCTTGGCACCGGGGCGTTCATGGGGGTCGGGGCTTATGCGTGCTACAAGATGGTCACGTTGTTTCCTTGGATGAACCCGATCATCGCGATCCTGCTGTCAGGTGTGTTCAGCGCCGGAATCGGGGTGGCCTTTGGCATTCCAAGCCTGCGGATCAAGGGATTTTACCTCGCCATTGCCACGCTGGCGGCGCAGTTCTTTCTTGTCTGGCTGTTCGAGAAATGGTCGTGGCTTTACAATTACAACGCCTCGGGCGCGATTCAGGTGCCCAATCTCGAGATGTTCGGCGTCTTCGTGTCCGGCCCGCAGGCGGCGTCGGTCACCGAATATTACATTGTTCTGTTCGTCGTCACCCTGCTGACGCTGCTGTGCATCAACCTCACGCGGGGCAATCTGGGCCGAACGTGGAAGGCGACGCGCGACATGGACATCGCGGCGGAACTCATCGGCATCAACCTGATGAAATCCAAGCTGACCGCCTTTGCCGTGTCGTCTTATGTCGTCGGCGTGGCGGGTGCGCTTTACGTCTTCATGTGGAAAGGTGCTGCCGAGCCGAACGTGTTCGACATTCCGCTGTCATTTCAGGTGTTGTTCATCGCCATCATCGGTGGGCTTGGGTCGATCATGGGAAACTACCTGGGGGCGATCCTGATCGTCGGCCTGCCTGTGGTTCTGAACGTGGTGGCGGGCACGCAGGTGTTCCAGATTTCAACCGGTGCGGCGCTTTTTCTGGTGGCCTTGGTTGTTGGCGCGACGTTCCTGTTCTGGGTGGCGCGCAACCTCTGGGGGGTCGGTGCGGCGCTTGGCTTTGGCATTGTGACGTTGGTCTACGGCTATGCGCAATTGTCGGGCTTTCGCATCGAATCCGCCTTGATCGAGCATATCAACGTGATGATCGTCGGAGCGCTGATCATCTTTTTCCTGATCATCGAGCCACACGGGCTGAACCAGCTGTGGCGGCTCATTCGAGAGAAACTGATAATCTGGCCGTTCCCGCATTAGGGCAGGCCCAAAAAGACCAAGAAACACATGATATATCCAATGGGAGGAAATCCATGAGACACTTTACGAAACTGGCTGTTGCGGCAGCGCTGGGCACCGTGATGGGCACGGCCGCCATTGCACAAGAGCTTTACACGCCGAACCTTGCCTATCGGACCGGCCCATTCGCGGCGACCGGCATTCCGCTTATGAACGGTCAGGCGGATTACATGACCCTGTTGAATGAACGCGATGGCGGCATCGGCGGAGTGACGGTCGATTTTGAGGAATGCGAGACCGGCTATTCCACCGAGAAGGGTGTGGAATGTTACGAAAAGACCAAAGGTGCGGCGATTGTGACCCAGCCCTGGTCGACAGGCATCACGCTTCAGGTGCTGCCAAAGGCGAATGTCGACGAGATCCCGATCCTCGCCCCCGGTTATGGCTTTTCGCCGATGGCGGATGGCAAGGTGTTCCAGTGGGCGTTCAACATGCCCGCAGGGTATTGGGATGCGGCCGACATGATCATCCAGTATCTCGAGAACGAAGGTGGATCGCTGGATGGCAAGAAGATCGCGTTCCTGCACCTCGATCACCCGTTCGGCAAGGAACCGATCCCGGTTCTGGAAATGAAGGCCGAGGAAAAGGGTTTCGAGCTATTGCCGATCCCGGTCGGTCTCAAGGAAATGCAGAACCAGTCGGCACAGTGGCTGCAAATCCGTCGTGAACGTCCCGATTATGTCGTGATGTGGGGCTGGGGCGCGATGAACGCCGGGGCCATCACCGAAGCGGTCAAGACCAAGTTTCCGATGGAAAACTTCGTCGGTGTCTGGTGGGCTGGCCACGATGCGGATCTCAAGCTCGTCGGTGAAGACGGCAAGGGCTACAAGTCGATTTCCTGGTCCTTCCCGAACCCGGATGCACCGGTGATGAAAGAGATCAAGGAAATGGTCTTTGATGCGGGCCTGAGCCAGACCAACGAAGAAGAGATGCAGGGCGTCTTTTACGGTCGCGGTCTTGTCATGTCGGCGATCCTGTCCGAGGCGATCCGCGGCGCGCAAGAGAACTTCGGCACCGCGGACATCGACCCGTCGCAGCTTCGCTGGGGTCTTGAGAACATCAACCTTACCGAAGAGCGTATCGTCGAGCTTGGCATGGAAGGCATGGTGCCGCCGTTCTCGACCTCCTGCGCCAACCACACCGGTCACTCTGGTGGGTGGATGCTGGAATGGGACGGGTCCAAGTTCGTCAAGGCCTCTGACCTGCTGACCGCCAATGTCGACAGCTATGCCGGTCTGATCGAATCGGCGGCGGCGGAATACGCAGACTCCAACGCGCCGTGGGAGATGAACGAAGAGTGCTCGGCCACCAACTAAGGCTTTGCGATCCTCCGGCGGCGATGCGTCGCCGGAGGATTTTTTGAGTATTTGGAACAAGAAGAAATACGATGCTGGACGCCGGACGCACAGACGAGACCCTGCTTGAGGTCAACAATATCGAGGTGATCTACAACCATGTGATCCTCGTGTTGAAAGGCGTGAGCCTGTCGGTCAAGAAAGGCGGGATCACCGCTCTTCTCGGGGGCAATGGCGCGGGCAAGACCACGACACTCAAGGCGATCTCAAACCTGCTGCATTCCGAGCGGGGAGAGGTCACCAAGGGGTCGATCATTTACCAGGGCGAGCGGGTGCAGGATCTGGACCCGGCGGCGCTGGTCAAGCGCGGTGTCATTCAGGTGATGGAGGGGCGGCATTGTTTTGGCCACCTCACGGTCGAGGAAAACCTGCTGACCGGCGCCTATACGCGCAAGGATGGCAAAGGCGCGGTCGAGGCGGATTTGCAGATGGTCTACGACTATTTTCCGCGCCTCAAGGAACGCCGCAAGAGCCAGGCGGGTTATACTTCGGGAGGCGAACAGCAAATGACGGCGATTGGCCGGGCGCTGATGTCACGGCCCCAGACGATCTTGCTTGACGAACCCTCCATGGGGCTGGCTCCGCAGCTTGTGGAACAGATCTTCGAGATCGTGAAATCGGTGAACGAGAACGAAGGCGTGTCTTTCCTTCTGGCCGAACAGAACACCAACGTGGCCCTGCGCTATGCGCATGAAGGCTACATCCTTGAAAACGGGCGCGTCGTGATGGATGGCCCTGCGGCAGAGCTGCGCGAGAACGCGGATGTGAAGGAATTCTATCTGGGCGTGTCGGACGAGGGCCGCAAATCCTTCCGCAATGTGCGGTCCTACCGCCGCCGCAAGCGGTGGCTGGCCTGACGCCCGCCGCTTTTCCTGAACCGAACACACAGGGCTTTATTGCCATGACCACCTATTTTGATGAACTGGAAACCCGCAGTGCAGACCAACGCGCTGCAGAACAGCTTGCGGCGCTGAACGCGCTCTTGCCGGCGCACGGGGTTGATCCGTTGACGGACCTATCCGAACTGGCGGCGCTTCCGGTGCTGCGAAAGTCGGACCTGAGCCAGCGGCAGAAGGACAAGCCGCCCTTTGGCGGGCTGCCGGTGTCAAACCTCGCGCATATCTTCCAGTCACCGGGGCCGATCTATGAACCCGGCGGTGTGACTCGTGACTGGTGGCGCATGGGGCGTTTCCTGCACGCGGCGGGGTTTGGCACAACCGACATCGTGCAGAACTGTTTCGGCTATCACCTGACCCCGGCCGGCATGATCTTTGAAAACGGCGCACGCACCGTGGGTGCGGTTGTCCTGCCTGCAGGTACGGGCCAGACCGAGCTTCAGGTGCAGGCGGCGCATGATGTGGCTGTCACGGCTTATGCGGGCACGCCGGATTACCTCAAGGTGATCCTCGAAAAGGCCGACGAAATGGGTGTGCAGCTTGGCATCGTCAAGGCGGCGGTCTCGGGAGGGGCTTTGTTTCCGTCTTTGCGGGACTGGTACGCAGATCGCGGCATCACTTGCCTGCAATGTTATGCCACCGCCGATGTCGGCCATATCGCCTACGAGACCCCGGCGATGGAGGGCATGGTGATCGACGAAGGCGTGATCGTGGAAATCGTCACTCCCGGCACTGGTGACCCGGTTGCGATGGGCGAGGTGGGAGAAGTGCTGGTCACGTCGCTCAACCCTGATTACCCGCTGGTGCGCTTTGCGACGGGCGACCTGAGCGCGATGATGCCGGGTCAAAGTCCCTGCGGGCGCACCAACATGCGCATCAAGGGCTGGATGGGCCGTGCCGATCAGACCACCAAGATCAAGGGCATGTTCGTGCGCCCCGAACAGGTGGCCGCATTGGTCGCCAAACATGCCGAGATCGACCGCGCCCGCGTCGTGGCCAGCCGCGATGGCGAAATGGACGTGATGACCGTGCGCATCGAAACCGCAGCGGACGATGCCGCCCGGTTCGAGCCAAGCATCGTGGAAACACTCAAGCTCAAGGGCCGGGTCGAACTGGTTCCGCCGGGGGCGTTGCCGCGTGACGGTTTGGTGATCGAAGACGCGCGCAGCTACGATTAATTTACACGTTATTGGATAACTTTGGCGTTTCGTGCGTTACTCCCGCGTAATGACGGAGGACTGAACTATGAAACGACTGGCCCTATCCATGTCTACGGCGGTGGCATTGGCCAGCCCTGCCTGGGCTGATACCAGCGATTTGCTGATCATCGGGAACAGTGACCCAAGCGTGTTGCAACGTTTGATCGGAAACGGCGATCTGAGCGACGTGCAAACCGCCTTTCAGGAGCGCGGGGCCGAGGTCAGTCTTGCCACCGGCGCTGACGCAGAGTCGATGCGACAGGCGTTCCGGGCATTCACCGACGGGTTGGATGCAACCACGGACGATGTGGGAATCGTGCTTACCGGTCGGTTCGTATCGACCATTGCGGGCAGTTATCTGTTGCCTGCCGAAACCTCTGGGCCATTGAGCCTTGCACAGGTGCTGACAGAGGGGTTCGCGCTGGATTCGGTCTATGCCGTGGCGGCGCAGTATCCCGGACGTGCGCTTGTCGTTCTGGGCGAGACCGAAACCGATGAGACCTTGCCTGCCGGGCTGTCTGTGGCGCTGCCGCTGCGCGACATCCCGCAGGGTGTGACCGTCGCCATTGGCCCCGCAGGCGACGCCGCGCGCTTTGTGAATGAGCTGTCCGATGCCACCGGCGAAGACGTGCTGCCGCTTGCGCAAACGGCAGGGTTGAGCCTGCAAGGGTTTGTCCCTCGGGAGCTGCCCCTGTTCCTTGGTGAAGATACCGCGCTACCGCAGGTCGAACCTGACACGCAGGATCAGGACCGCTCTGCTGCTGACACGTCGGCATGGGAAAAGGCTCTGGCTGCTGACACCGAAGCCGCCTACGAGACCTATCTCGCGGCATTTCCCGAAGGCCAGAACGCCAGTGACGCCCAAGAACGTCTGACAGCGATTCAGTCCGAACCATTCTACCGTGAAAAGCAGGCCGAAGAAGACCTGGCCCTGTCGCGCGATTCGCGTCGCGAAATCCAGCGTGATTTGTCGCTGCTTGGGTACAACACACGCGGCATTGACGGCATCTTTGGTCGTGGCACACGGGGCGCTGTTACGGCGTGGCAGAACGAGAACGAACAGGGCGCGTCAGGATACCTGACCTCTGACCAGATCGCGCGGCTTGATGCGCAGGCCGAACGCCGTGCGGCGGAATTGGAGGAAGAAGCGCGTCAGCGTCAGGCCGAACTGGAACGCCAGGACCGCACTTTCTGGTCCGAAACCGGCGCACAGGGCGATGAGGCGGGGTTCCGCGCCTATCTCAAGCGGTTCCCGGACGGGATTTACGCCGAAGAAGCGCAAGGTCAGCTTGACTCCATCGAAGAGCAACGCCGCGCACAGGCAGAAGACGAGGATCGTCTCCGCTGGCAGGAGGCTCGGGACACGGACACCGAAGCAGGCTATCGCGCCTATCTTGCTGAACGTCCAAACGGGGCATTTGTGGAAGAAGCCCGCGCGCGGATCGACTACTTCAACAACAATTCCGAACAGATCGCCGTGCAGCCCCAGGCGCAGGCAGAAGAGGCGGCCCTTGGGTTGAACGAGGCGGCGCGACGGCTGGCCGAAGCCCGCTTGAACGAACTGGGCCTTGAACCCGGTGCGGTTGACGGAACCTTCGACGAAGATGCCCGTCGTGCGATCCGCCGCTATCAGGACGCACGCAAACTGCGGGTGTCAGGCTATCTTGATCAATCCACCGTGGTGCGACTGATGGCCGATAGCATCCTGCGCTAGGTCCAGTACTGGAAACGCCGCTCGAACCGGGCGGCGTTTTTCCGTGGCTCAGTCCAGTTCGGTCCAGGGCCAGGGCTTCACATTGCTGGCCGCCGTCTGATAGCGGGCCGCCTTGGCGATCCAGATGCCAAGGTCGGTTCCAAACTCGGCCAGCCGGTCATTTGGATGCTTGTTGTTCACCAGCATGATGACAAATTGAATAACCGTAATCACGCCAAGAACCGTCTGCGCAACCGAGATCATGATGGCGATCAGGATCATGTAAAGCAGCCGTTCAAGCAGGCTGTCGGTTTTGTCCGGCTCGGTCTGTTCACCGTTCAGACGGCCAGAAACCTTGTCTTCGTCAGAAGATGACATCGCGGCGGGCCTTCCGTGTCGCTTGTGATGCGTCAAGTGTATCGCGTTTTGCAAAGAAGCGCTAACCCGCTTCGGGTCCACTGTAGAGTCGCGACCGTCAAGATAAAGACCGGAATCTTGTATGACTTGCAAGATCCCGACCGCGACGCGATCAAGCGGTCTCAATCGTCTCTCTTGGGCTCGTTGGGATCGCTGGAAAACAGGGCGATCTTGTTGCCTTGGGGGTCGCGCAGATAGCCGACGTAAAAATGCGGTCCGTAGGAGTCACGAAACCCCGGCTGGCCTTCGTCCGTGCCGCCGGCGGCAAGAGCGGCGGCGTGAAGGTCGCGCACCTGCCTTTGGCTGCGCGATTCGAAGGCGACCATCGTGCCATTCCCGGCCGAAGCGGGGCGCCCATCGAAGGTTGGTTTGACATAGAAATCCGGCAGAACAGGGGATTCGGCGGGTTCTACGGGCAGAACGAAGCTCAGGCCCTCTGGACCCTCGGTCAGCGCATAACCAAGGGCGGGCAGGAATGCCGCGTAAAACCGTTTCGCACGGGCGATGTCATCAGCACCAACGGTGACGTAAGCAATCATACTGTGTGACCATTTCCGCAGGTTTCGGTGTTGCCAGCAAGCTATCGTATTACGGCAGACAAACACACCTCATCAAAAACAAAAAAGCCGCCCACATGGGACGGCTTTCTCGCAAAATCTGCGGGGTTCGCTTAGCCCTGACGGGCTTTGAACCGGCGCTGCGTCTTGTTGATGACGTAAACGCGGCCCTTACGGCGCACAACGCGGCAGTCGCGATGGCGGTTCTTCAGCGAACGAAGCGAGTTCTTGACCTTCATGTGGTCTCTCCTCTTATCGCGGCGCGCGAGCGCCTGGTTGGTTGCGGGTGCCCCGAGCCTTGGCCCGAGACGGCGAATTCAATGGTGGGCGATACAAGGTTCGAACTTGTGACCCCTTCGATGTCAACGAAGTGCTCTACCACTGAGCTAATCGCCCTTTGAACCTTTGCGATTCACACACCCCAAATAAAAGGGGCGCGTCAAGCCGCGCCGGTGGAGCGGTCTATAAAAGGAGTCGGAACGGGGATCAAGGGCTTTTGGTAACAGAAAAAATCAGTCTATGTTGCGACATACGGAGTGCTTATGCCAAAAGTCGCTTATCACCTTGTCCAGCCAGAAGCCCACACCTCGCGTGTTGTGTTCGCGTCCCCGCATTCCGGCCGCGATTACAGCTGGAATTTCATGCGGTACACAGCTTTGGACGAGGTGACGATCCGCTCATCCGAGGATGCGTTTGTTGATCGCCTGTTCGATTGCGCCCCGCAATTCGGCGCGCCGTTCATCAAGGCAGGTGCGCCACGCGCCTATATTGACCTGAATCGATCTTCAGAAGAGCTGGACCCGGCATTGATCGAAGGGGTCAGGCGGCAGACGCATAACCCCCGTGTGGCGTCGGGTCTTGGGGTGGTGCCGCGTGTTGTGGCAAATGGGCGACCGATCTACCGGGGCAAGCTGCCGATGGCCGAAGCAGAGCGACGCATCTCCCAATTCTGGCATCCCTACCACGCACAACTGCGCAAGTTGATGCTTCAGGCCCATGTGCGATTTGGCGAGGCGATTCTGGTCGACTGTCATTCGATGCCGCATGAAGCGTTGGACGGCGTCGCCAAGGCCTCGGCCCGGCGCCCGCAGATTGTGCTGGGAGACCGTTTTGGGGCCTCGGCCAGTCAAACGGTTGTCGACCAGATCGAAGCCGCCTTTACCGATGCAGGGCTTGTGGTGGCGCGAAACACACCTTTTGCCGGCGCCTACATGACACAGGCCTACGGACGCCCGTCACGCAACCAGCACGCGGTCCAGATCGAGATCGACCGCTCCATATATATGGACGAGCGAACCGTGCGCCCGAACGCCAATTTCCACAACTTCCGCAAGCTCTTGCGCAGCGTGATTGCCGAAATCGCCGCAACGGGTCAGGCCGAGGACATGCCGCTGGCCGCCGAATGACACCTCAATCAAACAGCGCGGCCAAGGCCTGTTTCAGCGTGGTATCATCCGACAGGATCAGGCGCACGGGAACCGTCAGCACCTTCGTGCGGTAACTTTGCGGCAGGCGCACCGCGTCTTTTTCGGTGGTGACAAGCTGGGCACGGGCCGCTTTTGCGTCTTTCTCCAGCCGGGTGAGCAGGGCAGGGGTCAGCGGCTGATGATCCTCGAGCGCGCGGGTCTCGACCAACTCCACCCCCAGATCCACAAGCGTGCGGAAGAACTTGTCCGGGTGTCCGATCCCGGCAAAGGCTAGGCAGCGCAGCCCGTCCCAATCCATCCCGGTTTGCAGCGGAGCCAGATGGCCGGTGATATGCGGCACCGGGATATGTCCCCCCCAGGTCTTGGTGAACTGTGCCTGCACCGCATCCGATCCGATCGACAGCACAAGGTCCGCCCGCTTCATCGCCGTATCGACAGGTTCGCGCAACGGACCGGCCGGAATGCACCGCCCATTGCCAAAGCCGCGCGTCGCATCGACCACGATCAGCGACAGGTCTTTGACAAGGCTGGGGTTTTGCAACCCGTCGTCCAGCAGGATCACCTCTGCGCCAGCGGCGATGGCGGTGCGGGCCCCTTCTGCACGGTTTCGGGCCACCCAGACCGTGCCGAACGCGGCCAGCAAGAGCGGCTCATCACCCACGTCCTGCGCACTGTGGCGGCGCGGGTCGACCTGAACCGGGCCTGCCAGAGAGCCGCCATAGCCGCGTGACACGACATGCGCGCGATGCCCCATGCCGTCCAGCATTTGCATCAGCGCAATCACCGTCGGCGTTTTTCCGGTGCCGCCCGCGTTCACATTCCCCACGCAGATCACGGGGACGTCGGCTTTGAACGACACCCCGCTGCGCAAGCGTCGCGCCGTCAGCGCAGCATAGAGCGCGCCCAGAGGCGACAACAGCCGTGCGCGCAAACCGGGGGCGTGTGGGGGGGCGTCCCAGAACACCGGCGGCCTCATGGTTTGCCCTCCATCGCGTCCAGCCATTCATTGACCTGCGCGAGCACAAGATCGGCCGTTTCCGCCCCTGCCGACACGACGTTCCATCCTGCATGTGCCATGGCTGCCGCACGGTCGGGGGCAATCAGATGAGAGACAGCCGCGCTTAGCGAATCCATGTCCTTCACGATGCGCGCGGCCCCGGCGGCGACAAGTCTGGAATAGGCATCAAGGTGGCGTCCGACATTCGGACCGTAAAGAATGGCCGACCCCAAGGCCGCCGCCATCATCGGAGACTGCCCGCCGATCTTGCCCGCCAGCGATCCGCCAAGGAAACACAACGGGGCCAGCCGATACCACAGGCCCAGTTCACTGTCGTCCGCAGCCAGAAGAACTTGCGTGTTCTCATCCGGCATTTCGCCATTCTCCCACCGCGCCAGTCGCAAGCCAAGGCTGTGACACTGCTCGGCCATGACAGGTTCATCATCCGATTGTGCCGGCACAACCACCAGCAACAGCCGATGCGCCAACCGCACCGTCCGCCTTTGGGCGCGCAGGATGGCATCCGCTTCGTCTTGCTGGATGTTCGCGGCAAGCCAGACCGGACGTCCTGCCAACGCAGCCGTGAGTTCTTCGTGCAGGCCATCATGGCTCGCCAGCGGGAAAATCTCGGGTTCGAGGGGCGAAGCAACGTCGATCCGGTCATCGAGAACGCCAAGCCGACGCATCCGGGCGGCGGATTTCTTGTCCTGTGCCAGAATCTGGTGAAACAGGCTCAGCGCCCCTGCCGAGGCGTCGGGCAGGAACCGCTTGGCAGGTTGACGCCAAGTCGCGTCCGCCGCATCCACCAAAAGCATATGAGTCCCCAAGACGGCGGTTTCGTGGATCAGGGCAGGACGTAGCCCATTGCCCGCCCAGACCAGAATATCGGGCCGCCAATGGTCAAGAAAGCGTTGCACATCGCTCAGGGTCTCGGACGGGGGCGGGCTTATCTGGTGTCCATCGGCATCCAGTGTTTCGCCCTGTGCCGAGTCGCTGGTCAACAGAAGCGAAAAATCCCCGCGCTGCAGGCGCAGGCGCTTGACCAATGTCATCAGGGTGTCGAGGCGGGTGCGCGTGTCGCTGTGCAACCACAGCACCGGTCCCGAAGGGCGCTCGGGCCAATGCGCCGCTTCGGTGATCAGGCGGTCCTGCCCCCGCGCCAGCGCCAGATAGGCGGTAAGACTGAACGGCCTGCGCGCCAAATGGTCAGTCCTGCGCCTCGGAGTCCGAGGTGCTTGCCTCGATCAATTGCTGCAAGTCACCGACGAAATAGCGCATATGCGCGTTGTCCACCGTGCGCTGTGCTTCGGTTTTCCAGGCGTCATGGGCAGATTTGCGATCCGGGAAGATGCCGACAATGTGGATGGCATCAGGATCCTTGAAGACGTTTTCGGAAGGTGTCACCAGTTCTCCGCCGAAGACGATATGCAGATGCTGGGCCATGGGGCGCTCCTTCTTTGCTGCGGTGTGGCCAACCTAAGAAGCTGTGTTGGCGGGTCAAGGTGATTACATCAGGCGGTGTGCGATCAGGCTCTTGATGGCGCGGGCATGATCACCGGACGCGGCACAAACGTCCTGTGCCAACTCTGTCGCGCGCTCCATCAGCATGTCAGTGGGCGTGATCTCGTCAATCAGTCCCCACGCGAGGGCATCATCGGTCGGGATTTTCTTCCCCGCCATCAGGATCATCTTGGCACGAGACGGCCCGACAAGCGCCGACAAACGCGCAGGGTCTGACGGTTGTGGCAGAAAGCCCAGCTTCATCACCGGATAGAACACCTTTGTCCCCGGCACCGCGATGCGCAGGTCGCTGGCCAGAACCATGCCCATCGCACCCCCCGCCACAGTACCATTGAGCGCTGCGACGGTTAGACCCGGATGGCGCGCGATGGCCCCGGACAGCCGTTCCCACAGCGGGCTGGTCGCCAGCCCTGCCTTGGCCGCCTCCAGATCGGCCCCGGCCGAAAACACCTTGCCGACACCCGTCAAAAGGATGGCGCGCGCCGTGCGGGCCTCTTCGACACCGACACAGAGCGCTTCCAGCATCTCTGCCGTCAACGAATTGGCCTTGTCCGGCCGATTGATGGTCAGGACACACAGCGTGCCATCGTTCTGACTGTCGATCACGTCAGGCCGACCTTTTGGCGCAGGCTCTCGTCGCGCAGCGAAAGCTCTTCGCCCAGATGGCCATCCGCCTCGGGGCCACACATCCAGAGCAGCGCCCTGGCAGGCCAATCGGCTGGAATATGATCCGACCAGTCCAGCTGGCTGATCGGGTTGATGCCGCTGGCCTTGATCTCGCGTTGCATCTGGGTCGCCACGGTGCCCGGTGACAGGCCCATTGCGCGGATGCCCTTTTCGGCCATTTCCTTGTGCAGGCACATGGTCAGCATCGCCGCCCCTGCCTTGGAGGCACAATAATGCGACCACGCTTCGACCGGGCCATGTGCGGCCCCCGAACTCACCGTCAGGATCGTGCCACCACCCGCCGCTTCCATCACTGGCAAGGCAGCGCGCATGCCATGAAACACGCCTTTGAGGTTGATATCTATCACCTGACCCCAGTCTTCCGGATCAGCCTCGTCCATCCGGGCGATCGGTTCGATCACGCCGGCATTGTTGATCAGGATATCCAGGCCACCAAAGGCCGTGACACAGTTTTCGACCGCCTGGGCCACTTCCCAGTAGCGGCTGATATCACACGGGATCGCGACGGCTTTGTCGCCAATCTCGCCCGTCAGATCGGCAATCCTGTCAGCCGAGCGAGCCAAAAGGGCGACATTGGCCCCGGCTTTGGCGAAAACCCGCGCAGACTCGGCCCCGATCCCCCGGCTGGCACCGGTGATCAGCACGGTGCGTCCTGTTAAATCCATCATGCAAAGGCCTCCTTCGTGTTCACAGCACTGCTACTTCGGTCTGCGCGCGGGGTCCACCCACTTGACCCTGTCGAACAGGCGTCGGAAGCTGTCACCGGGAATTTGACCAAAAGGAATGAGACATGCCTCGCATTGCCCGCCTCTCTACCTGTTCCGCGCTGGCCCTTGGCCTTGCCACAGGCCCCGCCTTTGCAGACCTCACCGCGCAGCAGGTTTGGAACGGCCTTGAATCCGCCATGCAGGGGTTCGGCTACTCGGTCAGCTCGACCGAAACCCCGGCCTCCGGCGCGCTTGAGGTCAGTGATGTCGTGATGCGGTTTTCCGTGCCCGAGGACAACACCTCGTTCGAAGTGGCGATGGGCACGATCAATCTTGTCGAAAACGGCGACGGGTCCGTGTCGATGACCTTTCCCGCCTCGATCCCGATCACGATTGATGCCGCTCCCGATGGTGAAGACGTGGTGAACATGGTGCTTGATTACGCCAATGACGGGCTTGAAATGGTGGTGTCCGGCGATCCGGGGAACATGACCTACGTCTACAGCGCCAATCAACTGGCGATCACCCTGACGGATTTGACCGTGGACGGAAAGACGATTGCCCGTGACGAAGGGCGGTTCGAATTCGTGATGGATGATGTTTCGGGCACAACCGCCACGGCAACGGCGGATGGCACGCAGATCACCCAGAACATAGAGGCCGGATCGGCCAGCTATGACATCGCGTTCAACGATCCCGAAAGTGATGACACGGCGCTGGTCTCCGGGTCGATGAACGCGCTCTTCATCTCAAGCGCCGCAACACTGCCCGAAGGGTTCGACACCTCCAATCCCGAAAGCCTTGCCGCCGGGGGATTCCTGGCCAGTGGGGCGATGGGCTATACCGGCGGCCAGATGCAGTTCGCCGCCAGCGAAGGGGATGGCACCACGTCCGGCACGACACGCACCGGATCGGTGAATGTCGAATTTGCGATGGATGGCGCCGCACTTCGGTATGACGTGAATGCCACCGAACAGGCGTTAACGCTGTCTGGCCCTGATTTGCCTGTACCGGTGGAAGTCAGCATGGCCGCCAGCGCCTTTAACGTCACCGCACCGATTGCTGCGGCAGAAGACCCGCAGGACATGGCCTTTGGGCTGACACTGCGGGGATTCGAGATGTCGGACCTGCTGTGGAATATCGTTGATCCGGGGGCCGCGTTGCCGCGTGATCCGGCGACGATTGCGCTTGATCTCACCGGCAAGGTGACACCGTTCGTCAACCTGTTCGACCCGACAGAAATGGCCCGCATCGACTCAACCGGACAGGCTCCGGGGGAATTGAACGCGCTGACGCTGAACGATCTCACCGTCGAGGCGGCGGGCGCAAAGTTGAATGGCAGCGGGTCATTCACCTTTGACAATGACGATCTGCAGACCTTTGGCGGCTTCCCGCGCCCCAGCGGTGGGGTAGACCTGACGCTTGACGGGGCCAACACGCTGATCGACAAGCTGATTGCGATGGGCCTGCTCACCAACGAAGACGCCATGGGCGCGCGCATGATGATGAGCATGTTCGCGACTCCGGGAGACGGTCCGGACAGCCTGAAATCGTCGCTGCAAATCAACGATGAGGGGCATGTTCTGGCGAACGGAATGCGGATTCAGTGAAAACGTCGGGTGGGTCTTGGGCCCGCCCGCCTTATCCCGCCATCAGATCCGGCAGATCCCCGTTCAGCCCGGCGGCTTCACGGATGAACGTCCGCCGGGCACCGGGGATCGCGTTGATCGCCGCCATGCCCAGGTCGCGCCCCGCGCGCAGGATCGGATTGTCGTTCGAAAACAGCCGGTTGAACACATCCGTCGCGGCCAGTAGCGTCGCCGTGTCGAACCGCCGCCATTGTTCATAACGCGCCAGAACCAGCGGGCTCGCGAAATCCTCACCGCGCCGCACGGCATGCCCGATCACATGCGCCAAAGCCGCCACATCGCGCAGCCCGGCGTTCAGCCCTTGCCCCGCAATCGGGTGCATCCCGTGCGCCGCATCGCCCACCAGCGCCAGCCGATTTCCGATGAACCGGTTCGCCATGGTCAGGCCCAGCGGATAGGTGAACCGTTCACCCGCCAGTGAAATTTCCCCAAGGAAATCCCCGAAACGTGGCCGCAGCACCGTCAGGTAGTCGTCTTCGGGCAGGGCGTTGATCTCTTCGGCCAGCCCCTTGCGCTCGCTCCAGACAATCGACGACCGGTTGCCGGTCAGCGGCAGGATTGCCAGCGGTCCGGCAGGCATGAATAGCTGATGCGCTACGCCGCCATGTGGTTTCTCATGCGCAATCGCACAGACCAGCGCGGTCTGGTTGTAGTCCCATGCGGTGCGCCTGATCCCGGCACGCTGGCCCGTGCCGCTTTGGCGTCCATCCGCCCCGACGATCAACCGCCCGGTCAACTCCTCGCCCGAGGCCAGCGTCACAGACGCCCCCGACGCGCTCACCGCCTGATCCACGACGGTCTCTCCCGCAAGATGCGTCACCAAAGGCTCCGCCGCCATCGCTTCCAGCAATGCGCGCCGCAGATACCGGTCTTCGAGCATGTGGCCCATCGGCCCTTCCTCGATCTCGGCACTGTTGAAATGCAGGCCCAGAAACACCTCGGCATCCCCCGCGCGTCCGTCGCTGACCTTGATCTCGGTCATCGGCTGCGCGTTGGCCTTCAGTCCCTCCCAAAGCCCCAGCGCGTTGAGCATCCGTACCGACGCAAGCGCCAGCGCATAGGACCGCCCGTCGAAATTGTCGCTGCGCCGCGTGCCTTCGGGGCGGGCATCTATGACGGTGCTGCTAAGGCCGGACTTGGCGGCGGCAAGGGCGAGCGTCGGACCGTTCAGACCGCCGCCGACAATCAGGATATCTGAGGATGTGTTCATGATGCGAAATATGGAAGCGCTGGCGGGATTGTCCATGCGCTTCTGTGCCGCTACCGTCGCGCCGAACGTCAGGGCAGGGAGACAGCACATGAACGACTGGCAGGGCATGACAGCCGCCGATCTGGGGCGTGGTATCGACAAGGGCGAGGTTGATCCGGTCGAGCTGGCCCAGACCTTCCTCGATGCCATTGACGCGCATGAATACCGGGATCGCATCTATGCCCGCCTGACCCCGGACCGCGCTTTGGCCGAAGCGACCGCCGCGCAGGAACGGGCGCGCTTGAAACTCCGCCGCTCGCCCCTCGATGGCGTGCCGATCAGCTGGAAAGACCTGTTCGACACCGCCGGAGTCGTGACCGAAGCCGGGTCGAAACTGCTCGAAGGGCGCACACCCGACGCCGATGCCGAGGTGCTGCAAGCGGCCACCCACCAAGGTCTTGTCTGCCTGGGCAAGACGCATCTCAGCGAACTGGCCTTCTCTGGTCTTGGCCTGAACCCCAAAACCGCCACCGCGCCCAATATCCATGACCCCGAAAACGCGCCGGGTGGATCGTCCTCGGGTGCTGCAACCTCGGTTGCCTTCGGTATTGCGCCTGCCGCCATCGGGTCGGACACGGGTGGGTCGGTCCGGGTGCCCGCCGCGTGGAACGACCTTGTCGGTCTCAAGACCACCTCCGGTGTGCTCAGCCTCAAGGGTGCGGTGCCGCTGGCCGCGAAATTCGACACCGTCGGCCCACTGTGCAAATCGGTCGAGGATGCGGCGCTGCTTTTTGCGGCGATGAAAGGCGAACCTGCCATTGACCTGACACCGGCATCGCTGCGCGGCACGCGGCTTGCCGTTCTGACCACCGTGGCGCTGGACGATCTGCGCGAGGGTCCGCGCATTGCTTTCGAAGGCGCGCTGCAACGTTTCAAGGATGCCGGCGCCGAGATCGAGGAAATCGCGATTCCCGAGGTGGCACAGGCCATCACCTTCGCGCCGATTCTCTACGGCTCCGAAGCGTACGGCACCTGGAAAGAGGTGATCGAGGCCAATCCGGACGCCATGTTCGCCGAGATCCTCGCGCGGTTCCGGTCCGGCAAGGATTTCACCGCCGCCAATTATGTTGCTGCATGGCACAAGCTTGACTCTTATTGCGACACCTACCTGCGGGCGACCGCTGGGTTCGATGCGGTGCTCTGTCCAACCTGCCCGATCACGCCTCCAAATGTGGCGCGGTTGATGACAGATAGTGACTATTATGTCACGGAAAACCTGCTCACGTTGCGCAATACACGGATCGGCAACATGCTGGGTCTGTGCGCGCTGACGCTTCCGACGGGCATTCCGGGCTGCGGCGTGTCGCTTATGGCGGCCCCGCGCGAAGAACGGCGTCTTTTGCGTCTGGGACTGGCGGCCGAAGCGGCTCTGGCCTGAAAGCCACAACAGACTGATCTTCACGCTCTTTTTCTGGACGCGCTGCCTTTGCCTATGTAATTTGACCTCAAAGAGGGCGTGAATGACCCTCGTTCTGAGGCAGTACAGGTATGTTTCCCGAGCGGTTTTCGAACCTTCCGGCTTATGCGTTCCCGCGTCTGCGCGCCCTGTTGGATGTGCACGAACCGGGTGGGCCAGTGATTCACATGACCATCGGAGAGCCGAAACACGCGTTTCCGGCCTGGATTTCCGAGATCCTCACGCAGAATATGGCCGGGTTCAACAAGTACCCGCAGAACGAAGGCACGCCCGAACTGCGCGGCGCGATCCGCGACTGGGTGCAACGGCGCTATGGCGTCGCCCTTGATGCCGACACGCAGATCATGGCGCTGAACGGCACGCGCGAAGGGCTGTATAACGTCGGCATGGCGCTTTGCCCGGAAACCAAGAATGGCGCGAAACCCGCTGTCCTGATGCCCAACCCGTTTTATCAGGTCTACCTGATCTCGGCGATTTCGGTCGCGGCAGAGCCGGTCTTCGTGAATGCCACCGAAGAGACCGGCCATCTGCCGGATTTCGAAGGCCTGCCACAAGACGTACTGGACCGCACCGCGCTGGCCTATATCTGTTCGCCCGCCAACCCACAGGGGGCCGTTGCTGACCGTGACTATTGGGAACGGCTGATCACGCTGGCCGAAAAGCACGATTTCCAGATCCTCGCGGATGAATGCTATTCCGAGATCTACCGCGACACGCCCCCGGTGGGCGCGTTGCAGGTGGCGCAAGAGATGGGGGCAAACCCCGAACGCGTGGTCATCTTCCACTCGCTCTCCAAACGGTCAAACCTGCCCGGTTTGCGGTCTGGCTTCGTCGCAGGTGGCCCCGAAACGATCCGACGCATCCAGCAATTGCGCAACTATTCCGGCGCACCGCTGCCTTTGCCGCTTCAGGCGGTGGCCGAGGCGGTCTGGAAAGACGAGGCGCATGTCGACGAAAACCGTGCGCTTTATGCTGAGAAATATGCACTGGCCGACCGCATTTTCGGCAACGTTCCGGGCTACAGATCCCCACAGGCGGGATTTTTCCTGTGGCTGCCGGTGGACGACGGTGAAGCGGCGGCGCTGAAGCTCTGGAAAGAGACTGGCGTGCGCGTGCTGCCCGGTGCCTACCTGTCGCAGGACACCGAGGCCGGAAATCCCGGCACGCACTATATCCGGGTCGCCATGGTGGCCCCGAAAGACGAAACCGAACGCGGCCTGACGCAGATCAGGGACTGCCTTTACGGCGGTGAAGACCAATAAAGAGGCGAACGATGGCATATCAGGCGCGGGGGCGTGACCCCCTCTTTGACAGCAACATGCAGGCTGCGATCGAAAAGCGTGGCAAAGAGCTGGGTGGCTTTGTGCTCATGGCGCTGGGCGCGATGGCCGCCGCGCTGATCTGGTCGTACTCGCCGCAGGATCCAAGCTGGCTGTCCGCCACCGATGCGCCGGTGCAGAACTGGCTGGGCCGTCCGGGTGCGTCGGTGGCGGCGCCTCTTTTCATGATCGTTGGCTGGGCAAGCTGGGGTCTGGCGATGGTGCTTCTGGTCTGGGGCGCGCGATTTGCCTTGCACAAAGGCGAAGAACGCGCGGTGACATGCCTGATCTTTGCGCCGATCTGGATGGCCCTCGCGGCTGTTTATGCCGCCGGTGTGCCTGAAACCACGGCCTGGACCCACAGTTTTGGCCTGGGCGGTCTGTTTGGTGACATGATGATGGGCTCGATCCTGACGATCCTGCCCCTTGGAACGGCCTTCGGCCTCAAGTTGATGATGCTGCTTCTGGGTGGTGTCGTGCTGGTGATGGGCGCGTTTGTTCTTGGCTTCACCCGTGTCGAACTGGTGCGCATGGGCCGATTCCTTCTGGTCGGCGTGATCATGGTCTATGCCACGCTGCTGTCATTGCTGGGCAAGGGTGCAACCGGTGCCGTTGGCGCCGCACGTCAGATGCAGGCCAAGAACGCCGAACGCCGTGCCATCCGCGCGCAGGAAGAGGCCGAAGCTGCTGAATGGGCCGCCGCACAGGAGGTCATTGCGTCAGAACCCCGCGTGACCCGCGTTGCACCGCCATCGCCCCCGGCGCTGCGGGCACAGGACAGCTTTGCCGATGACCCGGCGCCCGCACCGCAGAAAACCGGTTTCCTGTCCAAGATGCCGTCGCTCATGCGCCGCGCTGATCCAGAACCCGAACTGATCGACACCTGGCCCACAGGCGAATTGCCCGAAACGCTGCCCGGTGACGACCGGGTGCGCGCCAAGATCGCCGATGCCATCAAATCCCGCGTGCGTCAGAACCCGGCTGTGACCTCGGCCATCGCTGCGCCGCTGACCAAGGGACGTGGACGCGGTCCCGATCCATTGATCTTCAAGCCAACTACAGACCTGCCCCCGGAACCCCCCGTGACCGCCCGTACCGCCGCGCAAATGCGCGCAGAACCCCCGGTCACAGCCTCAAGGCAGGTGTTGTATCAGCCGCAGCCACATGTCGATGAATCCGAAGACAACATCTTTGAGGACATGACCGATTGGGACGATTACGGCGACGAAGCGCAGGCCTACGCGCCAATCCCGCCCGCACCCGTACCGCAGCCGGAGGCAAGGAAGGTTGTTCAGCAACCCCAGCGAAAGCCGCTCCAGCCTTCAAAGCGCGCCCAGGAAGAAGCCCAACCGCGCCTTAAGTTTGAAGACAACAAGGTGGATTACGAATTGCCGCCGCTTGGCCTTCTCATGGACCCAAGCGGGATCGAACGTCATCACCTGAGCGACGAGGCACTGGAAGAAAACGCCCGTATGTTGGAGGCGGTGCTGGATGATTACGGCGTCAAAGGCGAGATCGTGTCGGTCCGTCCCGGTCCCGTTGTCACCATGTACGAACTCGAACCCGCGCCGGGCCTCAAGGCATCCCGAGTGATCGGTCTGGCCGACGACATCGCGCGCTCCATGTCGGCGCTGTCGGCGCGTGTTTCGACCGTGCCGGGGCGCAGCGTCATCGGCATCGAACTCCCCAACGAAAACCGCGAGATGGTCTCTTTCCGCGAGATTCTGTCCACCCGCGATTACGGCGACGGTACGCAGAAACTTCCGCTCGCGCTGGGCAAGGATATCGGCGGTGATCCCGTTGTCGCCAACCTTGCCAAGATGCCCCACCTGCTGATCGCGGGCACCACCGGTTCGGGCAAATCCGTCGCGATCAACACGATGATCCTGTCGCTGCTTTACAAGCTGACCCCCGCCGATCTGCGCCTTGTCATGATCGACCCCAAGATGCTGGAACTCAGCGTCTATGACGGCATCCCGCATCTGCTGTCGCCGGTTGTGACCGACCCCAAGAAAGCGGTTGTCGCGCTCAAGTGGGTCGTCGGCGAAATGGAAGACCGCTATCGCAAGATGTCCAAGATGGGTGTCCGCAATATCGACGGCTACAACAGCCGCGTTGCCGATGCGCTGTCCAAGAACGAAATGTTCGAACGCACCGTCCAGACCGGATTTGACGACGACACCGGCGAGCCGATCTTCGAGACCGAGGAACTGCAGCCGGTCAAGATGCCCTACATTGTCGTCATCGTCGACGAGATGGCCGACCTGATGATGGTCGCGGGCAAGGAGATCGAGGCCTGCATCCAGCGCCTCGCCCAGATGGCGCGGGCCTCTGGCATCCACCTCATCATGGCGACACAGCGCCCGTCGGTCGATGTCATCACCGGCACGATCAAGGCCAACTTCCCGACGCGGATTTCCTTCCAGGTCACGTCGAAAATCGACAGCCGTACCATCCTTGGCGAAATGGGCGCCGAACAATTGCTGGGGCAGGGCGACATGCTCTACATGGCCGGTGGGGCCAAGATCACCCGCTGCCACGGCCCTTTTGTATCCGATGAAGAGGTCGAGGAAATCGTCACCCATCTCAAGGCGTTCGGCCCGCCCGAATATGTCGGTGGCGTGGTACAAGGCCCGGAAGACGACAAGGCCGACAATATAGACGCGGTGCTCGGCCTCAACACCGGCGGCAATACAGATGGCGAGGATGCGCTTTACGATCAGGCGGTCGCCATCGTGGTGCGCGACCGCAAATGCTCGACCTCCTACATCCAGCGCAAGCTGGCCATCGGCTATAACAAGGCCGCGCGACTGGTCGAACAGATGGAAGACGAAAGTGTCGTGTCTGCGGCCAACCACGTCGGCAAACGCGAAATCCTGGTGCCAGAGCAGTAAAGACCCGCCGATCCAGTCACAAAAACGGGTGTTGCTATCGCATAGCGGCACCCGTTTCGCCATATAAAGGTCAATCGTTCCGAGCAGACAGGACCAAAGACCCTATGCGACTTCGTTTCCTTGCCCTTGTGGCCACCCTGACATGGATGTGGGCGCTGCCTGCCGCAGCCCAGCAATTGCCGCTCAACACGTTATCGACCTACCTCAACCAGTTGACCAGCGCCGAGGCGAGCTTTACCCAGATCAACGCCGACGGCACGATCTCGACCGGTACGCTTTATATTCGCCGCCCCGGCAAGGTACGCTTTGAATACAAACCACCGGAACAGGCGCTGGTCATGGCCAACAACGGTGCGGTGGTAGTGTTCGACCGCAAACTGGGTGGTGAGCCTGAAACCTACCCGCTGGATCGTACGCCGCTTGGCCTCATCCTTGCCCGCAACGTCGATCTCGGCCGTGCCAACATGGTTGTGGCGCATGGCTATGATGGCACCGCCACAACCGTAACCGCGCAGGATCCGGAAAACCCGGAATACGGCAGCATTCAGCTCAAGTTCACAGACAACCCGGTTGAACTGCGCCAATGGGTCATCACCGATGATGGCGGCGGTCAGACCACCGTTGTTCTGGGCGCGCTGGAGCGCAAGCAACTGGCAAACCGCCTGTTCAACATCGAGATGGAGCGCCGCGCCAGCCGGTAGAAAGAACGTGAGGCGATTGCCGAAAGGCCGCCTCTACGCCCGTTCCAGGCAAGGATTGACGTTTCTCCGTCCTGTTCCGGCGCCAATTATGCGTTGCGTTCTGGCCCCACTCTGCTTCTCCTGACGTGGTCCACATGCAGGAGATATCCGACGTGACGCAAAGAAAGCTCTATCTCGGGGCCCTGACCGACAACCGGCGATGGGACATGGTCAACATCCGTCCGGACGACGTGTTTGTCGTGACCCCGCCGAAGTGCGGCACCACCTGGATGCAAACCATCGTGGCCTTGCTGTTCTCCGGCGATCCCGAGGTCGAAACGGAATTGTCCGTCAAGATGCCATGGATCGACATCCGCATCCGCGAGATGTCAGAGGTGGCCGACCGGCTTGACGCCATGCAGCACCGGCGCAGCATGAAGAGCCATACGCCGATGGACGGTTTGCCGCTCGATGATCACGCGCACTATATCTGCGTGTTTCGTCACCCTCTGGACGCGCATTTCTCGTACCGCAAACACGTTCGCAATATTCCGTTGCCCTGGTTCGATATGTGGTATCCCGAGGATGACACCGATGGCATCACGTTCCGCCGCTTTCTGGACGGCGGCGCAGAGGGGTTCGATACGGACGCGATGCCACTTGCGCATATCCTTCGACACTATGAAGCCGCCAAGGCACTGGCCGACCGGCCAAACGTGACGCTGTTTCACTATGCGGACATGACCCGCGATCTCGCGGGGACAATCGACAGGCTGGCGGGCCTACTGGGCATCACCCATCCCGCACCTGTCATGGAACAGCTTGTTCAGGCCGCAACCTTCGACAACATGAAGGACAACGCCGAACGCTTTGCGCCGTCAGGCGGCAAGGGGTTCTTCAAATCAGACGCAGAGTTTTTCCACAGCGCCACCAGCGGCAAATGGCGAAACAAGCTGACAGAGGCTGAATTGGCGGCCTATGACGACATGATGAATGCCCACATGTCGCCCACGGACCGTACATGGCTGGAATATGGCTCAAGCGTGAAAGCCGCTGCGTAGGGCGGTGTCTGTCGTCCCCGACTTCCTCAACCGTCTGCACTTCGCAAACCGGTGGAAATCGCTTCCGTCACTGGCAGAAGGTCTGACCGTTGAACGAGAAACAGCTTGATCCTGACCTTTGCGGCGACGTACTTCGTCGCGCCGTTGGCTGCGGTGTGAAACACACGCCTTGGGAAGACAGGTTCTGCCCCGACGGACAGGTCTTGCGGATGCAGGCATCGTCAACCAGATTTTCGGTCGGGCCACAGACAAGCGGACAGATCCGGCCCTCCAAGACCTCGATCGCGCGCAATAGTGGTGCTGTTGGTTCAAGGGACGCAAGCGTCAGGGCATCCGCGTGTTCTGCCAACCGCTCCAGGGCGTTGCGGCTGTTGCGGCCCCAGATGCCATCCTCTGTTCCCGCCTCGCAGCCCAGCCGGTTCAGCGACATCTGCACCCGCAACGCCAGTTGCTCGTCCGACATCGTCTCCGCGCGCACCAGCGGGGTGGCCGGGACGTCTTCGGCATCGGCGGCAGGCTCTTCGGTAGGTTCGAGCGACGCAGTCACTGTGGGCGCCGGGGTCGCGTCAGGCACTGCGACGGTCTCTGGTGGGGCAACCGGGGCAATCTCGGTCTCGATGGCGGGCGCGGGCGCACCCTCCTCAAGGGGTACCATCACCGGCTCGGGCGCCTGTGGTTGGGTCTGGAACATGAAGCTCCCTGTCAAGGAAGAGCTGCTCCAGGGCACCTGCTGACCACCGGTCAGGTCGATCACGTCGCGGCGGACCCGGCGCATCATCAGTTCGACATCCAGATCCGGCGTCGCGATATGCTGCAAAAGCGCATCGGTGAACGGGCTGTGCCGCCCGGTGCCATCCAGAGCCACGTTGCCGGGCTGCGTGGCATAGGCGATCAGCGTCCCAAGCCCGGTATCCAGCCGCGCCAGTCCACGTCCGATCGCCGATGATCGCGTTCCCATGTTGCGCGCAAGATTGCCCGCCATGGGATTGTCGCGGCAGGCATCGAGAAAGATCAGGTTGGTGCGCTCGTCCCGTTCCATCAATGCCACGATATCGTTCAGGTTGATGGTCTCGAACTGCAAATCCGCCTCATCCCGGATCTGCGCATCAACGGGAACAAGGTAATTGATCCCGCCTACCTCAAGACCGTGCCCGGCATAATACAAAAGCGCGGTATCCGCGTCGGTCGCGGCCCGCGCAAAGGCGCGGATCAGATCGGTTGCGTCGCTTCTTCCAAGGTCATAGCCGTCGTAAACGTCAAACCCCAGATCGCGGAGAGCCGAAGAAACGGCCTCTGCATCATTTTGCGGATTGGCAAGGGGCACCGTGTGTTCGTAAGCGGAATTGCCCAACACAAGCGCCACACGCCCCGCGAAGGCAGGCTCTGCAAGAACCGCGCTCAGCACGACCATCCATGCAAATGCACCTGCCTGCACCAGGCGGAAATATCTCTTCATGGGAACAATCCAGATATTTATTGACACCTTGCAAAGACGCTCCGACTTTATCAGCAATGCGATGTTTGTGTCGACCGTCAAGTTTTCTGTGGTCGGGTCGCATGATTTGAAGCCCTTGAATTGACGACTGGAGACGTAAGATGATTTTTCAAACACCTTGGTCGCGCAAAATGATTGCCCTCTGCCTTGCCGCTGCCATGCTGACCCTGACGGCAGTGTCGGCAGACGCCCAAAGCCTGCGATACCTCAACCGCACTGTGGACGCTGGCAAGCAGATCGAATTCCAATGGCTGAATTACGATGAACGGACCTGCAAGGACAATGGTTACCCGGAACTCGTCGTTGAAAGAGCCCCCAGCCTGGGCAAATACCGGACCGCCAAGCGCAAGTTCACGCAGCAAAATGGCAAGTGCAAGGGAAGCCGGTTCAGCGTGCTGCTGGTCTACTACACGGCCGGGCGCACCAAAGGGCAGGACAGCACAGCCTTCTTGATCCGTGGCAGAAACAACATCCGCATCAATCTCAAGATCCAGGTGAAGTAACAGTCGCGCCCGGATTGCAAACCCTTCAAGGCGTGCGGAAAGCCAAATCTTAACAAATCCTTAAAGGGTCAGCCCCTCTGCCCGAATGTTTCGCACGCGAAACAATGGGGCCGTTTCGGACCTACCTGCGGACCGGGCAGGTGGCCAACTGGCCCTGGTACATCACCGACCGCGCCCCGATCTCGTCTGACACCCGCAACAGCCACGACTTGCTGTTGTAGCTGCCCCGCGCAAAGCCGGTACGGCCTTCGTGATAGGCAAGGTACTGGTTGCGCGCATCCAACAGCGAAATGCCCAGCCGGCGGTTCGATTCCGCCATGTACCAACCCATGAAATCCGCCGCATCATTGATGTCATTGCGCCGCGCGCGGAAAGCACGCTGGTCGGCCTGATACTCTTCCCATGTGCCGTTGAGCGCCTGGCTGTACCCGTAGGCAGAACTTTGACGCCCCATCGGGATCACCCCCAGCGTATAGCGGAACGGGGTGCGGATGTCGGACTGGAACTTGCTTTCCTGGTACATCGACGCCATCTGCACATGCACCGGAACGCCCCATTTGCGTTCGGCCGCGCGAAACGCCCTAAGATATCCGGGGCGCTGTTGCAGGATGGAACAGGCATTGTCGAGGTTACGGGGCGCCGATGTGCCGCCGCCGCCTCCGCAAGAGGCTGCCAGCAAAACAATCACCAAGGCGCGAAAGAATCTGCTCATGGGCCTCTCGCTTTTTGTTCGAAGACGGTTGCTCCGTCTTTCGGATTATCACCAGCTTATCGCAAAGTGGACTTGGGGGAAATCACAATTGCACGGGCCGGCAACGCCTTGCCATCATACAAGAAAACCTTGTGTCGATACTCTGCACAGACTGTTTCCGAGAAAAACGCCGCGGGAATTGGACAATTTGTCGAAAATCAGGCAGGTATGTGTCAACGGACAGGACTCATGATCAGACAACGCGCAAAATACAACATTGGCCAGGTCGTACGCCACCGCAAACATCCCTTTCGGGGTGTGGTTTTCGACGTCGACCCGGAATTCAACAACACCGACGAATGGTACGCAGCGATCCCCGAGGACAGTCGTCCGGCAAAAAAGCAGCCGTTCTACCATCTCCTCGCCGAGAACGACCAAAGCTTCTATGTCGCCTACGTCTCGGAACAGAACCTGATCGCCGATTATTCCGGTGAACCCGTCGAACACCCGGATGTGCCCGACCTGTTCGGCGCGTTCGAGGATGGCAGCTACGAACTGCACTTCCAGTACAACTGAACGATCTCTCTTAGTTTGCCACGTTGTGTTAACGAGTTAGGGCTCCCCTGCGGGAGCCCTTTTCTTATGCGTCGATCACCAGCGACACAAAACGATCAATCTCGGCATCGGGCAAGGACCAGTCACAGACCAGCCGCCCCCGCAGCAGCGCGTTTGACGGACCTTCGCCAAGCGGGCCACCCATGATGCCGTATTTCGCACCGGCGGCCTGAAGGATCTGGTGCAAGGCGCGTGGCGCGGTGAAAAAGATCATGTTGGCGGTGACGTCGTTCAGAATCTGGACATCGCCCCGTCGCGTGATCCCGTCACACAGACGCGCCGCTTTGGCGTTGGCGCTTTTGGCAAGGCTGATCCACAGGTCATCCCGCAGATAGGCCGCCATCTGCGCCGACAGGTAGCGGTGCTTGGAAAACAGATGCCCTGCACGTTTGCGGCGCAGTTCGAATTCCCATGCCTTGGCCGGATCGAAAAACACCACCGCCTCGGCCCCCATGAGACCGTTCTTGGTTCCGCCGAACACAACCACATCCACGCCAAGCTTCCACGACATCTCGGCCGGGGTACAGCCAAGCGCCACCGCCGCATTGGCAAACCGCGCGCCATCCAGATGCACCGGAAGATCATAGGACTTCGCCACGTCACAGAGCGCCTTCAACTCGGCCAGCGTGTAGACATTGCCCATCTCGGTGACCTGCGTGATCGACACGGCGCCGCGTTGTGGTCCATGCACGCCGCGATTGCCCTGGCTTTCGATGGATTTGGTCAGGGCCTCGGGTGTCATCCGGTCGCTGCCCGGCACCAGCGTCAACTTTGCGCCGCCGGTAAAGAACTCGGGCGCGTTGCATTCGTCTTCTTCGATATGCGCCACGGGCGCACAGAACACCGTGTCAAAGGGATCGACCAGCGTCGCCAATGCCAGCGCGTTGGCCGAAGTGCCCGTGGCCACAAGGTAGACCGCCGCGTCGGGCGCTTCGAAAAGATCGCGAATGCGCTGGCGCACCTCGTCCATCATGGGGTCTGCGCCATAGCTGAAGGTGTGGCCCTGATTGGCCTCTGCAAGCGTGTCCAGAACGGCCTGCGGAACAGGTCCGCCGTTGTCGGAGGCAAAAAACATCAGGTCGGCTCCTCGATGATGTGGTCTTCCCAATCGTCCTCATGGACCTCGAATTCGGGCACTGTGGCGTTGCGCATCGAAACACCCGCCGCGTGAACACTGTCCGGCGTGCCCGAGATCAGCGGATGCCAGTCAAACAGCGGCTTGCCCTCCCACAACAGGCGGTAGGCGCAGGTGCGCGGCATCCAATAGGCGTGGTCGTCGATGTTCGACGGTTTCAGGACAATACATTCCGGCACAAACTGGTGCCGGGTCTCGTATTGCCCGCAGCGGCAGGTGCTGTCGTCGAACAACCGACAGGCCACACGCGTCAGTTCGACATGACCGGTGTCTTCGTCCTCGAGCTTGTTCAGGCAGCACTTGCCGCAGCCGTCGCACAGCGCTTCCCATTCCTGGGGGTTCAGGTCGGTCAGCGTCTTGCGTTCCCAAAAACGGGGTGGCAGTCCGGTGCGGTCGATCGGATCAGAGGTCATGACGCCGTCAGGATCGAGCGGGCCTGCACGCAGTCGGCGTCCATTTGCGTGATGAGCGCCTCAAGGCTATCGAATTTCAGTTCCGGACGCAGGAAATCGACCAGGGCGACCGAAACGGTGGCGCCGTACAGATCGCCGGTGAAATCGAACAGGAAGGTTTCCAGATTGGCGCGGTTTTCCCCGAACATCGGGCGCACCCCGATCGACGACGCGCCGTGATACGATCCGGCATGGGGACCATCCAGCACATCGACCTGCACCGCGTAGACACCGAATTTCGGCGGGTGCAGCCCGTCAATGGACATGTTGGCGGTGGGATAGCCCAGTTCGCGCCCACGCTGTTCGCCACCAATCACCGTGCTTTCGATCCGGTGCCAGTGGCCCAGCATCTCGGCCGCCTTGCGCGGCTCACCTTCGCTCAGCGCGGTGCGGATCGCGGTTGATGAGACCGCGCCGGAGGTGGACGTGATCAGGTCTGCCACGGTGACACCGAACCCCATGTTCTTGCCAAAGGTCTTGAGGTCTTCGACGGTCCCTGCGCGGCCCTTGCCAAAGCAGAAATCGGCCCCCACCACGACATGGCGCAGGCCAAGCCCGTTGGCGATCACGTTCGCCGCGAAACCTTCCGGAGTCAGCTCGGCCAGTTGGGTGTTGAAATTCAGCTCGTAAAGCACATCCACCCCCAGCTTTTTCAACCGGGTCGCCCGTGCCTTGGCGTTCATCAGGCGAAAGGGGGGGGCGTCGGGGGCGAAGTATTCACGCGGGTGCGGTTCGAACGTCAGTACACCCAGAGGCGCACCGGGCACGGCATCGCGGGCGAGTTTGATCACCGCCTGATGGCCATGATGCACGCCGTCGAAGTTGCCGATGGCAACCGTCGCGCGTTTGTCGCCTTCAGAGACGAACTGATAATCCCGCACAATTCTCATGGGCAGAGGACTAGCGGGCGCATTGGGGCAGTGCAATCCCCGGTCCGGCCTTGCGGGTGCGATTTTCCATTGATGGAAAATCAAGGATGCGTCGACGCATCCGCGCCCGTGGCAGGGTCAGTCGAACTTGCGCGATGGGGCAAGCACCTTGGCCTCGCCGATCAGCACCTTCTTGCCATCGACCGAGCAATGACAATCCAGCGTCACCCGCCGTTTGGCGATGTCGATATCGACCACCTTGACCTCGGCATAGACCATGTCGCCGGGGCGCACGGGGGCCAGGAACTTGAGCGTCTGGCCCATGTAGACCGTGCCATGACCGGGAAGCTGTTCGCCGATGACGGCCGAGATCAGTCCTGCGGTCAGCATCCCGTGGGCGATACGGCCCTCGAAGATGGTGTCCTGCGCGTAATCGTCGTCAAGGTGAACCGGGTTCCGGTCGGTGGAGATCTGCGCGAACATCTCGATATCCTGATCCGTCACCTCTTTGCGCAGGTGACGCGACATGCCCATCTCGATGTCTTCAATGCAGATCGTTCCGCGCGGCAGGTTGTCCAACATTTTGCACTCCACTCTCGGGCGGCAAGGTAATAAAAAACCAAGTCAGATGCCCAATGTGGTAACTTTATTACTTTGCAGGCGCAGAAAGGCAAGCAAAATCTGCGTCAGCGCAGTTGGCCAATGGTATAGGTCGGGGACGCTTTTTCCTTTGCAAGATAGGCGTTTAGCGCCTCCGGGTCGGGCTGATGCGACGTTTTTGTTTCCGACGCCGCCAATCCGCCGGAGATGAAAAGGGAATCGATGTCTTCGCCCATGGCGCCGTCGATGTCGGTGTGGACCCCGTCGCCGATGGCCAGAATGCGGGTCGGATCGACATCAACCCCAAGCGCCGCAATGCGGCGGCGGGCCAGATCGTAGATCGGCGGATGAGGTTTTCCGAAATAGAGGCTTTCGCCCCCCATCTCGGTATAAAGCGCCGCGAGAGCACCGGCGCACCATTCGCGGGTTTCACCGCGATCGACCACGATATCGGGGTTGGCGCAGAGCAGTTTCAGGCCCTTCTGCTTGGCATAGAGAAACTGCGGCCGGTTCACGGATGGGTCGGCAAAGGGATCGAACGGACCACAGCAGATGATGCCTTCGGCGTCTTCCAGTTCGACGCGCTGAATGGTGACCGGATCGACGATCAGCTCCATCGGGGCAAAGAACGTCTCATCGAAAGGCTGTCCCATGAACCAGACCTTTTCACCCACCGCGCCCCGGAACATCGCCGCGCGGGCGCTGTCGCCGCTGGTGGCGATGCTGTCATGGCAGTCGTCCGGCACGTTCAGGCGAACAAGCTGCCTTGCGACCTCGTGGCGCGAACGGGGGGCATTGGTCAGCAGGACAACCGTGCCGCCGCCCTGCTTGAATCCGCGCAGCGCCGCAACCGCCTCTTCATGCGCGGTGACGCCGTTGTGGACGCAGCCCCAGAGATCGACGAGCAACACGTCATAGCGGTTGGCGATGTCGGCGAGGGAAGTGATGATCTGGGTCATGGGGCACCTGGTTGACACTGTTTGTGCAACATATCGCCTGAACCGGGGACGATTGCCAGACGAGGCCGGCAAACTTCGTCACTGGTAGGCGACCATGGGAAGCTTATCAAAAAGATGGGTTTCATGCGCCCATGCGATGGCCAACAGGAGCCACAGCACCGGTATTGCATTCAACATCGTCCGAAAGGGCTCTTTGCGCGTCTTGTGTCGGAAGCGCCGTTGCGCCGCTTTTGCGCCAAGCCATCCGCCGAAGAACGCGAGTGTCAGCAACGTCGTTTCGGAAATACGCCATTCACCCTGGATGGCGCGTTCCTTGTCGATGCGAAACATCATGAAGGCGAGGCCGTTGACGAAAGCCATGACCCCGCATCCAAGGATCGCCCATGAGATCATGGGTGACATCGTCATCTGAGAGTTGTTCAGAGTTTGAGGTTCGGGATGATCTGCTTTTTGCGGCTTACGACACCTGGCAGGACAACGGTGTCGCCAGACACTGTTGCGCCAAAGCTTTTCTCGGCCAGGGATTTGACCAGATCGTTGGGGACCAGCAGGGTGGCTTCTTCGTTCAGAATGTCGACGACGAAGAGGATCACCTGATCGACGCCGTCTTCGGTCGCCACGTCCGGCATGGTGGCCATCAGGCTGTCCTTGCGATCAAGCACGGTCTTGGGCGACGTGGTCTCAAGGACGGAAACGCGGAATTTTGTGCCTTCGACCGGGTATTCCTTGCTGTCCATGCGCAGCAGTTCGGCGTCGGAAAAGGCCGAGACATCGGATTTGGCGGCGAACATGTCGGCGGCAAAGTCAGGGATCGACACGCCAAGATCGTCTGCCAATGCGTGCGCGATGGCGGTGTCTTCCTGCGTCGTGGTGGGCGAGCGGAATTCCAGCGTGTCGGACAGGATGCAGGACAGCATCGCGCCCTTGAGGGCCTTGGGGGCCTGGGCAAGATCGTCACCGATCATCTTCCACATGATTGTCGCAGTGCAGGCAACGGGTTCGATGCGGATGTCGATGGGCCCCTTGGTTTCCAGACCGCCAACCAGCTTGTGATGGTCGATGATGGCGCGGATGTCGGCGCTGTTGATCGCAGCGGGCAGTTCGGCGGGATTGTTGGTGTCGACGATGACAACGGCCTGATCGGCGTCCACGTTCGAGATGATCTCGGGTTTGTCGAGGCCCCAATGCTTGAGCACAAAGGCGGCTTCGGTGTTGGGTTCACCGAGGAGCACAGGCTTTGCGTCTTCGCCCTTGATCTGGTTGAGGTACCACGCCCAGATGATCGGGCTTCCGGTGCTGTCTGTGTCGGGGGATTTGTGTCCGAAAACGAGGGTTGTCATTGGGGGCCTCTGCTCTGCCAAAATCAAGTCGCGCGCCGTATAGGGCGCGCGATCCGGGTTGTCACCTGTGGCAGTTTGCACCCGGTGGAGGGGGTGGGGGCGAAAACGCGCGGGCGTGTTTGCGGCGGAGCTTCCTGCTGGGCCTTGCGCTAGTTGGCGACCTGTTCACGCAGGATCGAGCCGGTGAGCGAGATCAGCAGGTAGATCCCCGAGAAGATCAGGAAGGTCAGCAACGTGTTCTCGAACGCGCGTGGATAGCTTGGGTCCTGCGAGGCCAGCGGATAGACCGAGGTGGTCAGATACCGCGCCTGGCTGTCGGCGTCGCGGCGTGCCTGGTCGAGCCGTTCAAGGGCCGCGGCCAGCATCATGTCGCGGGTTGCCAGATCGGCCTCGGCCAACTGGATTTGCACGGCGGTTTCCGCGAGCGACCCGGCGCCTTCGCTTTCGGCGGTCATTTCGGCGGTGATTTGTGCCTTGAGCGCGTTGAGACGGCGGATGTCGGCCTCGGTTCCTTCGACGCGGCTTCGATTGGGGCGGGCGTTGTCCATCAGGGCCTGAAGTTGCAGGTTCTTTTCCTGAAGCTGTGTTTCCACGGTTTCGATGCGGGCCTGAAGTGATCCGATGCGGGCACGCGGGTCAAGAACAGCACTGTCCTGTTGCAGGCGCACCAGCTTTTCCTGTGCGACACGGCGGGCCTGTTCGGCGTCGTCCAGACCAAGCTGGGCGTCCTTCACGGCGTTTTCGCGTTTGCGGGCCGACAGGTTGTCCACCCGTTCCTCGGCATAGCCGATCAGCGCGGTCGAGAAATCAGAGGCCACCTGCGGGTTGGCGGCCGCCACTTCCATGCGGATCACGCCTTCTGTCGGATCATAGCCGATCTGAACGTATTTCTTGTAAAGCTTGAACATATCCTCGGACGTTGCGTCGGCATCGAGACGACGCAACGGATCAAGATCCGGCTGCGAAAAATGGGCCTTGAACCCTTCGTCTGCGTCAAGCCGCAGCATCGCATCCTTGGATGTCAGATAGCTTTGAACCGCAATCGCGTCCTGATTGGTGGCAAATTGGGTGCCGGACAACAGACCCCCCATGGCGCCGCCGCCGGTTTCGGCCTTGAGGATCAGGAATTCGGATTTGGACGCGTACATCGGTGTCGCAATGTTGAAAAAGTACCAGCCCGCGATGAGCGTCGGCAGCAGAACAAAGGCGGCGAGGCGGGCAAACAGCATCCGCATCCGGCGTCTGCGACGGCGGGCCATGTCCTTTTGAATGACCATGATTTCCTGCGCGCGCCGCTCTGCCGGGCTTCGATTGTCGGTGGCGGGCAGGTTCTGGGTGTTCGGTCGGACCGATTGGGGAAGCTGTGGCTGTACCGCAAGCGGTTCCGCGCCGGGAGTTGCCTTGGGTTTGGCTTGCGGGGCCACCTGTGCCGTCAATGCGTCGGGGACCATCAGATCAAGCGCGTTTTCGCGTTGGAACGGGTCGATTCCCTTGAGACGCAGAAGATACACGGCCTCAAAATCGGAAGACGGATCTAGCCCGTGTTTTTGTGCGATGCGCCGGGCCATGCGCAGTTGCCGCCCGGTCAGACCTTCGTCGCGAATGGCCGCGACAGCCTGTTCGACGCCGCCAGTTGCCGGGCGCTGAATGCGCGGTTGCTGCATTTCGGACGCCATCTGTGCCGACGATGTCGCGCTGTGCCCTGCCGCGACCATCTGGCCGGTGCCCGGAGTGGGTTCGCTGCGACGGATGCGGAAGCGTTTAGCCTTGGGTTTCGTAGTCATAGAGCTGTTTCGCTTCTTCCAAGGTGTCAAACATATGCAGCTGGCCATCCATGAGGACGCCCGCCTTGCTGGCAAAACGTGCCAGCGTCTCGGGTTGGTGAGACACGATTATCATTGTTGTGGTGCGCAACCGTTCCGCCAGGATATCCCCGGCCTTGCGATTGAATTCCACGTCGGTGTAGGTCGGCATCCCCTCGTCCACGAGGTAAATGTCGAAATCGAGCGCCAGCATAAGCGCAAAGGTGAACCGGGCGCGCATGCCTGAAGAGTAGGTGCCCAAGGGCTGATCGAAGTATTCGCCCAGATCACAAAGCCAGCGACAGTAGGCTTCGACGTAATCGGGGTCGATTCCGTAAAGCCGCGCAATGAAGCGCGAGTTCTCCATCGCGGTGTGTTTTGGAACAACACCACCCATGAAACCCAGAGGGAAAGACACGCGACTGGTCTTGCGAATTTCGCCCTCGTCGGGTTTCTCCAGACCCGCCATCATCTTGATCAGGGTCGTCTTGCCGGTGCCGTTGGGCGCAAGAATGCCAAGCGATTCACCCAGTTCGACACGAAAGGAGGCCCGGTCCAGGATCACCTTGCGGTGCGACCCGGTCCAGAACGACTTGCTGACGTTGTCGAATTCCAGCATCGAAACCCCAATTCACATCCGCACAGGAATTGCACGGTATGGTTTCCAAAGGGTTTAGAGGTCGAGTTTGACTGGATTGTGGCCAATCCATAGCAAAATACTGGTATTGTCTCTTGTCAGGAGATCGCGTCTTGCACCTGCGTTTTCCTGATCTGGCGGTAGATCGACAGGTCCGCCGCATAGTATTCGCTGAGCCGTGCATGCAGGGACTCATCTAAAAAGCTTTCAATGCTCAGGGAATGCGCGTTCGGCAGGTCTTCGGGAAGCAGATCGACGGCAGTTTTCAGGTAGGTCAATTTCCGGTCCGTGCTTCTGGACATATTGATGTGTGGAAGATCAATATCCGTGCCAACATGGTCCTTGAGATCGACCGATAGCTGATCAAGCGCTTTGACATCATACATGTGCGTGAGCGGAACATGCCCCATGTAGAAGGTCTGCGGTTGCCAGTGGCTGTTGAGATCCTTGGGGTTTCTTGACAGGATGAACTCTGAAAACTCGCGGAAGGTTATGCCATGCGCGAAATCCTCGGGGGTCGGATCGGCCGTGCCGAAAACCGTCTTGATGACCTCTCGACAGGTCGCCCACTGTTCCGGGTTCTTGCGGTTGTTCACGAATTTTTCGACATAGGCACTGACGAGGCGGTCCATGGGATCCCGAAAGATCATGAAGCGCATCCAGTCCGGCGACGCAAAGGCGGCGCGCAGGTCGGCTTCGGTGCGATCCTTGAACTGAAGCCCGGTATTCTGTTTGTCCAAGGTGAAATGGATGTCCTGTCCGGGTTCCAGAGTGAGCCCCCCAAGGTTTGCGACAAGACGCTTGGTTGAAGAGCAGGCGTTCTTTGCAATCGGCAAATACATCAGTTTCAGCTGATCGACGATCATGGCCTGTGCGGTCGGGGACCACCTGAGCGATTGGCTGATGAACGGTGGTGCGGATGGTGAACTCTTGGGAAAACGCGCCTTGAACGGTTCTGCGGGTGGACCGGGCATTTCAATGGGATCTTCGGGCGGAACGATCTCGATGGCTGCGGCTTTGATCGGCGGGATCAGTGTATCACCCGTGTCGACATCGCTGACGGACAGGGTTGGAAAAACGCTGTCGCGCAATCTGCCAAGGATCACTTTTACCATATTTGAGCCTCTTAATAGATCACCTGAGCGATTTTGAATGTAGTCGCCTAAAAAAGACGCTTAGCTGCACCGCAGGTCAAGTGCGAAGCGGCAAATGAGGTCCTGTCACGTTTTTGCCCGTTCCGGCGTGGCGGCGGTTCGCGCAGGCGCTTCTAGGGTGTGGTGCTGATCCGAAAGCCGAAACCGCACCACAATGACCCGTTTTCGGCCCGCTGAGACATGGTCCTGATGTGCCCGAATCTTGTCCGGGTTTAAGCCCGGGTTTCACGTCAGCAAAAAGTCGCTTTCGCACAGTTTTCATGTCGCGAATCGGCCATCAGTTCGTTTCAGCGCGTAATTCTGCGCACTGGAGAACGGCGTTTTTGCGGGGCATTTGGGGAAGACTCGTCAAAGAGACCCCGCGTATTTGACCTGAGAAAAGCCATCACGCGGGCGGATTTCCTGACTTTTCGCCCGAGAACTGCACAAATTTCCTGCAGGTGGGGTTTCTCACGCAAAACATGGGCAACCGTGTTGCAAAGCTGAACGCAACGCTATTTATTCCTAGCATACAAACGGAAGCAATCCGTGAATAGAACAGGGAGTTCGCTTTTGCCCGACTCGTCGCACAATGACGCGTTCGTCGCTTTCGAACGAGTGCAAAAAAGCTACGACGGCCTACAGCTTGTCGTGAAAGACCTTAACCTGACGATGCCCAAGGGTGAGTTTCTGACGATGCTCGGACCCTCGGGATCAGGTAAGACCACCTGCCTTATGATGCTGGCCGGGTTCGAAACCGCGACCCATGGCGACATTCGGCTGGATGGCAAACCCATCAACAACATCCCGCCGCACAAGCGCGGGATTGGCATGGTGTTTCAGAATTATGCGCTGTTCCCGCATATGACCATCTCGGAGAACCTCAGTTTTCCGCTTGAGGTGCGCAAGATCGGCAAGTCCGACCGCGAAGCCAAGGTGATGCGGGCGCTGGATATGGTCGAGATGGGCGCCTTTGGGGGCCGTCGACCGGCGCAGCTTTCGGGTGGTCAGCAGCAGCGGATCGCTTTGGCGCGTGCGTTGGTGTTTGAACCAGAGCTGGTTCTGATGGACGAACCGCTGGGCGCGCTCGACAAGCAGCTGCGCGAAAAGATGCAGTTCGAGATCACCGATCTGGCGCACCGTCTGGGCATCACCGTGGTCTATGTGACCCACGACCAGACCGAGGCGTTGACCATGTCGGACCGGGTTGCCGTGTTCGACGATGGCCGCATTCAGCAGCTTGCCCCGCCAGACGAGCTTTACGAGAAGCCGCAGAACAGTTTCGTGGCGCAGTTCATCGGCGAGAACAACACGCTGGAAGGCGTCGTCCGCGAGATCAAGGGAAACACCTGCGTTGTCCAGCTGGATGATGGCGGATTGATTGATGCTGTTCCGGTCAACGTCAGCAAGGTCGGGGAACGCACGCGCGTGTCGATCCGGCCTGAACGGGTCGAGATCAACAAGGATCGTCTTCAGGAAGGCGCGCACACGCTCAAGGCGGAAGTGCTCGAATTCGTGTATATGGGCGATATCTTCCGGACGCGTCTCAGCGTGGCGGGCAATGACGAGTTTGTCATCAAGACGAGAAACGCACCTGACCAGGTGCGGCTCGAACCTGGGACGCAGATCGAAATCGGGTGGTTGCCCGATGACTGTCGCGCGCTTGACGCGTCCAACTAAGTTTAATTGTCGCGGGGCCGTCTCATGAGGCCCTGTGTCATTATAGGCGTTGGTTGGTCGGCCCGACAACCAGCTCCATGTTTCATAAACGGGTCGAAACGGGAGAATATTAATGAAACTGTCTAAAACACTTTTGGCGACCAGCGCACTCACCGTTGCAGCCGTGGGTGCGTCCGCTCAGGACATGGCGGACAGCATGACGCTTGTCAGTTGGGGTGGTGCGTACCAGAACAGCCAGCAACAGGCTTACGTTCAACCTTATCTGGAAATGCACCCCGAGGTGTCTGCGTCCTGGGACGAAAGCTCGAACGAGGCCGTGGCGAAACTGCGCGCCATGAACGAAGCGGGCAACGTGACCTGGGATCTGGTTGACGTTGTCGCCGCCGATGCCATCCGTCTGTGCGACGAAGGCCTGGCGATGGAAGTGGATCACGACGAGATCCTTGCTGCGGCGCCCGATGGCACCTCTGCCACCGACGATTTCGGTGACCTGATCGTGTCTGACTGCTTTATCCCTCAGATCGCCTACTCGACCACGTTCGGATATCGCACCGACATGGTGCCGGAAGGTGCCGAGGCGCCGAATGATATCTGCGACGTGTTCGATCTGGAAACCTATCCGGGCAAGCGGTCGCTGGAACAGCGTCCGATCAACAACATGGAATGGGCACTGCTCTGCGACGGTGTGGCCAAGGAAGACGTCTACGACGTTCTGGAAACCGACGAAGGTCAGGACCAGGCGCTTGCCAAGCTTGGCACCATCAAGGACGACGTGATCTGGTGGTCTGCCGGTGCGGACACGCCGCAGCTTCTGGCGGATGGCGAAATCTTCATGGGCTCGACCTATAACGGCCGTCTGTTCAGCGTGATCGAAGAGCAGGATCAGCCGGTTGCGATGATGTGGGACGCGCAGGTGTTCGACCTTGACGGTTGGATCATTCCTGCCGATCTGCCCGAGGATCGTCTGGCACGCGTGCTTGATTTCCTCAATTTTGCGACTGACACGCAGCGTCTGGCGGATCAGGCAGCTTACATCTCTTACGGTCCGGCGCGCGTAAGCTCTGCACCGCTTGTGGGGGATCACGCCGAGCTGGGTATTCCGATGGGTCCGCACATGCCGACCAACCCGGAAAACGCGCAGAACACCTTTGTCTACAACTACGAGTTCTGGGCTGACTATCGCGACGACATCGACGCGAAGTTCCAGGCTTGGTTGGCGCAATAAGCCCGAAACGGGTTCGGGGTGGGCCAAACGGCCCATCCTGACACGACAGGGATGGGCAGCGCTGCCCATCCTGCACCAAAAGGACAGCAGAATGCCCAAAGGCTATATCATCGGCCACATCACGGTGAACGACCCCGAAGCCTACAAGGAATACATCGAGCGCGACACGCCGATCCTTGAAAGCTTTGGAGCAAGATTCATCGTAAGGGGCGGGCAGTCCGAAACGGTGGAAGGCGACACCCAAACCCGCCATGTTGTTATTGAATTCGATGATTTCGAAACCGCGAAGCGCGCGTATCACGATCCTGCCTACCAAGAGGTCGCGGACATACGCCGTCGCACCGCAACAAGCACAATCATTCTAGTCGAGGGCACCTGATCCATGACGGACGCAGCAACCGAACCTGACAAGATCACAGGGCCGACGCCCGACAACGCGCTGCGCGCGGCGGACAAGGCAGATGACGGTCCGGTCCTCGCGGCGGATGGCACTCCGCTCAAACGATCTTTGAACAAGGCGCTGCGGGCGCAGAAACTGCGGGCGCTGGCCTTGATCGCGCCGCTTTTGATCTTTGTGCTGGTCAGCTTTATCGCGCCCATCGGGGACATGCTGTTCCGGTCGGTCGAAAACCAGATCGTCGGCGATACGCTGCCGCGCACGGTCATGGCGCTGGACGATTACGATGCCAGCTCTGGCTAGGTGCCCGGAGACGAGGTGTTCGAAGCGGCCTATTACGATGTGTTCTACGCCGCAGAGCGCAAGCTGCACACCCGTCTTGGGTCGCGTCTGAATTACGAACAGACAGGCGCATCGTCGATGTTCCGCAAATCCGGCCGTGGCATTGATGACATCGGCGAGGTGTATCAGGGTCAGTTCGAAGATCTCAACAGCGATTGGGACGAAGCGCGACCCTGGGCCGACCTGATGGGCGATCCCGACTGGATTGCTGCGCAAGAAGCTTGGGATGGCGAAAGTGACATGCCGCAATTCGAGTTGCGCTCGGACATTGCCGAACTGCTGCCGCGGACCGCCGAATCCTACGAGATTTTTGCCCGCTACATGCAATCCGAGGAAGGTGACAACCCGCTCGAGGAAGAGCCCTGGAGCGTGGTTCACACCGCGCTTTATCAAGACCTCTCCGCAGGTGACGTGTCAGGATATTCCGGCCCGCGCGCGGACATGCTGCGGGCGGCAAAGGCTTTGGTCGACAGCCCGGATTTCGAAACCATCGCATTCCGTGACGGCTTTGAAGCGATTGACGAAGACTGGGTTGCGCCGGAAATCTGGCAGACCATCAAGACATACAGCCCGTCCTACACATCGGGATATTTTCTGAATTCTGTTGACATGCAGAAGTCGGCCGATGGTCCGGAACTGCGCGACGAAGACGAACGCATTTACGGCCTTCTTTTCCAACGCACGATGTTCATGAGTATGGTCATCACGATCAGCTGTATCCTGCTGGGCTATCCTGTGTCCTATCTGCTGTCGAACCTGCCCGCCAGCAAAGCCAACTTGCTGATGATCCTTGTGCTGTTGCCCTTCTGGACATCGCTTCTGGTGCGAACCTCGGCGTGGAAGGTGATGCTGCAACAGCAGGGGGTGATAAACGACGTCCTTGTCTGGCTGGGCATGGTCGCCGATGATGGCCGATTGGTGATGATCAACAACCAGTTCGGCACGATTGTCGCCATGACACACATCCTGCTGCCCTTCATGATCCTGCCGATGTATTCCGTGATGTCGACGATCCCGCACACCTATGTGCGCGCGGCCAAGTCGCTGGGAGCCACCAACTGGACAACCTTCTGGCGGGTCTATTTCCCGCAATCCGTGCCGGGCATCGGTGCGGGGTCGATCCTCGTCTTCATCCTGTCGATCGGCTATTACATCACGCCGGAAATCGTTGGGGGCACGTCGGGTATCTTCATCTCGAACCGGATCGCCTATCACATCTCGAGCTCGCTCAACTGGGGTCTTGCGGCCGCATTGGGGTCCATCCTGCTGGTGGTGGTTCTGCTGCTCTACTGGGCGTATGACCGGATCGTCGGCATCGACAACGTGAAACTGGGGGGCTGAGCCATGTCGGAAGCCATTCTCACACCAATCGAGAAAAAGCCCATCGGGTTCACAGCAGGTGTGCTTGCCGCCGCCGGTGCCTTTGCGGGGCTGTTCATCGGAACCGCGCAGGGATCTGGGCTCATGGGCATCATCGTGGGGGCCGTGCTGATGGCAGCCCTTGCGTTTGCTGCAATGCAGGTTCTTGGCAAAGACCTGGAAAAGCCGCTGCGCTGGGGGCTGATCGCGCTGGGCGCGGTGGCGGGGTTCCTGTTCAGCGGTTTGCCCGGATTTATTCTGGGTGGGCTGTTCGGCTGGTTCTTCGGCTGGTTCATCTATTGGGTCGGCATGGGGCGGTATCGCGCGCATCTGGTGCCGTACCTGACCGGGGGACAGGTGCTGTGGCATTATTCGTTCCGGGTGATCTGTGGCGCGATCTTTGTCTTTCTGATCACGCCGATCATCGTGGTGATGCCGCTGTCGTTCAACGCGCAGAACTTCTTTACCTTCACGCCGGAAATGCTGCGTTTCGACCCTGCGGGATATTCGCTGAAGCACTACCGCGACTTCCTGACCAACCCGGAATGGACCAGTGCGGTGAAGAATTCGCTGATGGTGGCCCCTGTGGCGACGATTATCTCGGTGTCGCTTGGCACACTGGCAGCAATCGGTCTGAGCCAGAGCCACGTTCCCGGCAAACGCGCGATCATGGCGATCCTGATTTCGCCGATGATCGTGCCGCTGATCATCTCGGCGACCGGCATGTATTTCTTCTATTCCAAGATCGGCCTCGTGGGCACCTATTGGGGGATCGTCCTGGCGCACGCGGTGCTGGGCATTCCCTTTGTCATCATCACCGTGACGGCGACGCTGGTCGGCTTTGACAAATCGCTGACGCGGGCCGCGGCGAATATGGGGGCAAACCCGGTAACGACCTTCTTCAAGGTACAGATGCCGTTGATCCTGCCGGGGGTGATTTCCGGTGGTCTGTTTGCCTTTATCACCTCGTTTGACGAAGTGGTTGTGGTGCTGTTCATCGGGTCGGCCGAATTGCAGACGCTGCCATGGCAGATGTTCACCGGTCTGCGCGAGCAGATTTCACCGACCATTCTGGCGGCGGCGACGATTCTTGTGGGCATTTCGATCTGTCTTCTGACTACGGTCGAGATTTTGCGGCGGCGTTCCGAAAAGCTCCGGGGCATGTCGCCGGGATAAGGGCGCAAGCGTTCTCGAAAACGCTTGCAAGAGACTTCGAAGTCTCTTGGCACCGAAAATGAAAAAGGCCCTGCATCATCGCGATGCAAGGCCTTTTTTGATTCGTCGCGAAACCTACCCGATCAGAGGCGGACCAGCTTTTCGTAGCTTTCCGAGATGTCGCGGGTCAGGGCCCCAACCTCGAACGTGTAATCACCGATCTGTCCAACCGGTGTCACCTCGGCGGCGGTTCCTGTCAGCCAGCACTGCTCGAAGCCTTCAAGCTCTTCCGGCATGATGTGACGTTCATGCACCGTGATGCCACGCTCTTTCAGCATGCCGATGACCGTCTGGCGGGTGATTCCGTTGAGGAAGCAATCGGGGTCGGGTGTGTGGACTTCGCCATCCTTGACGAAGAAGATGTTGGCACCCGTCGCTTCGGCAACGTAGCCACGATAGTCGAACATCATCGCGTCGGAACAGCCTTTGGCCTCGGCGGTGTGTTTGGACATGGTGCAGATCATGTAAAGACCAGCGGCCTTGGCGTGGCTGGGGATTGTTTCGGGCGACGGGCGTTTCCATTTGGAGATGTCGAGCTTTGCGCCTTTCATCTTGGCGTCGCCGTAATAGGCACCCCATTCCCAGGTTGCGATCGCCATGCGGACCGGGTTGCGCGCCGAGGCGACGCCCATGTCTTCGCCGACACCGCGCCAGGCCACCGCGCGCACATAGGCGTCGGGTTTGCCGTTGGCTTCCAGCACCGCCGCCTTGGCCGCCTCGATTTCATCGACCGTGTAGGGGATTTCGAAGTCGATCATTTCCGCCGACCGCTTGAGCCGTTCCGAATGTTGGCGCGACTTGAAAATCTTGCCGTTATAGGCGCGCTCTCCTTCGAAAACCGAGCTTGCATAGTGCATTGCATGGGTCAGAATATGGACATTGGCCTCGCGCCAGTCGATCATCTGGCCATCCATCCAGATCTTTCCATCGCGGTCATCATACGTTCCGGCCATTTCCATTCTCCTCGCCCGGATTTCCAAAAATTGCGCAAATTAGGTCCGCATCGGACATATTGTTGCGCCAAAACTGAGATTCGCTACCATTTGATCCTTGGAATGTCAACAAGACTGACATAAATTGACGCCCAACTGAAAAGACGTCCGGAGGTTCGGAATGGCAGAGGGTCAAGGCACCAGTACAATCGGCGGACAAGCCTTGCTTTATCTGACAGATGAACAGCTTCGACAGGGGATCGAGGCGATGTTTTTTGCCTATCGCGGTTTCACCGCCGATCCGGACCGCATTCTTGAAGGCATGTCTTACGGGCGCGCGCATCATCGCGCCATCCATTTCATTCACTGCGCGCCGGGAACCACGGTCAATAATCTTCTTGCCATTCTCGGGGTCACCAAGCAATCGCTGAACCGTGTGTTGCGCACCTTGATCGAAGATGGTCTTGTCGAAAGCCATGTGGGGCGGAGCGACAAGAGGGAGCGGCATTTGACGCTGACGGAGGCGGGACAGGCATTGGAGCAGCAATTGTCCGACGCCCAGCGGGTGCGGATGCGCGACGCCTATCGCAAGGCCGGACCCGAAGCGGTTGCCGGGTTCAGAACCGTTCTTGAAGCGATGATGGACGAGGACATGCGCCACGCCTATCTCGCCCTGAGAGAGGGGCGCTGAGATGGCCGATCCTGATGCGCACCTGTTGATCGTTGACGATGACGAACGCATCCGTGGGCTGTTGCAGAAATTCCTGATCCGGAACGGGTTCCTGGTGAGTGCCGCGCGCGACGCGGCCCATGCACGGCGCATATTGCTGGGGCTGGATTTCGATTTGATCGTGCTGGATGTGATGATGCCCGGCGAAGATGGCATCAGCCTGACGCGGCACATTCGGGAAAGGTCGTCCACTCCGATCCTGCTTCTGACGGCGCGGGCCGAAACCGAGGACCGGATTGCGGGGCTCGAGGCCGGGGCGGACGATTACCTGGCCAAACCCTTCGAGCCGAAAGAACTCCTGTTACGGATCAATGCGATCCTGCGCCGGATGCCGGAACTTGCGGCGGATGTCGGTTCGCCGAAATACCTGAACCTTGGGCCGATCCGGTATGACACCGAACGCGCCGAGATGTGGCGGGGTGAAGCCCTTGTCCGGCTGACCTCGACCGAGATCCAGTTGATGAAGGTCTTTGCCGCGAAACCGGGAATCGCGCTCAGTCGGACGAAACTGGTGGAAGAACTGGGCCGGGATCGCGGTCAGAGCCAGGAACGTGCGGTCGATGTGCAGATCACCCGCCTGCGCCGCAAGCTTGAGGACAATCCCAAGCAGCCGCGCTATTTGCAGACCGTGCGCGGTGCAGGGTATATGCTTGCACCTGACTGACAGGTCGGATTTGCATATTTGTAAAAAGAAGAAGCAGGGGGACGGGACATGACAACCGCGTTGATTTCACATGCCGATTGTCTGGAACATGTGACACCCGAGGGGCATCCGGAGCGTGTGGCGCGTCTGGAGCATGTGTTGCATGCCTTGCAGGGATTGGAGTTGCAGCGCGAAGGCGCGCCTTTGGTGGACGCGGCGCATCTTTTGTATGTGCATCCCCAGGCGCATCTGGATGCCATCGCGGCGGCCCAGCCGTCCGAGGGGGCTGTCCAGCTTGACGCCGACACATGGATGTCACCTGGCAGTCTGAACGCCGCGTATCGCGGGGCCGGTGCGGTGGTGCGCGCGGTGGACATGGTGCTGGACGGCGAGGTGGGGAACGCCTTTTGCGCGATCCGCCCACCTGGACATCACGCCGAAACCGCGACGCCAATGGGGTTCTGCCTGTTCGGCAATGCCGCCATCGGGGCGAAACACGCGCTTGAGGCGCATGGGCTGTTGCGTGTGGCGGTGGTCGATTTCGACGTGCATCACGGCAACGGGACACAGGATCTTTTGTGGAACGAGGCGCGCGCGCTGACCATCACCAGCCAGCAGATGCCGCTGTGGCCTGGCTCTGGCGATCCAACAGAGCGGGGGGCGCATGACAACGTCCTGAACATCCCGCTGCCGCCGCGATCTGGCGGGGCCGAGATGCGGGCCGCCTATGAGGCGCAGGTGTTTCCACGATTGCGGGCGTTCAAACCAGAATTGATCCTCATCTCTGCCGGGTTCGATGCACATCAGGATGATCCCCTGGCGGAACTGCAATGGTCGACCGAGGATTTCCGCTGGTTGACCAAGGAGCTCTGCGCATTGGCGGCAGAGCTGTGTGAGGGGCGGGTCGTCTCGACACTTGAGGGCGGGTATGATTTGTCTGCGCTTGCGATCAGTGCGCGCGCGCATGTGGAAGAACTGATGGAGGCCGCGTCATGAGCGACACACCGGTAGACGAGATGAGCTTCGAGGCCGCGATGGCCGAGCTTGAGAACGTGGTGGGCCAATTGGAGCGTGGCGATGTGGCGCTGGAGGAATCCATTGCCTTGTACGAACGCGGGGCGGCCTTGAAAAAGCGCTGTGAGGCCAAGCTGAACGAAGCGCAGGAAAAGGTCGCCGCGATCACGCTGGATGCGGATGGCAAACCAACCGGGACAGCCCCGTTCGATCCTGAGTGAGGCCAGCCCATGTTCGCTGATGCCCTGCGCCGCGATGCTGACCGGATCGGAGCGCATCTGGTTCATGTTCTGGGGGACGCGTCGGATTTGCCTGTCCATCAGGGCATGCGCTATGCGGTGTCCGGTGGCAAACGCCTGCGCGGGTTTCTGGTGATGGAAAGCGCGCGGTTGTTCGCGATCCCCGAAGAGCAGTCGATCTGGCCAGCGGCGGCGATCGAAGCGATCCATGCCTACAGTCTGGTGCATGATGATCTGCCCTGCATGGATGACGATGATCTGCGGCGGGGGCTGCCGACGGTGCATCGAAAGTGGGATGATGGTGTCGCGGTTCTGGTTGGGGATGCGCTGCAGACATTCGGATTCGAACTGGTGCTTGATCCGGGCTGCCATCCGGATGCGGCAGTGCGTGCAGACTTGTCGCTGAGCCTTGCGCGTGCCTCTGGCCGCGCCGGGATGGTGTTGGGGCAGGCGCTTGATATTGCGGCAGAAAAAGCAGATTCACCGCTGCGCCTTGATCAGATCACGGCGCTCCAGGCGGGCAAGACGGGGGCGTTGATCGTGTGGTCGGCAGAGGCGGGCGCGCGCCTTGCGAAAGTCGATCCCAAGCCCTTGACGGATTACGCAACCGCGCTTGGTCTGGCGTTTCAGATTGCCGATGACATTCTGGATGTCGAAGGCGATGAAACCACCGTAGGCAAGGCGGTTGGCAAAGACGCGGACCGCGGAAAGGCCACCTTTGTGTCCTTGCTGGGTCTGGACGGCGCAAAACAACGTGCAGCGGAACTGGTCGAGGCGGCCTGTGATGCCTTGTCACCCTATGGAAACAGGGCGCAAACCTTGAATGATGCCGCGCAGTTCGTTATCTCGCGCGACACCTGATGCGACCCGGAGGCGCGGTACATGTCCCACACTACAGACACTCCGCTTCTGGACACTGTCTCTTCACCAGCTGATTTGAAACGGTTTTCGGACGCGCAACTTGAACAATTGGCAGGCGAGCTGCGCCGTGACACGATTGCGGCTGTGTCCCGGACTGGCGGACATCTGGGCGCAGGGCTTGGTGTGATAGAGCTGACCGTGGCACTGCATTCGATTTTCGACACGCCGCGCGACAAGATCATCTGGGACGTGTCGCATCAGTGTTATCCCCACAAGATCCTGACCGGGCGGCGCGACCGCATGGGCACGCTGCGTCAGGAAAAGGGGCTGTCGGGTTTCACCAAGCGGTCGGAATCGCCTTACGATCCGTTTGGCGCCGCGCACAGTTCGACGTCGATTTCCGCCGCATTGGGCTTTGCCGTGGCGCGGGATCTGGGCGGGAATTGCGACACCGGTCATGGTGATGCGATTGCGGTGATCGGAGATGGCGCGATGAGCGCGGGCATGGCGTATGAGGCGATGAACAACGCCGGCCATCTCAAGAAACGGCTGATCGTCATTCTGAATGACAACGAGATGAGCATTGCGCCGCCTGTTGGCGCGATGTCATCCTACCTGTCGCAGCTTTATGCCGGTGCGCCGTTTCAGGACTTCAAGGCCGCTGCCAAAGGCGCGGTGAGCCTTTTGCCCGGTCCGTTCCGCGAAGGGGCGAAGCGGGCAAAAGACATGCTCAAGGGGATGGCCATTGGCGGGACACTGTTCGAGGCGCTGGGCTTTTCCTATGTCGGTCCGATTGACGGGCATGATCTGGACCAGTTGTTGCCGGTTTTGCGCACCGTCAAGGACCGTGCAGACGGGCCGATCCTGATCCATGTGGTGACCAAGAAGGGCAAGGGCTATGCGCCGGCCGAGGAATCCGCCGATCGGGGCCATGCGCGCGCCAAGTTCGACGTGGTGACCGGCGAACAGAAAAAAGCGCCGTCAAACGCGCCCAGCTACACCAAGGTGTTTGCCGATGCGCTGATGCGGGAAGCGGCGGACGATCCGATGATCTGCGCGGTGACGGCGGCGATGCCGGATGGCACCGGGCTTGACCTTTTTGCCGAACGCTACCCGTCGCGCACCTTCGACGTGGGGATCGCGGAACAGCACGGCGTGACGTTTTGTGCGGGTCTTGCGGCCGGGGGGCTGAAGCCGTTCTGCACGATCTATTCGACGTTCCTGCAACGCGGCTATGACCAGGTGGTGCATGACGTGGCGATCCAGCGCCTGCCGGTGCGTTTTGCCATCGACCGCGCGGGGCTTGTCGGCGCCGATGGCGCGACCCATGCGGGCAGCTATGACGTTGCCTACCTCGCCAACCTGCCGGGGTTTGTTGTCATGGCGGCGGCGGACGAGGCAGAGTTGAAGCACATGGTTGCAACCGCTGTGGCGCATAATGACGGGCCCATCGCCTTTCGCTATCCACGCGGTGAAGGGCAGGGCGTCGAGATGCCGGAACGCGGCGAAATTTTACCAATCGGTAAAGGACGCATGATCCGCGAAGGCAGCAAGGTTGCGCTTCTGTCCTTTGGCACCCGGTTGGGCGAGGTGATGACCGCCTGTGAGGCGCTTGAGGCCAAGGGAATCAGCCCGACCGTCGCGGATGCCCGTTTTGCCAAGCCACTGGACCGGGAGTTGATCCTGAAGCTGGCCGCGGACCACGAGGCGCTGATCACCATCGAAGAAGGCGCGATAGGTGGTTTCGGCAGCCATGTGGCGCAATTGCTGGCCGAGGAAGAGGTGTTCGACCGTGGGCTGAAATACCGGTCCATGGTTCTGCCGGATGTCTTTATTGATCAGGCAAGCCCTGCGGCCATGTACGATGTGGCGGGGCTCAATTCGGAACATATCGTGCAGAAGGTGCTGGATGTGATGAACGTGGCGTCGATTGGAAGGCGAGCCTAGAGCAAGCCGCCGATCAAGGCTGCCACAACAGCAAGAGACAGTCCCAGAACCGAATACCCTCCGATCAGGACAAACCCGTCACGCACCATGAGCGCGAAGGCCACAAGCGCCACGCCACCCGCGCTGACGGATGTGAACATCGGCACGATTTCCAGAAACGGCCACGTCACCGCGACGATCATCACCGCCAGAATGGCGATCCGGTCCAGAGGCGGCCCCGAGAGAAAACGCAGCCTGTCGCGGCTGTTCCGGTCAAGCCAGGCAGCCGGTTTGCGCAGGTATTGAACCGCGCGGGACAACTGATGCCCGTTCAACCTGCGATTGGCCAGAATTCCTGGCAGCCACAGGTGCTTGCGTCCGAAGAACGCCTGTGTGGCGATGGTCAGGATCACCAGCCCGCCAATTGTCGGCATCAGCGGGATGATCGACAGCGGCGACACAAGGATCAAAGACGGCACCAGCAAAGCAGCGCCAAAAGAGCGCGCGCCAACCCGGTCGAGCATCGCCTGAATGGTCAGGCCGTCATGCGCATCGCGGTTTTGCGGGTCTGCACCGGTAACCGACTGGTCTGGGTCAAGCGCATCAAGAAGGCTGGTCAGCGATCTTGGTGCGGATGGGTCGGCTGTCACCGTCTGGCCTTTTCTGCGGCCAGGACTGCAGCGAGACCAGCCTTGTAATCGGGATATTTCAGAGTGACACCCAGATCGGATTTGATTCGGTCGTTTCGAACGCGTTTGCTTTCGGAATAGAAACTTCGCGCCATTGGTGACATTTCAGCCTCGTCAAAGGCCATTTCCGGGGGTGCCGCAACGCCAAGAAGCGTGGCAGCATGTGCAATCACATCCTGTGGCGGGGCCGGATCGTCATCGCAGAGGTTGTACACCGTTCCCGGTTTGGGATGTGTCATCGACGCTTCGAGAACCTGCGCAATGTCTTCGACATGGATGCGGCTGAAGACCTGACCCGGTTTGATGATCCTGCGCGCTGTGCCGTCGCGGACCTTTGCGAACGGGCCGCGCCCCGGACCATAGATGCCCGCCAGACGGAAGATATGAAGGGGCAGGTCGGGAATGGACGCCCACGCGGCTTCTGCGCTGACCCGGCGTCTGCCGCGTTCGGTCGCCGGAGTCAGCGGTGCGCTTTCATCGACCCAATCGCCATGTGCATCGCCATACACCCCGGTTGTGGACAGGTAGCCGACCCATGTCAGACGGCCGGCCAGCGCGGTGATGTCCGCTTTCATCAAGGAAAGTGCGGGATCACCCGTTTCGGTTGGCCCTGCCGACACCAGGACATGGCTGGCGTTTTCCAGCCATGGGAGGATCGCCTCACGGTCCCAAAGCAGGGGCGTGATGCCCTGCGCATGAAGTTCCTCGAACCGGTCCGTATCACGGGTGGTTCCGGCGATACGCCACCCATGCGGCAGCAAGCGCCTGGCAAGGTATGCCGCGCTGTAACCGTGGCCGAGGGAGAGCAAAGTCTTTTCCATAATGCGAACGTGGTTCTATAATCTTGAATTACAAGCAGCGGACCAAAAAGGGTCACCACATGACCAACGCTCAGGCAGCGTAATCGGATCCCTCGGCGTCCAAAATAGTTTTGAGCTCAGAAAGATGGCGCGCATCCTGCTCTGGGTAGCCTTCCAGTTCACGGGCAGTTTTTTCGGCCACTTCGTCGGACAGCACCTTGAGCGGCTGGCCGGTTTGCAACGCCCGGATATAGGTCTCGGCGGCGCGTTCAAAGTAATAGAGCCGATTGAACGTGTCCGCCACGCTGTCGCCAATCACCATGACGCCGTGATTGCCCATGATCATGACCTTTTGTTTTGGATCGGTGAACAACTGGGCACAGCGTTCGCCCTCTTCCTCGAAGGCCAACCCGCCATAATGGGTGTCGATCACAGTGCGATTGAAGAAGGTCGCGCAGTTCTGGTCGATCGGAGGCAGGCTCGGGTCTTGCAGACAGGCCAGAACAGTGGCGTGGATCGAATGCACATGCATCGCGCAGCGCGCATGCGGGCAGTGCCGGTGCAACCCGCCATGCAGCCCCCAAGCCGTCGGGTCCGGGGCGTTCGGGCCGTTGAGCGTGTCCGGATCATTGGCATCCACGACAAGCAGGTCGCTGGCCTTGATGCGGGCAAAGTGCATCTGGTTGGGATTCATCAGGAACCGCGTCCCGTCATCATTGATCGACAGGCTGAAATGATTGGCCACGCCTTCGTGCATGTTCAGACGCGCGGTCCACCGAAATGCTGCCGCCAGATCGACGCGTTCCTGCCAATGGTCCATGTTTCGGGCGAGATGGGTGACGGTCATATAAAGCTCCTGTTGTTGCGCATAAAGCAAGCTGTCCAGAGGTCAGAGTCAAGGCGTGAGTGACATCGGCTGTTGCAGACCTGACGCCCCGTCGTGGAGGCGCTGTTGGCGTTTGAGGATCGAGGCATCCCAAATTGCGCGTGCTGTCTGGAGGAGCGTCAGAGCGGGCGGGACGGCACCCACGCATAGCCGTCGGCACACAGCAGGGTGCATTCGCGCAGGCCATGCGGCTTGTCGGCGGGTGGGTGCAACACGGCAAAGCCAGCTTTTCTGGCCAGATCATGCGCTGTGTCCGGGTCGGTGTCGTACAGCCGGATTTCAAGACCAGCGCCGCGCGGCGGGTTTTCTGGCAACAGGCCCAGCAGGGGGTTTTCACCGTAGGTTGCGTCGGCGTGCAGCTGGAACACCTGATCCCCATAGCACATGATCGCAAAGTCGTCCGAGAGGCGATGCACCGACATGGCGAACACATCCTCAAGCTGCTGCGCCATGCGCCGCACATCGCGTGTCAGCAGGTTCAAACCGATGCCACGCAGGCTCGCTCCGAAGTCTTGGGGTGAGACCGTTTCGTAATCCATCAGGCTGCAATCCCCCCGGCGCGATTGCGGCCAGCTTGATCCCGTGTCATTGACCTGTCAACCTGCACTCTAAGCAGGTGAAGACGCAAGAAAGGCAGTACATGCAGGACCGTTCGATCAATCTGGACGTTATCACTCCGGAGGCCCCCGCGCCCGAGCGGTTCGATGATCCCAAGGCAGCCGTTGATCGGCTGTGCGCGTTGTATGACCTTTCGATCCGGTTTCTGTGTGACAGCTTTCAGACCGCGATGAGACTGGGCCATCCCGGCGTGAGGTTTCGCGCCTATTATCCAGAGGTTCGGATCACCACGACAAGCTTTGCCAAGGTCGACAGTCGTCTGAGCTTTGGCCATGTGTCACATCCCGGCACCCATGCGGCGACCATCACCCGGCCTGACCTGTTCCGGCATTACCTGGAACAGCAGATCACGCTTCTGCATGAAAACCACGGTGTCCCGGTCGAGGTCGGGGTGTCCGATACACCGATGCCGGTTCACTTTGCAGTGGCGAACGACGCCACGATCACAGTGCCCCAAGAGGGTGCGGCAGAGTTTATCCTGCGCGATGTGTTCGATGTACCCGACCTTGCGACGACAAACGACGATATCGTCAACGGTGTGGCCAAACCTGCCCCGGACGGCACCGAACCGCTGGCGCCTTTCACGGCACAGCGTGTGGATTATTCGCTGGCGCGCCTGTCGCATTACACCGCGACCGATCCGCATCATTTCCAGAACCACGTTCTGTTTACCAACTACCAGTTCTATGTGGCCGAGTTCGAGGCCTATGCCCGCGCCCAGCTTGCCAATCCGGACAGCGGGTACACGAGTTTTGTCAGCACCGGAAATGCCGAGATTTCAGAGGCGGACGCGCCATTGCCCGTGGTCGAAAAGATGCCCCAGATGCCGACCTATCACCTGAAACGCAAAGGTGGGGCCGGGATCACGCTGGTCAATATCGGGGTCGGGCCATCGAATGCGAAAACCGCAACAGATCACATTGCCGTTCTGCGTCCCCATGCATGGCTGATGGTCGGCCATTGTGCGGGTCTGCGCAATTCGCAAAGCCTTGGGGATTTCGTTCTGGCCCACGCCTATCTGCGCGAAGACCGCGTTCTGGATGATGACCTTCCGGTCTGGGTGCCGATCCCGGCGCTGGCGGAAATCCAGATCGCGCTGGAACGCGCTGTGGCGACCGAGACCCAGCTTGATGGATTTGACCTGAAGCGCATCATGCGGACAGGCACGGTGGCCAGCGTCGACAACCGCAACTGGGAACTGCGCGACCAGCGCGGACCGGTGCAGCGCCTCAGCCAAAGCCGGGCGATTGCCCTGGATATGGAAAGCGCGACGATTGCGGCCAACGGTTTCCGGTTCCGGGTGCCCTATGGCACGCTGCTTTGTGTCAGCGACAAGCCTTTGCATGGTGAATTGAAGCTGCCGGGCATGGCATCGGATTTCTACAAGACGCAGGTGTCCCGGCATCTGATGATCGGCATTCACGCCATGGAACACCTGCGGGATATGCCTCTGGAACGCATCCATAGCCGGAAATTGCGCAGCTTCGAAGAGACCGCATTTCTATAAGCGATTCTCGGTTTTCGGCTTGCAGGGGCGTATTCGTCCGGTCCTGTGGCCTGAAAGCTGTGGAAAAGCGCGGAAAATCGCGAAAAACGTAGAGTAATGGCCTACCAACCGTTGTGTTTCTCCTCAATATACGGTTAGTTTTTGCACACGAGGCCCTAGATCGGGCAGTGAAGGAGACCACGAAATGGCGAAACCAATGACCAAGACCCAGCTTGTGGCCGCTCTGGCCGAAGAAATGGGCAGCGACAAGAAAACTGCGGGCGCTGCGCTGGACGCAGTCACCGGCATCATCACCAAAGAAGTATCCGGCGGCGGCGCTGTGACACTTCCCGGCGTTGGCAAGATCTACTGCCGCGAACGTCCGGAGCGCATGGTGCGCAATCCGGCCACCGGCGAGCAGTTCAAGAAAGAAGCCGACAAGGTGGTCAAGATGACCATTGCGAAGGCGCTGAAGGACAGCGTCAACGGCTGATCCGACTTTCGGACTTACCTGAAAGGCCGCTCGATCGAGCGGCCTTTTGCGTTTCAGCGATCCTCTGGCGCATCATGCGCCTGTAGCAACTCATCCTCGACTTCGTCCTGCGCAATATCCTCGTTCTTCCAGAGCGGCACACCGGTCGACAGCACGGAGCGCCCCATCATATGCGCGCCGATGGGGGCGGTCAGCAGGATGAAAAGCACAATGGCTATCACCCGGATGATGATGTCCGGGCTTGCAAAGACAACGGCGCTCCCGGCAAGGATGAGCCCGGTCGACAAGGTGCCGATCTTGGTCGAGGCATGCATCCGGATCAGCACATCGGGCATCCGGACCAGCCCCAACGCGCCGATCACCGCAAAGACGCCGCCCAGAATGATCAGGCTGCCAGCAATCAGGTCACTCATCGCCGGTCTCCTTTCGGTTGCGCACCGTGTTGCGTTCGGCAAAGCGCGCCAAAGCAACTGTTGCCAGGAACCCGACCAGCGCCAGCACCAGTGCCACGTCTAGGAACGCCGGTGTTCCGTATCGGACAGCGGCCAGACCGCAGAAGGCGACGATGGCGACAGTCATGAAGTCAAGCGCCACAACGCGGTCCTGAAGGCTTGGTCCCCTGACCAGCCGGAAGAACGCCAGCACCACCGACACAACCACACACAGAAAGCCGATCTCGAGGCTGAGGTCCAGAAATCCATCCATCATGTCCCCTCCACCGCGTCGATCACCCAGCGCTCCATGCCGTCCTTGAGGCTTTTGCGTAGGGCGTCGGGATCATCGGCGAACATCGCGTGGACCATCAGCGTCTTGCGATCCTCGCTTACATCCAGGCTCAGCGTGCCGGGGGTCAGCGAAATGAGGTTGGTCACCAGCAGAATGCCGGTGTCCGATTTCACGTCAAGCGGCACTTCGATCAGTGCGGGCCGGGCGCGGTGGCGCGGTGTCAGGATGTCGAAGGCGACCTGGAGGCTGGAGACGATCAGTTCGTAGTGGAACATGATGATCAGCTTGATCCACGCCGTCACGCGCCGGAAATAGGTGCTTGTGCCGATCAGCGGTTGAATGAGCCAGAGCGCGCCATAACCGATCGCAAAGCCGGTGATCAGGCCGGTCAAGGACACGCTGCCGGTGAAGGCGACCCATGCAATGGCGAGGATGATGTTCAGTCCGAAAGCGTTCATGGCTGTTCCCCCAGCACTGCCGTGACATAGGCCGTTGGGTCAAGAAGCTGTGTTGCGGATGCCTCGGCGAAGCGCACGAACGGGTCGGGCATGACGCCGATGATGACGGTCAACATTGCCAGCCCCGCAATCGGCACCAGCATCGCCGCGCGGTCGCGGGTCGTCAGCATCGACAGCTTGGGCTCGATCCCGTCGGGATGCGGTTCCCAGAACGCCTGCGCCCAGATCTTGGTCATCGAGTAGATGGTCAGCAGACCCACGGCAAGCGCGATCCCGGCGATGATCCAGCCTTCGATGTCCAGTGCCGCCTTGACCAGCAGGAACTTGGCCCAGAACCCCGACAGTGGCGGGAACCCGGCAAGCGAGAAGGCAGGGACGAGGAACAGGATCGCCAGCAGTGGCGCGGACTTGTAAAGGCCGCCGATGCGCGACAGCTCGGTATCGCCCGCGATCCGTTGCGCGACACCCGCGATCAGGAACAGGTTCGCCTTAACGATGATGTGATGAACGAGATAGAACACGGCCCCCAGGATGGCGAGCGGGGTCAGCAGGGCAAGGCCAAGAATCATGTAACCGATCTGGCTGACGATGTGGAACGACAGGATCTTGCGCATGTCGCTTTGTGCCGCAGCGCCAAGAACGCCGACCACCATCGTGAACCCCGCGACCCAAAGCAGGATCGTGTGCGTGAACGCGGTGTCATGGTCGAAGATCAGCGTGAAGGTCCGAAGAAGCGCATAGACTCCGACCTTGGTCAGCAGTCCGGCAAACACCGCCGACACGGCAAAGGCCGGTGTGTGATACGAGGCAGGCAGCCAGAAAAACAGCGGGAACACCGCCGCCTTGACCCCGAAGGCGATCATGAAGAGCACGGCAACGATGGTCAGCAGCCGCTGGTCCGCGTTGTCCACGGCCCTTGCCAGATCGGCCATGTTGAGCGTGCCGGTCATGCCATAGAGCAGGCCGATGCCGGTCAGGAACATGATCGTCGACACAAGGTTCAACGCCACATATTTCACGCCGCCGTCGATCTGCTCGGGGCGTCCGCCCAGCACCAGCAGGCCGAAGGACGCAATCAGCATGACCTCGAACCAGACATAGAGGTTGAAGAGGTCGCCGGTGATGAACGCGCCGACCACACCGGCGATCAGCATGTTGAACAGCGCGTGATAGCCTAGCCGCTCCATGCCTTTATCGACATCCGCGATGGCATAGATCGACACGGCAACAGCAACGATGGCGGTGATCAGCACCATGACCGCAGACAGCAGGTCTGCCACCAGCGTGATGCCAAAGGGCGCGGGCCACTGGCCCATCTGCCCGGCGATCACCCCTTCGCGCAGAACCGCGTTCATCAGGGCGATGGAGGCGACCAGAAGCACGGTTGACCCGGCCACGGAAATCCAGCGTCCCACCGGGTTTTGCCGCGTCAGGAAGGCAAGAACGGCGGTCAGGAACGGAATGACAATGGGAAGCGCAAGAAGCCAGCTCACTTATGCGCCTCTTCGGGTTCGGCCAGACGCATGTCGTCCGGCGTCAGGGAATTGAGCGTGGTCCAGGCGCGGAAGACCAGAACGATGGCAAAGGCAAACAGGCCAAAGCCGATCACGATGGCGGTCAGCACCAGCGCCTGCGGAAGCGCGTTGGCGACGTCTCCCAGCGGTGCTTCGGCCCCCTCGCGGATCAGCGGCGGCGCGCCGTCGGTCAGGCGCCCGGCGACGAAGATCGTCAGGTTGGCCGCGTTCGAAATCAGGACAAGCCCGAAGATGAAGCGCAAGAGGTGGTTGGACAGCATCAGGTAAACCGAAGATGCGACCAGAACCCCGATTGTGATGGCGAACAGGAACTCCATCAGATTTCCTCTTCCATCGCGAAGACAAGGGTGAGGATCGACCCGAACACCACGAGATAAACGCCGATGTCGAAGACCAGCACCGACGACAGGGGCAGGCCCTTGTCGTCCTCGGTCGCGCCGATGAACAGCCATTGCCCGGTGAAGAGCGCATCGCCAAAGAGTGCCGCAAACAGACCGGCAGCAAGCGCGATGCCCAGCCCCCAGATCGCAATCGTTTGCGGCAGCACACGCAGCGCCGCGCGGGCGTCTGTTGTGCCACAGGCGATGGCATAAAGTACAAAGCCGGTCGCGCCCGTCAGGCCACCGATAAAGCCGCCGCCGGGTTCATTATGGCCGCGCAGCATCATGTAGAACGAAAAGACCAGCAGAAGCCCGGCGAGGTAGCGGGTGCCGACGCGCAGGATGACGGAATTCATTTCTGGTCTCCTTTGCGAGTTGTGCGCAACAGCGCGTAGGCTGACAGGGCGGCAATGACGACAACGGCGATCTCTCCGAACGTGTCGAGCGCGCGGAAGTCCACGAGGATGACGTTGACGATGTTGCGCCCGTAGGCTTCGGGCCAACTCGTCGCCTCGAAATAATCGGTCAGGCGCAGATCAAGCGGGCTGGAGACCACGGCGATCAGAGTCAGGGACACGGCGGCCCCGACGGCAAGCGACAGCACCGCATGGCCCAGCCTGAACTCGGCTTTGGGAAGCAAGGGAAGGCGCAGCATGACAACCGCCACCAGCACGACGATCAGCGTTTCGACCAGAAGCTGCGTGATCGCCACGTCGGGCGCGCTGAACACAATGAAGATCATCGCGATGCCGATGCCGACCACACCCAAAGCCGCGATTCCGGCGATACGCGAATTGGTGAAGAGCGCGAGGATGGCCCCGGAGATCGTCAGCAGCGCAATGGAGGTGTGTTTCCATTCCACGTCCGACAGATCGACAGCGATCATCGGCATTCCGGTGTAGATCAGCGTGAGCAGGATACCTGCGGCGATGGTCAGGAAGGTGCCGAAGAGATAGCTTGAGAGTTTGCCGTTTTGCACAATCCGGGTTTGCCACTTTGCAAATCCCTTGAGTCCGTCAAGGAACTGGTCCCAACCCAGATCGAGATCGGGAAGAATGCCGAAACCACGCACCAGCAGGGCGCGCAGTTTGACATGGCCAGCGTAGATCAGCAGACCAAGAACAAAGGTCGCGATGCTCAGGATCAGCGGGATGTTGAATCCGGCCCAAAGCTTCAGCTCTTTCGCTTCGCCGACTTCACCGGTGAGGGAAATTACGGTTGGGTTGATCAGCGCGACCTGCAAAAGGTCCGGGTAAATGCCGAACAGTGCGCCAAAACTGGCAAGGATGATGGGTCCAGCCCACATCTGCCAAGGCGCCTCGCGGGGGGATTGACCTGACGGGACGCTGCCGCGCCAGAACGGGCGGAAGGCGACGACACCCGCAACAGCCAGCATCAGGGCATTGGACAGCAGCGCAGCGCCTGCCACCAGGACCGGCTCGGACGCGACGGCCAGCGCACCGGCGTATTTCAATTCCTTGCCGATGAAGCCCAGGAACGGTGGAAAGCCCGCCATCGACAGCGCGGCCAAGGCTGCCGCAACGGCAGTGATCGGCATGATCCGCCCAAGCCCACCAAGCTGATCGGTCTCGCGGGTGCCGGTCGAGAGGTCGATGCAGCCGACGACAAGAAACAGCGACGCCTTGTAAAGCGAATGCACGATCAGGAAGGTCGCAAAGGCGGTCATCGCGTAGCCCGACTCCTGCCCCAGGAAAAGCGTCAGCGTGCCAAGCGCCATCAGCGTCGTGTAGGCCAGCGCCTGTTTGAGGTCGGTCTGGCGCAGCGCCAGAAGGCTCGAGAACACCGCAGTGACCGCGCCGAAGATCGTCAGCGTCCAGAGCCAGACATCGGTGCCCGACATCGCCGGGTGCATCCGCGCCATGACATAGACGCCTGCCTTGACCATCGTGGCCGAATGCAGGAACGCGCTGACCGGGGTCGGCGCGGCCATCGCGTTGGGCAGCCAGAAATGGAACGGCACCTGCGCGGATTTGGTGAATGTGCCCGCCAGCAGCAGGATCAGGATTGGCAGGTACATTGCATGGGCGCGCAATTCGTCACCCATGGTCAGAAGCCCCGAGATGCTGGTCGTGCCCGACACGGCAGCCAGCAGGATCAACCCGGCAAGAAACGCCAACCCTCCGGCCCCGGTGACAAACAGCGCCTGCAACGCGTTGCGGCGGCTTTTCTCGGTCTCGTGCGAAAATCCGATCAGCATGTACGAGGTGATCGTGGTCAGTTCCCAGAACACGAATAGCAGGATCAGGTCGTCGGCCAGAACAAGACCCAGCATCGACACCATGAAAGCGGTCAGGAACAGGGCGAACCGCGCGTATTGCGGATGTCCGGCAAGGTAAGTGTTGGAATAAAGTAGCACCAATGTCCCGATGCCCGAGATCAGCAAAGCGAAGGTCAGGCTCAGCCCATCGACCAGAAACGCAAATTCGATTCCCAGCGACGGCACCCACGGTGCCGTGGCGCGGATCACCTCTTGTGTCGCGATGGTCGGAACCAGTGATGCGAAGTAGACGAATAGCGCGGCTGAAAAAAGAACGGGCACGACCCCGGTCAATCCGTTACCGCGCACATCTTTTGGAAAACCCCCTGCCATCAGTCAGAAACCCGATCCGATCCCGCACCAGTTTCAGGGTTGCCAAGCCCCCCATGGACAGTGGTTCCTGTGCAAGACGGTCTGGCGTTGAAGGCACGGGATTCAGGGTCTTCGCCGGTGTTTTGGTGCTGTCGAGAACACGCAATAGCCCCATAGGACTGGGTCAACGCCCCGTCATCAGCGCTTTGCCTGTCGCACCCGAAAAGACCTCCCTTGGATCGCTGCACGTTTCCTGCCCTCTTGCCCAAAAGGTCAGATAGGGCTGCGCGTCTCATTGACCAAATCGGAAATATGAGCGACTTTGATAGAAATTAACTATCAAAGTGCGTCACATGCCAAGTTTGCAACAATTGCGGTATCTGGTGGCGGTCGCGGATCAGCTGCACTTTCGGCGCGCGGCCGAGGCGTGCAACGTCACCCAACCCACCCTCAGTGCGCAGATCAAGGAACTTGAACTGCGTTTGGGAGCCACCTTGGTGGAACGCGGTCGATCAAAGGTGATCATGACGCCGACGGGAAAAGAGATCGCGGAACGCGGCAGGCGTATCCTGCGCGAGGTCTCCGAGATTCATGTCATCGCAAAGTCACGGCAAAGCGTTCTGTCTTCGGTCATCCGGATTGGCGTTGTCCAGACCGTCGGATCTTATTTTCTGCCTTTGGTCATCCCGGATCTGCACAAGCAATATCCCAAGCTCGGGCTCTATGTTCGCGAAGAACTACCGGACCTGCTGCTGCGCAGTCTGGAAGAGGGTGCGCTTGACCTGTTGTTTTTCCCGTTGCCAGTGAACCGGGCCGAACTGGAAACGCAACCGCTGTTTCGCGAGCCGATTCAGGTGGTGATGCCAGTCGATCACCGTCTTGCACGCGAGACCGAAATCGATCCGGTCATGCTTCGGGGTGAGCTGGTTCTCTCGCTTGAGCCCGGTCACCGACTTTATGAGCTGGTGCGGACCATTTCGGACGATTACGGGGTTGAACTGTCGCATGATTACGAAGGCACCAGCCTTGATACCCTCCGTCAGATGGTGGCCACGGGGATGGGCGTGTCCCTGATGCCCACGCTTTATGTGAAATCGGAAGTTGCCCATCAGGACCTTGTCGTCGCCCGCCCGTTTCGGGGCACCGCGCCATCGCGGACAATCGGAATGGTCTGGCGCAAGGGTACATCGCGCGAAGGCGAATTCCGCCTTTTGTCCGCGCTCATGTGTCAGTCCCTGTCCAAACGTGCGCCCGAGATCACCGTTCTGGGAGATCTGCAGCGCGCCTAGGCTGTGACCAAGTCCGTACCAAGGATTTGTACTGCCACGTCATCGGTCCTGGATCGTGTCGCGTAGGTCGCAAGGCGCTTGCGTGTGCGCCGTCTGCGCCGTTGGGTCAGTTCAAGGCACAGGAGCTTGTCCTGCAACGTGTCCAGGGAGGCGGGCAATTCGAAATCATAAGGGACCAAGGACAATTCAGGTCTTTGACGTTCGATGATGTCGAAAACGGGCACCGATTTGCGCCGCTCTTTCTCGTCAAAACCAAGTGCGAGGCCAATCAACCGTCTGCTGTTGAAGGGTGACACATAGAAATGTCGCCAGAGCGCGGGGAACGTCGCGCCCACCGTCGAATTGTAATAGACTTCAAGGAACATGAAATCGGCGGCTTTGGTCATGGCGTTTTCAGGCAAGGTGGATTGCCACGCGACGAAATCGTCCCTGAACCTGTCGGCCACCTCTTTGGTGAACTCGGCGCGGGGCACGATAATCAGGCGCTCCAGTTGCCAGTCCGGTTCGTGCCACCGCTCTTGAGGTTGAAAGACAAAGACGGCGCGCAGCAGATCGGTCTGGTGTCCGCGCAAGATGACATGCCCATCAGGCACGCCGGTGACGACCCCGTTGATGTATTCCTTGGGAAGCGAGGACGGCGCGCCGAGTGTCAGCTTGTATTTCTGATGCGAGTGCTTGAGATCCCAACGCTCCAAGCTGAATTCGCGTTTGTCATGGGTTTCGTGCGGCACGTCGATTGCCGCGCACAAGGCCTTGCCGATGGCATCGTCGCGCCGCGTCGCGTAGTTGTTGATATGGGTATAGAAGGTCTGGATTGATGCCGTGTGCGGCCCCGCAAATGCCAGAAGCAATCGGCTGTCCTGCCCACCACTGACCGGCATCGCGCAGGGAAAGGACTTTGCGATCTCGCCGATATTGAACCTGACCCGGCTGGAAATGTCGTCATATGTGCTTAACACGCGCTCGGGTGGGGTCTGGAACGTTTCGTTCCTTGGCCAGAAGCGGTGTTCTTCGAAACAATCAAGATCAAGGTAATGGTTCGGGTTCAATCGCCGCACATGCGCATCGGCGGTGTGAAACAGCGTCAGCTTTCCGCCCTTGTTCGCGATTGTGTCGAAATCGAATTTCGGGTTCGGTGTCAGCGGGCGTTTGATCGCCAGCAGCGGTGAGGACGCGACATAGCCATCCAGCTTGCTGTAGACAGCTCCGATCATTCCGACCGGATCGGTGTAAAGGCGCGTCTGGCCTGCGTGTTCGATCATGAAGGCATAGCGACCTGCCACATCGACAATATAGGTTTCGAACTGGTCCCAGAAATTTGCGGCTCCGGTGTCGACCGGGATCGTGCAGGATGACTTTGACAAGAGGGCGTCTGGCCCGACTGCGATCCCGGCAACCACGCCGATCGGCTTGCCGTTGCGATCAAAAATGGCGCAGACCGGTAATTCGGGGCCAGAATACAGCGACCAGACAGATCCGGTGTGACACTTGAATCCATTCAGCTTTTCAACAGCACGCGACAGGACATACTGATACCGAAACGTGTTTTCAAAAGCGCCCCAAAGGTCGTTCCAAAGCCTCTGAGCTTCGAACATCGCACAGCCTGTTTCTTAATTATCCTTAACGGAATCCTACGAAGCGACGGATGCAAAATCCAGAGTGGTCTTGCTCTGCGTGGTCCCGAAGACGGCAGGGGGCAAAAATGTAACATTTGTCGGGAGGGAATTGGTGGAGCCTAGGGGGATCGAACCCCTGACCTCTTGCATGCCATGCAAGCGCTCTCCCAGCTGAGCTAAGGCCCCGATTGTGCGCGTTCAATTACGCAATGCCGGGGGCGGGATCAAGCGTGATTCCGCCCCACATGCAGAAATTAATCGTCGTCGTCGCTGGCGACGTCCGCGATATCGTCAAGCGAGACGTTATCATCATCGTCGTCTTCCAGAACATCATCGTCTTCGAGTTCCACATCGACGTCATCATCTTCCAGAGCATCCGACTCTTCCGTGTTATCGGATTTGGCCTTGCTCTGACGGTCTTCGGCATCGGCCGCGATCATGCGGGTCTTGCCGGTTTCAATTTCAACCACTTCGCCGGTGTAAGGGCTGATGATCGGATTGTTGTTCAGGTCATAAAAGCGCTTGCCAGTCGTCGGGCAAACGCGTTTGACGCCCCATTCTTCTTTGGGCATGGGTGATCCCCTTCAATTGCGTGGTCATATCGACAATCTGCGCCAACTGCCATAACACCGAACCAGTGTCAAAGGCTTTACGGCACGGATCTCATCGAGCGGCATATGGGCTTCAGAACTCTTCCGGGCAACCCCGAAATTACACTGAAATTGCGGAAAAACCCCCGAGCGCGGCGCATGACGTTGCGGATTTCGCGGGTGGATGGGGTTGTGACCTTGACGGTGCCGCGGGGTGTGTCCGAACGCGAGGCGCTGGCCTTTGCGGTGGAAAAGCAGGATTGGGTGCGCGGGCACCTGTCAAAGCAAGGCAGCCAGACGCTTGTCGGACCGGGGCAGCGCCTGACCGTTGCGGGCGCGGATTTCGACCTGCGGGACAGTGCCGGAAAGCGTTTGAGGGTTGCAGGCAACGTGATCGAATTGCCGCAGCCGCTTGAAAAGGGGCGCGTTCACCTGTTGGCTTGGCTGAAAGAACAGGCCAGGGCCGAACTGACACGGGCATCGGATCACTATGCCGGGCAACTGGGGCGGCCCTATGCACGACTGACCCTGCGGGACACGCGGTCGCGTTGGGGGTCGTGTTCGTCGGCAGGAGCGTTGATGTATTCGTGGCGGTTGATCCTCGCGCCGAAAGCGGTGCTGAATTATGTGGCGGCCCATGAGGTGGCGCATCTACAGGAAATGAATCATTCGCCGGACTTCTGGCGCGTGGTTCATCAGCTTTATGGTCCACATCAGGAGGCCCGCGCCTGGCTGCGGCATGACGGCCCAAAGCTGCATCGTTTCCGGTTTGATGCTTGACCCGTTCACGGCCTGTGATCACAATTCGGCATGAGCGTCCTGATCCGCCCCACTGAACCGACACTTTCTGCACATGACCGCGTGTATCGCGGCTTGCGCAACCGGATCATGTTTGGCCAGATGACGCCGGGTCATCCGTTGACGCTCCGGGGGATCGGACGGGAATTCGACGTGTCGATGACCCCTGCCCGCGAGGCGGTTCAGAGACTTGTTGCCGAAGGCGCCTTGTCGATGTCGGCCTCCGGTCGGGTATCCACTCCGGAACTGTCCAATGATCGAATCGAGGAACTGGCCGCGCTGCGTGCCCTGATCGAGGTCGAACTTGCCAGCCGCGCCCTGCCACGGGCGCATCTTGCGCTGATCGACCGGTTGCAGACCATCAACGGCACCATTGCCGATGCTGTCTCGAACCGGGATGCCGTGGGTTACATCCGCACCAACCTTGATTTCCACCGCGCCCTGTATCTGCGGGCGCAGGCCCCTGCGATGCTGGCGATGGCCGAAACCGTGTGGCTGCAGCTTGGACCGACGATGCGTGCGCTTTATGGGAGGCTGAGACGCACTGAAGCGCCGCAGTACCATCGTCTGATCATTGCGGCGCTGAAGGCCGGGGATGAACCCGGCCTTCGATTGGCGGTGCGTTCGGATGTGACGCAAGGCCTGCGCCTTCTGACGGGATAGGTCAAAACGCGCCCGGTTCGTGCGTCAATGCGCCATGAACACAGGAACTTCCGAAGTTTCCAGCATGTTGCGGGTGGCGCCGCCAAGAATGGCTTCGCGGAACCGCGAGTGACCATAGGCGCCCATCACAACAAGATCCGCGTTCATGTCCGAGACATGCCTGCGCATGACATCCGACACGCGCGGCATGGTCTTGGACAGGACATCAATCTCGACCTTCACACCGTGTCGGGCAAGGTATTGTGACAATTGTCCGCCGGGATCAGACCGGTTGGGGCCGTGCTTGGGCGGATCAATCACCACGATATGGACGGATTGTGCGGCGATGAGGAAGGGCAGGGCGCTGCGAACAGCGCGCAGAGCCTCGGCGCTTTCATTCCAGCCAACCGCAATTTTCTGCGGCATCTTCAACTCCGCTCCACCTTCAGGCAGCACGATGACCGGTGACTGACCTTCAAACAGCGCGCCTTCGGTCGCCGCTTCAAGTTCGATTCCGCGATCATCTCCGTAGGGGCGCGGCAAAATGGCGAGATCTGCAAACCGGGCATGGGCCGCGACATAGCGGGACATGTCAGCCAGTTGGCAAACCGCCTCGGAGACGCCCCAGCGCAATCCCGACATTTCCATCTGCTTCTTGGCCGCAGTTGCCAGTTCGGCGGCCTGTTCGCGTGCATGATTCATTGTTTCCTGCAACACGGCGGCGTTCATTCCGGCGTAATAATATCCGGTCTGGGTGCGGTCGACGCCGATGCAGACAACGCTCAGGTGTGCGTCCAACGCGTCTGCCATCGTGACAGCCTGCGCGAGTGTATCTGACATGTGGGCCTGGTCCGTGACAACGGCCAGAATCGTTTTGAAAGACATTGTTGGCTCCCTTGGTTTAAATTCCTCTTCCTGCACCTTCCACGCAAGTCAGGTGCTGCGCTTTGACACCCATCAAACAAGTCCATCAATTCTATTGATGCAGATCAAGGATAGGTTTGGCCAAGTCTCGCATTAAGGGCCCAGTCTGAAAACCGCCCACGCGGCAGCCGAATCGTGTGGGAAAGACGAAGGGACAAACAATGTTGAACTATATCAAGCTGATCGCGCTTGGTTTGATCACGCTTCTTGCGATGATCGCTGCAAGCTATGCGCGCGATTTGGCCTATCAGGTTCACGCCATCCTCATCATGGCGGTATCTGCGGGGCTATTCCTCTGGACACTGCGGAACACGGATGAACCGGTTCCGGCGGCAGTGCTTGAAACAAGCTACATGGATGGTGTGGTCCGTTACGGCGTGATCGCAACCGCTTTCTGGGGTGTAACGGGGTTCCTGGTCGGAACCTTCATCGCGTTTCAGTTGGCGTTTCCGGGGCTGAATTTCGAATGGGCGCAGGGCTATGCGAACTTTGGACGGTTGCGTCCTTTGCACACCTCTGCGGTGATTTTCGCGTTTGGCGGCAACGCCTTGATCGCGACATCCTTCTATGTGGTGCAGCGCACAAGCGCCGCGCGCCTTTGGGGGGGCAACACTGCCTGGTTCGTGTTCTGGGGCTACAACCTGTTCATCGTGCTGGCCGCGACAGGCTACCTGCTGGGTGCGACCCAGTCCAAGGAATACGCAGAACCGGAATGGTATATCGACCTGTGGCTGACCATCGTCTGGCTGGCGTATCTGGCGGTATTCCTCGGCACGATCATCAAGCGTAAAGAGCCGCATATCTATGTGGCCAACTGGTTCTTCCTGTCCTTTATCGTCACGGTTGCGATGCTGCATGTGTTCAACAACCTGAGCATCCCGGTTTCGATCTTCGGTTCCAAATCCGTGCAGGTCTTTTCAGGCGTTCAGGATGCGATGGTTCAGTGGTGGTACGGCCACAACGCCGTTGGTTTCTTCCTGACGGCGGGCTTCCTCGGCATGATGTACTACTTCGTGCCGAAACAGGCCGAACGTCCGGTTTTCAGCTATAAACTGTCGATCATCCACTTCTGGGCGCTGATCTTTCTCTATATCTGGGCCGGTCCGCACCACCTGCACTACACCGCTCTGCCGGACTGGGCCTCGACCCTTGGCATGGTGTTCTCGATCGTTCTGTGGATGCCGTCATGGGGCGGCATGATCAACGGTCTGATGACGCTCTCGGGTGCCTGGGACAAGCTGCGCACCGACCCGGTCATCCGGATGATGGTGATTTCGCTTGGCTTTTACGGCATGTCGACCTTCGAAGGCCCGATGATGTCGATCCGTGCTGTCAACTCGCTGTCGCACTACACGGACTGGACCATCGGTCACGTCCATTCCGGCGCGCTTGGCTGGAACGGCATGATCACCTTCGGCGCTCTGTACTTCCTCGTGCCCAAGCTTTGGAACCGTCAGCGGCTTTACAGCCTCAGCATGGTCAGCTGGCACTTCTGGCTCGCCACAATCGGCATCATTCTCTACGCGTCCTCGATGTGGGTCACGGGGATCATGGAAGGCCTGATGTGGCGCGAAGTCGATGCAAACGGGTTCCTCGTGAACAGCTTTGCCGACACCGTAAGCGCAAAGTTCCCGATGTACGTCGTGCGTGCCCTTGGTGGTGTGATGTACCTCACCGGTGCCCTCATCATGTGCTACAACCTGTGGATGACTGCGACACGCAGCCCGGCGAAAGAGACCGCCGGCGCGTCAGCAGCCGTCGCGGCCGAATAAGGAGGCTTGGACAATGGGTATTCTCGACAAGCACAAGCTCATCGAAACCAACGCGACATTGCTGCTGATCCTCAGTTTCCTTGTCGTGACCATCGGGGGACTGGTGCAGATCGTGCCGCTCTTCTACCTTGAAAACACCATCGAAAAGGTGGAGGGCATGCGTCCCTACACCCCACTCGAGCTGGAAGGGCGCAACATCTACGTCCGTGAAGGCTGTTATGTCTGTCACAGCCAGATGATCCGCCCGATGCGCGATGAAGTCGAACGGTATGGCCACTACAGCCTTGCGGCAGAGTCGATGTATGACCACCCGTTCCAGTGGGGCTCCAAGCGGACTGGGCCTGACCTTGCCCGCGTCGGTGGCCGCTATTCGGACGATTGGCATGTTGATCACCTGCGTGATCCGCAATCCGTGGTGCCGGAATCGGTGATGCCGAAATATGGCTTCCTCGAAGCGACGCTTCTGGAAGGGGAACATATCGCCGACGTGATGGGGACCAACGCGTTTGTCGGTGTGCCGTATTCCGCCGAAATGATCGAAGCCGCGCGCGAAGACTTCCGTGCCCAGGCCGATCCGGACAGCGACTTTGACGGCCTGCTGGAACGGTACGGTGAAGCAGTGAATGTGCGCAACTTTGATGGCCAGCCAGGCGTTTCGGAAGCAGACGCGCTGATTGCCTATCTTCAGGTGCTTGGCACAATGGTCGATTTCTCGACCTTCACTCCAGACGCAAGCCGCTGAGGAGGACACAATGGAAACCTATTCGTTCCTCCGGGAATTCGCCGACAGCTGGATGTTGCTGCTTCTGTTCCTGTTCTTTGTTGCAGTTATCCTCTGGGCCATTCGTCCGGGAAGCAACAAGACGCATCGCGATACAGCCAACATCCCGTTTCGTCACGAAGACAAACCCGCCGCATCCAAGGAGGCGAGGCAATGAGCAAGAAGCAAGACGACGACCTTGATTATGAAACCACAGGTCACGAGTGGGACGGGATCAAGGAATACAACAAACCTCTGCCGCGCTGGTGGTTGTGGACCTTCTACGCCACGATTGTCTGGGCTGTGCTTTATTCGATCGCTTATCCGGCATGGCCGGGAATCAAGGCGGCCACACCCGGTCTGCTTGGGTTCTCGACCCGCGCCGAAGTGGCGGCGGACATTGCCAGCTTTGAAGAGGCCAACGCTGGCATCAACACCCAGCTGGCTTCGGTCGAACTGACAGAAATCGCCCAGGATCCGAACCTGAACCAATTTGCGCAGAACGCGGGTGGTGCTGTGTTCCGGACATGGTGCGCACAGTGCCACGGTTCCGGCGCTGCGGGTGCCAAGGGCTATCCGAACCTGCTTGACGATGATTGGCTGTGGGGTGGTGACATCGAAGCGATCCACACGACCATTTCGCACGGCATCCGGAACGAGGAAGACCCTGACGCGCGGTATTCACAAATGCCGGCCTTTGGCGACCTGCTTGAGACCGAAGAGATCACTCAGGTCGTCAACTATGTGATGTCGCTGTCGGGTGAACCGCAGGATGCAGCGCTTGTTGCGGCTGGTGAAACCGTGTTCCTGGACAATTGCGCGGCCTGTCACATGGACGACGGCACGGGCGATCGCTGGCAGGGTGCGCCGAACCTGACGGATGCCATCTGGCTTTACGGCGGGGATTTCGAAACCCTGACCGCGACCGTGACCTATTCGCGCTTTGGTGTGATGCCCCCATGGAGCGAACGTCTGAGCGAGGCTGAAATCCGCGCTGTGGCGACCTATGTCCACGGGCTTGGCGGTGGTGAAGCGCCCGCCGAATAAGGTTTACAAAGACACCTTTTGGCCTTCGGGCCAAAAGGAACAGCGCCGGTGCTTCTTTCTGTTCGCGCGTTTCGAAGCACCGGCGTCATTGTCAGGCAGATTGCCATCTGCGACCGCGCCACGGCCACCGGCCCGCGTGGTCTTTTTTTGTTTTTCCATGCCAGATGTGGGGCGGTTGAAAAACAACTGGATCAATCATTTCCAATCTTCCCAACGCTTTGGCTTTGACGTGGATTGCAGGTCTTCGCGATACCACGATTGCGGGATGTCCTTTTGGACATGGGTTGGGGATACACCGCTGGCGCGGAACAAGGTTTGTGCAAGTGCAGTGAACATGTGACTCTCCTGAGTTGGCGGGTTTGTGCGATCATACTTGCCGTTTCGGGCCGAAAATGCGACTCAGGGATAAATTCAATATGTAAGGTGAAGTTACATGATTGATTGGGGTCGCCTGCCATCTCTTTCTGCGCTTCGGGCGTTCTGTGCCTTTGTGCAGACCGGGTCCGTTACCGATGCCGGGCTGGCGCTGAATGTCAGCCACGCCGCGATCTCGCAGCAATTGCGCAGCCTTGAGACACATCTGGGGACTCCGTTGTTGGACCGGTCCAGTCGAGCGCTGGAATTGACATCGGATGGTCGTGATCTGGCCCGCGCGCTCGAGGACGGGTTTGGCCGCATCGCGAGCGGGATCGAGGCCGTGACCAACGCCGATGCGCAGCGCCCGCTGAACGTTGCCTGCACCTCGACATTCGCAAGCGCATGGCTGATGCCGCGTCTTGCCGGCTTTCAGGCCGAACATCCCGGAATTGATATGATCATGACCCCCAGTCCCGCACTGACAGACCCGACGCCGGGGGCCATCGACGTGGCGATCCGCTATGGCAACGGGGGCTGGGCGGGTCTGGACAGCGAACCGCTGATGGAGTCGCCGCTTGTCGTGGTGGGCGCGCCGTCGCTGTTCAAAGGCCAGATACCGGAAAATCCGAAAGAACTGATTGATTTTCCCTGGCTGGAAGAACTGGGGACAACGGAATCAACTTCGTGGTTCGCGACACGAGGTCTCATCAATGCCCGCGTCCGGTCGCGCACCGAGGTGCCGGGAAATCTGATGCTGGATGGTGCGCGAAACGGGCAGGGCGTCGCCGTGTCCACACGAATCGCCGTGGCCGAGGATCTGGCGGCGGGGCGTTTGATTGCCGTTTTCGAAGACCGGTTGAATGCGGGCTATCATCTGGTGACACGTCCGGGGGTCCACCGCGCCCCGCTCAAGGCATTTTTGCGCTGGATCCGGCGCGCGGCGGTAAAAACCTGAATTAAAGATACAGTATTTGATGCAAGTCAAAGTCCGGCGCGTGCATGCCTGAGAAAAGACCATCAAGCCAATCCGTCTTTGGGAGCCAACTTTCTCGTGTCTCAAGCAGAAAATACCACACCGCCGAAGCTTTACGCGGCGCGCGAACCGATCTTTCCGAAGCGTGTGAAGGGCAACTTCCGCAGCTTCAAATGGATCATCATGATCGTGACGCTGGGCATCTACTATGTCACGCCTTGGATCAGGTGGGACCGGGGTCCGCAATTGCCGGATCAGGCGGTGTTGATCGACCTTGCAAACCGCCGTTTCTTTTTCTTCTGGATCGAGATCTGGCCGCACGAATTCTATTTTATCGCGGGCCTGCTGATCATGGCGGGCCTGGGTCTGTTTCTGTTTACCTCGGCACTGGGCCGGGTGTGGTGCGGCTATGCCTGCCCGCAAACCGTCTGGACCGACCTGTTCATCCTTGTGGAACGCTGGATCGAAGGCGACCGCAACGCGAGACTGCGTTTGCACCGGCAGGAAAAGATGGATCTCCGCAAGGCGCGCCTGCGCGTCACCAAGTGGGTGTCGTGGTTCTTTATCGGCCTCGCAACCGGTGGTGCGTGGGTGTTCTACTTTGCCGATGCACCGACATTGCTGCGCGATCTGGTGACCGGTCAAGCGCACCCTGTCGCGTACACCACAATGCTGATTCTCACGGCGACCACGTTTTTCTTCGGCGGCTTTGCCCGCGAACAGATCTGCAACTATGCTTGCCCGTGGCCCCGCATCCAGGCCGCGATGATGGACGAGGATACGCTCACTGTGGCTTACCGCGAATGGCGTGGTGAACCGCGTGGCAAGCATCGCAAGGCCGAAGGTTCCGAACAGCTGGGCGATTGCATCGACTGCATGGCCTGCGTCAACGTCTGCCCGGCGGGCATCGACATCCGCGACGGGCAGCAGATGGAATGTATCACCTGCGGCCTGTGCATCGACGCCTGTGACGACATCATGGAAAAGGTGGGCAAGCCGCGGGGTCTGATCGACTATCTTGCCCTGTCGGACGAGCCGCGCGAACGCGCCGGGGAAAAACCCCGCACGGCTTGGTTCCACATCTTCCGTATCCGCACGATGATGTACACGGGACTTTGGGCGCTGGTCGGTTTTGGCCTTGTCTTCGCGCTGTTCATTCGTCCTGAAATCGACATGACGGTCGCCCCGGTACGCAACCCGACCTTCGTGACGCTTTCCGACGGGTCGATCCGCAACACCTATGACGTGCGTCTCTTGAACAAACACGGCGAGGATCGACCGTTCCGCATGTCCGTCACCGGTCACCCGGCCTTGCGCATTCAACTCGAAGGGACGCCGTACGAGACAGTCGATGTGCCCGCGAACGAAACCTACCTGCAACGTGTCTATGTTGTGGCCGCACCCGGATCCGATCCGGCTGAGGACGAACGCAGTGATCTGCGGTTCTGGGTTGAAGACCTCACCAACGGCGACCGCGCCTACACCGACAGCATCTTCAACGGGAGAAGCAACTGATGACCAAGGAATTCAAACTCACCGGCTGGCACGCATTGGCGATCTTTGGGGGGGCGTTTGCCGTCATCATTTCCGTCAATCTGGTCCTGGCCTATTCGGCGGTGAAAACCTTTCCCGGGCTTGAAGTGAAAAACTCTTACGTCGCATCGCAAGAGTTCGATATACGCCGCGCCGAACAGGAATCCCTGGGCTGGAGCGTCTATGCCGAGTCCAAGGGTGGTTTGCTGATCCTCAGCATCAAGGACGCTGACGGACGCCCGGTACAGACGGGGTCGCTCGAGGCCGTTCTGGGGCGTGCAACCCACGTTCAGGACGACCGCAGTCCGGAATTTGCCTTTGACGGGCAGGCTTATGTGGCGCGCGAATCCCTGCGTCCGGGAAACTGGAATATCCGGATGAAAGCCACGTCCTTGGACGGGGTCCAGTTCGAACAGCGCGTTGTCCTTCACGTCGAAAGTTGATCCATGACCGTTGCGATGCGTCCTCAATTGTCCGCGTGTCCGGCCTGTTCCGCAGCGCCTGCGGCAGAGGCCCTGGCCGAAGCGGCGTTGCCGAAAGAGGTCAATATCGTTCTGTCCCTGCCGTCGATCCACTGTGCGGCGTGCATTTCCGGGGTAGAGCGCATTCTTGGGGCAACCGACGGCGTAAAGGGCGCGCGGGTGAACCTTACGCTCAGGCGCGCCCAGGTCGAGGCGACGCCCGACCTCACCGCCGACGATCTGGTCAAGGTGCTGGAAAAGGCCGGGTACGAGGCGCATGAGCTTGACACCACGGCCCTGCGCGCCACCGATACCGACAAGGCAGGACGCGATCTTTTGATGCGGCTGGCCGTGGCCGGTTTCGCGGCAATGAACATCATGCTTTTGTCCGTTGCGGTCTGGTCAGGGGCCGATGGCCCGACGCGGGACATGTTCCACTGGATTTCCGCTGCCATCGCGCTGCCGACCATCGCGTTTTCGGCGCAGCCCTTCTTCAAACATGCCTGGACCGCGCTACGGGCAGGGCGGCTCAACATGGATGTTCCGATCTCGCTTGCCATTGCGCTGGCGGTTGCGACGTCGCTTTGGGAAACGTCCCTGTCGGGGGAACACGCCTATTTCGACGCCGCGATCACGCTGACCTTTTTCCTGCTGGCAGGACGGTATCTGGACCACCGCACGCGATCCGCCGCGCGATCCGCCGCCGAAGAGCTTGCCGCCCTGGAAGTCCCGCGCGTGTCTCGGATCACCGAAAACGGCGAAGAACAGATCGCCATGTCCGCCTTGGCCGTGGGCGATCTGATCCTTGTGCGGCCGGGTGGCCGAATGCCGGTGGATGGGGAAATCACCGATGGTCAGTCCGAACTGGACCGGTCGCTGCTTACCGGGGAAACGCGGCCCATTTATGCTGGCCCCGGATCTGTCGTCAGCGCGGGGGAGGTCAATCTGACCGGCCCGCTGACCATCCGTGCCAACGCCGTTGGGCGTGATACGTCGCTGCACCGCATGGCGGACCTTGTCGCGATCGCGGAATCCGGTCGCTCGCGTTACACGTCGCTTGCCGACAAGGCGGCCAAGCTTTACGCGCCCGGCGTGCATATCCTGTCGGCCCTGGCGTTTCTGGGCTGGTATTTCTACACCTTCGATCTGCGCACCGCCCTCAATATTGCGGCGGCGGTTCTGATCATCACCTGCCCCTGTGCGCTGGGACTTGCGGTCCCTGCCGTGACCACGGCGGCGTCTGGACGGTTGTTCCGCAAGGGGCTTCTGATCAAGGACGCCACCGCGCTGGAACGCATGGCGCAGGTCGATACGGTTGTGTTCGACAAGACCGGAACGCTGACCGCTGGCACGCCCGAGGTCACGAACCTTGGTGATCATTCGCGCCGCGATCTGGGGATCACGCTTGCCCTTGCGGAAGGGTCGTCGCATCCGCTGTCGCAATCACTGGCCAAAGCCATCCGCGACGCGGGGGTTCAGGCAGAAACGGTTACACAGATCACCGAAATCCCCGGCCATGGCACCGAAGCTTTGTGGAAAGGGCAGACAGTGCGTCTGGGCCGGTCCAGCTGGGTTGGTGGTGGCGAAAGCCAGGACACCGCTGCATGGCTGCGCGTTGGTGACACGGTGGCGGACCCGTTCCGCTTTGCCGATCAGATCCGCGACGGGGCAGAGGCGCTTGTGGCCAGGCTGCAAGACGATGGCTTTGACGTGATCCTGATGTCCGGCGACACCACCCCGGCAGTCGAGGCCTTTGCCGCACGTCTGGGAATTGCCAAATGGATTGCCGAGGCCCTGCCACAAGACAAGGCGGCAAAGGTGGCTGACCTGACGGCGGGTGGGAAACATGTTCTGATGGTGGGCGATGGTTTGAATGACACGGCCGCCCTTGCCGGTGCCCATGCGTCGATCTCTCCAGCGACAGCCCTCGATGCCGCGCGTGTGGCGTCGGATGTGGTTCTGTTGGGCAATTCGCTTGAACCGATCTCGGACGCGCTTGCGACGTCGCGGATAGCGATCAAACGTATTCGCCAGAATTTCACCATCGCGACATGGTACAACATCGTCGCCGTGCCTTTGGCCGTGGCGGGACTGTGTTCGCCGCTTATCGCCGCATTGGCGATGTCGAGCTCTTCGATTACTGTGTCGCTCAACGCCTTGCGCCTGAGATAAACCGGAGCTTTCGATGAACGTGCTGGCCTACCTCATCCCTGTATCGCTGATCCTTGGCGGGATCGGGCTGGTGGCGTTTGTGTTCACGGTGAAGTCCAAACAGTACGAAGACCCGGACGGCGCGGCGGAACGTATCCTGTCAGACGATTACGACGACCATCCCAAAAGCTGACCCAAGTTGGATCAGCTTGGTCCGATCATGAAGCAGGTGACCTGGCGGGCCTGAAGACGGCGGCAGGCAAGGTCGGCGCTTTCACGCGACAGGCCCATGAAGTTTGCATCAAACCCCCGCGCACCGTTCACCACTTTGCGCAGCGACCCGTCAAGCGTTGCCATCTCCGCCAATGCGGTCTTGAGCAGCGCTTTCTCGGCGGCATACCGGCTTGGGAACCGCCCGACATTGATGCCCCAATGCCGTCCACCAGACGTGGAGATGCGGGTGACAACCTCGGCTTCGCGCGCCTGAACGGGTTCCGCAGGTGCAACCTGCCGTGTCGTGGCCGATGCAAGAACCAGGGTTCTGGGGCGACCGACCGGCTTCACAGACGCGCTGGGTGCGGTTTTCAAAGATGGCGCAAGGCTTGCAGGGGCTGTTGCCGGTGCGGCTGTGGCAAGGGCGACTTGCGCCGCTGTTGCGGCAACTTCCTGCACCTCTTCCGTCTGCACTTCGGCCAGAACGGATTGAATGTCGTTCTTCAGTTCGGCCACCAGAACATCGGGCAGAATGGGCTGGGCGACGGGACGTGCGGTCGGGCGCAGGCTTGTCTTTACGGCCGCAGCGACAACCCGAATGGATTTCGCACGGGTCTGGGTCGAAGGGGTCTGGCTATTGGCAATGACCGTTTCGGTGGCCGTGGATGTGTCCGGCCCAAGATAAGGCGGCTTGCGCGGCGTGCGCAGCGCCATGCGGGCGGGCGCCTTGTTGAAACCCAGGTCCATGAGTTTGGCGACCTGCGCGTTGCGCGATGCGGTAGAGTTGCCGCCGAACACCGTCACGATGATCCGCTCGCCTCCACGCTCGGCAGTTGCGGTCAGGTTGAACCCGGCGGCGCGAGTGTACCCGGTCTTGATCCCGTCCGCTCCGCGATAGCTGTCCAGAAACCGCCGGTTTGTGTGGGCCACGGTCTTGATCCCGGCATCCGTGCTGCGGCGCGAGAACAGGTTGTAATATTGAGGATAGTCATAAAGCACATGCCGCCCGAGGATCGTCATGTCGCGCGCGGTGGACATGTGCCCGCTTTCGGTCAGACCATGCGCGTTCTTGAAGGTTGTGCGCCCCATGCCCAAAGCTTTTGCGGTGCGGTTCATCCGACGCGCAAAGGCAGCCTCAGACCCGGAAATCGCTTCGGCCAGGGCCGTCGCCGCGTCGTTGGCCGATTTCACGGCGGCGGCGCGGACAAGGTATCTGAGCTGAATGGTCGATCCAGCCCGCAACCCTAACTTGGACGGGGGCTCAGAGGCCGCTTTCTTCGAAATCTGCACCTTGGTGTCCATGCTGATTTCGCCGTTCTGCACCGCTTCGAACACAATGTAGAGGGTCATCATCTTGGTCAGGGATGCCGGGTGAAGACGCGTGTCCGCATTGCTTGTGTGGATGACTTCGCCGTTTCGGGCATCCATCACCATCGCGGCATACGGCGCCGCCATCGCGCTAATCGGGACCAGAACGGCCAACCAAATTGCGGTGATTAAATACAGGCCTACTCGACCCGGCTTTCTACGCCGTCCCGTCACGATGTCCGCCTTCTCTGCCTCTCGCTGCCGAATTTTTTCGGTCAGCATTTTTATTAAGGCTAAGCTAGCACATGAGAAGTTGCCAATAAAGTCCTTATTTTTATGCCTTTTCCGCACATTTTTGCGGCATTGCAGCGCAACATATTGGGGGGCTGACGATTTCGCTTACTAGTGAGGCCAATGTGGCAGGAATAAGGCAGATTCGGTCAACCGATCTCGGCCACCAACGGCGGCAAGTCGCCAAGATCCGCGATCTCGCGAAAGCGCGGATTATCCGGGGCATCGGCTTTCTCGAGGTCCCATTCAAGATCGTGCGGGACAAACACACCCCAGCTTCCAGCCTCTACCGCAGGCACCACGTCCGAGCGCATGGAATTGCCAACCATCATCGCCGCAGCAACGCCTCCGGGATGTGGCGCAAAGACGGTCTGATAGGTTGCGACGGTCTTGTCCGACACGATGGCCACGTCATCGAACAGCTCGCCCAGACCCGATTGCGCCAGCTTGCGTTCCTGATGCAGCAGGTCGCCCTTGGTGATCAGAACAAGCCGATAGGTGTCCGCCAAGGCGGACACGGTTGCTTCCGCATGCGGCAACAGTTCGATGGGATGGGCCAGCATGTCCTGCCCCGCGTCCAGAATGTTGCGGATCACATGGCCGGGAACCGCGCCGTCCGTGACGTCAATTGCGGTTTCGATCATCGACAGGACAAAGCCCTTCACCCCGAATCCATAATGACCGATATTGCGTCGCTCAGCGGCGACAAGCCGGTCATGCAGAAGCGATTTATCCGAATAATCCGACAAAAGCTCTTCGAAACGCGCCTGCGTCAGTTTGAAGAAGCGTTCGTTGTGCCAAAGGGTGTCATCCGCGTCGAAACCGATTGTTTGCAGCTTTCGGGCCATATCCTTGCCACGCGCCTCTTTTCTCGCAGTCAGGACAGGTTATATAGAGCCATCTAGGATATGGAACCCGAGGTACAGTCCCAAGCATGCTACACTTGTCGGCCAACAACATGTCATCCCGCCCCAAGGCGGGACCTCCGTCAAACGAGGACGACGACACCGGCGTCGTTGTTGAGACGCGTGCAAAGACGAAACGTCCGCCGCTCTACAAGGTGATGCTGCTGAACGACGATTACACCCCGATGGAATTCGTGGTGCATGTGCTGGAACGGTTCTTCGGGATGACACATGCCCAAGCCTTTGAAATCATGCTGACAGTTCACAAAAAAGGCGTTGCCGTCGTCGGCGTGTTCAGCCACGAGATCGCCGAGACCAAGGTGGGGCAGGTGATGGATTTCGCGCGTCGCCACCAGCACCCGCTGCAATGCACCATGGAAAAGGAATAACCGGGTCCGCCCGGGTCTCCCATGACGTTAGCCAGACTTGCCCATGCCCTCGAGACAGGCGTTCTTGACCTGTCGGACACCCCGCGTGTCGTGCTTCTAGAACCGAATCCAGACGTGGATCTGGGTGTCTTGCCGGTGCGGGACGTGACCGTTCAGCACAACTTCAAACCGTCATTCGATCACTTTGATGCAATGGGCGCGCGCGTCACGACTGCTGCCACCGGTCCTGCCGATGTTGTTCATGTCACACTTCCGCGCAGTCGCGAATTGGCCCGTGGCTTGATTGCGCAGGCGGAAGCCATTGCGCCGAATGGCCTTGTGATCGTCGACGGGGCCAAGACCGATGGCATCGACGCCATGTTGAAATTCGACAAGTCCCGCGTCACTCTCGACGGCCAGATGTCCAAAGCGCATGGCAAGATCTTCTGGTTCAAGGCGGGCACGGCTTTTGCCGATTGCGCCTTGCCGGATCCTGCGCCGGTCACCGATGGCTGGATCACCCAGCCCGGTGTGTTCTCGGCGGATGGCCCGGATGCCGGATCAATGGCGCTTGCCGCTGCGCTGCCGAAATCGCTCAAGGGCCATGGTGCCGATCTTGGGGGTGGGTGGGGCTACCTGACCAGATATCTTCTGGACCTGCCCAAAGTCACACAGATTGATCTGGTCGAGGCAGATCATCGCGCGCTGACATGTGCCGGTCTGAACCTGAAAGATGACCGCGTCGCCCTGCATTGGGCAGATGCCGGCAAATGGGGTGTTCCGGGCAGCCTTGACTGGGTGGTCACAAACCCCCCGTTTCACACCAGTCGGACACCGGACGCATCGCTTGGACAGGACTTCATCCGCTCTGCCGCACGCCTGTTAAAGCCGAAAGGCACGCTTGTGATGGTGGCAAACCGGCACCTTCCTTACGAAACAACTCTGGCCGCAAGCTTTGTTCATGTGCAAGAACTGGACGGCGACACGCGGTTCAAGATCCTGCAAGCCGATCAGCCGAGAACGTCCGACAAACCCGGGCGCGCAAAGCGGCGCTGAAGGAGGCCCATCCCATGTCATTCTCTATCGAAGGCAAGACAGCGATCGTCACCGGTGCCGCCAACGGCGTCGGTCTGGCCATCGCGCGCCACTTTGTCGATCAGGGTGCCAACGTCATGTTCGCCGACATGGACGAGGCCCGCCTGTCACATGAATGCGGCGAGATTTCCGAGGACGAGGGTAACATACGCTACTTTGCCGGCGATTTGCGCGAACGGTTGACCTTGGCCAATCTGTTGTCCGCCACCATCGACGCGTTTGACCGGGTGGATATCTTGATCAACGGCAGCCGTCAGGTCTTGCCCTCGGACCCAATTGATCTGGACGACACAACGCTTGAGGCGTTGATGATGCAGAACGTGACCAACACGTTCCGCCTGTCGCAGATGGTTGCCAAACGCATGATCAAACAGTCGGCAGACAAGGACGAGGGGCAGGCGGGTGCGATTGTGAACCTGTCATCCATTGCCGCGCGAGTCACCCAGCCCGAACTGCTGGCCTTCTCGGTTTCGATGGCGGCTCTGGACCAGTTGACCCGCTCGCTTGCCGTGTCCCTGGCCGAATACCGCATCCGGGTGAATTCGGTCGCGTTGGGGTCGGTGATGTCGGCCAGCCTCAAGCAAGCCCTGAAGGAAAACGACGGGTTTCGCGAAGAGATCGAAGAGAACACGCCGCTTTCCCGCATTGCCAGCCCCGCAGAGCTGGCCCAGGCCGTGCAATTCCTGTCCTGCGAAGGTGCGGGCTTTGTCACCGGTCAGATCATGACCATTGACGGCGGCCGCACCCTGCTTGATCCGGTGAATGCTCCGGCGCACTGATCGCCGTCTTTCCCACAACCAAGCCCTTGGAGTGACTTGTGATTCCCGTGCCGCGTTGTAGTGTCCTGCCAGCAAGATAGGACAGTGATATGACGGACAGTTTTGACACCGAAAAAGCCCGCGCCTCTGTCTGGTTCCGCGAATTGCGCGATCAGATCGTGGCATCCTTTGAAGGACTGGAAGACAGTCACGACACCGGGCCTTTGCACGATGCGGCGCCCGGACGCTTCGAAGTGACAGAGACAAAGCGGACATCCGATGACGGATCGGACGCCGGTGGCGGATTGATGAGCGTCATGCGCGGCGGCCGGGTGTTCGAAAAGATCGGCGTCAATGTCTCGACCGTCTACGGCACGCTGGGTGAACGTGCGCAAAACGCGATGGCCGCGCGCAAGGGCATTCCCGGCATGAAGGACGACCCGCGCTTCTGGGCCTCGGGCATCAGCCTTGTTGCCCACATGCAAAACCCGCATTGCCCTGCCGTTCACATGAACACCCGTATGTTCTGGACCCCACATGCCTGGTGGTTCGGTGGCGGGTCCGATCTGAACCCCTGTATCGAGTATGCCGAGGACACACAGCATTTTCACGCCACGCAAAAGGCGCATCTCGACCCGCATGGCGGCGACTATTACCCGCGACTCAAGGAATGGGCGGACGCGTATTTCTACATCCCGCACCGCAACCGTGCGCGGGGTGTCGGCGGCATCTTCATGGACGACCACAACACCGGCGACTGGGAAACGGATTTCAGCCTGACGCAGGATATTGGCCGCGCCTTCCTGCCCGCTTATGTGCCACTGGTGGAAAAGCGCCGCGTGCAGGATTGGTCAGACGCCGACAAGGACGCGCAGCTTGTGCATCGGGGTCTCTATGCCGAATACAACCTGGTCTATGACCGGGGCACCAAGTTCGGTTTGGAAACCGGCCATGACGCCAATGCGGTTCTCATGAGCCTGCCGCCTTTGGCCAAGTGGTTCTAAGGGTTACGCGTCCCGCCACGTCCCCGGCGCGATGCCGTCCAGAGACCATTCGCCGACGGACCACCTGACCAGCCTCAGACAGGGCAGGCCGACATGTGCTGTCATCCGGCGCACCTGTCGGTTGCGGCCTTCGGTGATGGTCACGCTGATCCATCCGTCCGGCACCGTCTTGCGGAATCGCACCGGCGGCGTGCGCGGCCAAAGGTCTGGCGGGTCGATCAGCGACACCTCTGCGGGGCGCGTTGGCCCATCCTTGAGAACGACACCCCTGCGCAACTGGTCAAGCTGTTCCGCGTCGGGACTCCCTTCGACCTGCGCAAGGTAGGTCTTGGGGGATCGGAATTTCGGATTGCTGATCTTGGCCTGCAACTTTCCATTGTCGGTCAGGACCATCAAGCCCTCGCTGTCCCTGTCCAGACGCCCGGCGGGATAGACGCCGGGAACGTCGATGAACTCGGACAAGGTGCGCCGCGATGTGCCTTCGGTGCCTGTGTCGGTGAATTGCGACAACACGTCGAACGGTTTGTTGAACAGGATAATGCGCGTCATTCTTGCGAGCCCCGCATCGCCGCGAAAAACTCGGTCAGCAATGCTTCTGATTCGGTTGCATTCACGCCATCATAGATTTCGGGCGCATGATGGCATTGCGGATGGGAAAACACCCGTGCGCCGTGGGCAACCCCGCCTGACTTGGCATCCTGTGCTCCATAGTAAAGCCGCCTGATGCGCGCGTTGGAAATGGCTCCGGCGCACATCGGGCAAGGTTCCAACGTGACGTAAAGGTCATGATTGCCCAATCGCTCGACGCCCAACAGGGCGCAGGCATCCCGGATCGCCAGCACTTCCGCATGCGCGGTGGGATCGTTCAGTTCGCGGGTCCGATTGCCGGCCGCAGCCACAATCGTTCCATCCGGAGCAACCACAACGGCACCAACAGGCACCTCACCGCGCGCGGCGGCCTCGCGGGCTTCTTCGATGGCAAGCGACATATTGGAACGGAACACCATACGCCCGTCATAGCCCGCGCAATCACCTTTCCCAAGTGGGGGAATTGGACTAAGCCGCTGGACATGACACAGAACACGCCCCCCGGTGATCGCATCGCCAAAGTCATTGCCCGCGCGGGCCTTGCCAGCCGCCGCGAAGCGGAACAGATGATCCTGCAGGGCAGGGTGTCCGTGAACGGCAAGACCATCGACAGCCCGGCGCTCAATGTGACGCCAGCTGACAAGGTTGTCGTCAACGGCAAGGTTGTCGGCACCCCGGACGAACCACGGATCTGGCTGTATCACAAGCCGGTTGGCCTTGTGACAACCACCAAGGACGAACAGGGGCGCGATACGATTTTCGACAAACTGCCCGAAGACATGCCGCGTGTGATGAGCGTTGGGCGGCTTGACCTGAACTCCGAAGGGCTGCTTTTGCTGACCAATGATGGCGGTGTGAAGCGCAAGCTTGAACTGCCCTCGACCGGCTGGCTGCGCAAATACCGTGTCCGGGTCAAAGGACAGCCGACCGAAGAAAGCCTTGAGCCCTTGCGCAAAGGTCTGGTCATCGACGGAGAGCGGTTTCAACCCATGACCGTCACTCTGGACCGGCAGCAGGGCGCAAACGCATGGCTGACGATTGGCCTGCGCGAAGGCAAGAATCGAGAGATTCGTCGCGCTGTGGCCGACATTGGACTGACGGTGAATCGGCTGATCCGGGTGTCTTATGGTCCGTTCCAGCTTGGCACCTTGAAATCAGGCGCCGTCGAAGAGCTGCGCCGCAAGGTTGTGCGCGATCAGCTCGGCCTTGAAAAAGCACCCGAAGCCGAATCCAGTAAGCCAATGAAATCAAAGGGAAATGCGGTGCGCAGAAAACCGCGTCCAAATCGGGCTAAAAAGACTCCCTGATCTTTCCCCCTGAGCGCCCATTTTCCGCCCGGATTCGCGACGAAATTGGCGGAATGTTGATAACGTTTCTCACTTCCGCTGTTCTCGTGACGTCAGTGCTTTTGGTTCTGTCGAACCTTGGCACCGTTGCCGACGACACATCGAAAGCCCTTCGTGGCGCGATGCAGCGTCTCCGTTCTCAGGGTGCGATGGCATCCTGGGTCGCGTTTGCCGTGTTGTGGGTCACGATCTTTGCATTGGGGTTCTTGTGATGGACGTCCAGATGAACAGTCTCGTCGCTTTCAACCGCAGCGCCGCCTTGGGCCAGACGGCCCCGGTTGAAGACGTTCCCGTGGGCTTCATGGTTCTGGCAACCTGTCCGCTGATCCTGTGGCTTCTGGACGGGACCGTTGCGGGGTTTGCCTCTGCGCTGCTGATCATCATGCTTTTTGCGATCGGGCTTGTGTGCCTGTCGGTCGGCCAGAAACACCACCTTGCCTATGACGCTGCCGAGATGGCGAGCCGACCCAAGATTCCGTTCAAGTTGATTGGAAGCTGCATCGTGGCTCTGGTGGTTGGGCTGTTGGCGACCACGAAAATCGCGACACCAGCTATCCCTTTGGTGATCGCGATATCGACCTTTATCCTGTGTCTTGTGTCTTTCGGGCTCGATCCGATGCGGGACAAGGGCATGGACAACCCTGCAACGCGGATGCGTCTGGTCAGTCAGGATATCTATCAGGGTTTCGACGACCGGTTTGACCGGCTGTTGTTCACCCTTGAGGCGCTGCACGACGATGATTTGGCCGAACGCACGCGCAGTGCGGCGAACAAGGTGCTGGGCCTGTTGGGCACAATTGATTTCGAAACTTCGACAATGCAGAAAATTGCGCCATCCGTCTGCAAGGTGCTGACCAAGATGGAAGCCGAAGTGACCGCGCTTGTCGATGGAACAGACGGCAAGGTCACCGCCTTCCAGCGCCGTAAATTCCACATCAAGATGCAGGCGCTGGTCGATGCCTTCGAAGTCCGTGTGCGAAAAATCGGAATCGCACGGGGGCGCAATAATTTCGAGCTTCAGACAGATCTGCTTTTTGATCGGATGAACCGCAATCGCGCAGCCTGAGCGGATCCGTGCCGACTTCCCCCTAGTAAGCCCTTGGCACATCCCCTAAGTTTCTTGCGACACTTGGGAAAGGGGTTTTCATGTCCGGTGCCGGCCTGCAGCGAATCTGCTACGCGTTGCTCATTGTCGTGCTGTTCGGGGTGACCAGCGGCTGGCTGGGAGGTCTGTAGACATGGCCCAGCGATTTGGTGGCAAATATAGCCCCGACGGAACGTCCTCTCCGTCTTCAGATGACAGCACCTCGAAAGGGTTCAAAGGCGCGTCGGTTGACCCGGTTGGCGCGCGGTCCAACATCCTGTTCATTCCGCCGATCGTGCTGGCCTTTACGTCGCTCAATGAAGGGGCCATCGGAATGGCCATCGGCCTGGTCGGCGCGGGCACGCTTCTTTTGGGGGCGTGGCTCTTGCGCGGGGGGCTTACGGCCGAAGCAGCGTACAACGCGCGCAAGGTGTCCCGTCGCCCCGGATTTCCGCGCAAGATCGCGGCCTCTGTGCTGGCTGGAACAGGTGTCGGGATTGCGGCGTTTGCGAATGAACCGGGGCTTGTTGCACCAGTCATCTTCGGCTTGGCCGCGACGGCACTGCATCTTGGCGCGTTTGGCATCGACCCGATGCGCGACAAGGGGATGGAGGGGATCGACACCTTTCAGCAAGATCGCGTTGCCCGCGCCGTGGACGAGGCCGAAGCCCATCTTGCCGCCATGCGCGACGCCATCACGCGATCCGGGGATCGGCGGATGATCTCACGGGTAGAGCGGTTTCAAACCACGGCAAAAGACCTGTTTCGCACCGTCGAGGAAGACCCGCGCGATCTTACCGGGGCAAAAAAGTACCTGAGCGTTTACCTGATGGGCGCGCGCGATGCGACGATCAAGTTCGCGGATGTCTATGCCAGGACAAACGACCCGCAGGCCCGCGCCGATTACGAATCCCTGCTGGACGACCTGGAAAAGAACTTTTCGGCCCGCACACGAAAGATGCTTCTGGATGACCGATCCGATCTGACAGTTGAAATTGATGTTCTGCGCGACCGATTGCAGCGCGAAGGCGTTCGAATTGATCGCGCATTGAAATAGACTAGAAATGAGTTTTAGAGGGAACCCAGATGTCTGAAACAGTCCGCGCCAAAGCGCAAGATACGCTTGCCATGGTTGAAGAAGTCAACGCCGTCATTCTGCCAGAACCCAAGGCGGTTGATGCCGTTGTGCCCTTGTCGCAGGCCGATCCGGTTGTCAGTCAAGAGATACGGTCCCGCATGGCAGAGATCGACATGGGCGACACCCAGTCCATCGTCTCTTTCGGCTCGAACGCGCAGGCCGAATTGCAGGAAATCTCGCAAGCCATGCTGGCGGATGTCCGCAACAAGGATGTGGGCCCGGCAGGTGACAGCCTGCGTGGCATCGTCAGCACCATCCGGGGGTTCTCGGTCTCCGAACTCGATGTGCGCCGCGAACGCAGCTGGTGGGAAAAACTGCTCGGACGGACCGCCCCTTTCGCGAAATTCACCGCGAAATTCGAAAAGGTGCAGGGCCAGATCGACCGGATCACGGACGATCTTCTCAAGCACGAACATACGCTGCTCAAGGATATCAAGTCGCTTGACCTGCTTTATGACAAGACGCTGCAATTCTACGATGAATTGGCGCTTTATATTGCCGCGGGTGAAGAAAAACTTCAGGAACTGGATGCAAACGACATTCCGGCCAAGGATGCCGAGGTACAGGCCGCCGCCGAAGCGGATCAGGTGATGAAAGCTCAGGAACTGCGCGATCTGCGCGCGGCGCGGGACGATCTGGAACGCCGGGTCCACGATCTCAAGCTGACCCGCCAGGTGACGATGCAATCGCTGCCGTCGATCCGTCTGGTTCAGGAAAACGACAAGTCGCTGGTCACCAAGATCAATTCGACACTCGTCAACACCGTGCCGCTTTGGGAAACGCAACTGGCGCAGGCCGTCACCATTCAGCGCTCTGCCGAAGCGGCCGCTGCGGTGCGCGACGCCAACGACCTGACCAACGAACTGCTGACCTCGAACGCCAAGAACCTGCGCGACAGCAACAAGCTGATCCGCGAAGAGATGGAGCGAGGCGTGTTCGATATCGAAGCCGTCAAACAGGCCAACGCCGATCTGATCGGCACCATTCAGGAAAGTCTGCAAATCGCAGACGAAGGCAAGGCAAAACGTGCCGCAGCCGAGCAGGAGCTCAAGAAAATGGAAGCAGATCTGCGCGACACGCTGGCTTCGGCCAAGGCGCGCAAGGACGGTATCGGCGACACAACAGCCGCTTCGATGCCGGACCAGTGACCGCATGTTCCGGCGCTGGTCTCATATCCTGTGGTCCTGCGCCGCGCTTGCGGCCCTGTCGGCATGTGATCCGTTTCTGACGGACAATATCCCGGCAGACACCAAACCCCAGGCGCGACCGGATCGACTGGTCGACGCCACGCCAGAATCGCCAGAACCGTCTGCCCAGGCGCTCGATCTGCGCCGCTATTACGCGCGCGTGCAACAAGACCTTCTGACCCGCGGCCTCTTGCGTGTGGATGGCGGTGGCGTCGATACTCCGTTTACCGACGTCATGCTCTCGCGAAACTTCGAGCAGATCGCACTGGCCGAGGAATACACCCGTGGGGCAGGTCTCCAGCCCTCCAGCGGCGCATTGGGCGAGATCAAGAAATGGGTTGCCCCGGTGCGCGTTGGCGTCACCTTCGGCGATAGCCTGTCGAAAGAGAAACAGGCGCAGGATCGCCAGACGCTTGATGAATACACCCGCCGATTGGCGCGTGTTTCGGGGCATTCCATTTCGCTGGTCTCATCACTGCCAAACTTCCACATTCTCGTGATGGGCGAAGATGACAGGGAACAGCTTCGCGAAACGCTTGACCGCATTGCCCCCGGAATGGAGGCCTCTAGTCGCGCGATTTTCCTCAACCTGCCGCGCCCGATTCACTGCCTTGTCGTTGCTTTTTCGGGCACTTCGGCCAGCAGCGCCTACCGTCAGGCCGTTGCATTGGTGCGGACGGAACACCCTGATCTGACCCGTCGCGCCTGTTTCCATGAAGAAGTGGCGCAGGGGCTTGGCCTTGCCAATGACCACCCGAACGCGCGCCCGTCGATCTTTAACGACGACGAAGAATTCGCGCTTCTGACCACGCATGACGAATTGCTTTTGAAAATCCTCTACGACCCCCGTCTCACCCCCGGCATGTCTGCCGATGAGGCCCGACCCATCATACAGACCATAGCTGCGGAATTGACAGGCGGCGGACCAAGTTGACTTAACGGAGACCACAGATGCCCATTTTCGATTTCCTGAGCGGCCAATTCATCGACGTCATTCACTGGACCGATGACACGCGCGATACCATGGTTTGGCGGTTTGAACGCGAAGGCCACGAAATCAAGTACGGCGCAAAGCTGACCGTGCGCGAAGGGCAGGCGGCGGTGTTTGTGCATGAAGGGCAATTGGCGGATGTGTTTACGCCGGGGCTCTACATGCTTGAAACCAACAACATGCCGATCATGACCAGCCTTCAGCATTGGGATCACGGCTTTCGGTCGCCCTTCAAGTCCGAGGTCTATTACGTCAACACCACCCGCTTTCAGGATCTGAAATGGGGCACCAAGAATCCGATCATCTGCCGCGACCCGGAATTCGGCCCGGTGCGTCTGCGCGCCTTCGGGACATATTCGGTCCGTGTCACCGACCCGGCAAGGTTCCTGTCGGAAATCGTCGGCACTGACGGCGAATTCACCATGGACGAGATCAGCTTCCAGATCCGCAACATCATTGTTCAGGAATTCTCTCGCACCATCGCGCGGGCCGGTATCCCGGTTCTCGACATGGCGGCGAACACCCGCGAACTGGGGCAATTGCTGGCCAAGGAAATCGCGCCGACGCTGGCGGATTACGGTCTGGAACTGCCCGAACTCTATATCGAAAACATCTCTTTGCCCCCGGCTGTCGAAGATGTCCTCGACAAACGCTCCTCCATGGGGGTGATCGGAAACCTGAACCAATACATGCAGTTTCAGGCTGCCGAAGCACTGGGAAAAGACGGGGCAGGAGCCGCCGCCATTCAGGCAGGCTTGGGCGCCGGCCTCGGAATGCAGATCGGCCACGCCGCCGCAGCGCAATCAGGCCCCTGGGGGACCGCACCACAGCTTCAGGGGGCGGCACCCGTGTCGCGCCAGATGCCACCGCCGCCGCCCGTCGAACATGTCTGGCATGTCGCCGAGAATGGCGAAACACGGGGGCCGTTTTCCAAGGCCGCCATGGGCCGAATGGCCACAGAAGGCGCCCTGACTCGCGAAAGCTATGTCTGGACCGCCGGTCAGGACGGCTGGAAAAAGGCCGAGGATGTGATGGAACTGGCACAGCTCTTCACGGTTCTCCCACCACCACCGCCGGGTGCCTGACCTTCGGTTGCACCAGTTTGCATATTTGAAAAAAGAAGAAGCAGGGGACAGTTACCTTGTCCGAGGATACGCTCACCGCACCCGTGGAAGAACACCGCTTCCCCTGCGACCAATGCGGTGCCGATTTCCGATTTGACCCGGAACGCGGTCAATTGCTGTGCGATCATTGCGGCAACGTCGGTGAAATCTCTGGCACCGGGCCCTGGAGCAGCAAAAGCATCCGTGAAATCGACTTCGACGCGGCCATCGCAAACCGCCTTTCCTCGCAAGAGATGGAAGAAACGCGGATTTCCAAATGCCCGAACTGCGCCGCGCAGGTCGAATTCGACCCCGGCGTGCATGCCGCCGAATGCCCGTTCTGTGCAACACCGGTGGTGGCCGACACCGGCAACAGCAGGCATATCAAACCCAAGGGACTCTTGCCTTTTGCGCTGGACGAGACAACGGCGCGGGACGCGATGACCGACTGGCTTGGCCGCCTGTGGTTCGCGCCGAACGGACTACAGGACTATGCCCGCAAGGGCCGCAAGATGACCGGGATCTATGTGCCCTACTGGACCTTCGATGCCGACACCAAATCGTCCTACCGGGGTGAACACGGCACAGTTTACTACGAAACCCGGCGCGTGCAAAGAAATGGCAAGACCGAAACCGTCCGTGTGGCCAAGGTCCGGTGGCGGCCCGCGTCGGGCCGTGTGGCGCGGTTTTTTGATGACGTGCTGGTGCTCGCATCGCAGTCTCTGCCGAAACGCTATACGGATGCGCTTGAACCGTGGGACCTGTCCGCGCTTGAACCATATCACCCCGAATTTCTTGCCGGGTTTCGCGCAGAAGCCTACAGCGTTGAGCTTAAAGACGGATTCGTCGAAGCGCGCGGCTACATGGATCGTGTCATCACGCGGGATGTGAAGTTCGACATCGGCGGCGACCGTCAGCGCATTCACAGCATCGACACCCAAGTGTCGGATGTGACGTTCAAACACATTCTGCTGCCGGTCTGGCTGGCCGCCTACAAGTACCGTGGCAAAAGCTATCGCTTTGTCGTCAACGGGCGTACCGGTGCCGTGCAGGGCGAACGCCCGTGGTCGGCCTGGAAAATCGGATTTGCGGTGGTTGTCGGTTTGATTGCCGCTGCAGGTGTTGGTTATGTTGTGGCGATGAACCAGTAATCGTCAGACGAGCATCCCGCCATCCGTGTCATCCCCGGCCTCTTCGAGAAGCACGCTCATGTCCGGTACGGTGATGTGGCGCTTGCCTTCAAGCGTGATGATCCCGTCCTTGCGCAACGCCGACACCTGCCGAGACACGGTCTCAAGCGTCAGTCCAAGGTAATCCGCCATCGCCTCGCGGGTGAGGGGCAGGTCAAACGTGACCGGGCCCACCAGCCGACCAAGGTTCAGCGACGCATCGCGTCTTGCGATGATCGACAACAGCGATGCAATCTTTTCACGCGCGGTCTTACGCCCCAAGACCAGCATCCACTCCCGCGCGGCATCCAGTTCATCCAAAGTCATCTGCAACAAACGCTGTGCAATATGCGGCGTACGCTCCATCAGGTCCTCGAACGGAGCCTTGCGGAAGCAGCACATCACCATGTCTGTGGTCGCCACCACATCATAGGCCGCCATCGCGCGCCCCGGACGGCCAACGAAATCGCTGGGCAGCAACAGGCCGACCATCTGCGTGCGGCCGTCTTCCATCGTCTGGGTAAGCGTTGCGATCCCGGACACGACTGAACCGACAAAGTCCATCCGGTCACCGGACCAGATCACGGTCTGACCAGCCTCGAACCGACGGTAGTACTTGATCTCTTCAAGCCGATCGAGTTCGTCCGATTCGCATCTCGCGCAAACAGCGCGGTGGCGGATCGGGCAATCATTGCAATCTTGCGTGATGGAGAGGCTGTCTTCTTTCAACATGTGTCCGGTCTTGATCTGTATCAAAGCTGCGTGTTCGCAACGATTCTAATGGTATGCATATGGTAGCGAGAACACAACTTTCCCGGTTGGGACTATTCGACGCGAAGGTACCTCGTTATACGAGTTATCCGACGTCTCCACACTTCAAAAACGACGTAACACCGACGAATTTCTCGGATTGGATACAAGCGATTCCGGAAAACTCGGACATATCGCTATACCTGCATGTGCCGTTTTGTCGCCGTCTCTGCTGGTTCTGTGCCTGCCGGACGCAAGGCACGGCCAGCGGCGAACCGGTCACGGCCTACGTCGAGACGCTCAAGGATGAACTGTCGCTTCTCAAACGGCATCTGCCGCGCGGTGTTCGTCTGTCCCGGCTGCATTGGGGCGGCGGCACGCCCACGCTTCTGTCACCCGACCACATGCGGGATTTGTCCGCAACGGTGCGTGAAGTTGCGGATTTCGCAGACAATTACGAATTCTCGGTCGAGATAGACCCGAACGAGATTGATGCCGCGCGCCTTGATGCGCTGTTCGAGGCCGGGATGAATCGCGCGTCGATCGGGGTTCAGGATTTTGATCCCGAGATCCAGAAGACCATCGGTCGTGAACAAAGCTTCGAGACCACCAAACGCGCCGTCGACATGATCCGCGACCGGGGCATCCAAAGCCTCAATGCCGATATTCTGTATGGCCTGCCGCATCAGACGCGCAGCAAGATCGTGGATTCGGTGCAGAAGCTCCTGTCGCTCTCGCCGGACCGGGTTGCCCTTTACGGCTATGCACATGTGCCGTGGATGGCCAAGCGCCAGCAGATGATTCCCTCGGATGCTCTGCCGCGTCCGGATGATCGGCTGGACCTGTTCGAAACAGCGCGCAAGCTGTTCGTGTGGGACAATTACGATGAAATCGGCATCGACCATTTCGCCACCAAGGAAGACGGCCTGTCTGTCGCCGCGCGCAACGGAACGCTGCGGCGCAATTTTCAGGGTTATACCGACGACACCTCGGATGTGCTTGTCGGGCTTGGCGCGTCGTCGATCTCGCGCTTCCCGCAGGGCTATGCGCAAAATGCGCCCGCCACGTCTGCCTATACAAAAGCCATTCGCGCCCACGCGTTTTCGACCGTGCGCGGCCATAGCTTTAGCGAACAGGACAAGCTGCGCGCGCGGATGATCGAAATGCTGATGTGCGACTTCCGGGTGGATACGTCGGAATTGGTGCGGGACTACAACACCACCGAAACCGAGATACGCGGCATTCTCGAACGCACAAACAGCGCGTTCGAGGACCTTCTCGTTGTCGATGACACCGGTCTTTTTGTGCCACCGGGTGCGCGTCCCCTGACCAGAATCATCGCGCGCAGTTTCGACGCGTATGATCTGTCCTCAGCGGGGCATAGCTCCGCGATCTAACTCGCCAGATCGAACGCTGCGGCCATTAGGGTCTTGGTGTATTCCGTCTGCGGATTCGTAAACACGTCTTCCGCAGAGCCGTATTCCACCACGTCACCCGCTTTCATGACGATCACCTTGTGTGACATCGCGCGTACAACTTTCAGGTCGTGGCTGATGAACAGGTAGGCCAGATCGTATTTGCGTTGCAGATCCCGCAGCAGGTTCACGATCTGCACCTGAACCGTCATGTCCAAAGCCGATGTCGGTTCGTCCAGCACCACCAGCTTGGGACGCAGCACCATTGCGCGGGCAATCGCGATACGCTGCCGCTGACCGCCGGAAAATTCGTGCGGGTAGCGGTGCATCGTCGTCGGATCAAGACCCACTTCGACCATCACCTCGGTCACCAGTTCCCTGTCTGACCGCCCGTCTGGCGATCCGTGAACGCCAAGTCCCTCTGCAATGATCTGCTCACACGTCATGCGCGGGCTGAGCGACCCATAGGGATCCTGAAACACGATCTGCATCTCGCTGCGCAACCGCCGCAACCGCCGCGTCGACCAATCCCGCACGTTTTCGCCGCGATAGGTGATCCCGCCCTCGGATTGGATCAGCCGCATGATCGCAAGCGCCAGCGTCGTTTTTCCTGAACCGGACTCGCCCACGATTCCCACGGTTTCCCCGGCCCGCACCGCAATGGTCGCGTCGTTGACGGCTTTCACATAGCCGACGGTGCGTTTCATGAAACCCTGCTGAATAGGGAACCAGATCTTGAGGTTGTCCGTGCGCGCAATCTCTTCCGCGTCGTCCTTGACCGGATCGGGCGATCCTGTGGATTCCGCGCTCAGCAGCATCTGTGTGTAGGGGTGCTGCGGATTGCGGAACAGTTCTTTGGTCGGCCCTGTCTCGACGATCTCGCCATCCTTCATCACACAGACGCGGTCCGCGATCTTGCGCACGATTCCAAGGTCGTGAGTGATGAACAGCAGGCTCATGTCCTCGGCCTGTTTCAGATCGGACAGCAATTGCAGAATCTGCGCCTGAATCGTCACGTCCAGCGCCGTTGTCGGCTCGTCTGCGATCAACAATTCCGGCCCGTTCGCGAGCGCCATCGCGATCATCACGCGCTGTCTCTGACCACCGGACAACTGGTGTGGATACGCCCCAAGACGGCTTTCGGGGTCGCGGATACCGACCTTGTTCAGCAATTCAATGATCCGCACCCGCGCCGCATCACCGGCAAGACCCTGGTGCAAGGCCAGCGATTCGGCCAACTGCTTTTCCAAAGTGTGCAGCGGGTTGAGCGATGTCATCGGCTCCTGAAAGATAAAGCTGATGTCATTGCCCCGGATGCGCCGCAACTGCGCGTCATCCGCGCCGACCATCTCTTCGCCGTTGTAAAGCACAGACCCCGCCACCCGCGCGGAATCGCCCAGCAGCGACACCGTGGACAGGGCCGTCACCGACTTGCCCGACCCGGATTCGCCCACCAGCGCGACGGTCTCGCCGCGTTTGATGTGAAAGGACACACCACGCACCGCGGGTACTGTCTGACCGTCCTGCCGGAACCCGACGCTCAGATCGCTGACCTCAAGGATATTGCTCATGAAAAGGTCTTTCTCGGGTCAAACGCGTCGCGCACACCTTCGAAGATGAACACCAGAAGCGACAGCATCAGCGCAAAAACGAAGAACGCGGTAAAGCCCAGCCACGGCGCTTGCAGGTTCTGCTTGGCCTGAAGCGTCAACTCCCCCAGCGAGGGGGCTGAAGAGGGCAGGCCGAAGCCGAGAAAGTCGAGACCGGCCAGCGTGCTGATGGTGCCGGTCACGATGAAGGGCAGCATTGTCAGCGTCGCCACCATCGCGTTGGGCAGCATGTGCCGGAACATGATCGTCGTGTTGCTCACCCCCAACGCCTTGGCCGCACGCACATATTCAAGGTTCCGCGCGCGCAGGAATTCCGCCCGCACCACACCGACCAGCGCGGTCCAGCCGAACAGCACTGTGAGAAACACAAGAAGCCAGAAACTGCGCCCCAATATCGCGAAGAGAATGATGATGATGTAAAGTGACGGGGTCGAGGACCATATCTCGATGATCCGCTGGAAGATCAGGTCAAGCCAGCCGCCGAAATAACCCTGCAACGCGCCCGCGACGATCCCCACCACGCTGGCAAGCACGGTGACGATCAGAGTGAACAGGATCGACAACCGGAAGCCATAGATCACCCGCGCCATCACATCGCGCTTGGTATCGTCGGTGCCCAGCCAGTTTTGCTCGTTCGGGGGCAGGGGGGCGGCACCCGGTCGGTCCACCGGGGTCTGGAAATCATAGGGAATCGGCGGCCAGATCGACCAGCCTTTCTGGAAATCGCCATCCAGAACCATGCCGTCATCGACCTGCTGGATCAGGCCTTCGGGATCGTCGAAACACTCCTCCAGCCCACCCGTGCGGATCAGGCATTGCACCTCGGGATCGCGATAGGCGGCTTCGGTCCGGAAATCCCCGCCGAAATCGGTCTCGGCGTAGAAGTTGAAGATCGGTGTGTAAAATTCGCCGCGATACTGCACGAGGATCGGTTTGTCGTTGGCGATGAACTCGGCCAGCAGGGACAGCCCGAACAGCACGCAGAAGATGATCAGCGACCAGAACGCGCGGCGATTGCGCTTGAAGTTGTTCCACCGCCGCTGGTTCAGCGGTGACAGGGTAAAGCGTTTGCGCACCGGGGCAACAGGCACCGCCGGGCTGGGTTCCGTCACGATATCACGGTCTTCGGGTTCGGGATTGGCGGCCATCCGTCAGCCCTCCCGCTTTTCAAAGTCGATGCGTGGGTCAACCAGCACATACATCAGATCCGACAGGATACCGACCAGCAACCCGATCAGGCCAAACACGAACAGCGTGCCGAAAATCACCGGATAATCCCGCGCCACCGCTGCTTCGAATCCAAGTCGTCCCAACCCGTCGAGCGAAAAGATGGTTTCGATGATGAGCGAGCCGGAAAAGAACACCCCGATGAACACGGCTGGAAACCCCGCGATCACGATCAGCATCGCGTTGCGGAACACATGACCATAAAGCACCTGCCGTTCGGCCAGCCCCTTGGCCCGCGCGGTGATGACATACTGCTTCTTGATCTCGTCCAGAAAACTGTTCTTCGTCAAAAGCGTCAGCGTCGCAAAGGCCGAAATGGTCGAGGCAATTACCGGAAGGGCGATGTGCCAGAAATAGTCCGCCACCTTGCCCAGCAGCGACAGATCCTCGAAATTGTCCGAGGTCAGCCCGCGCAACGGGAAAATCTGGTAATACGATCCGCCAGCAAACAGTACCAGCAACAGGATCGCAAACAGGAATCCCGGAATGGCATAGGCCACGATGATCCCGGCGGATGTCCAGGTGTCAAAAGACGTGCCATCCTTGACCGCCTTGCGAATGCCTAGGGGGATCGACACGAGATAGGCAATCACCGTGGACCACAGGCCCAGCGAAATCGACACGGGCATCTTTTCCAGAACCAGCTCCATCACGCCGATAGACCGGAAATAGCTCTCTCCGAAATCAAGCCGCAGGTAGTTCCACATCATGATGCCAAAGCGTTCGACACCACCGATGCTTTCCTTGGTGCAGGCAGGATCCTCAAGGTCCGGTTCCCCGGTGTAGCCGTCCTCACACACGATCCGCGCAAAGCCGAACTCGATCTCCAGCGTTTCGATGAATTCTTTCGGCAGTCCCCGCGCGCCGATGTAGTCGCTGTCTGACCCGAATGTTTCCTCGACATTCTGGTTGCCGCCACCATCCCCCGAGAACCCGGCGAACACGTCGCCTTCCCCCTGGAACCGGGCAAGCGTCTGTTCGATCGGGCCACCGGGCACGAACTGGGTCAAAGCAAAGTTGATGATCATGATCCCGAACAGGGTCGGAATGATCAGCAACAGGCGTCGAAGTATATAGGCTCCCAAAAGTCGATTACCTCAGCGCGCCAGCGGCCTTGAGGGCCTCGTATTTCTCTTCGTTGAACCACCAGAAATCGAGAATACCCAATCCCAGTGTCGGCAGGTCTTCCGGGCGCTCGAACATGTCGTAATACGCAATCCAGTATTCCGGAACGTATCCGGCATGGGCGATGACCCGTTCATGGCGAAGCGCCCGGTCAAGCGCCGTCAGCGCCGTGATCTCTTCTTCGCGCGATTCCGCGTTCAGGGCGGCTTCGATGATCGCATCCACCACCGGACTGCGCAGCGCCGAAGGGTTCCACGATGACACCTCGGCGGTTTCGGACCCGAACAATTGCTTCAACCCCGTGCCGACAGTCGAGAAGGTCTGCATCGACGTCTGGATCATGTCGTAATCCTTGTCGAGAAACCGCTGCTGGCCCTGCGCCGAATCCACGGCGTTCGCATTCACCTGGATACCCCAGTCACGAAGCGTGTTCACATATGTCTCGATCGTGGCCTGCCGTGTGTCGTCCCAGGTGGAAAGCACAAGGAAATCCAGCGTCATCTGATCGCCGTTTGCGTCGACCATGCGGCCCTGATCGTCCACGGTCCAGCCTTCGTCCGCAAGGATGCGCAGCCCGGTCCGCTTGTTGCGCCGATCCACGGTCGAATCCTTGTCCGAACTGTGCGGCATCACAACCGGTTCGCTCAACATATCGGATGGAACGACATCGCCCAACGATTGCAGGAACGCCAGCTCTGCACCCTCGGGTGCGCCTTTGGCCTCCCACTCCTGACCTTCGGCAAAGGAATTGCGCTGTGTCGTCAGGTCGAATTCCAGCGACTCGCGTGTCCATTCAAAGTTGAACGCCAATGACAGCGCGTGACGCACATTCCGGTTGTCGACCGGCGCGCGCAACGTGTTGAAGATCACGCCCGAATTCAACGGTGCCGTCTGATCGGGAAGTGTCTCCTTGACGACATGACCATCATCAAGCGCCGGGAAGTCATATCCGGTTGCCCAGCGTTTGCTCGACCCTTCGGACCGGAACGTGTATTCCCCGGCCTTGAAGCCCTCGAACTCGGCGGTGGCATCCGCGAAATACTCGATCCGGATACGGTCGAAATTGTGCCGCCCCACGTTCACCGGGTGATCCCATCCCCAGTAATTCGGGTTCCGTTCGTAAACAACGTACCGGTTGAACTCGTAATCCGCGACCTGATACGGACCGGACCCCATCGGCGACAGAACCGACGGTTCGTCCAGCCGTTCGCCGGTTTCCTTGTACCACTCCTCGGACAACACGATCATGCCACCGACCTGGCTGATCAACGACCGACGCGAGATTCCATCGACGAACTTGTAGCGCAGCGTCAGGTCGTCGATGACCTCGACACTCTCGATCCGTTCGCTGACCGACCGTGAAAAAGACCGGATGCCCTGTTCGATGAACAGGTTGAAGGTAAACGCGGCATCCTGCGCGCGCAAAGGCGCACCGTTGCGGAACACCACGTCATCGCGCAGATGGAACACGCACCATTCCTTCGACGTCGGGTATTCAATCTCGCGTGCAATAAGGCCGTACTGGTCCGTCAGGGAATCCGCCGGAACCGCAGTCCCGAAGGTATCGCCGGCCAACAGCGACTCGCCGACCACATCCGAATTGGTCTGCGGATTGCCGCGCCACGCCCACCGGTTGAAGCCATCAAACGTGCCGCGCGCGCTCAGCGTGATCTCTCCACCCTTGGGCGCGTTGGGATTTACATAGTTGAAATGCTCGAACCCTGCGGGATATTTCAGATCGCCGAAATACGAATAGCCGTGCGACCGAATGATCTCGCTGTCGGAACCGTCGCTCTGGGCGAAGGCCAGTGATCCTGATGCCCCTGCCGTGGCCGCGACAGCACTCCCTCCCAACAGCTTCAGCGTTTGACGACGGTCAATGTCAGGGGTGAATGGCCAGCCGGGTCTATTGGGCATCTTCAGGTCTCCGTTGCTCATGTCGCAGGTCTTAGCACTACCATGTAAGGTAAAGAACGAATTCGCCCACATTCAAGACGAGAATGCGTGAGCCTGCGGCAAATGCCGAGCCAAAAACGAAATTGTGAAAAAGAAAAAACCGCCGCCCGACCGGGCAGCGGCTTTGAATGTCTGCGTCTGACCGAAGGATCAATCAGCGAATGTCGCGAGGTAGGCAATCACGTTCTGACGGTCCTCGGATTTGTTCAGACCGGCAAAACCCATGGATGTTCCCGGCGCGTAGCCACGCGGATTCTCAAGGAAGTGGTACAGGTTCTCGGGTGTCCAGACATCCGCCACCTCTGACAGGGCACCGGAATAGTTGAACCCCTGAGCGGCGCCAACATCGCGGCCGACCACGTTATAAAGGTACGGTCCCGCCGCGTTTTCACCCGCTTCCAGCTTGTGACAGGCGCGGCACTTGCCAAATACCCGCTCACCCGCATCGGCGCTTGCGGTTTCGATCATCGTGTCGAAGTCGACTTCAGCAACCACTTCTTCCGGTGCGTCCTCTTCGCCGGTCTCGATCACATAGACCGCGACCTCTTCCCCATGGGCACCGCCCACATGATAAAGTGTCTCTGCGGCCCACTTGCCCAGAAGGAAGATCAGAAGCGCGCCACAAAAGCTGCCGACGATCTTGGTGAAGGTCATTGTATCCAACATTGTGTGCCTACCCGTCCGATAGTTTTTCATCTGTGTCGCGCGGCTATCTATTGCTTCCCCTTGTGCAAGGCAAGGTGTAGAAGCCGCGACCAAACGCCCGGTGGGCCAGAAGTGTCGGAGTCCGCATGACCAACGCCATCGCATTTCAGGGAGAACTCGGAGCCTATTCACACGAGGCCTGCCGCGACGCCCGCCCCGATATGGACGCCTTGCCCTGTCGCACCTTCGAAGATGTGATCGCCGCCGTACAGACCGGGAAAGCCGATCTGGCGATGCTGCCGGTCGAGAATACGATCTATGGCCGGGTCGCTGACATCCACCGCCTGTTGCCGAAAAGCGGGCTAAAGATCATCGACGAAGCCTTCGTGCGCGTCCACATCAACCTGCTCGCCGTCCCCGGCGCAGAACTGAAAGACGTGACCGAGGCGCATTCGCATGTGGTCTTGTTGCCGCAATGCGCGACATTTCTGACGCAGCACGGCATCCGGGGCCGGGTGAACGCCGACAACGCCCGCGCCGCCCGCGAGATTGCCGAACGGGGCGAAAAACACGCCGCCGCGTTGGCCAGCGAACTGGCGGGCGAAATCTACGGCCTCGATGTGCTGGCCCGTCACATCGAAGACACCGACAGCAACACCACCCGTTTCCTGTTGATGGCCCGGCAGGGTGACGAAACGCGCCGCGGTGATCACGGCATGATGACCACCTTCGTTTTCCAGGTCCGCAACATTCCTGCCGCGCTTTACAAGGCGATGGGCGGATTCGCGACGAATGGCGTCAACATGACCAAGCTCGAATCATACATGGTCGACGGCTCTTTCACCGCGACGCAGTTCTACGCGGACATCGAAGGCCACCCAGACGACCCTGCGGTTGACCGCGCCCTTGAGGAACTGGATTATTTCACCGACATGCTCGACATCCTCGGCACCTATCCCCGTGACCCGCGCCGGGATTGAGATCTGCTTCGCGATCTTGTCCCGCGCTGGACCACTGTTCTGGGGAAAGGCGTTGAGTCACCCTGTCTTGAGGCGGGTTTCCCGATGCCAGACATAAAGGCCTGCTGAAGCAATCACCAGACTGCCGACGACCGTCCAGAAGTCCGGAACCTCGGCGAAAAAGATCACGCCCCAAAAGGCCGCAAACGCAAGCCCGGTATAGGAATACGGAGCCAGCATCGCGGCTTCGCCCTGGGAAAACGCCCGTATCAGCGCAAGTTGACCTGTGGTGCCTGCGACAGCCACGATCACCATGAGTCCAACATCCGTTGCACTTGGTGATTGCCATTGAAACGGCACGAGAAGGCTCAGCAACACAGTGCCCACAAATCCTGTGTAAAACAGCGATGTCCAGACATCCTCGTCCGCACCCACGCGGCGGGTGAGCAGGGCATAGGCCGAATAGCAGACGGCGGCACCCAGAGGGAACAACGCGGCGACACTGAAAACATCGCTGCCGGGCCGAATGATGATCAAAGCGCCGATCATGGCGGCAACGATGCCGGCAATCCGACGGATCCCAAGTTTTTCGCCAAGAAACATCGCGGCACCCAGAGTTATGAGCATGGGATTCGTGGACATCAATGCGGCGGCATCTGAGAGCGGAATCAAACTCAGGCCAGTAAAGAAACAGGCCGTGGCGCTCATCAGCAGAATGGAACGCAGGAACTGGAAGACAGGGTATTTCGTGCGCACCACGGTTTTGAGCCTCGGCAGCACCAGTACAAACACCAAGAGCATCTGCCCGGCATATCGCGCCCACAAGGCGGGCAGCACCCCAACGTTCGGGGCCAAGGCCTTGACCGTCGCGTCCATGATCGAAAAGCAGAAGATCGCGGCGATCATGAGAAGGATGGCACGGTTTTGTTCTGTCATGCCGCGCTTCAATTTATTCCGATGCGAAGCATGTCACTCTGCGCCTGTCCGGTTTGCCAAAGGTCGTTCCGAGTAGCACATCCGTGCTTAGGCACAAGCGCCGCTGCGTAAAGACGATGCCTCGTGTTGCTCGCGGATTCAGTATTTCTTAACGGTTTGCAAAGTTTAACCCGCCCTTAACCGGGTTTGCAAAGTTAGGTCCGCATCGGACCCAATGTTTCGCGCGCGAAACATTTTCGTAAGCTGCGTGCTTGCACGCACCGCCCTCAAATCAACAACCCCGCCGCCCCTTCATGCCGCAGCAGCCAGACCTTGGTCTCGATCCCGCCTTCCCCCGAATAGCCGCCCAACCCATTTGCTCCCAGCACCCGATGGCAGGGAATCAGGATCGGTAGCGGATTGCCCCCACACGCCTGTCCGATGGCCTGCGCAGGCACTCCAAGCTGCTCGGCCAGATCGCCATAGGTTCGGGTTTCGCCAAACGGGATCGCAGACATGGCCGCGCAGACCGCACGCTGAAAGTCCGAACAGGTCAGCCGGATCGGCACCGTGAACTCCTGCCGTTTCCCTGCGAAATAGTCGTCGAGCTGTGTTGCGGCCTGTTCCAGAACGGCTGTCCCGTCCCGCCGTCCATCGCGCCATTCGAGCGCCGTGATCCCCACCGCATCCGCGATCAGGGTCAGCGGCCCCAGCGGTGATGTCACCGACTGCTCGAACCGGCTCATCCCGGCAGTCCCAACCGGATCGGGCCTTTGGCAGTCACAGGATCAACCGGGGTGCCTTTCTGTGTTGTCATTAGGTCCAGCGTTGCCGCCACCCGGCGCACCTCGGGCATCAGCGGCCGCCAGTCATCCACCAGCCGCCGCGCAGCCTCGGAGGGGCAGAAGGTTTTCCCGACCCCGCGCTGATGCGCGAGGTCCAGAAGGACATCCGCGATAGCGTTATCCGAGGGCGTCATTGCACCGCTGGCAGGTGCCCGGATGCTGGTGGGTGCCGACATCGGGCAGGATTTTCCAGCAGCACTGGCATTTCTCGCCCTCGGCCTTTTCGAAGACCACGCCGACACCATCAATCTCGGGCAACCGGAACGCCTCGGCCGGGGCCGGATCGCCCGTCAGGACGATGTCCGAGGTGATGCACAGGTCATCGAAATTCACAGACTTCAGGGCGGCCAGCATCTCGGCATCGTCGATATGCACCACCGGAGCCGCTTCGAGCGAGGCACCAATCACCTTGTCCGTCCGCTGCACTTCGAGCGCGGCAGTAACGGCCCTGCGCGCGCGGCGCACCTTGACCCATTTCGCAGCAAGCGCCGCGTCGCGCCAGTCGGCAGGTGTCTCGGGGATGTCCTGAAGGTGGATCGAGCTGTCCTCGCCGGGGAAACGGTCAAGCCACACATCTTCCATCGTGAACACCAGAACCGGGGCCAGCCAAGTGGTCAGGCGGTGGAACAGGATGTCCATGACAGTCCGCGCAGCGCGGCGGCGCTGGGTGTCGCCATCGCAGTACAACACGTCCTTGCGCACGTCGAAATAGAACGCACTCAATTCCACGGTGCAGAAGTTGAACAATTGCTGGAACACGCCTTGGAAGTCATAGGCGTCGTAGCCATTGCGCACAACTTCGTCGAGTTCAGCCACACGGTGCAGAATGTAACGCTCCAGTTCAGGCATGTCGGACACGTCAACCCGGTCCGATTCCTCGAAATGCGACAGCGCACCCAAGAGGAACCGCATCGTGTTGCGCAACCGGCGGTAGCCATCGGCCACCCCCTTGAGGATCTCCGGCCCGATCCGCAGGTCGGCGGTGTAATCCGCCTGAGCCACCCAGAGGCGCAGGATGTCCGCGCCGTATTGTTTGGTCACGTCCTCGGGGGCCACGGTGTTGCCCAGCGATTTGGACATCTTGTTGCCCTTCTCGTCGAGCGTGAACCCGTGGGTCAGCACGCCGCGATACGGCGCGCGGCCCATCGTGCCGCAGGCTTGCAGCATCGAGGAATGGAACCAGCCCCGGTGCTGGTCGGTGCCTTCGAGATAGAGATCGGCCAGACCGTCCTCGGACCCGTCGTCGCGGTCGCGCAGCACGAAGGCGTGGGTGGAGCCGGAGTCGAACCAGACGTCGAGAATGTCGAACACCTGCTCCCACTCGCTGGGATCGTAGTCGTTGCCCAGGAACCGCTCTTTCGCGCCGGGCTTGTACCACGCATCCGCGCCTTCGGCTTCGAACGCCTCCAGCACGCGCTTGTTGACCGTTTCGTCGCGCAACAAGTAATCGTCATCCGTCGGCAATGCGCCTTTCCTGACGAAACACGTCAACGGCACACCCCAGGCACGCTGGCGCGACAGCACCCAGTCAGGGCGGGCTTCGATCATCGAATACAGGCGGTTGCGCCCGGTCTGCGGCGTCCATTTGACCAACTGGTCGATCGAGGTCAGCGCCCGTTCGCGGATCGTCTTGCCATAGGTGTCCTGCCCGTCGCCCACGGCGCGGTCGATGGCGGCGAACCATTGCGGCGTGTTGCGGTAGATCACCGGCGCCTTGGATCGCCAGGAATGCGGATAGCTGTGCTTGATCTTGCCGCGCGCCATCAGCCCGCCAACCTCGACCAGCTTGTTGATGATCGCGGTATTGGCATCGCCCTCCTTGCCGTTGGGCTTGAGGATTTTCGTGCCACCGAAGAAAGGCAGATCTTGGCGGAATGACCCGTCATCCAGCACGTTATAGGTGATGACCTGTTCGAGCATGCCCAGATCGCGGTAAAGCTCGTATTCCTCCATCCCGTGGCTGGGGGCGCAATGCACGAAACCGGTGCCTTCCTCGTCGGTGACGAAATCGGCGGCGCGGAAATCGCGGGGCTGGTCCCATTCGCCGTTGGCACCGTCCGCGCCGTGCAGCGGGTGGGTCAGCGTCATGCCGTCCAATTGTGCCTGCGACACGCTGCGGACGCGCCGCCACTGGCTGTCGTCCAGCCGCGCACGGGTAAAGGTCTGCGCAGCCAGCTTGTCGGCGAGGATGTAGCGCTCGCCGGTCTTGACCCAGCTTTCCTCGGGCGTGTCGATGACTTCGTAAAGGCCGTAATCGAAATCGTCACCATAGACGACCGCCTTGTTCGACGGGATGGTCCACGGCGTCGTGGTCCAGATCACGACATAGGCGCCGGTCAGGTCCGCATGTGCCTCGGCCACGGCCGCCATGACGGCTTCGCGGTCTTCGTCGGTGGCTTCTTCGTCGGACAGGTCCACGTCCGGCAGATCAAAGCTCGCCACGCGGAACTTGACCCAGACGGTAAAGCTTTCCTTGTCGTGATACTCGACCTCGGCCTCGGCCAGGGCGGTCTTTTCCACCGGCGACCACATCACCGGCTTGGACCCCTGGTACAGCGTCCCGGTCATCAGGAATTTCTGGAACTCCTCCGCGATGATCCGCTCGGCGCGGTAGTCCATCGTCAGGTAGGGCTTGTCCCATGTGCCGGTGATGCCAAGGCGTTTGAACTCGTCGCGCTGGATGTCGATCCAGCCTTCAGCGAATTCGCGGCATTCCTGGCGGAATTCGACAACGTCGACCTTGTCCTTGTCGAGCCCCTTGGCGCGGTACTTTTCCTCGATCTTCCATTCGATGGGCAGGCCGTGGCAGTCCCATCCGGGGATATACCGCGCGTCGCGGCCCATCATCTGCTGCGAGCGGACGACCATGTCCTTGAGGATCTTGTTGAGCGCGTGACCGATATGCAGATGGCCGTTGGCATAGGGAGGGCCATCGTGGAGCGTGAAGGGTTTGCGGCCCTCGGCCTTGTCGCGAAGCCGGTCATAGATCCCGATCCTGGCCCATTTCTCAAGCCATTCGGGTTCGCGCTTGGGCAGTCCCGCGCGCATCGGAAAATCGGTTTTCGGCAGATTCAGAGTGTCTTTGTAGTCGGGTGTTTCGGCGCACATTTGGGGCGTCCTCGAAATTCGGATCAGAGAGTTGTGAGAGGATCGGCGCGGATGTCCATACGCCTTGTCCCGGCGGCTCGTATCGTCAGAGCGCCGGGCATGTAATTCGAAGAATGATCGCGAAGCTTTGCGTCATGCGGGGGCTTATAGGGCTGCATAAGCCATACGTCCAGTGGCACCAAAGGAAGCCGAAAACCGCCCGTCGGGCGTCAAGTCTCGGGCAGGTTCCCGCCAGTCATGAAACTCAAGGGAAGAAAGACCGGAACCTGCCGATGCGCCTTGATGATTCAGGCTGGTTACAGCCGGAAATTGCCTCTGTTCATTCAAGTGATGAACCAGATCGTGCCACGCGTCATTGTCCTAATATGAGGCGTAGATGGCCGTTGGTTTGACGCGCCAAAGCAACCTGGAAAGGAAATGTCATGCACTACGAGTCCACTGACCACAGTCGTCGCCAGGAAGCCGCCGCCCGCAAAGCGGGAGGTGGAATGGCACGGGGTCCGCATCATCCGATGGATGTTACGACAAGCCGCAGTTCGGGCAAGGGTTTGTTGATCGCCGCTATTGTGATCCTGGGGTTTATTGCACTGATCGTGCTGCTGCCATCCGGGGGTGACCCCGATGCCGTCGCACCGGGCTTGGAAAGCGGCACAACGCAATCGATTCCGAGCGATGGCACGGCAGGCGGCGTTGACCCGTCGACCACACCGGCAGCCCCCGCGCAGGGCGAATGATCCCGACGCCGGGTGTGTTACGCCCGAATATTTTCGTCTGTACACCGGCTTATGGCCCCGCCTTTCTTGGGTGGGGTCATGTTTTTGGCACACCGCTTTGCCAAGCGTCACATTCGGTGGCGCGTGACGCGGCTCAGATGTCGAAAAGCGTTCCTACGAAATACGCGATGGCAGCCGCAGTGCCCCCGATGATCAGGGTCTCGAGGCCGGATTTCCACCACGGGGCGAGCGACCATCTGGATTTGAAGGCCCCGATGGCGAAGAAGGTGGCAAGCGTCAGGATGGTCGAGATGCGGAACGCGTCGTCCAGGCCGAGCAGGAACGGCAACAACGGGATCATGCCTGCAGAAAGAAACGCGGCGAATGTGGCCCACGCCGCCTTGAGCGGGTGCGGATCGACCGAGGCCAGCCCGTATTCGCCTTCGAGCATGAGTTGGACCCATTGCTCGCGGTTTTGCGAAATCTGGTCCACCGCGCTTTCCAGGGCGTCGCCGGACAATCCCTTGCGGCGCAGGATTTCGCGCAGTTCGTTGCGTTCGCCTTCGGGGTATTTGCGGATGTGGCGTTCCTCGATCTCGCGAAGGCGGCGGGCATCGTCGAGCTCGGCTTTGGTGCCGGAATAATTGCCTGCCGCCATCGAAAACCCGTCGGCCAGAACGTTGGCGATTCCCAGCGCGATGATCACCCAGGTCGACAGGCCCGCACCTGCGACGCCTGCCACGATGGCAAAGGTCGTGACCGATCCGTCAATGCTGCCGTAGATGATGTCGCGCAGATAGCCACGCCCGTCCGGCGCAGCGATCCGTGCCTCGATCTCTGATTGGGTGTGACCGTGGTCGCCTGGGTGTTTGTCCATGGGGTGCAGTTTCCGGGAGTGCCGCAAGGGGCGCCATGCGCTGGATCAAAGACGGGTTTAACGGCCCTTTTGAGTGACCAGACCGCTGAGCGATGTCTTGACGATGGAGCGCACGGACGGGCGTTTGCCCTTGGCAAAGGGCAGCGGGCGGCAAACCTCGATCGCGGCGACACCGACGCGGGCGGTCAGCGCTCCGTTCACGAGGCCTTCGCCGAAGCGACGCGAGAGCTTGCCAAGGAGGCTGCCGCCAAGGATCGGTTCCAGCATGTCGTCGCCCACAGCCACGGCCCCGGTTGCGACAAGGTGAGACAGGACCGCGCGGGTCAGACGCCAACTTCCCAACGTGCCGGACCGCCCGCCATAGATCTCGGCGATGCGACGGATCATGCGGATGTTTGAGCCAAGCGCCGCCACGACATCGGCCAGCGCCAGTGGCACAAGGGCGGTGACAGTGGCGACCTGCCGCGCGGCGGCCTCGACCTCGCGCCGTGCCGCGGCGTCGAGCGGGCCAAGCAGTTCGTGATCCGCCAGCGCGATCAGGGCGGAGGCGTCGAACATGTCGGCCTCTCGGTCCTTGAGCCTTTCGCGGCCCCAGCGGGTGTCGTCGCGCGACGCATAAAGCGCGGTCAGGTCTTTGACGACGGCGCGCGCAGCGGTCAGATCTTCGCTGACCAAGGCCGCTTCGGAGGCGTGCTGGATCTTGTCGATGCGCCCAAGGCGGGCGAAAGCGGACAGTTCCTTGATCACGATCAGCAGCACCACCAAGAGGAACAGCGCAAAAAGCCCGGCGACGGCATAGCCGAGATAGACATTCTGGGTGACCAGATCGGTGACGAAATTCCACGCGGCAACCGAGGCGACCGTCGTGATCAGGAGCACCAGAAGCGACCAGAACCAGCGTGCCAACCGCGACACCGGGCGCGCAGCAAGAGCGGCGGCGGTGGTCATGGCCTGTCCCTGCAACGCGGGTTCCACCGTGTCGGGCACCGGCGGTGCGTCTGCCGGGGTTGGGGCCGGGGCGTCTTCGTCCAGATCGAAAAGGACCGGGCCTTTGGCTTTGGTCATGTCGGCGTCCTTTGCCATTGGTAGCGGATGTCGGGCAGGCCTTCGTCATTGGCGGCGCCGTCGGAGCGGTCGACTTCGCTGAACCCGTGACGTTTGTAGAAGGTCTGCGCGCGGGTGTTGGCCTGAAACGTCCAGAGTGTCAGTTTGTCTTCGTGAAGCATCGCATCGCCCAGCAGTTGTGATCCGATCCCCTGGCCGCGTGCCGTCGGCGCGATGTAGAGCGCGTGGATGTCGTCTGCGTTGCGGGCCAGAAATCCGGTGATTGTTTCGTTTTCGGAAACAGTGACCCAGCCCCGCGCGACCATCATGTCGGCATGGGCGATATCCTCGGCTCGGGTATGGACGCGGGGCATCCACGGGGTTTCGTCGATCCATGCCGACAGGATCGCCCCGACACGGCCGGCGTCCAGCGGGGTGGCCGGGCGCAGCAGGGTCACAGCCGATCCCCGATCAGGAACTGCGCCGCGCGATCCAGCCGGATATGCGGCGGGCCTTCGCCGGGTTTCAGGCTGAGTTTTGCTGGGGCAAAGCGCATGATCTTATAGTCCTGATCCAGCCAAGTTTCGGCCCCGTCGCGCGCCGGACCAAGGAGATGCGTGGGATCCTGCGGCAGTTCGCCGGGGTAGAATGCGGCCTGTTTGCCGCTGTCCAGAAGAGTGCCGCGAACGCAGGCAAGTTCTCGGCCCTGATGCGGGCGCATTTCCTCGACCGTGGCGCGCAAGGACGCGATGGACATGGCGCTGGTCTTGGCACCGGCGAATTGTGCGCGGTCGCGGGCATCGCGGGTCAGCGCCTCCATGATCGCGGTCAGGCGCGCGTGTTGCGTGTGGTGCAGATGGTCGGCCTTGGTGGCGGCGAAAAGGATTTTCTCGACCCGTTTTCCCAGAAGCAATTGACTCAGAAAGGCATTCTGGCCGGGGCGAAAGGCGCTCAGGATGTCGGCCATCGCCTGTCGCATGTCCTCGACTGCCTGCGGGCCTGCATGGATCGCGCCAAGCGCATCGACCAACACCAGTTGACGGTCGATCTTGGCGAAATGATCGCGGAAGAAAGGTTTGACGACCTGGGATTTATACGCCTCGAACCGGCGCTCCATCTCGCGGGCAAGCGATTTGCGGGGCGGACTTGCGTGAGGTGGCAGCGGCGCAAAGGTCAGGACCGGGCTGCCGGCGAGATCACCGGGGAGCAGGAACCGCCCCGGCGTGCAGTCGGAAAACCCGGCCTGCCGCGCGGCGGTCAGGTAGGCGGTGAAACTGGCCGCGAGTTTCTGCGCGCGCGGTTCATCCAGCGGTGCGGTTGCGTCTTCGGCGCGCGCCAGAGTCAGATATGCCTGCGCGGTGTCGCGGTTTTCGATCCGCTTAAGGGTTTCTTCAGACCATTGGGCATAGGTTTTTTCGAGCAACCCAAGATCAAGCAACCACTCACCGGGATAATCCACGATGTCGAGATGTATGGTCCGTGGTCCCTGAAGCCCGGACAAAAGGCCGGAAGGCCGAACCTTGAGCGACAATCGCAGTTCGCTGATCGTGCGGGTGCTGTCAGGCCAGTGCGGATCCCGCGCGGTCAGGTCGCCCAGATGGGATTCGTAATCGAAGCGCGGCAGCGTGTCGTCGGGCTGCGGTTGCAGATAGGCGGACAGGATGCGCCCTTCGCCCTGTGCCAGAAGCCCCGGCATGCGCCCGCGATCCATCAGGTTGGCCACCAGCGACGTGATGAACACGGTCTTTCCCGACCGCGCCAACCCGGTCACGCCAAGACGGATCACGGGTTCGAAAAATGTCCCGGACACGGTGTCTGTGACATTCTCGATGCCGCGGGTCAGGGTGTCGGCGATGGCGGAAATGACCAAGTCGGGGCCTCGTTTCTTTGCTCAGGTGCAAGAGATAGAGGCGCAGGCCGCGACATACCAGTGCGCGTCAGAGGGGATTGTTTGGCGCAAAGCGTCAGGATAAGCGAGGCGCATGCCAAGATTTGCCCTGAAAGTCGAATATGATGGTACGCCGTTTGCCGGTTGGCAAAGGCAGGCAGATCAGCCGTCGGTGCAGGGTGCGATCGAGGCCGCGTTGGCGAAGCTGGAGCCGGGAGAGCACACCATTGCCGCCGCCGGGCGCACCGATGCAGGGGTCCATGCGCGTGGGCAGGTCTGTCATTGCGATCTGGTCAAGGACTGGTCGCCGTTCCGGTTGTCCGAGGCGCTCAATCATCATCTGAAACCGCTGCCCGTGGCGATTGTGGATGCGGCGCTGGTTTCAGAGGATTGGCACGCGCGGTTTTCCGCGATGGAGCGGCGCTATCTTTTTCGACTGGTGTCGCGTCGCGCGCCGCTGACGCTTGAAGGTGGGCAGGTCTGGCACGTCAAACACGATCTGGACCTGGAACCGATGCAGGAGGCGGCGCGGCACCTGATCGGGCTGCATGATTTCACCACGTTCCGGTCGACAATGTGCCAGGCCGCGTCGCCGGTGAAGACGCTGGATGGGCTTGAGATTTCGCGGATCGGGACCGATTGGGGCGCCGAGTTTCAGTTCCGCCTGCGCGCGCGGTCCTTTCTGCACAACCAGGTGCGCAGCTTTGTCGGGACTCTGGAGCGGGTCGGTGCGGGGGCCTGGGAGCCCGAGGAGGTGCGCCGGGCCCTTGAGGCGCGGGACCGTGCGGCCTGTGGACCGGTCTGTCCACCGAAGGGATTGTTCCTGATGGGGGTCGGGTATCCTGATGATCCGTTTCAAGGCTGACAGGAATTGCGCTGCGCCAGGCGCATCGCGGGGGCGCAGATTTTTGGAAAAATCTGCTTGGGGCTCTGCCCCAAACCCCGGCAATATTTGGAAAAAGAAGAAGATCTGGGATTGCTTTCCGGCCATGTTTCAAAGTACAGCCATGTCCCATGACAAACCTGACCGATATCCGACGAGACATTTGATCTTGCCCTGCCGCCCCTGATTGTGGGCGATCCGTCACCTTTTGTCTGAATTTACCATCCTTTCCGTTGACTTGGCTCGCGCCGCTTGGCACGGCTTGAGCTTCTTAAACGAGGTTTCCCATGATCCCCTCTGTCCTGCCGACCTATTCCCGTGCGCCGCTTCATTTCGTGAAGGGCGAAGGCACCTGGCTGATCGAAGAGGACGGGCGACGCTTTCTGGACCTGGGTTCGGGCATTGCAGTGAACGCGCTGGGCCATGCGCATCCTGCCCTGGTGACGGCGCTGACAGATCAGGCGCAGAAGCTATGGCATGTGTCGAACCTTTACGAGATCCCGCAACAACAGGCGTTGGCGGACAAGTTGGTCGCGGCGAGTTTTGCGGACACGGTGTTCTTTACCAATTCGGGGACCGAGTCCTGCGAGCTCGCGGTGAAGATGGCGCGCAAGTATTGGTACGAGGCGGGCCAGCCCGAGAAGACGACGATCATCGCTTTCGAGGGATCGTTCCATGGTCGGTCCTCGGCCGGGATCGCAGCCGCGGGGTCCGAGAAGATGACCAAGGGGTTCGGGCCGATCCTGGAGGGATTCAAACATGTGGGCTGGGGGGATCACGACGCGCTGCATGCGGCCATCGACGACAGCGTCGGGGCGATCCTGATCGAGCCGGTGCAGGGGGAAGGTGGTATTCGTCCGCTTCCCGATGCCTGTCTCAAGGGGTTGCGCGCGCTTTGTGACGAAAAGGGGATCCTTTTGATCCTTGACGAGGTGCAATGCGGCGTGGGTCGCACGGGCAAGTTGTTTGCGCATGAATGGGCCGGTGTGACGCCGGACATCATGATGGTGGCGAAGGGGATCGGCGGCGGTTTCCCACTTGGGGCCGTGCTGGCCACGGAGGCGGCCGCATCGGGCATGACGGCGGGCACACATGGATCGACCTATGGCGGCAACCCTCTGGGGTGTGCAGTCGGCTGTGCCTTGATGGATATCGTGGCGACGCCTGATTTCCTTGAGACGGTCAATGCACGCGCCGGGTTCCTGCGGCAAAAGCTGGAAGGGTTGATCGCGGCGCATCCGGATGTGTTTGAAGCGGTCCGGGGCTCTGGTTTGATGATCGGTCTCAAGTGCAAGGTAGCCCCGATCGACGTGGTCAAGGCGGGGTACGAATGTGGTGTGATCACGGTGCCTGCGGCGGATAACGTGGTGCGTTTGCTGCCACCGCTCAACATTTCGGAAGACGAGATTTCAGAAGCCGTGAACCGGCTTGATTTCGCAGCGGACGCGGTCCGCGAGGCGATGGGCTGAGGGCCAGGATATGAAACATTTTCTCGATATTCATAAAACCGACGCGGGCGATCTGCGGCAGGTGATCGATCAGGCGATCACGATGAAGGGTGCGCGTGGCGGACGCCCCAAGGGTGCGCCGGATGATGACCTGCCCTTGGCGGGACACATGGTTGCGCTGATCTTTGAAAAGCCGTCGACGCGGACGCGGGTGTCGTTCGATGTCGGAGTGCGTCAGATGGGGGGAGAGACGATGGTGCTTTCCGGATCCGACATGCAACTGGGGCACGGCGAAACCATTGCCGACACTGCGCGGGTTCTGAGCCGGTATGTCGACCTGATCATGATCCGGACGTTTGACGAGAGCGTTCTGGAGGAAATGGCCGAATACGCAACCGTGCCGGTGATCAACGGTTTGACGGATCGGACGCATCCCTGTCAGATCATGGCCGATGTGATGACCTATGAAGAGCATCGCGGGCCGATCAAGGGCAAGAAGGTTGTCTGGTGTGGGGACGGGAACAACGTGTGTTCTTCGTTTCTGCATGCGGCGGGACAGTTTGGGTTCGACTTCACCTTCACCGGGCCGGTGCAGCTTGATCCGGAGATGGAGTTTGTCGGGCTGGCGCGGAATGCTGGCGTGTCTGTGTCGATCGAACGCGATCCGGCAAGGGCGGTTGAGGGCGCTGACCTGATCGTGGCGGATACCTGGGTTTCGATGCATGATGCCCAGTCGGCCAAGGAACGTCGGCACAACATGTTGCGGGCCTATCAGGTCAACGAGGAACTGATGGCGCAGGCGAAACCGGACGCCCTGTTCATGCACTGCCTGCCGGCGCATCGTGGTGAAGAGGTGACGTCGGACGTGATGGATGGTCCGCAATCGGTGATTTTTGACGAGGCCGAGAACCGGCTTCATGCGCAGAAGGCGATCATGCGATATTGCCTTGGGGTGTGACGCTGTGTGCCAGAAAGTCGTGGCTTTTCCGGTGATCGGCCGGGCGGTCTACCGCTCTGGCCAGAAGTTGGTGCGTGACACGCAGGTTCCCAAGCCGTTAAGCAGGCAGGTATGAAACACATCCCCAAGGAAACCACCGACGAGGCGCTTATTCAGGAGTACCTGAACAAGGGTGGCACTGTCAGTGTCGGCAAGACCAAGCCTTTGCCAAGTGCGTTGGGTCTGAGCAAGAATGTCTGGAACAACACGCTGACCAAGGAAGAGAAGGCCGCGCGCGACAAGACCTGATGGTGTTGCGTTCGGTTGGGCCTGTTGCAGCGGAACCTGGGATTTGCGGGAGTCGGACGGGTGTCTGAACCGCGCCACAAAGAGGGTATGTCATGGTGATTTACGGATTGAGTACCTGCGCCGCGTGCCAGAAGGCGCGCAAGGCGTTGGAAGGACAGGGACGTGACATCACTTTTCGCGACGTGCGCGCAGAACCTTTGAGTGAGGTGGAATTGTCGGAGCTGATTGTGGAGTTTGGCGACCGCCTGGTGGATCGGACGACAAATGACTATCGGGCGCTGAGCACCTGGTTGAAGAATTCGGACGCCGAGGCACAGATTGAGGCACAGCCCAAGGTGATGGCGCGTCCGGTCATTCGGGATCAGAACCGGTTCTACCTTGGATGGGATGACGCTGTTCAGGCAGAGTTGTTGGCTTGAGCGCTTGCAGTGGGTGCGGGGGGGAGCCCCCGCAGCGGGCCTGATACCGGCCTAGGGGACGTTGTCGATGCCCGTGCCGCCCCATGGATGACAGCGGGCAATGCGGCGCACGGCAAGCCAGCCACCCTTGAGGCCGCCGTGTTTTTGCAAGGCTTCCAGGGCATAGGCCGAACAGGTGGGATGATAGCGGCAATTGTGGCCGACCCACGGGCTGAAGATCAGGCGGTAGGCTTTGACCGGCAGGGCGAGGGTCCAGGCGAGAGGAGTCATGTCGCGGCGTGCAGCTTGCGCAGGGCGTAGGCCAGATCGCCCGTCAGGTCGGCAAAAGGCCTGTCGATGGTGACGCCGGGGCGGCCGATCAGCACATAATCCCAGCCGGGTTGTGCGCCGGGCAAAAGCGCCTCGGCGACGACGGCGCGCAGACGGCGCTTGGCCCGGTTGCGGGCGACGGCGTTGCCGATCTTCTTGGAGCATGTGTAGCCGACGCGAATCGTCGGATCGCCATCATTGCGATCCCGGGCCTGCACCAGCATGCCGTCGGTCCCCCGCCGAAGCGCCCGGGCGGCGCGCAGGAAATCGGGGCGGTGGCGCAGCACCGTGACGGGTGGACATGACAACACCGCCGGAGGCGTGGTTCCCCTTGTGTCCAAGGAGGCCTCCGGCGGTGTCATGTCAGTCTGCCTGTCTGGTCGCGGGACGCTTACGCGCTCAGCGACTTGCGGCCACGGGCGCGGCGCGCGTTCAGGATCTTGCGGCCGGCTTTGGTTGCCATGCGCGAGCGAAAGCCATGGCGCCGCTTGCGCACGAGGTTCGAGGGTTGAAAGGTGCGTTTCATCGCGTCCTACTCCGTCTTGTCGATCCGGGGGCGCGGATTCGTCCGCCGGGGTTATTCGAAGCCCGTGCTATAGGCAGGTGGGTTTGCGTTGTCAAACACTGTGGTGCCGGTTTTTGCAGGTTTTCCGTGCTCTGAACGGGAATGTGGTTTGGGGGCGCTGCCCCCGTTGCGCTATGAGCGACTCCCCCAGGATATTTTTGAACCAGAGAAGCGGCTGGCGAGGGAGCGGAGCCAGAGGGGGCGCGTCTGAAACAAAGCCACACGGCGGCGTGTCTGGCTGACACAGACTGCAACAAATTGCTTTTGCAGACAGAGGGATTGTTTCAGTCCAAGGCGTAAAGCGCACGATTTCTCACGCAAATGGGGACGGCGATCAAGCGGGCGTGAGGCGGGTGTTGCTGCGACGCGTCAGGGGGCATGTTTTGGGCAACCGACACGCAACACTTAAAGAGGCGGCCCACCCGGGCTGTATGACATGACAGATATGACAGACACCCGAGACATTCCGGCCTGGAAACGGTATGCGCCGTTGATTGCGATTGGCGCCGTGGCCTTGATTGGCGCCTTCACCCTGCGCGATTACCTGAGCTTTGAGACATTGGCGGCCAACCGCGAGGCCCTGACGGCGTTTCGGGATGCCAATTATGTGCTGACGGCGGGTGTGTTCATGCTGGCCTATGTGGCGATTGTCGGGTTTTCGCTGCCGGGGGCCACGATCGCCACGCTCACGGGTGGTTTTCTGTTCGGGGTTTTTCCCGGAGCGGTGTTCAACGTCTTGGCGGCGACCTTGGGGGCGACGGTGATCTTCCTCGCGGCGCGCTACGGGTTGGGTGACAAGCTGGCCGCAAAGATGGAGGCGGGCGAAGGCACGGTGCGCAAGATCAAGGACGGGATCGACGAGAACCAGTGGTCGATGCTGTTCCTGATCCGGCTCGTGCCGGCGGTGCCGTTTTTCGTGGCGAACATCGTGCCCGCGCTGGTTGGCGTTCCGCTGTACCGGTTTTTTGTCTCAACCTTGCTTGGGATCATTCCGGGCGGGGTTGTGTATACGTCGGTTGGAGCGGGTCTGGGCGAGGTGTTTGCCCGTGGTGAGACGCCGAACCTCGGGATCATCTTCGAGCCGCAAATCCTGTTGCCGATCCTGGGTCTGTGTGTGCTGGCCGCCCTTCCCATCGTGCTGAAGGCCGTGCGCGGCAAGAAGGGTCTGTGAGCATGGAAGCGATCAAGACGGACGTTCTTGTCATTGGTGCGGGCTCTGGTGGCCTGTCCGTGGCTGCGGGTGCGGTGCAGATGGGGGCCAGCGTGGTTCTGCTGGAAGCGCACAAGATGGGCGGCGATTGCCTCAACTACGGGTGTGTTCCGTCCAAGGCGCTGATTGCGTCTGCCAAAGCCGCGTATGCCATGTCTCACGCGGATCGCTATGGAATCGCACCTGTCACGCCGCAGGTGGATTACGCAGCGGCGAAGGATCATGTGGCGGATGTCATCAGCCAGATCGAACCGATGGACAGCCAGGAACGGTTCGAAGGGCTGGGGGTTCGGGTGATTCGGGAATTCGGGCGTTTTGTGTCCCCGACGGTGGTTGAGGCCGGAGCGCACCGGATCGAGGCGCGGCGTGTTGTCATCGCGACCGGGTCATCCCCCTTTGTGCCGCCGATCCCAGGATTGGACCAACTGCCCTACATCACGAACGAAACGCTGTGGGACGTGCGGGAACAACCCGAGCATCTGCTTGTCATCGGTGGCGGGCCCATCGGAATGGAAATGGCGCAGGCGCATCTGCGGCTTGGGTCCAGGGTTACGGTGATCGAAGGGGCACAGGCGCTGGGCAAGGACGATCCGGAAATGGCCGAAATCGTGCTGGACAGCCTGCGCGAGGAAGGGCTTGAGATTGCCGAAGGATCGAACGCGAAAGAAGTGCGCGGCAAAGCGGGCGCGATCGAGGTCGAGACCGAGGATGGCCGTGTCTTCACCGGCACGCATATCCTTGTCGCGGTCGGGCGCAAGGCCAACACCGATGGTCTTGATCTGGACAAGGCCGGGATCAAGACCACACGGACCGGGATCAAGGTCGATGACACCCTGCGCACCACAAACAAGAAGGTATACGCCATCGGTGACGTGGCTGGTGGGCTTCAGTTCACCCATGTGGCCGGATACCATGCCGGTGTGATCATCCGGTCCATGCTGTTCGGGTTGCCGTCCAAGACGACGACACGGCATATTCCGTGGGCGACCTATACACAGCCGGAACTGGCGCAGGTGGGTCTGACCGAGGCCCAGGCCAGGAAAGAGTATGGAACCAAACTCGAAGTTGTGCGCTTTCCCTTCAGTCACAATGATCGTGCCATTGCCGAACGCAAGACGCGGGGTCTGATCAAGGTGATGGTGGTCAAGGGGCGTCCGGTGGGTGCGTCGATTGCCGGAGAGCAGGCAGGCGAATTGATCAACCTCTGGGCGTTGGTCATCGCCAACAAGATGAAGATGAGCCAGATTGCAAACATGGTTGCACCTTACCCAACGATTGGAGAGCTTAACAAACGCGCTGCGGGATCGTATTTCTCTCCACGACTGTTTGAGAGTGACCTTGTGAAGAAAGTTGTCGGTTTTGTTCAGAAATGGCTTCCCTGATGTGATCGGGCAGAGGGTGTTTTCATGATGAATTCGCTGTCTGGCCGATTTCTGATCTTGACCACCGTCTTTGTGATGTTGGCCGAAGTGTTGATCTTTGTGCCGTCGATCGCGCGCTACCGGGAGGATTTTCTTCTCAACCGGCTTGAGCGCGCGCAGATTGCGTCGCTGGCGCTTTTGGCGGATGACATGATCGATTCCGAGCTGGAAGCCGAGCTTCTTCTGAACGCAGGTGTGTTCAACGTGGTGCTGCGCCGTGATGAGTTGCGGCAGTTGGTGCTGTCGTCGCCCATGCCCGGCGAGGTGGACGTGACGTTCGATCTTCGCGAGGCGACGGCGCTGACCCTGATCCGGGACGCCATGAGCCGACTGATAGAGACCGAGAACGAAACCATCCGCGTGATCGGCAACCCGTTTCGCGATGGCGGTCTGCTGATCGAAATCACGCTGGATACCGACGACTTGCGGATGGCGATGATTGATTACGGGCTGCGCATTCTGGCGCTGTCTGCGGTGATCTCGGTGTTCACTGCGGGGCTTTTGTTTCTGGCCGTGCGGGTGTTGCTGGTCAAGCCGATCAAAGGGGTTGTGGGGCATATGCAAAGCTATGCCAAAGCCCCCGAAGACGCGCGGCGCATCATCACGCCCACCGCCCGCGTGACGGAATTGCGCGAAGCGGAAGAGGCGCTGCAATCGTTGCAGACGCAGCTGACGCAGGCGCTCAAGCAGAAAGAACGTCTGGCGCAGCTGGGCGGCGCGGTCGCGCGGGTCAGTCACGATCTTCGCAACATCCTGACCTCGGCGCAATTGTTCACCGACCGGATCGAGATGAGCGAAGATCCGTCGGTCAAACGCATGGCTCCCAAGCTGGTGAATTCGATCACCCGCGCAGTGTCCCTGTGTGAAAGCACGCTGGCATTCGGACGCGCCGAGGAACCCGCACCGGTGCTGACCTTGGTCAATCTGGCCGAGATCGTGTCGGATGTTCTGGACAGCGAGCGGTTGGCCATCGGCGATTTCGACCTCAGCCTGAGCGAAGAGGTGCCCGGCAGTCTCATGGTGCGGGCCGATCCCGAACAGATGCACCGCATTTTGTCCAACCTGGTGCGAAACGCGCGTCAGGCCATTATCGGTGCCGGGCGGTCCGGAGAGATCAACATTGCCGCGCGCGCCAGTGACGATGCATGGTTCATCGACGTGACCGACACCGGGCCGGGGCTGCCGCCCAAAGCCAAGGAGCACCTGTTCCAACCCTTTCAGGGCGGCGCACGCAAGGGTGGGTCCGGTCTTGGGCTGGCCATCGCGGAAGAGCTTGTGCGTGGCCATGGCGGATCACTGTCGCTGTTGAAAACCGACGAAACCGGCACCGCCTTCCGCATTCGACTGCCGATGGGCGAGATGACCTGAGACGGCCCGTTGCACCTGCAAAGATTTCTTGGAATTTGCGCTTGCATCACTTCGGCACTGCGTCTATCTCACGCCTCGTGGACCGATAGCTCAGCTGGATAGAGTACTTGACTACGAATCAAGGGGTCGGGGGTTCGAATCCTCCTCGGTCCGCCACCTCAAGATTTTTATCATGACTTTCAGACCCTTAGGCGTCTGAATTGGAAACTGGTTTCTTTAGTTTCCAAACTTCAGTCGTCTTGATGCCCCGCCAAAATTGTCCGTAGGTCTGCTTGGCGTGTGTAATGACTGACTTCAGATAGACTGATATGGCCTGTCCAGGCAGCAATCTGATGGGTTGTTGCGCCTGCTTCAGCTAGCGCGGCTGCACGTGCTTTGCGCAACCCATGGGCCGTACAGTCTTCTGCAAGACTGGCCATGGTGGCCCGTTCGCTCATCCATTGAGAGAGGCCTTTGACCGAGCGCGGCTTTCCAAATTGCGATTTAATCCATACTGCAGCTGACGGCAGGTTCATCAGGAGGTGGTCTCGATCTGAGGCGAGTGACCGCGCCCATTTTGGTAGATTGGCGTGAACGGGTATAGTGACTTTGCCGTTTGTTTTCTCTTGAGTGAAGGTCAACCAGCCACTGTCGTCGAGCATGGTATCACCTAAAGTTGCAGCATCGCTACAGCGAGCACCGGTCCAATAGATCACTTCGAAAGCGATCCGCTCCTTACTGCCGTTGGGCCAGAATGCGCGGAACTTAGCGATTTCATCTTTCGACCACTGGCGATGACCCTCTCCATCTGACTTTGGAGCTTTCACCTCACGAGACGGGTCCAACTCCATCAGCCCCTCATCGACCCCAAATCCAAACAACCCCCTCCATGCCTTGAGCCGGTTCGAGGCTGCGCCAGATGTCAACGCACGTACGTCCTTTCGTATGTGTTCTGTTTTCAGGTCGTTTAGCATACCTTGCCCACGTTCATCTCTGATTTTGGCGACGATGCGGCTGCGGACCTGTTGGGTGCTCTTGCTCAGAGCTTTGAACTCGCGCGACTTGATATAGGCGTCACAGAGAGCGGCTATCGTCCCTGTCTTGGCGGGTGTTATACCTGCCTTGGGCTTTGCCTCCCCCGCTGCAACATACGCCGCGAGGAAATCTGGGTGATTTTCTGGCAAGTCAGGTAATGGAACAAGGCCCGTCACGCCGCTCCGGTACTTGTACTGTTTTCCAGTGTCTTTGGTCACAGTTTTGATGTATTTCAACCGAAAGCCTGGTCGCATGTGTTCTGTCCATTGTTCTGTTCGTATGGGAGGGCATCTGCCCATTCATCGAGGTCCTTCCGGTCGTAGAGACGGTTTCCGCCAGCCACGCGACGGGGGATCGGAAGCGAGTTCAGTTTGCTTGGCGATATGCCGAGGTACTCCGCAGCGGTGGAGACCTTCAGCAGTCGCGGTATGACGGAAAGTTGGGCAGTCATGTCAGAATGCCTCGTGGACGCTATGTTGAGATACTGCCATTCGGCCACTCTCCAAGGGACGGCAAACGCCGAGCGGGGTTGAGGGTTCTGACTCGCCGAAAAGTGAAAAGGGAAACTTGATCTGCCCTGAATGTAGGTCCTGCCCCAAGCTGAGAACAGCTACTGAATCTCTCATTCTGCTAGACTAAGTGAGATAGTGTGGAATGGGTCTGCCGACCTACTCTCGCATCTCCTCAATCGTCAGCATCGTGTCCCGCTCGATCACCTCCCAGGCAGCCCGCATGACCTCCAGACTGGCCTCAAGGCGTACGGCTTTGTCCTGTGACCAATGGAGCGGAACCATCAACCGGTAAGCCCGTTCATAGGCCAGCGCAAAGCAGGCAAACGGGTCCTTGGGGCCGAAGACCTCAGCGACAGCCTGTATCAGCAGCCGGTGGGTGGCGATCTCGATGGGTTGGAAGAATGGGTTCGCCGGATCAGGTTTCGGCCCGAACCGTGTGGCGAGTTCGCGGGCAAACTCGGCAGGTGTGGGGGCGTTCATAGGGTATCCTCGATGTTGTTAGACAGTTGAGCGACACGGCGTTTTCTTGCCATTGCGCACAAGATGGGATCGTCGAAAGAGCTCAAGGTTCGATGGCAGAGATCATTCGAACACCAACTCTCGAACACAACTAAATCATTGATTCAAAACGGTTCATTTTGAATCATGCCATGGTTTGTAATCCACGGAATTGCGCACACATCAGCTGCATCGAACACCCAAAGGAGATTATTCGATGCCTCTCAAAGATGACTACCTGTCCCCGAAGGACACCGCCCACATGTTGGGTGTGTCCGAGCGGACGCTCGCTCGCTGGCATACCATTCGCAAGGGTCCGGCGCGTATCATGGTTGGCCGCAAGGTGCTCTATCGCCCCGATGCTATCCACGACTGGCTGAAGGCCAATGAGACACAGCCGACCGGAGTTTTCAACACATCCGCTGAACAGTGCCGTTGAGGAGGCAGAAGATGGACGAACTCACTAAGCTTTACGGTCTTGTCGAGAATGCCTTCATTTCCGTGAATTTGATCGATCCGGTTACACGGAAGTTTTCTGAGACCAAGTTCTTCTCCACTCAAGAACTGGCCTCGGCCGCAGCCTACTCCCTGACCCAAGCGCAAGATTTGAATGCTTATCATTCCTTCCATCTCTTGGGTAAAGTGCCTGAGTCGGGACGCGGTCGCTCGGAAGACTTCGCCGCATCTATTGGGGTTTTTCTGGATGTTGACATTCGGCAGGGCGACAAGTCGATTCACGCAGCTGACGACCGTTGTCCGTCCAGCTTGGAAGAGGTCCTTGAAGTCTTCGATGAATTTGAGCTTCCTCGTCCCCCGAGGATCATTGACTCTGGAAATGGCTTTTACTTCCAGTTCTTGTTCGACGAACCCTTTCTATACCCGGACCAAGCATCGCGCTTGCGCTTCGAAGTGATGTCCAAGGCCTTTCATGAGAAGATCGCCTTGGCATTCAAAAGCCGGGGATGGGTGCTTGATCCTGTGTACGATTTGTCACGGATCACACGCATGCCGGGCACTCTCAACCATAAAACAAATCCGCCAAAGCCGGTCTCTCTTGTTGAAGATCACCCAGAACGTCGGTTGCCCATACAAGAATTTGTTCGGTTTGGCGCGAACTCCCAAAACGCGCCCTCAAAGGCATACCGTCCTCGGGAAAACAATGCACGTCGGGCCGAAGGCGAAGCGTCATTCGAGGCAATCCGCACGGCTTGTCCCGCTATCGACGATCTGGTCAAGCGCGCTGACAAGCACAGCTACAATGAGTGGCTGGCCGTGGGCGCGGCATTGGTTCACTGTCAGGATGGCGAAAACAAATTCCATGAAATCTCAAGTGCTGACCCGCGCTATGATGCCGACGAGACTCAGAAGCTCTTTGAGAGCTTGAATGGGCCAACTTCATGCAACCACCTCAAAGAGGTCCTTGCCTGTACGCAATGCACCTCCTGTGTCCATTCAACTAACCGCCATGTTGGATCGCCAATTGCCTTTGGCGACTGCTCGACTGAACAAGCTGAGCTTTTGAGCACTATGGTCTTCGCTACCAAGCGGGAGAGGTTCTTTCGGGTCAGCGACAAGGAGAGTTTTTCCAAGATGAATGTCAACGACCAGCACATGCGTTACATGAAAAGCCCGGCAACGACTTTGCTGTCAGACAAACGGATGCGTGTGGTTGAAACCGCAGGGTATTATCCTGGACGGATCGACGTTTTGATCGAGGCTGATTCCGGCCCCTCATTTAATCTATGGCGGTCGTCTGAGCTCGTCGCCATGCCGGGTGACGCTTCCATCATCACCAACCACATCGCAGAAATCATTCCGAACGAGGTAGACCGCAGTCACCTGTTGGACTCGCTTGCCCATTCGGTTCAGAAGCCGTGGGTAAAGATCAACCACGCCATCTTTATTATTGGTTCACAAGGAATTGGTAAGAGCTTTCTTACGGAATTGCTTCAGGCCTTATTCGGATACCATAATGTCTGCATCGTTAAGAACAAGGAACTGACCTCCGACTTCAACGCGCCGATGGGCAATCGCCAGGTCCTTGTCTTGGAAGAGATCAGTGTGGCTGACAAGATCGATACCTACAATGAATTGAAGCCATGGATCACCGAAGAAGAAATCATGGTGAACGAAAAGAACGTACCTCAATACGTTGCAACCACACCGCGCTTGATTATTGGTTATTCAAACCATGAGCTTCCGATCAAGATTGAGGAGAGTGACCGTAGGTTTATGTTCATTGTTTCGCCTGCGGAAGAGCAAGACCAGGCCTACTACCTCCGGCTTTTCGCGGACGGAATTGCGCAAGCCCCTGCGTTTCTCCACCTTTTGCTCAACCGGGATATTTCAAGCTATGCACCCAAGGCGCGGCCGCCGATGACGGCGGCAAAACGCCGGATCATCTCCGAATCTAAACCCGCTGTCGCACGCACAATCGAGGAGATGGTTGCCAACAAGGAATGGCCTTTGAGCGAAGAGATCTTCCAGCTCGACGATCTGATGTGGGAGGTAAAGCAGAGGATTTCTGGTCCGGCAAATCGGTCAATGCGTGAGTTCACAAGGACTTTGACTAAGTTGGGGTATGTCCAAGCATCCGAAAATCAGATTCGTACGTCGAGTGGCCGCCATAGGTTCTGGGCAAAAGCGGACTCGCAGTGGGTTGGGGCTGATCCGCAATTTCTCGCACGGCAGTGGGATCAACAGAGCCGTGCGGCTTGATCAAACGTCCCTTGGGAGATTCAGAGAGAGAGGGGAGGCTTGGCCTCCCCTTGGTTTTTGTCTCAGTGTCTCAGTGTCTCAGTACATTTGAGCTTGGGAGGCGGAACCAGCTTTTCAAATTCAGTTAGTATAGGGCGTTAGTTGAATGTTTGTTCTGGCGCCTCATGTCTATGTGTTGTCAGCTTTTGCGCCCTTGCCTTTGGCTTGCAAGAAGTAGCGGACCTTTCGATACGACACGTTAAGAGCGCGGGCGATCTCTGAGATCGAAGGCTTTTGTGGTGATTGCAGCAATTCCAAAGCTTTTGCTTCCCATGTTCGGTCACCATGGACTGGCGCTCTTCTATAAACGGTTTGTATTGACACTCCGAGCCGGTAGGCAGCGAACTCATAAGTCTTGCAGCCCTTCAGATACTCCCTTGCCTTCTTCGCATTCAACAATGCCTTGGGGCGCTGTTTGACCTTCAAGTAGGGGGCCGCTTCGATCAACTGTTCGTCGCTGAGGTTGGGGAAGAGCTTTGCAAGATCGAGTTTGGCTTTGTCCCTCAAACCGCGGATCATGGCATTGGTCAAAGGTGCGGCTTTCCAGTGATTGCCCATGGACATTGTAACGGCTTCGAACATGTCGCTACGTGTAGTGACCTCTTTCGCAGCGGTATTAAAGGTAAGGCGGTTCTCGACTGCGTGAATCTCAATCTGGCGGGTGAGGAAAGCACGGTAGTAAGTACGTGCCGTCAAACCACGTGGTCTCATTTGTCAACTCCGAAGAAAACGGGAAATAACGAGAGCGGTGCTCTCTGATGACCAAGTTAGATGGGGCGAAGACCACTTTGTAGCCACCAATTGCCCAACCCTGCTGGTGTAAGGCATTTTGTGGTTAGTAATTCTTAGCTTTGATCGGTTGGCACACTTTGCCGACGAGCCACTGCGCGGAGCGTCTTCACAAGATCAAGCCGTACCTTCTGGTGAAATCTACTAAAGAGGGTCCTAGTATCCTGGAAACAACCAAGGGTAGATTTTTTGTTTATTCTAGCAGGGTAACATCTATAGTGACTGTCGACTTGTGCCTATTTTGGATTTTAATGACAATCGAAAGGATTTTGCGAAAATGTCAAAGTAGAGAAAAGACCTTTTATTCTATCAGAGTAAGAAGTTTATAGAACACTGACTTCAAAGGAAAATGGAAAGTAAAGAGAAATAGGAGGAGAAATGAGAATTTGTCAATTCTGTAATCGCAACTTCCAGTGTGGAAAGGAATGGTAAATTGTAATGTGTTTATTAGAGATGATTTTTGGGTGCTTTCGTCCCACAACTTCCTTGAAAGGCGACCAGTCGATCTCTCGCTGTCTGCGCGTGTCTTTGATGGCTCTCTAACCCCGTGGTCAGAGCAACACGCTCAGCCTCAGCGCAGCTCTGTGCCAGCAGTTCCAGAAGCTGATCCGGGTCCTTAGGTACTACAGTTTGTTCACCCGTCATGTTCGGCTTCCGCGTCGTCCATTTCGGTCTGATCCGAAACCGCCGTCGGCTGGCAACATCGACGTGATGGGCCTTCAGCTTGTAGTGGTCCGAGTACATGTTCAGCATGTCCTGTCCTCGCATCTGAAATGGGGTAGGATTGGCGGGTGGACGGAAGACAAGGGGTCCCTCCACCCGGAGCGAAAGGGTCTCTTCAGGCCGCGAGACGCTGCTCCTGAGGCGCTGAGAGATGAGCAAGGAGCTGTGCCAGATCCTGAGGGTCCAGAGCCTGTATGGCCCCAAGCAGGTCTTCCACGCCAAGCGTCTTGCCGGAGGCCGCGAATTTGACCGCCCTCAGGATGTCGCTGTTGATCGCGTCCCGTGGGTCGTTCTTGCGAACCCGGTCGTCGGCCTTCTTGATCAGCGTGAGCACCGACGCTGTGAAATCCATCGGCTTGTAGTCGGGCTCTGGTTTGAACTCCCACCAGCGGACATTGGCGAGTTTCTTGATCGCGAGGTCCGAATGTTTCAGGTCGCCGGGTTTGAACATGCCAGACTGGTCCCACTGAAACCCGAGATGGGTCTCGACCCAGGCCTTGATGGCATTGGACCGGATGCCCTGGGGCAGGGCATCGATCAGTTTGTTGATCATCTTGACTGCTGGTCGGACATCGCCCGTGCTGGCCCATCGGGAGGCGACCGCCACCAAGAACAGGTGAATGTCGAGCTGGACGGTCTCACCTCGACGTTGGATCGAGGCAATCGCTGCAAGGAACTGGTCATCGCTGTTGGCAAGCGCAAGCTTGGTGAAATTGATACGTGTCATGGGGGTTCTCCAATGGGGGATGTTGCCGTCATGGGTCACGCTTCTGGTGGCCCATGTCAGGCAACACCCCGAGGTCCCAGAGCTCAGGGCTCAGGTTCGGTTGGCCGAACGTAGACCGGGGGTGTTGCCGTTGAAGAATTTCATCGACTGTTGTGCCATGTGCCGTGTCGATGGCCGGGGAGACCGGACTTTGAACGCGCAGGTGTGTCAGACCCACCCAAGCTCGCTTGGGTCGCGAGACGATACCTCACCCGCCCGCCACAGGCTGTCTGACCTCGGACCGTCAGGAACCGATGGCAACATGCCTGCAGAAGCTGACAGGAGGTCTGTCTCTTCGCTTTCTCTGGCCGAACTGTCCACCCTGACCCCGCAGGTCAGGCCTTATGGCACTGTCTCATTGGGGGAACGCCAATCCCCACCAATCCGGCTTGTTTCACCCTGTCTACAACAGGGCAGAGCTATGGCCTGAGCGCCCCATCAAGGGAGCTAGCGAGCGTTTGTTCCGCGTGGGCCTCAGGTGGCCCCACCGAGGGGCGGGTTGTGCCTCTCGATGGACCTACTCTGTTGGCAGGAGACCGCTCGGTCGAGGGAAGGTGTACACCCTTTTTTGGGTGGTAAATCAGGGTCTTGCGCCAAATGGGGTCACACAAAATCGGGGCGATTTAGGAGTTTTGTGAGTGCTATCATAGTAGCTTTGCCAGAACTGACGCGACCCTGGTGGAACTGGAAAGTGCCCTTACGACGACGCGAGTACATCTTGCCGCCCCGACGAGCCCAATGATAATGCCACATCGAGATTGTTGGTCTGGAGTTTAGCGGATCGAAAGCTGCAGTGCGTATGGCCCGTAGGCGGCCCGACGATCAAAGGTGCTCACGAGTATTTCGTATGATCGAGCTTGGGTTGTAAAGGTGTATTCATCCTGGCAGTCGACGACGTCCCGGACTGTGAAGCAGGCAAAGGGACTTGCAGATAATGTCAACCTGGCTGTCTGTCCCGCACCACTGCGGAAGGTATAGCAGTGATACTCGTTGAAACCGATCATTTCGTTCACGACACCGGATGAGCTGCCCCGTGCGAATTTGATTTCTTTGCAATTCTGCGCGTCGCTCTCAGATGCCCACAGGCCTAAGCCGAGCGCGATGACGAACCTGAACATGGTTGATCCTCCTACTTAAAGCTTAAGGCTACCACGCAGACCGTTCAAACGACAGTTTGCAAACTGCGTCTTCCACAGGGGGCAAAGCTCGGCGCTCCTGACATTTTGATTACTTTCTGGTATGGTCACGAATGCTGACGTTTGTGGGGGTAATATGTCCAAGCCAGAATGGGAAAAAACCAGGGACGCGTTTGACTATATTAATGGATTGAATGGTCAAGGAAGTGTTGGAGTTTATGGCGCTTTGGGTGCCGAGGCCCGAAGAGCACAACAGTCTACTGCAAATCCAGTTCGACCCAAGCGGTCGAAAACAATGCGCACCCCCAAGCCTCAGGCGTCGTCAACTGCAAATGCATTTGAACCTGAGACGACATTTGGGGCGATATTCATGTGGGCCTGCATCATTGTAGGTGTCTGCGGCGGTGTTTGGGTGGCCTTCTCCCACCCCGATTATAGTGGAGTACCAGTCTGGCAGCGGTTGGGTGGTGGCGTTCTTGGAGGCTTTTTTGCTGTGAGCGTCGCTCTGTGGCTCCTGAATTGGGCAATACAGGTTCTGCTACCCTTCCTGTTCCGTCTCGCAGCTATGGCAGCCGTGTTTGGTGGAATTGTATGGTTGATCATGTTGTCTGAGGGAAAGCTCTAACAGCCCCAACAACCTAATGGAGCGAATTGCTGCGACTGTTGATCGATCTCAACGCCGCAAAGCCCGTCAATACATCTGGTATATGATCGAGCTTAGCAACCGCGGATTCTCTTGAAATGGAACTTGCAGCCGCGAGGTCTTGTTTTACCCACAGGGTAGGCAATGACGTACTTTCGCACACTCTCTGCTGCTGGCTTTATCGCAACCGCGATAAGTTATGGGCCAGGGCGCATGGGCTTTGGATTGTTCGTTCCAGAACTGAAAGCCGAGTTCGACATGTCAGCCTCGACTGTGGGTTTTGTCTCCGGATTTGGCTTTCTGGGGTTCTTTGCCGCTCTCATCCTCGCGCAGACAATGCTCACACGACTTGGTCCGAAAGCACCCGTCGTCACTGGTCTCGCATCGGCCGCCTTCGGCATGGCAATCGTCGCGGGGACCACGAGCATTGCTCTTCTCGCAATTGGGGTCTTTCTCACCTCGTCCAGTGCCGGGTTTGCATGGACGCCTTTCAACGACGCCGTCAATCGCAAGATTCAGAATGCCGCGCGTCCGACCGCATTGTCGCTGATCAGTACTGGCACCAGCATCGGTATTCTCTTGGCGGCGGCTGCGGCTCTAGCTGCTCAGTCTGCTGACCTGTCCTGGCGGGTCTGCTGGATAGGTTTCGCCGGTGCAGCGGCTTTCGCCGCCATTGCAAACTGGACCAATCTGCGCGCAGTCGAACCGTCTCCAGCCCATGTCTCGGAGGATGACAGACGCCTACTGCTCGACTGGCAAGCTGTTCCTTTATATGCCGTCGCATTTGTCTTGGGCGCGATCTCCGCAATCTACATTTCCTTTGCAGCTGACTATGTTCGGCAACGAGGCCCGGTCGCGGGGTTGCCGGAGGGCAGTGGTCCTGCAGCGCTGTTTCTCATCTACGGGGTTTTCGGACTGGCCGGGCTTGCAACGGGATATGTGAGAGACAGGATCGGCTTGGTAGGGTTGCTGCGGGCGCTGATGGCGACCGGTGCGATGTCGATGGTGCTTATCGTGCTTTGGCCCGAGGTGTGGATTGCCCTCATTCCATCGGCCGGAGCGCAGGGCATGGCCGTGATGATGACGAGCGCGGTGCTCGCATTTTGGTCAGACCGGTTGTTTCCGTCGCTGCCCTCAATGGCCTTCACGGTCGCGCTCCTGGCCTATGCCGCAGGTAGCGTTTCGGGTCCAGCGCTGGCCGGTATCGTGTCCGATGTCTTCGGGGTGAAAACCATGTTTCTCGGCGCTGCCGTGTTTCCAGCTTTGATGGCCTTCAGTCTCAGCTCCAGACTGGTTCGAGATATGGAAATACCTTCTGAGCAGTCGTTTGGGGCCGACGCCGATGGGCATGCATCTTGATGTCCCTTGGTGGCGTTCAAACTGCTTGGGACGACTCACGCATCCGTGTCAGAATTGGGGCCTCAAGGGGAGGAAATACCATGAAACATGGTGTCTACGCGTTCGCGATCATACTTTCCGGGACAACGGTGTTGGCCGAGCCGTCTTTGGAACGGGGCAAATACCTTGTTGAAGGGCCAGCGGGTTGTGGCAATTGCCATACACCACTTGGACCTGAAGGTCCTGTCATGGAGATGAACCAAGCAGGGCGTCTTGTCGAACAAACACCAGGGTTTACTGCAATTGCTCCGAACATCACGCCGGGGGGCCGTGTTGCGGAATGGACGGATGCGGAATTTGCTCGCGCGATCCGCGAGGGAGTGACCCCAGGTGGAACCCGTGTGATCGGACCGCCCATGCCGATAGCCCTGTATCGGCAATTGTCAGACGACGACGTCATGTCGATTGTCATGTATATGCGCAGTGTTCCAGCGGTTGCCAATGACCCGGGCGAGAGTGTTTACAACATACCGCTGCCGCCGTCCTATGGTCCACCGATTGGCGAGGTTGCGCATCCTGAAGAAGGCGTGACCGTCGAATATGGAGAATATCTCGCTGGTCCGGTGGCGCATTGTGTTGAGTGTCATAGTCCCATGGGCCCGATGGGTCCGGATTGGATCAACCAGCTTGGCGCAGGTGGATTTTCCTTTCACGGACCGTGGGGGACATCGGTTTCGTCTAACCTGACGCCGCATCCTGAGGACGGTATTGCCAAGTGGAGTGATGAGGAGGTCAGGCAGATGATCACCATGGGTGCTAGGCCGGACGGGTCGCCGATGATGCCTCCCATGGGCTACGGCTACTACAGTCGGATGACGCCGGAAGATATTGATGCGATCATTCTCTACTTCCGACAAATCCCTGCACGTCCTGACCCAAGTTGAACGGGACGATGGTCAAGGTTTCTCGTTTGCCAAACGGTTTTTTGATTGACTCGATTGCGGCGTGGCCGTTGGTCTCCAAAAAGGATGGTAGGTCCAACGATCAGGTAAATTGGCAAGGCTCTAATCATGCAGCGAGATCACTTGGCTGGTGATTCATGCCTTGTCCTTTTGATAGGAGCCACTCCGCCGCCTGAGCGGCCTTGGACGCTGCTGTGAAGACCGCCCGCTTGTCCTCTTTGAGGACCACGAGCCAGGACTTGATATAAGAGGCGTGATCGTCACGCGGCGTTCTGGAAATCCCGAGGTCGGCACAGAGGAAGGCTGATCCCAGTTCAGCGACCAGCTCTTCCATGGCGTAGGCGTGATCGCCGAACCTGCCGGTCAGATCACGATCAAGCCTGGTCTCGGAACCGGACCAATGGACCAGCTCATGGCAAAGCGTACTGTAAAAGGCCTCACAGGGCGTTGCAGAGCGTGTCCCTGTGAACCGCCGTCGCTCTGGCATCAGGATCATATCCTGAGTGGGGATGTAGCAGGCCAGGTCTCCGCGTTCCTCGACCTTGGCCCCGGTATGCGTAACGAAGGCCTCGGCCTGCGCCAGAGGGTCAAAGGAGGGACCATCGGGCAGATCGGTCACTGCTGCCAAGTATCCGTCCACCTGCGCCGCGTTGAAGACCCAACTGGCCTTTGCGATGAACCGTTCGGCCTGGTCATTCTCGGTCTCCAGCTTGCGATAGAACACGATCACCGAGGCCTTCTCGCCTTTCCGCACCTGACATCCCGCAGCCTGCCATTGGCGATAGGTCCCCCAGAGGTTAGAGGTGTACTCCCGCGATATGGCCGTGATCCAGAGGCTCAGTACGTTTACCCCATTGTAGGAACGTCTTGAGGCGATATTGACCGGTCTGGTGCATCTCGCACCACCGTCGCTGATCCAGGGAAGCTGGAAGTCCCCAGCGCGCTCCATGGCATCTATGATGTGATTGGTTACGTGAGTGTAGACATCAGGTCTTGATGCGGTCCCCGTCATTGGGCCGGTCCTTTTTCTGGTCGGTGTGAAGATAAAATGAAGAAGCCCAGCGCTGCCTAAGAAGCGCCGGGCTTTAGATATTCCGAAAGTGGCTGCGGTACGGAGCCACCTTACTGTTTATTATACAGTGGGCCGCGTGGCTTGCCTTTCAGGAAATAGGCCACTTGGCGTTGAGTGAGTGCAAGTCTCCGGGCAATTTCACGTCCGGAGACATTGTGGTAATGCAATGACAATGCGTCTGCATGCCATGGGATGACACGTTCTAACGACCACGAGGCGACCTTGGCACGAGAGGTTCCAAGTGCCTTGGCAGTTGCGGTTATGGTGTACCCCAGTTGAAGGAGTTCACGGGCCTGTTTCTTCATCGCCTCCTTGCGGTCCCGGTCACTGACAGGAAGGAACGCAACGATCTGGTCTTTCTGGTATTGTTCGATGTTGGGATAGGCCTTCAAGTAACCTTTCCGAACCGGATCGATCCAGTATCTCACTGTGGGGGATTTGATCTTCTCCCCCTTCCAGCGCAGGCCAGCTGCCTGGGTCATGAGGTCGAAGTTCTTGGGATCATCCATCACGAGCTTTACAGCCTTGGCGAATGTTACCCGCTTCTCGACTGCGGTTTTCTCGCAGAGGGCAAGGAGTCTTTGTTGGGAATGCTGATTGTGTCTCATATCGCTGATATGGTTCTCTGTCGGGCGGGTTTTGAAGGGGGTTTCTGCTTGGTACTGCTAGAGTAACGCCGATTTACAATGTTGTAATTCAGCCACAGTACAGTCGTCTGGAGGGATGGGTAAGCCTAGGTCCTGGGGAGGTAGGCAGAGGCCCCGGTCCTGGGGAAACATGGGACCTGGGGCCGGGACCACTACCCCTAGATATAGGGGTGGTCAGCCAGAGACTGTGGGCAGGCCATGGTCGGACAGTTTGAGGCCAATTCGGGCCATATATCAGTCTGGAGTCGACATGAGGTGGTGGGGAAGGGACGAGAAGGCCCAAACGAGAGCCAGGGAGGCACCGTGGAGTGCGATCTTGGGGTAGTGGGCCACAAGGATAGCTTAATGAGGCTTGGGGCCACTGCGGAGCGTGTGTTGGGAGAGTGATACAAAAATGATTTTAGGAACAAGAAATAAAAATCAACTTTCTCTTTATAGCTATTCTCTTATTCCTCTGGTTTTTCCTCTTCGCAATGGAGAGAGGGTAAAAAATAAGTCTATTAAAGTATGGGGATTTCGGATCAAAATTGTTTCAAGTGAATCCAATCTTGGTAAAAATCACGAAATGGGGTGATTTTCGGTCCGTCATGACTGGTATATGGGGACCCGTAAACTGCCCTTCAAGTGGTCCAAAACAACCTCTGGCGTGATACATTTGTGTCAAATCTGTTAAATTTTGACCTTCTTTTATACGATTTTACACGAATGTATCAGGGTTTTGATACATTATTGATCTGAAACCCACCCGCCCCGGTCCTCGGCCCCAGACCCTAGTTTCCAGAACACCACACACAACATGTAGTATCTAGACCCTAGTTATGTTAAATTCGGTTTAGGGCCTAGGACCCCTTCATCAGGGCCTAGGACCCCTTCATCAGGTTCTAGGACACACAAAGCCAGCATCCTACGGACGCCAGACCGCACATAGGACCAGCAGGTATATCCCCATCCACATGAAACTTTCTTTGCAAACAAGAAGGCCAAGGAAATGGTCGGGTTCCAACCGAAGCATCCTTGGCGGGATGTTTTAGACTGAAGAGCGCGGCTGCGACCTTGAGATGGAAAGCCTGAAGTCAGCTATGAGCTAATGGTTGAGCCGCACGCATCTATGGGTGCATTATTCTGCGAATCGGGGCGGGAAGTGGCCATTCGCTGCATTTACGTGGGCAGTCCTGGTCACCCGTAGAAGCTGACCTACATTAGCGGGATTCTTGGTAGGGAGGAAGTTGGAGCGTATTTCCGATAGCACATGGTCGCAAAAAAAGGTTTCAAAAAAATATATCGATGCGCTTCTTACTTTCTAGAAATATCCAAAACGAAAACATCAAGTAAGCCTCGAAGCTCTAGCGGGATTTCGGCTACTAGGTTACGTTTTAGCTCGATCGGGTTTTTGATGCCGTGTCTCTTCTTTCCTGCAACTTTTTCGTTCTCGCCAAACCAAAGGACAAGATAGATTCCTTGTTTTTCTGCATCTGGGTGGATCGCATACAAGTTATTCAATTGTTCAGAAGCAGCCTCGTACAGCTTTGAATGCCATTGCCCTTTGACCTCGGTGACAAGCAGACGTCTTTCGCTGCCTAAGAGCTTTCCAGCCGTAAAGTCGCAGCGCTTATCATGCTTTAGATGGTGTTCTGGAGTTATTGTAATGCTTTGAGGCCTCAGTATCAGGTCTAGCCGTTCAGCAATGATCTTGGTGCACGGTTCTTCATCTAGCCTCTTATCTCCAGCGTAGAAAAGCTTTGCCGTATCGAACTCTCCACCGTCTATTGCAGCTTGAAGTTGCGATAGTTCGTGCAGCACGAGCTTTCTCAACCCATCGACCGTTACAACCGCGCCGTGGTCTAGCATTTCCACAATTTGCCGTGGCGTCGGTGGGGTGAAATCTGCAAGAAACTTCTTTCTCGTCTGTGCGGTGCGTATGCTTTTGAGGTCTTTGACCATATCAGCGTAACGACTATCAGCGATCATGCGTTTTAACACGGGTATTGCTGCGTCAGGATGATCGCTGGAAATTGACCACACCAGTTCAGCAAGACAACGATAAGCTTTTTCACCCTTTGGACTTTCCGAGCCATGGCTGCCGGGTAAGGGAACTTTTGGCCAAACCCCAATGAACGCATCAAGAATGGCCTCGACTTTGCAAGAGGTCAGGCTTGGCCACGCTTCATAGTCGATGCGATTGCCTCGTCCGCTCCGCTCATAGATTGCGAGAACCGTATCTTTGTCTGCTGCAAGCCAATCAAAGTAGACTTCCGGTAACGCAGGGATGAAATACAGCGCACGCAGGAACCAAAACTCTCGCCTTTGCTCAAGTTCTTCGTCTTCAGTCTTATTTGGCCAGAAAAACATAAATTCGGCGCAGCGTTCGAGAACAAGTTCCTTAAGCCGCTCACGATCCGCAAACCCTGCCGCGATGTTGAATAGCGTATCCAAAGTGTGGAAGGGAAGCGCTCGATAGCGAGCCAGCCAGTCAATAGACAGTTTTGCTCGGAGTGGGTGGAACTCCTCTTTGTATCCAAGCCAGCTTGAGTTGGTGTGGCCTTTGGTTCCTTGCGCCAATTGGGGCTCGACATATCGACGCAAGAAGCTTTCCAAATCGGCCATATTCGAAAGAATTTCTACGTCGATTGTGGTCTCAAAAGCGTTCGCTTCCTCTTCGGAGATACCCTGATAACTACCAAGGTCAGTTTTCACAATCTCTAGGGTGTCTTTCGAAATGTGGGATATTTTCCCTGTTGCTCGAAATTCGGCAAGGCAGGCTGCATGCAACACGCGAGCCACATTGTGCCAGTTGCCAAGCGCGACATCTTGTAGCGAAGGAACGTACTCAGCGAGAAAGTCAAAGCAATTCCTCAACGCTTTCTCGTGATCGACATGCCCGCCAAGCTCTTCCTCTAGATCATTTGGCTGGATCAGGTAGAGGCTTGCAATCCGATAAAGCCATGACCAGTGCCTGCCGTTCTCAATCAGCTCCCTATCTTTAAGCAACGATGCTTGGTTCGCATCTGCAACGGCCTTATCGCGCCTCCTCCACCTCCTTTCGGACCAGTATCTTCTAGCACGATGCTCACGCATCATTTGTCGATAATTCCGATTTCTTTTCGTCCACTCCTCCAGAAAAGTCCTTTTTTCTTTGGCTTGCATTCGCATTTTGCTGCGGAGTTTATCGGGGCCGCGTTGCTCAGGTTCACGATGGTGGTTGTGGGTGGCAAGAAACTCACTCCACAGTGCAACATTATCGCTGTTGAATGCTAGGTCAGCCATGAACTCCCAGTCATTGGGTTGGAAATGCAAACCAGAGTGGGATTGCCATTCAAACTGCTCAAGCCGGATTTCTCGAATGCTTTCCGCATCGGTCTCTTGGCCCAAGGCGACTTGCATGATACCTTGCCGAAGTTCGTCGTCATCCTTCAGCAATCGGACAGATGCTGAGCGATCTGGCGACATAGAGCTATGGAAATTTAGGTTCTTTACCCAACCCCAGAAACGCTTTGGGTCGTACGGTTTGTCGCTGACCTCGCAATAATGATCCAACAATAACCCGATGATCTTGCTGGTCCCATTTCGACAGTGGCAATCATGGGCTGTCTGACCACATTTACACGTCAATTCCGCCGACAGAGAGTCAAGCAAGTCTGTGGTCTGCTTGTAGTCTAGTGTTTTGATAAGGTTACGTAAAAAGTACCTAGCGCCAATCACACGTTCACTGGACCGTCTCGCTCGTGGGTACAGGTTTGCAAAGACACGTAGATAGCCCGTCAGATAGCTGATCGAAAATTGAGAAACCCCCAACTGTTGGATTAGCTTTGCAGCTACCTTCATAGGCACGGGATCGGCTTGGAAGATCAACTGAGCCAAGTTGGCATCATGGCTAAATCCCGGAGTTGCCAGCAACAGCATAGCCGCCATGACACGCGTATGTTCATTTGCTTCGGTCGAAAGACAAAGCGCACTCAACTCAACAGACAGTTGCGACGTCGCTGGCGAGCCTTCCAGCATTTCAAGAATTAGGTCGCGAAACTGTCCGTCTAATTGCGGGGAAATGTGAGGTCTAACCTCATCAACGACTTCTGCATTGAACAAGCCAGAGATACTAAAACGCCTCCAGAAGTCACCTCTACGAAAATACGGGTCTTGGTCCTCAACGTCCTTCAAACGCCGAACAAGGCGGCGCTTTGATGTTGAGGCCAGTTGCGATGGATCACCGTTCGCAAGAACAGCGTAAGCGTCGAGGTCAATGGCAGCGTCTTGTGTGGGCTTATTTCCAAGCGAAGCCATCCATCCAACAAGTCCTCGTAGTTCATCACGTACAGTTGAGTTTGGGGCTATGATTGGCAAGCATCGCTCAAGTGTAAGCGCGTCACTTGGGTCGGCTATTCGTTTTGTAAGGTAGTCCGCTGCCGCATACTCTGCGATGATCTTGTGGACTGGCCGATGACTGTCGACAGTCTCACCCGGTTTGAACATACGGGTTGCTAGGATCGTTTGCTTGCGGCCTACGTCCGCAACCAGAGTTTCCATGAATGGATAAAGAGCGTCTTCGCTTGCCTCACCGGTTGTCACGCCTTCTGCACCTGACATTAACAGTTTTGCAAAGACCTCCGATGCTGCTTGCGCCTTCTGGGTGGCAGACACAGAACCGCTAGTTTTTCTCACACTAGCATTGGCTTCTTTGGCCAGTCTTTCCAGCGCTTGTTGGAAAATTGATCGTTTGTCGGAAAATTTACGACCACTCTCAATGTATGCGTCTGCAAACAGCTTGAGAAATTGCGGATTGGGTAGAAGCGCCTCTAGGTCAAATTTCGCAACTTCGGATTGGAAAGCGTCAAAATCTTCGCTTGGAATATAGTTCTCAAAGATTCTCTTCTGTTCATCTTCAGTGAATTCAGTCAACCGCACAACAAGGGGCGTCTCGCCAAAATAGTCCTTAAAGACGCTATTAGCTGAGTTGTCCCATTCGCTTGATCTACTGGAAACTAGTAGCTTTGAAGGGGCTGCGGAAAGCGCGGCTGCAAGCAGCTTGTCGATGCCGCTGGCGTCAACCTTTGCCAATTCATCGTAAGCATCAATGACAAGTGGTGCGCCCTTTCCAGCGACGCCAGTATGGATAAAGCGGTTAGCTGTTAGGACAGGCGTTTTCATTTGCCTTCCCAAGCTTTCCATCAGGCTCGTTTTGCCTCCGCCAGGTTCCGCCAAAACGACGATAAAGCGCTGTCCTGCAAGAAGCTGGGCTTCACTGTAGCTTTGTTTGTCGTCTAGGAGTGTGCGCGGGAGATAAAAATTTGTACTCATGATTGCAAGATATGGTGCCGGGCAGCGTCCTTCCAGCTAAATTAGGTGCTGAAGTCACGCCGGCGACCTTCCTTCCAAGTGCCTGCATCATGAGCTCGCGACACAAACAAATTAAACTCGTGGCGAATGTCCGGTCTGACGGGCCGCGCCGCAGCATGCCGATCATCGAGTGAATGGCAGCAAAGGGCCGTTCCAACCATCCCCAGCACTATCTGCGTGGGGTGACGCTCCGCGTTTGATGCGCGGCAGCCACACCCGCTATGGTACCGAACAAATGGGCTTCCCAACTCACACCTGGCTGGCCCGGAAGTAATCCCCAGAGCATGGTTCCATAGACCACGGCAACTCCGACAGCTATCAACAGCGGGATCGGCCTTTTTTCAAGGAGTCCCCGTGCCAGGAGGAAGCCGAACCATCCAAAGATCAGACCAGAGGCTCCGATATGGATGGCTGTATTGCCAAAGAACCACACGCCAAGCCCTCCAATGCCAACGATCATGGCGGATGATGCCAAGGCAACCCGGTGGGCTGTCGTCGCCATCAGGCTGCCCAGAACGGCCAAAGGCACGCTGTTGGCAGCAGCATGGGCCACTGAGCCGTGAAGAAGGGGCATGAAGAGGATCCCGTCCAACCCGCTGAAGCTCCGAGGGAGCAAGCCAAACCACCTGTTGAGCGCATAACCTGTGATCAGGTTCACGACCTGAACCATCCAGATGACGCCCAAGAGGGTAAGGGGCCACCAAAGCCGTTTCAAGATTGTCATGCTGCCCCCGTCCGTTCGCTCCGTATCGCTACCGCTCCCCCATCTCCACCACATAATCTGCCTCGGACCTTTTGTGTGTCACCAGGAGTATCTGGCCCAACCGGCTCTTGAGGCTGTCGAGCAGGGCAGCTGTATTGGCCGTGCGGTTCTGGTCCATGCTGGCGTCGATCTCGTCCCCGATGAACACCGGGAAGACACCCTGGGTGAGAACCTGCCCGAGTCCAAGACGCAGCGCCAGACAGGCCACGGCCTTGCCGGAGCCAGACAGCGTGTTGAGCGCCTGTCCATCCACCGTGATGGCGAAGTCCTCATCCGCATGGATGACCGACCGCTCGCCTCCCGTCATCTGGGCCAGGTACTGGCTGGCGACCGTGTTGAGTGAGGGCATCAAGTGCTGTTTGACCATGGACCTCAGGCTTGCCAATGCTTGGCGTGCGCGGTCCCAATCCTCTGCCTCGTCCAGAATGGTGCTCACCGCGTCCATGCTTTCCGTATAGGCCTTCAGATCGGTCTCGTAACGCCTGCGCAGGGTGTCATGGATTGCCACGGCATTCCGCAGCTCCGCAAGGTGGGCATAGTCCTTTACCCTGTCTGACAAGTCCACAATCTCGGCCTTTGCGACCTCATAGGCGTGTAGCCACGTCGCGTGTGCCCGGACCTGCGTTTCGTACAAGACGAGCTGGTCCTCGAACCGCTGGCGCTCCCGCAGGAGCGACCTGTAATCCGGCACGTCTTTCAGGCTTGACTGAAGGTGTTCGACCGCCATTGTCAGTTCGTCCCGGCGTACTGCAAAGCCGTTCCGGTGACGATGGCTTTCGATCTCGTTTGCAGAGAGGACAGGGCGGTCACAGGGCGTGACCTCCGCAAGCGGTTGCAGGTCAGCCTGAATGTCCTCCCAGGCCTGTGCGGCCCGCAGGAGTGACACCAGTGCCCGTCTGTCCTGTGGAAGACCTGCAGGCTTCTCGACATCAGCCAGAGGTGCAAGCTCGGTCTTCAGCTGGTCAATTGTTGCGGCCTCCATCGGCCATTCATGCTGGCAGGACGGACAGACATGTACCCCCTTGGCGTCCAGATCGGCAATCCGCTGTCGCAGATGTTGGGCCTCCTGGAAGGCGATGGCGGCCTCCACGGTCTTGACCGTCACACCCGGATCGGGGGCGCGGGACAGCAGGCGGTCTTTTTCCAACCACCGCTGATACAAGACATGTTGCGCGTCCATCTCTGCGAGCTCTTCCTCGCCATATGGCGAGGGGGCGGGCAGGGCGCTCAGCTCCATCTCTGCAGATCGCAGCCGCGCGCGCAGCTGGTCCTGTTCATCAGCCTGCCGTTCCAGATCGACAGCCGGTGTCGTGATGGTCTCGACCGGGGGGACAGGTGCGTCCCGCACCTCGGCGGTCTGACCGCGCAAGTGATCGAGTCGGGTTCGCGCAGCAGACAGCTTTGCCAGCTCCCCATCGAGCTCTGCCAAGGGGCGATAACCCTCGGGCGGGACCGGCGGCTCGGGATCGCGCAGGTTTTCCGAGAGGTCGCGGGCGCGGCGCTTCAGGGCGTTGGCCTCGTCACCGGCTGACTTGGCCAGCTCTTCGATCACCCCCAGCCCAATGACGCTATCCACAAGCCTCTTGCGCTCAGCAGGCTTCATCAGCCCCAGCGCCTCGATCTCGCCTTGCAGGGCCACGCAGGAGGCGTCGAACACATCGAGACCGAAGCCAAAGAGTTCGCACATCTTCCGATTGACTGGGCTGGTGCCAACCGCAATCTCGTCCGTTCCACGATACAAGGTCGCGTTGGACGCTGTTCGCTCGACGACATAGGCCTCACCTTTCAGGGTGAAGGCCAGACGGGCCGTGGCTTTCTTGTAGTCGCTGATCTTGCCCCTCAGGGCAGCGGAGCCGAACAGGCACCAGCGGATCATCTCGACGGCGAAGGATTTGCCTGTCTCATTGGCCCCGGTGAGGATACCGAAGCCAGGACGGAAGGTGATGTCCTCTTCCAGGGTTCGGCCCGTGGTGGCAAAACTGACAGAGTAAGAGATCGATGTCAGCATGCTCACACCTCCCCGGCCAGGCGGCGCTCATGGAAGCGATGCAGCATGGTGTCGGTCAGACCTTCGGAGACATGTGCCTCGGAAAAGGCCTGCTTGAACAGGGCGTCGATGTCGAACTCGCCTAGCGTGACCTCGCCAAGCTCTGCTTCAGCCTCGGTCCGGCGCTTTATGGTCAGCTGCAGACAGTCGATCTCTTGGTCCAGCGTTTCACCGGGTTCCAGCAACACCCGCACAGATTTGTTGCTCAGGTCTCCGGCAGTCTCCAGGTCAGACAGGGGCAGGGTTACGTAGAGCGCATCATCGCTCTCCTCGCCGTGGGAAAATGGCTGGAGGGAGCCGACAACCGTCACACCCACGCCCTGTTTGATGAACCGCGCAGGTTTGTGTTCGTGGCCGTTGAAGACCTCTCGGATATTGAGGTCAGCCAGCTTCCCGAACGGAATCACGTTGAAGTCAGTGCCATAGCCTTCTGTCTCGGCATGGAAGAAGGCGGCCTTTGCGCCGCGATGGTCCTCGGTGATCCGATCCGTCAGGGGGATGATCGGATCATAGCCGACAAAGAGGGAGCCTTCGATCATCACCGGGTCGGTGACGATGGTGATGTTGGGCAGATCGGAGACCAATCGGGCGAAGAGATCAAAGGCCGAAGCCCGCTCCAGGTCTTTGAGGTGATCGTGATTGCCACGCAGGATGACGAATCGGGTCTGGGGCTTCTCGGACGCCACCTTTCGATAAATGTCTGCGGCCTTCAGGAGGACGTCGTAGGGCACGATGGCGCGGTCGAACACATCTCCCGTGCAGACATGCAGATCGGCCTCAGCGGACTCCAGATTGGCTGTGAAGGCCTCCCAGATCATGGCCTCCCGGTCGCCCCGACGATGCAGGGGCACGCCGTGGACAAAGCTTTTTGCGAGGTGGGGATCCCCCATCAGACCGAATGTCGTCATTTCAGCCTCTGGATGTTTGAGAAGGTCAGCACGCCCCAGTCGCCTTTCTGGTTGGATTGCGCCTCAAAGCCAAGGTCAAGCCGAACCGCACCGACGTGGATGTCGATCCCGGATCGCTGGGCGGTGCGCAGGAACCTCTGGAAGAACTTCCAGCCGGTGATCGAGATGGAATGGCCCAAGACATCGCCCTCATCCGCCAAGAGGTCCCCTCTGCGGTCGCGCAGAGCGCGGCAAGAGACGAAGGGCACGTCTGCGGTGGGGAACTCGGCTGCCTCCGGATCGACCTCCCGCGCAAGGCGCAGGACCTCGTGCCAGTATCGGCCTCGTGTGTCGGTGACATGATCGTAGCTCCGAGAATAGATCGCGGGGTTGCCGTACCGGACACCAAAGCAATACTGCACCTCGGCAAAATGCAGCTCGACCGGAATGCTGTCGAAGATGGTGGCATCGTCACCGATGGTCATGCCGAACCGGGACACTTTCAACCAGGCATCGATGGCAAGCCCACCCATCAACATGTCATCGACCGTGAGTGGCATAGCAGGCGGCAGCGAGGGACGGTCGTGGCCATTCGGCAGGGCAGGGGGCGTCGGCCCTTGGTCAGGGGGGTGAGGCATGTGTGGCTCCTGTGGGTGGGGATGGGTGAAACAGTTGAGTGCCCCGCCAGGTGATGTCGGGGCGGGCAGGCTGTTCAATTCGTTGATTTTCAACGCTTCGTGGCAAAACACCGTTGTGATGTGTCTGGCACCAAACTAGGCTTCTCCCAAAAGTTGTAGGGTTCGGGACATAGATGAGCGTCACGCCGACAGACCTGGATGAGTTCGTAGCCCGCTGGCAGGCATCCGGCGGCAATGAGATGGCAAATTTCCAGAGCTTTGCCAGCGAGTTGGTGCAGCTTTTGGGTGTGGACCCGGTCAAAGTCGCCGATGCCGAAGGTCAGAACAACGACTACCGTTTCGAGCGGCCTGTCACCTTTACCCACACCGGGCGGGAACGCCGGGGGCGGATCGACCTTTACCGGCGTGGGTGTTTCGTTCTGGAGGCCAAGCAAGGCAGCCACAAGCCCGGTCGTGAAGACCGCGACCAGCTGTCTCTGCTGGGCGACGACCAGGCACCCAAGCAACAGGGACACGGGCGGCGGGGAACACGTGGATTCGACGATACGATGCTCAAGGCGCGCAACCAGGCGGACAATTACGCCCGTGCGGTGGCCAAGGAGGATGGCTGGCCACCCTTCCTGATGATCGTGGACGTGGGCCATGTGATCGAGCTTTATGCCGATTTCTCGAAACAGGGTCAGGGCTACAACCAGTTCCCCGATGGCAACCGCTACCGCATTCCCCTTGAAGACCTGCGCAAGGAGGAAACCCGCGACCTTCTGCGCACCATCTGGACCGAGCCTCACAGTCTCGACCCCTCGCTCAAGGCCGCTGAGGTCACACGCGACATTGCCGCGCATCTCGCCGAGCTGGGCAAGAGCTTCGAGGGTCAGGGCCACGACAGTGAAGCTGTGGCTAGGTTCCTCATGCGCTGCCTGTTCTCGATGTTCGCCGAAGATGTGGACCTGATCCCGCGCGGCAGCTTCACAGACCTGCTGCGCAAGCTGCGGGGCCACCCCGAACATGCCGAACCGGCGCTCAGGGGGCTGTGGGAGACCATGAACACGGGCGGGTTCTCCCAGGTGCTCATGCAGGACCTCAAGCGCTTCAACGGGGGCCTGTTCCGCGAAGCCGACGCCCTGCCGCTCAACACCTTGCAGTTGGGTCTGCTGATCGAGGCCGCCGAGGCGGACTGGAAACAGGTCGAACCGGCGATCTTTGGCACGCTGCTCGAACGGGCGCTGGACAAACGCCAGCGCCACAAGCTGGGGGCGCACTATACACCGCGTGCCTATGTGCAGCGGCTGGTCACGCCGACCATCATGGACCCGCTGCGGGCGGATTGGCGCGATGTGCAGGCCGCCGTTCAACGCCTGACCGAGGATGGCAAACCCGACGACGCGCTCAAGCTGGTCCGCGACTTCCACCATCAGCTCTGCGAGACCACCGTGCTCGACCCCGCCTGTGGATCAGGCAACTTCCTCTATGTCGCACTGGAGATGATGAAGCGGCTGGAGGGTGAAGTGACAGCCCTCCTCAAAGAGTTGGGCGAGGAGCAGATCGATTTCATTACCATTGATCCACACCAGTTTCTGGGTATCGAGCTGAACCCGTGGGCCGCCAACGTGGCCGAGCTGGTCTTGTGGATCGGGTACCTGCAATGGCACTACCGCACCCACGGCACTGCCGCGCCGTCCGAACCCGTGCTCAGAGACTTCAAGAATATCCGCAACGCCGATGCGGTGCTGGAATGGTCCGACCGGACCCCTCGCATGGATGCGGACGGCAACCCGGTCACGCGCTGGGATGGCGTGACCACCCAGCGCCATCCCGTGACCGGCGAAGAGGTGCCGGACCCCGAGGCTCGCGTGCAGGTCTATGACTATGCCAAGCCTAAGCCGACGGTCTGGCCAAGCGCGGAGTTCATCGTTGGCAACCCGCCGTTTATTGGGAACAAGCGAATGCGCGACAATCTGGGTGATGGGTATGTTGAGGCGCTGTGGAACGCCTACCCCAAGATGCCGCAAAGTGCCGATCTGGTGATGTTCTGGTGGGAAAAGGCGGCGCTGGCCGCGCGGGCATATGACTCAAAGAAGGGTAAGGGCACCCGCCGCTTTGGCCTGATCACCACCAATTCTCTGCGCCAGACCTTCAACCGCCGCGTGCTGGAGCCGCATCTGAACGACCCGAAAAAGCCTTTGTCGATCCTGTTTGCCATCCCCGATCACCCTTGGGTCGATACGCTTTTCGGCGCTGCCGTGCGGATCGCCATGACCGTGGGAGCGGCGGGCAACAGGGCGGGGCGACTGCTGACTGTTGCAATCGAGGGAAAACGAGAAATCAGTGAGGCGGATGGAACACCGGTCACGTTTGAACATCGAGTAGGCAAGATCTTTACGAACTTGCAGATAGGTGCCGATGTTGCCAGCGCTTCAGTTCTCGCGGCTAACAGCGACCTTGCATATCAAGGCGTCACTCCATTGGGCGAAGGTTTTCGAGTCGCACAAAGCGAGAGTGCCAAGTACGAGAACGCTTTGCGCGACGGTACGCTAAAAAGGTACATTAACGGCAAGCAGTTTTTGGCGGCTACTGAACCCGGTTTAATCATTGATTTCTGGGGCCTCTCGCAACAAGAAGCAAAAGCTAACCATCCAGACTTGTTTCAGCAGATAATGGACTTGGTGAAGCCAAAGCGAGATGAGCAAAAACGCCTGAGTTACAAGGAGGTCTATTGGATATTCGCGGAACCGCGAAGCAAGATGAGGCAATCGCTTTCGGGTTTGCAGCGCTACATCGGAACGTGTCGGACCGCCAAGCATCGGGTCTTCGGATTCCTAGAAGGTGATGTCCTTCCCGATGCAAAACTTATCGCAGTTTGTTTGGACAGCGCAGAAACAATCGCTGTCCTCTCGTCACGTATTCATGTGACGTGGTCAATCGCCGCTGGAGCTTGGTTAGGCGTAGGCAATGATGCAAATTACAATCACGCTCAGTGCTTCAACCCTTTCCCTTTCCCCGACCTCACCGACGACCAGCGCACCCACCTCCGCGCCTTGGGTGAGGAACTCGACGCCCACCGCAAGCGTCAGCAGGCCGCCCACCCCAAACTGACCCTGACTCAGATGTACAACGTGCTGGAAAAGCTCCGCGCCGGGGACACCATCGAGGGCAAGGACCGCGATATTTACGATCAAGGCCTCATCGGCATCCTCAAGGACCTGCACGACCAGATCGACGTCGCCGTGGCAGAGGCCTATGGCTGGCCCGTGGAGCTGAGCGACGAAGACATCCTCTTTCGCCTCGTCGCCCTGAACAAGGAACGCGCCGAAGAAGAGGCGCAGGGCCACATCCGCTGGCTCCGCCCCGAGTACCAGAACCCCACCGGCGCACAGGCAAGCAAGGGCAAACAGGCCGAACTCGATGTGGGCCTCGTCGTCAAGTTGGACAAAGCCCCCTGGCCCAAAACCCTCCCCGACCAGATCGCCGCTGTCCGAGAAGCGCTGTCCGAGATGGGCGAGGCCACCCCGGAACAGATCGCCCGCCGCTTCATGCGCGCCCGGACCAATTCGGTGCAACCACTGCTCGACAGCCTTGCTGCCCTTGGACAGGCCGAGAAGGTTGAAGAGGGGCGCTATGCGGCGTGAGGCAAGGTATGACCAGACGTTTTGAAATTGATGCTGAGACCCTTCCGGACCTACCCGGCATGATGCTGGTTACCGTCGAGGCTCTCAAGGACCTTGGAGGCTCCGCCACCATCCAGGAACTCGATGAGAAGGTCATCGAACTGGAAGGCGTGACAGAAGCTGAACAAGCCTTCACCATGCCGCGTGATGATAACCGCACGCGGGTGAACTACTACCTCGCTTGGGCGCGAACTTACCTCAAGCGCGGCGATGCTCTGGATAACTCGTCCCGTGGGGTCTGGGCTTTGACTGAGGCCGGGTCAGCGATTTCGAGTTTGGGCGGCACCCGAGCGATCTATGACCAGGTTACCCTGGAAGAGCGTGAGAGGGCCCGTCAGAAACGGCTTGCCGCCAAGCAGGCCGAGACCACTCAGGTAAGCGAGATCGAGGTCTTGGCGGATGATGGCCCGGAGGACGAAGAGGATTGGAAATCCCTTCTCCTCGGTGTTCTGGGCAAAATGCCACCTGATGCGTTTGAACGGCTGTCCCAAAGGCTCTTGCGGGAGGCCGGGTTCGTCAAGGTCGAGGTACGTGGCAAGTCGGGCGATGGTGGCATCGATGGCGTCGGCGTTCTCAGGGTCAACCTTGTTTCGTTCCAGGTCTATTTCCAGTGCAAGCGCTGGAAGGGCAGTGTGGGATCAAAGGAAATCCGAGACTTCAGGGGAGCGCTGCAAGGGCGTGCCGACAAGGGCCTGTTCATCACGACCGGTCATTTCACCAGCCAGGCGTCCGATGAGGCGACGAGAGACGGTGCCATCGCGATTGACCTGATCGACGGGGACCGGCTATGCGAGCTTCTCAAGGACAATCGCCTGGGTGTCGAAACTCGGATGATCGAAGAGGTGAGCATTCAGGCGGACTGGTTTGAGGGGTTGTGAGACGCGCACAGGGCCCCAAGAGACCGATCTGCAGTCAGTCTTCCGTCAAACAAAGGATCGGGTCTTGCTGAATGTTGCTCGTCAGGGAAGTACCCTCGACCTTAGCCACAGATGATCTGCATGCCATGAATCTTGCTTTGATTTTTGCAAATATTCTGGACCACATGGATTCCGTGTGGCTGAACATTCCTTCTTAACCTACGGCAGCCAGTCTGCTATTTGCCAAGCCTGTTAAAGTGGTGAGATCACATGATGCGCAGCACAGTCACATCCGCATTTCTCGTTCTTGTTCTGGTTGCGGGATGTAGCAGCAATCTTGGCAGTCGCACAGTGGTTGTGGGTGCCGGGGCTGATGAGCTTCTGAAGCTCCGTGCAGGTCCGGGACTTGGCTTTCGTGTGATCTTGGGTCTGCCAGATGGAACACAACTCATTCGCCGTGACTGCATTACCGAAGCAAGCCAGCTGTGGTGTCGGGTGTCTCTGGTCGAAGCGCCATCTGTTTCTGGCTATGTCTCTGCCGACTATCTCGCAACGCGCTGACAGATCATCCAGACAATGACTGACCTCGAAGACCTGGACGCCTATCTGTCATCGGATGAGTCCCCAGATGACTGTATGATGCAGTCGGACTTGGATGGTTTTCTTCACGGGATTGCCTGTTCTCCTGTCCCAATCCCAACCGAGGAATGGATGCCTGTGGCCTTGGGTGGTGCACCTGAGGATGTCCCCAGTTGGGCACTGGAAAGCATTGCCGTCATCTTCCTCAACATCATCGAGGGATTGAGCAGCGATCCCCCCTAGGTGGAACCCATCTTCTGGCAAGCTCCCGAGGGACATGTGATCGCCATGGATTGGTGTGAGGGGTTTATGCAAGCTGTTACTCTACGTCCGAAAGATTGGCTGAGACTCACGGAAAGTGGAATTGGCGGCCAACTGATCACCCCAATGATGGTTCACCTGCTGGTCGAGAATGGCAACTCAGTGATGGGGATACCGCAAGAGGATCTGGACCAGAGTTTGGATGAAGCGGCAAGACAAATCCCTGAGACGGTCGTGGCGGATTCATCGGTTTTGGTAACGGGATATGCGTCGCACAGGTGGTTTCAGCGCAAAATCGGTTTCCAAACTGCTTTGTAAGCCATTGATTTAGTTTGTGCGCAAAAATGGAAACTATTCTCTTAAGTGGCTGATTTTAAATAATAGCTCAAGTCCTCCTCGGTCCGCCATTCGCCCTTGAAATCATTGGATAGATGGCGATACGAGGAATATACCTCACATCAAGCCCAACATTGGAAAAAACGCTGGTGCGGATTATGTCGGCGGGATCAGGCGCGTCCTGCGATCAATGCGGGCAACCGCCCGTGCATGTTCTCCATCGGCACGCAGGACAAAAAGCTGGCGCAGGTGGCGGCGCGGTTGGACAGAGGTTCGTCAAAGAGAAACAGCTTGGGATCGCGGGCTGCGGCTGACCTGAACAAGGTAAGACCGGGGGGTCAGTCCTTGATTGCCCATCCGGACGCCCGCACCTTTTCGGTATGCGCCCCAAGCGACGGTGCCGTGCGGTCCAACGCAAGAGTCGATGCGCTGAAGGTGATGGGGGTGCGGACACCAGGGACACCTTCAGGGGCGATCTGCATGTCGCGGTGCATGATCTGCGGGTCTGCGAACACCTCGCCCACCGTATTGATCGGCGATGACGGCACCTTGACCGCCTTCAACGCATCCAGAAGCCCGGCCTTGGTCCATTTCGCGGTTTCGGCCTTGAGAAGCGGCACAAGGATGTCCCGGTTCTTCACCCGGCTGGCATTGCTCAGATAGTCCGGATGATCGGCAAGGTCACTCCGATTCAGAACCCCGCACAGGCGCTGATATTGCGCGTCATTCCCCGATGCGATGATGATGTCGCCGTCTGATACCGGAAACACTTCGTAAGGCACGATATTGGGATGTTGGTTCCCCATGCGGTTGGGCGACTTCCCGGTCGCCAGAAAGTTCATCGCCTGATTGGCAAGACTTCCCGTCCCCGCATCCAACAGGCTCATGTCGATATGTTGGCCATGCCCGGTCTTGCCGCGCGCGCTCAGAGCCGCCTGAATGGCGATCACCGAATAGAGGCCGGTATAAATGTCGGTTACGGCGACACCGACCTTTTGCGGCTCGCCATTCGGGTCGCCGGTGATCGACATGAGACCGGACATGCCCTGAATGAGATAGTCATACCCGGCACGGTCGGCATAGGGGCCGGTCTGGCCAAAACCTGTGATCGAACAATAGATCAGGCCGGGGTTTGCGGCGGACAGGCTGGAATAATCCAACCCGTATTTCGCCAGGCCGCCAACCTTGAAGTTCTCGATCAGCACATCCGCATCGCGGGCGAGGTCTTGCACAAAGGTGCGGCCTTCCTCGGTCGTGAGGTCGGCCGTGACCGAGTATTTCCCCCGGTTGCAGCTGTAGAAATACGCCGCTGACGGCGTGTCCTCGCCCTCGCGGTCGATGAAGGGTGGACCCCAGGTGCGGGTGTCGTCGCCCGTGGTGCTTTCCACCTTGATGACGGTTGCGCCAAGGTCGGCCAATGTCTGACCGACAATCGGCCCGGCAAGGATGCGGGCCAATTCAAGGACTTTCAGACCTTCCAGTGGGGCAGACATCAGAAGAACGCCTGCAACCCTGTCTGCGCGCGGCCAAGGATCAGGGCGTGTACGTCGTGCGTGCCCTCGTAGGTGTTGACCGTTTCAAGGTTCTGCGCATGGCGCATGACGTGGTACTCCGCCATGATCCCGTTGCCGCCATGCATGTCACGGGCGTGCCGTGCGATATCGAGCGCCTTGCCGCAATTGTTGCGTTTGATCAGGCTGATCGCCTCGGGTGCTGCGGTGCCGGCGTCCAGCATCCGACCGACCTGAAGCGCGGCGTGCAGGCCCAGTGTGATTTCGGTCTGCATGTCGGCCAGTTTCTTTTGAAACAGCTGAGTCTGCGCCAGCGGGCGGCCAAACTGCGTGCGGTCCAAGCCATACTGACGCGCGCGGTGCCAGCTGTCTTCGGCGGCCCCCATCACGCCCCACGCAATGCCATAGCGCGCACGGTTGAGACAGCCGAACGGACCTTTCAGGCCTTCGACACCGGGCAGAAGCGCGTCTTCGCCGACCTCGACATCCTTCATCACGATCTCGCCGGTGATCGATGCACGCAGCGACAGCTTGCCGTTGATCTTTGGCGCCGACAGACCTTTCATACCTTTCTCGAGCACGAATCCCCGGATCTTGCCGTCATGCGCTTCGGACTTGGCCCAGACGACAAACACATCCGCAATCGGGCTGTTCGAAATCCACATCTTGGCGCCGTTGATGACGTAGCCACCTTCGGTTTTCTTGGCGACCGTCTTCATGCCACCGGGGTCCGATCCGGCGTCGGGTTCGGTCAGGCCGAAACAGCCGATCAGCGTCCCTGCCGCCAGACCGGGCAGGTATTTCTTGCGCTGCTCATCGCTGCCATAGGCGTGGATCGGGTACATGACCAGCGAGCTTTGAACGCTCATCATCGACCGGTAGCCGCTGTCGATACGCTCCA
>NZ_JBHYFV010000002.1:64443-256837 GCF_051859345.1 Marivita sp. | reverse complement strand
GAGGTGACGTTCGACATTGACGCCAACGGCATCGTGTCCGTGTCCGCCAAGGACAAGGGCACCAATAAGGAACAGAACATCACGATCCAGGCATCCGGTGGTCTGTCCGATGAAGACATCGAAAAGATGGTTCAGGATGCCGAAGCCAACGCCGAGTCCGACAAGGAACGTCGCGAAATGGTCGAGGCCCGCAACCAGGCCGAAAGCCTCATCCATTCGACCGAAAAGTCGGTGGAAGAACATGGCGACAAGGTCGATCCAACGACGGTCGAAGCCATCGAACTGGCTATTGCGGCGCTCAAGGATGATCTGGAGGATGAAAAATCCACCGCCGACAAGATCAAGTCGGGCATCCAGAACGTAACCGAAGCAGCGATGAAGCTGGGCGAAGCGATCTACAAGGCGCAAGCCGACGACGGCGACTCCGAACCTGCCGCTGCGGATCGGGGCGGTGACGACGATGACACCATCGTTGATGCCGATTTCGAAGATCTCGACGAAGACAAGCGCGCCTAACTCTTGTTGGGCGGAACTGATGAGTGGCCGGTCCGGACACCGGGCCGGCCACTTTCGTTCCGTAGAAGGAGGGCATGATGTCCAAACGTGACTATTACGATGTGCTCGGCCTGTCCAAAGGCGCTTCGGCGGATGAGATCAAGAAAGCCTATCGCTCCAAGGCGAAAGAGCTGCACCCGGATCGCAATGCGGACAATCCCAAGGCCGAAGACCAGTTCAAAGAAGCGAACGAGGCGTACGAGGTCCTCAAGGACGCCGACAAGAAAGCAGCCTATGACCGCTACGGTCATGCGGCCTTCGAAGGCGGCATGGGTGGCGGCGGCCGGCCTGGCGGCTTTGGCGGTGCACAGGGGCAAGGCGACTTTGCCAGTGCGTTTTCTGACGTGTTCGACGACCTGTTCGGCGATTTCATGGGTGGCCAGCGCGGCGGCGGACGTCAACGCGCCTCGCGCGGGGCGGATCTGCGCTACAATCTGCGCGTGACGCTTGAAGACGCCTATACCGGCATGCAGAAGACCATTCAGGTGCCAACATCGGTTCAGTGTGGATCGTGCTCGGGCTCCGGTGCCGAAGGCGGCGCGGAACCGACAACCTGTCCGACCTGTTCGGGCATGGGCAAGGTCCGTGCAACCCAAGGCTTCTTTACCGTCGAACGGACCTGCCCGACCTGTTCGGGCCTTGGTCAGACGATCAAAAATCCCTGTAAGGAATGCGCCGGCGCGGGCCGTGTCCACAAGGACCGCGCGCTGTCGGTGAACATTCCCAAAGGTGTGGAAACCGGAACCCGCATCCGCCTTGCTGGTGAAGGCGAAGCCGGTCTGCGTGGCGGACCTCCGGGCGATCTCTACATCTTCATTGACGTGATACAGCACGACCTCTTCGAACGTGATGGCGTCCACCTGCATTGCCGCGTTCCCGTGTCGATGACCGTCGCGGCGCTTGGCGGTAATATCGAAGTCCCCACCATCGACGGCGGCCGCAGCCGTGTCGCCATCCCTGGCGGCAGCCAATCGGGCCGCCAGATGCGTCTGCGCGCCAAAGGCATGCCCGCCTTGCGCGGCGCGGGGCAGGGCGACATGTTCATCGAACTCGCGGTGGAAACGCCGGTCAATCTGACGTCGAAACAGAAAGATCTGCTGCGCGAATTCGAAGAACTGAGCGAAGACAACAACCCGGAATCAAAGAGCTTTTTCAAATCTGTCAAAGGCTTTTGGGATTCCATGAAAGGCTAAGACAACGGCCCCGCCTGCGTGGGGCCGTTAGCGATTCATTAAGCGTTTTGCGCCCATGATTGCCGCATGGCACTTTCGCACTCCTCACAACCGTCCCTGTTCGAAGCGGCGGCACCCGCGCCGCTGAAACCGTCTGTGCCGTCCTATATCAGGGGCCATCGCAAACGCCTGCGCGACCGTTTTCTGATCGGTGGGGCCGAACCGCTCCCGGATTACGAATTGCTGGAATTGCTTTTGTTCCGGGCGCTCAAGAACGGCGACGTGAAACCTATCGCCAACCGCTTGATCACAACATTCGGTGACTTCAACCGCGTGATTTCCGCCCCCATCGAACGCCTGAAAGAGGTTGATGGCGTTGGTCCCGAAGTGGCGCTTGACCTCAAACTGATCGAGGCGGCAACCCATCGCCTGTCACAGGCCCGCGTTCTGAAGCGCCCGGTGATCTCAAGCTGGAACGCACTTCTCGACTATTGCCGCGTGACCATGTCCCATCGCGAAACCGAACAGTTCCGCATCCTGTTCCTTGACCGCAAGAACGTGCTGATCGCGGATGAGATCCAGGCCAAGGGCACCGTCGATCATGTCCCGGTCTACCCGCGCGAGGTGATCAAACGTGCGCTGGATCTGAACGCGTCGGCGCTCATCCTTGTACACAACCACCCCTCGGGTGATCCCACGCCATCGACTGCCGACATCACCATGACCGAAGAAATCGCCCGCGCCTGCGATGCGGTAGGGGTCACGATCCACGATCACCTGATCATCGGAAAATCCAAAGAAGTCAGCTTCAAATCCGAAGGCTACCTCTAACCCCGAATTACCGCACCCAAATCTCGACCCGGCGGTTCACCTGTCGGCCCCATCTTGTGTCGTCACAGGCCATCGGCATCGCCTCTCCGAACGCATCCGTGGCCAGCACAAGCTGTGACAGGCTTGATGCCTCGACCGTTGTTTCAATGGCCTGCTTCACAACCTGCGCGCGCTGTTGGGCTATCCGAAGGTTCCCATCTGCCGGGCCTGCGCCATCCGAAAACCCGACAAACACCAACTGCCGACCGTCGTAAACGCCGGCTTCGATCGCATGCGCCAATTGCTGCACGTTCGACCGCGATTGCGCGTCCAGCCGCGCCGCCCCCGCTTCGAACCGAAACGAGGTCGACAAGCGGCGCAGCGGGGCCAGCGTGTCCATCATCCGCTTCAGGGATCCCAACCCGTCCTCACCCTCCGCGACGCGGATCGCGTTGGCAAAGCGGTCTCCCTGAGCATTCAACGAAATCTCTTCGGGGGCCTGATCCACAAACCCGGCGCGCCGGGTGATGATCTGGGCCGGGCCTGTGCGGGTATAAGCCAGGAACTCGCGCACCAGCTTGGGCAGACGCCGCGCCGGAATATACAGGAACATCGGCGCCGTCAGCGGATAATCCTCGGTCTTGATCGTCAGCCGATTGGCCCGCAACTGAAACCCGCAAGGTCCGGACAGAGCCAGCACCTTGCTGTTGCCGATCTCGGAATAGCTGGCCACCCCGATGGCAAGTTGATCCTCTGCAACGGCCTGCGCCAGTGCCGTGTTTGTCGGATGTCGGTGCACACCGTCTGCCAGCGACATCCGCGCTTGTCTCAGAACCCGATCCTCAACCGCTTGGGCGATCCCGGATTGTGCATCCCGCATATGGATCGAAATCGGCGCATCCTCTCCGCCCAAGGTGCGCCAATTGTCGATCTCACCCGACAGGATGCGCGCAAGGTCCGACACCGAAAGCGCGGACACAGGGTTCATCGGCGACACGATCACCGTCATCGCATCAAGCGCAAGAACACGGCTTCGGTTCACATCGTCCAACCGCCCCAACCCGACCTCTGCCGCCAGCGCCAGTTCTCCAGGTCGGATTTCGCGCAGCGCCATCACAAGATCGGCCTCGTCCGCCAACAGATCGGCAAAACCTTCATCCGTACTCGACACGCGGAAATGGAACCGACCAACCGGCGATCCACCCTCTGTTTCGGACAGCACATATTCGAAATGGGTGTTGTCTTCCTTGATCCGCTCGGCCTTCAACCCGTTTTGAAGGGCAAACCCTTCGACCAGCGCGGGCATCAGAACCTCACCCACGGTTGAAGAGCCCGAAATCGACACCTCAGCCACATAATTGGTCAGCGACGGGCATCCTGGCCCCTCGCACAGCACACCAGAGCCATCAACCGTCAGTTCACCATATTGCGTCTGAACCCGGTAAAACTCCCCGTCAAAACCAAGCAAGGTGCCAGAAAGCTCGATTGCGCCATCGCGCGACCGCAGGGTCACGTCGTCTGCCCATGCCGAAACACCGGTAACGAAAAGGAAAAGTGCGGCCCAAAGCGCCGCACAAAGATGTTTCATGTAAAAGCGCCTTTGAACCGCCCGCTTATTTTGCGGCGATTGTCAGGTCTTCGACGAGATTTTTCAACAGCAAGAAATCACCAACAGCGTCGCATCCCGGAACGTCAATCGTCAGTTCCTTGGACATGAGGTCTTTTCCGTTGCGAATTTCAAGCGTTTGCGCCTCGACACTGGTGTTGCAGTTCGACGCAAGGATCTCTGCCTCGACCGTCAGGGCCACGGTCCCCGACGTGTCGGTCATGCCCGTGGGAAAGGTGTAGACCTCGGCCAGCAAGGCATCCGGCGCGTCGGTCGAGCCAAGCGTGGTCAAGAACCCGCCCTGTCCTTTTGCTGCCCGCGTCACGTCCGAAACCGAACCCTGCCAGATGTGACCTGCGGTAAAGTATTGCGCGTCAAATTCACGGGCGTGCAGTTGCAGGCCGGAATTGCCGCGCCATTGCAGAACCACGCGGTCATAAAACGGCACGGATGTGACCTCTGCCGTTGCCACAGCACCACCGCCATCCAGGAAAGATGCGATGACCAATGCGGTCTCATTCAGCGCAGGAACATCCACCGACAATGTGCCATCAGGCTGCATCAGATCGGTGAACATCAGCCCGTTGTGGTGCAAGGTGACCCGTTCGCTGCCATGGCAAGGTGCGTTGAGCGTGACCGATATCATCGCCCCGGCGATCGGGGTGGCGGTCATGTCGATGTCGCAGTCAAAGCCGCTCTCGGCGGGGGCCATCGGGACAACGATTTCCGGCTCTTCACCTTTCAAAGCCGCGATGCTGACGATCGAGGTGGGCAAAGACGCGGTCACCGGCGCATCCATGGGGATCTGCGCACGCGGCGACGACGACACTTCCTGCACATCCGACAGAACCAGCGGTGCCTGGGCCGTGTCCGGCGTGGATTCACCCGGCCAGTAATACTGCATCCCCGCGCCAATTCCGAGCGCGGCCACAACCGTGACGGCGGCGATACGAATGGATGATTTGCGGTCCATGGCAGACTCCCGATGCGTGTCCTGCACCGGTCTGTCTGCCAGAGGATTTGGGTGCGGCTAGGGCACCGGTTTGGTCACTTTGCGTCGGCTTTGTGACCAATCCGCCTTACGTCAGCCGCCCATGGCAATGCTTGAACTTCTTGCCTGACCCGCAGGGGCAAAGATCGTTCCGTCCGGGATTGCCCCATGTCGTCGGATCGTTCTCGTCAAACCCGTCCGCTGCGGCCTCCGGGTGTCCCATGGCCGGACCTTCCTGCGGTGTCGCTGCTTCGGCGGTACGGGTCATGGAGGCCTGCTGCGCGGCAAGCTGTTGCAACATCGCCTTCTGTTCGTCTTCCGTCATCGGACGCACCTGGCCAAGCTGCTTGGTCACGTCTTCCCGCAGGCTGTCCAGCATCGATTCAAAAAGCTGGAACGCCTCGGACTTGTATTCGTTCAATGGATCGCGCTGCGCATAGCCCCGAAAACCGACAACCGACCGCAGATGTTCAAGCGTCAGCAGATGTTCGCGCCATTTGCCGTCGATGGTCTGAAGCAGAACCTGCTTTTCGATCTGGCGCATCGTATCCGGGCCAAACGCTTCGGCCTTTTCCGTCATATGTGCATCCGAGGTTTCCTCAAGGCGTTCGCGGATCACTTCGGCGTCCACACCTTCCTCGTCACCCCATTCCACAACAGGCGCATCAAACCCGACAAGCTCCTTGATCGCGTCATGCAGCCCCTGGGTGTTCCACTGATCCGCATAGGACTTGGGCGGAATGTAGGTGTCCACCAGATCGTCGATCACCTGATGCCGCATGTCCTGCGCGATTTCCGAAAGGTCCTTGGCTTCCATGATTTCGCGACGCTGGCTAAAGATGACCTTCCGCTGGTCGTTCATCACGTCGTCGAATTTCAGCAATTGCTTGCGGATGTCAAAGTTGCGGCCCTCGACCTTGGCCTGTGCGCGCTCAAGCGACTTGTTCACCCAAGGGTGAATGATCGCTTCGCCTTCTTTCATACCCAGCGTCGACAGAACCTTGTCCAGACGCTCGGACCCGAAGATGCGCATCAGGTCGTCATCCAGGCTCAGGAAAAACGATGACCGCCCCGGATCCCCCTGACGGCCGGACCGGCCGCGCAACTGGTTGTCGATGCGGCGGCTTTCGTGCCGCTCGGTGGCCAGAACGTACAGACCTCCGGCGTCTTTCACGGCCTGTTCGTCTGAATCGTGTTCCGCTTCGATCCTCTTGCGGATCTCTTCCGGGTCGCCTTCTGGATTGGCCTCGATGGCATCCATGATCTGTAGATCGACATTGCCACCCAGTTTGATGTCGGTGCCGCGTCCGGCCATGTTGGTGGCGATGGTAATCGCGCCCAGCTTGCCTGCATCCGCGATGATCTGCGCTTCCTGCTCGTGCTGACGCGCGTTCAGAACATTGTGCTTCAGCTCTGCCTTGGTCAGCAACTGACTCAGCATTTCGGACTTTTCAATCGACGTGGTGCCAACCAGAACCGGCTGCCCATCGGCATGCGACTTCTTGATCTCGGCGACGATGGCGTCGTATTTTTCCTGCGCCGTGCGATAGACCTTGTCGTCTTCGTCAATCCGCGTGATTTCGCGGTTGGTCGGCACTTCGACCACACCCAGCCCGTAAATCTCGGCGAATTCCGCAGCCTCGGTCACGGCTGTCCCTGTCATGCCCGACAGCTTTTCATAAAGCCGGAAATAGTTCTGGAAGGTCACACTGGCCAACGTGACGTTCTCGGGCTGGATCTTGCAGTCTTCCTTGGCTTCGATGGCCTGATGCAGACCTTCCGAAAGGCGACGTCCCGCCATCATCCGCCCGGTGAATTCGTCGATCAACACCACCTCACCGTCACGCACGATGTAATCCTTGTCGCGCTGGAAAAGCTTGTGCGCGCGCAGACCCTGGTTCACATGGTGAATAAGCGTGGTGCTCTCGGGATCATAAAGCGATTGATCTTCGGGAAGCTGACCCAGTTCGTGCAGCGTCTGCTCCAGAAACTCGTTGCCTTCGTCGGTGAAGGTCACGTTGCGGGTTTTTTCGTCAATGGTGTAATGCTCTTCCGTCAGGGACGGAATGATCTTGTCGATAGAGACATAAAGTTCGCTGCGGTCCTGCGCCGGACCCGAAATGATCAGCGGTGTGCGCGCCTCATCGACAAGAATGGAATCCACCTCGTCCACAATCGCGAAGAAATGGTCGCGCTGATACATCTGGTTCAGTTCGGACTTCATGTTGTCGCGCAGGTAATCGAACCCCAGTTCGTTGTTCGTCGCATAGGTGATGTCGCTGGCATAGGCCGCCTGCTTTTCGTCGTCGGGTTGGCGCGGATAGACCACGCCGGTGGTCAGACCAAGCGCGCCGTACACCTTGCTCATCCATTCGCTGTCGCGCTTGGCAAGGTAGTCGTTGACCGTCACGATATGCACACCGCGCCCCGTCAGCGCGTTCAGATAGGCAGGGAAAGTCGCCACAAGCGTCTTGCCTTCACCCGTCTTCATTTCCGAGATGTTGCCCTGATGCAGGAAAATCCCGCCCATCAACTGCACATCAAAGGCACGCAGCCCCAGCGCCCGCTTTGCGGCCTCGCGGCAATTGGCAAACGCCTCGGGCAGCAGATCGTCAAGCGACTCACCGTTGGTATGGCGCGCCTTGAACTCGGCCGATTTCTCAAGAATCTGCGCATCGCTCAGTTTCTCGAACTCCGGTTCCAGCGCGTTGATCTTTTCGACCAGCGGGCGCGTCGCCTTTATCTTGCGGTCATTCGGCGTTCCGAACACCTTGCGCGCGACTTTCCCTAATCCCAGCATGGTCTCTCTTTCAGGTTTGACATCTTCGTGTGCGGCATCTGCTTGCCCGCCTCGCACACAGCCCATATGTCACAGGGGAACGACTGGCCTTGCAGCGCCTTGTGGCGATGTAAGGTCAGGGAAATACACTGTCAATGTCGCCCCGACTGCACGGGCGGCTCTGGAAGGATCAAACATGACGAATCTCATCGCAAAAATGTCCGCAAGCGCGTTCGCCCTGATGCTGGCCCTGCCGGTTCAGGCGCAGGACACGCTGACCGCCGACTCTGTAATGGCCACGGTCAATGGCACCGAGATCACGTTGGGCCACATGCTCATGGTGCGCGCGTCGCTGCCAGAGCAGTATCAGCAACTACCCGATGAGGTTCTGTGGGACGGCATCCTGGACCAGATCGTGCAGCAAAGCGTGCTGAGCGAACTTGAAACAGGTGAAGAAAACCGTCGCGTTCAGCTTGCTCTTGAAAACGAACGCCGCGCGCTTTTCGCTGCTCAAGCCATCGAAGGTCTTGTCGATGAGGCCGTCACGGACGAAGCTGTTCAGGCTCTTTACGAAGAAACCTACCTTCAGGGTGACCCAACCGAAGAATTCAACGCCTCGCACATCCTTGTTGAAACACAGGAAGAAGCGGCGGCCATTGTCGAAGAATTGAACGGCGGCGCGGACTTTGCCGAAGTTGCGCGTGAAAAATCCACCGGTCCGTCCGGCCCGAACGGTGGTCAGCTGGGCTGGTTTGGCGCGGGTATGATGGTTCCGGAATTCCAGACCGCTGTCGAAGCGATGGAGGTTGGCGCACTCTCTGAACCGGTCCAGACCCAATTCGGCTGGCACGTCATCACTCTAAACGAAAAGCGCAATCAGGAAGCCCCCGAACTGGACGCCGTGCGCGGCGAGCTTGAAGGTATCCTGAGCCAGAACGCCGTCAGCCAAAAGATCGACGAACTGACCAACGCTGCCGACATCACACGCACCGCCAAGGAAGAGGTGGACACCTCGATCCTCAGCAATATCGACCTTCTGGAGGAATAAACCTTGGCCAAGATCACATCGGTCTCCCCGCTGGCACCCGCCAGTTTCCCGGACCTGCCCGTCATCAAGGGCGCACGATTTGCAACCGCTGCGGCGGGCGTGAAATACGCCGGGCGAACCGACGTGATGCTGGCTATGCTCGATCCCGGAAGCTGTGTGGCGGGCGCCTTCACCAAGTCTGCCACACGCTCTGCCAACGTGTTGGACTGCCAGTCGAAAATCCGCCTGGGGGACGACACGGGAGCGGCGATCATCGTCAATTCCGGCAATTCCAACGCCTTCACCGGGCGGGCAGGGGACGAGTCGGTCCAAGCCATCTGTGCCGAGGTCGCGCGCGTTGCCGGCCTCTCGACCACACGCGTCTTCACCAGCTCGACGGGTGTCATCGGCGAACGCCTTCCGCATGACCGCATTCAGGCCAAGGTGCAGGAGCTCTACGACACTCTTGACGAGGCGGGATTGCCCGCGGCTGCCAAGGCGATCATGACCACCGACACCTTCGCCAAGGGCGCAACCACGCGCGTGGACCTGCCCGGTGGTTCTGTGACCATTGCAGGCATCGCCAAAGGGTCGGGCATGATCGCGCCCAATATGGCGACGATGCTGGTCTACATCTTCACAGACGCCAGGATCGCCCAGACCGATCTGCAATCGCTGGTCTCTGCGCTCAACGAAAAGACTTTCAACAGCATCACCGTCGACAGCGACACGTCCACCTCCGACACGCTTCTGGTCGCCGCGACAGGCGCATCCGGCGTGTCCGTGAGAGACGATGACACCGCGTTCCGCGATGGCCTGCACCACGTTATGCAAGACCTCGCACATCAGGTAGTCCGCGACGGCGAAGGCGCGACCAAGTTTGTGGAAATCACCGTCACCGGCGCACTCAACAACGCCGACGCCAAGACCCACGCCATGGCCATCGCCAATTCCCCGCTGGTGAAAACCGCCATCGCGGGTGAAGATCCCAACTGGGGCCGCGTTGTCATGGCGATCGGCAAATCCGGTGCGCCCGCTGATCGCGACACGCTCAGTATCTCGTTCGGCGATGTCAAAGTTGCCAGCAACGGCTGGGTCGATCCCGACTACCGCGAAGAGCAGGGCGCGGCGATCATGAAGGAACAAAACATCTCCATGACCGTCGATCTGGGCATGGGTGAGGGTGCCGCAACTGTCTGGACCTGTGACCTGACCCACGGCTACATCTCGATCAACGCGGATTACCGGTCCTGAACCGTGAAGATCGTTCTGGTTTCCGCCGTCGCCCTGATCGACCCTGACGGACGCATCCTTCTGGCTCAACGCCCCGAAGGCAAATCCATGGCCGGTCTCTGGGAATTTCCCGGCGGCAAGGTCGAGCCATCCGAGACCCCGGAACAGGCCCTGATCCTCGAATTGCAGGAAGAGCTCGGGATCGACACCTGGGAAAGCTGTCTGGCCCCGCTCACATTCGCGTCGCACAGCTACGAGTCATTCCATCTGCTGATGCCGCTCTTTGCCTGCCGGAAATGGAAAGGCACCCCCGAATCGAAAGAGGGTCAGGCAATCAAATGGGTGCGGGCGAACCAACTCAAGGACTATCCCATGCCTCCGGCGGACATCCCCCTGATCCCGATCCTGCGCGATTGGCTCTAAAGATAGCCACTTTCGTCGCATGCGCTGTCTCGGCGGAAGATTTCCACTGGTAATGATTTTGGCGACAATCTACCTAGATATTGTCAGACCTTGGGGGAGAGTTGACGTGTTGAAGACAATCATCGTCGGAAGTTGCATGTCCGTGCAGGGCATTCTCGAGAAGACACTGCCCGATGGGCGTATCTGCGTGCGTGTCGGAAACCGGATCTTTACCGGACTTCCGGTTCTCAGCGGCGCGTAAACAAGTCACGCGGCGGACACGAAAAAGGGCAGCCTCACAGCTGCCCTTTTCTATGTCCAGTTGTCCGGACCTCAGTCCAGCGCACGTTCCACTTCGGTCCGCTCGAAAATCTCGATCACGTCGCCTGCGCGAACATCTTCGTAATTCTCGAAGGCCATACCGCATTCCTGACCCGACTGCACTTCGGCCACTTCGTCCTTGAAGCGTTTCAGTGTCTTGAGCGTGCCTTCGTGGATCACCACGTTGTCGCGCAGCAGACGGACACCGGCACTGCGGCGGGCAATGCCTTCGGTGACCAGACAGCCGGCAACCTTGCCCACGTTCGACACCTTGAAGACGTCCTTGATCTCGGCATAGCCGATAAAGGTCTCCTTGATCTCGGCACTCAGCAGGCCCGAGGCCGCCGCCTTCACGTCGTCCACAAGATCGTAGATCACGCTGTAATAGCGGATTTCCACACCCTTCTGGTTGGCCGTGTTTCGCGCCGACGTATTTGCACGCACGTTGAACCCGAACACCGGCGCCCCCGACGCTTCGGCAAGGCCGATATCGGTTTCCGTGATCGCACCCACACCCGAATGAAGAACCCGCACGCGCACTTCGTCGTTGCCGATCTTCTCCATCGCCTGAACGATGGCTTCGGCCGAGCCCTGCACATCCGCCTTGACGAGAATCGGAAGCTCCGAAACGTTCTCGTCTTCCTTGGCCTTTTGCATCAGCTGTTCCAGGGTCGTCGCCGCACCCAGTGCCGCACGCTTTTCCTTGGCGACGTTGCCACGATATTCCGCGATCTCGCGCGCCTGCGCTTCGGTCTCGGTCACGTTCAGCACGTCACCCGCTTCGGGTGTGCCGTTCAGACCAAGAACCTCGACGGGGACAGACGGCCCCGCTTCCTTGACGCGTTCACCCTTGTCGTTGATCAGCGCACGCACCTTGCCGTACTGCTCGCCCACAACAAAGATATCGCCCTGACGCAGCGTGCCGTTCTGAACCAGAACCGTCGCCACGGGGCCACGGCCCACGTCCAGCTGCGCTTCGATCACCGCACCTTGGGCCGCCCGGTTCGGGTTGGCCTTGAGTTCGAGGATTTCAGCCTGAAGCGCGATGGCTTCAAGAAGCTCCGGCAGACCTTGTCCCGAGATGGCAGAGACTTCGACATCCTGCACATCACCGGACATCTGTTCCACAACCACTTCGTGCTGCAACAGATCGGTCCGGACCTTTGTCGGGTTTGCACTGGGCTTGTCGACCTTGTTGATCGCCACGATCATGGGCACCTTGGCCGCCTTCGCGTGGGCAATCGCTTCGATCGTCTGCGGCATCACTGCGTCATCCGCAGCAACAACCAGAACGACGATATCCGTCACCTGCGCACCGCGTGACCGCATGGACGTAAACGCCGCGTGGCCCGGTGTGTCGAGGAACGACAAGACGGATCCGTCTTTGGTCGTGACCTGATAGGCACCGATATGCTGCGTGATTCCACCCGCTTCGCCAGAGGTGACATTCGTTTCGCGAATGGCATCCAGAAGCGATGTCTTGCCGTGGTCAACGTGGCCCATGATGGTGATGACCGGAGGCCGGGGTTGCAGATCTTCGTCCGCATCCACAACTTCCTTGATCACGTCTTCCACGTCCGCGTCGGACACGCGTGTCACCCGGTGGCCGAACTCTTCGATGATGAGCTCTGCCGTATCGGCGTCGATCGTCTGGTTCTGCGTCGCCATGATCCCGCTGTTCATCAGCGATTTCACCACGTCACCCACACGTTCGGCCATACGGTTGGCCAGTTCGGCAACGGTGATCGCTTCCGGCAGCCTGACGTCACGCATGACCTTTTCGCGCGGCTGGCTGCCGCCCATGGCTTTCTGCCGCGCACGCTCCTGCTTGCGCTTCATCGCGGCCATGGACTTCTGACGTCCACCTTCACCGCCAAGAGCCTGGTTCAGTGTCAGCTTGCCGGACCGGCGTCCCGCATCGTCGGCCTTGCGACGACCACGGTCCTCGCGTTCACGATCTGTTTTGCGCGGCGCGGCCTGTGCGGGCTTGGGTCCACCTGACGGCTGGCGCGCAGCAGGTGCATCAACCGGCGGACCTTCCGCGGCTTGCTTGGCGGCTTCCGCCGCTTCGCGCGCCTTGCGCTCTTCGTCTTCCGCTCTCTTGCGGGCCTTTTCTTCCGCCTCGCGCTGTTCGCGCTCCTTGGCGTCTTTCTCGGCACGCATCCGCTCACGTTCCTCGGCGCGTGCCTTTTCTTCGGCCTCGCGGGCCGCGGCTTCTTCGCCTTCGCGCGCCTTCGCGGCCTGCAAAGCCTTCAGACGGCGCTCCATCTCGGCATCGGAAATCCCGGCCGGACGTTTGTTCCCCGAAGCTGCAACCGCCGCTTTGGCAGACCCTTCGGTCCCACCTTTCACTGCATTGGGTTTCGGCACCACAACGCGCTTGCGCTTGGTCTCCACCACGACGTTTTTGGTGCGTCCATGGCTGAAGCTCTGCTTTACGTTCCCTGACCGGGGACCGCCGCCGCGCAAACCCAAAGTCTTTTTGCCGTCGTTATCGCTCATTTAGCTCTTTTTTCCTTCCCAGCGGCCCCTGCCACTGTCTTTGCATCAGACGTTCCGATGCGAAAGCCCTTCAATCTTTGCGCTTCCTCTACAACACGTTGCGTGAGTCCACCAGCACCAAGCGCGGCATGTATCACAGTTTGTCGACCAAAGGCCATTCCAAGCTCATCTGCCGTAAGCCAGCCAATGTAATGGCCAAAATGCGGAGTACTTAGTTTTGATTTCCCGCGGCTTGATCCGTCCTCGGCCTGCAGAAGCACCTCTGCCGTTTCCTTGGACAGGGCATCCTTGACTTTTTCATAGCCCGAGATCGCAACGCCGGATTTGCGGCTAAGACTTATCAGATCGACAACACGGCGCGCAAGCTGCTGCTCAAGATCGCTGACAAGGGTGCCAGACACGCTCAGCTCGGTTCGCGCCGCCCGTTGAAACATGTTCTTCTTGATCGCTTTTTCAAGGGCGGCGCGCTCTGCCGTGACCCAAATTCCCCGACCGGGCAGTTTACCTGCCAGATCCGGGAAAAGCTTATTGTCCGGTCCGACGACAAAGCGGATCAGCTCGGATTTCGGGCGCACCTCTCCGGTCGCAATACATTTGCGCTCCGGGCCACTTTCCCGATCCTTGTCTTTTCCGCCGCGTGTCACCTGTGTCGTCGTCCCTATTTCTGTTGCGCAGGTCAGGCCTGCTCTTCTTCCACGTCGTCCAGTTCGGTATCGGCGTCTTCGTCGTCCGTTGCCTCAAGCTCGGTTGGATCAACCCAGCCCAGAAGAACGCGGGCGGTCATGACCAGATGCTGCGCCTCTTCCAGCGACATGTCGAAGGGTTCAAGCAGACCCTCGTCCTTATGACGTTCGCCATCAACCGTGGTCCAGCCACCGGCCAGTTCCCAATCCGCGCAGGTCGCGAAATCCTCAAGCGTCTTGACACCATCCTTGGCCAGCACTTCGATCATCTGGGGCGTCAGGCCTTCAAAGTCGATCAGGCTGTCCTCGGCACCCAGTTCACGCGCCGCTTCTAGCGCCTTCTTGGCCTGTGCCTCAAGGTTCTCGCGGGCACGGGTCTGCAATTCCTCGGCCGTGTCTTCGTCCACGCCGTCGATGACCAGAAGCTCATCAACCTCGACATAAGCCACTTCTTCCAGCGTGGTGAATCCTTCGGACACCAGCAACTGTGCAAAGAACTCGTCAAGATCCAGCGTGTCCATGAACAGGCGTGTCCGCTCTTCGAATTCCTTCTGACGACGCGCCGATTCCTCTTCCTCGGTCATGATGTCGATATCAAGCCCTGTCAGCTGCGATGCCAGACGCACGTTCTGACCACGACGACCAATCGCCAGCGACAACTGCTCGTCCGGGACCACAACTTCGATGCGCTCGGCATCTTCGTCGAGAACCACCTTGCTGACTTCGGCAGGCTGAAGCGCGTTCACAAGGAAGGTCGGAATGTCCTCGTTCCACGGAATGATGTCGATCTTCTCGCCCTGAAGCTCGTTCACGACCGCCTGAACCCGGCTGCCGCGCATACCCACACAGGCACCGACAGGGTCGATCGAGTTGTCATAGGAAATCACCGCGATCTTGGCGCGCGATCCCGGATCACGGGCAACCGCCTTGATCTCGATGATGCCGTCATAGATTTCCGGCACTTCCATCTTGAACAGTTCGGCCATGAACTCGGGCGCGGTGCGGCTCAGGAAAATCTGCGGCCCGCGTGTTTCGCGACGCACATCCTTGATGTAGCAACGGATGCGGTCGCCATTGCGATAGCTTTCGCGGCCGATCTTCTCGTTGCGGCGCAGAATGCCTTCGCCCCGGCCCACATCGACGATGACGTTGCCGTATTCCTCGCGCTTGACCACACCGTTGATGATGGTGCCTGCGCGGTCCTGGAATTCCTCGAACTGGCGGTCACGTTCGGCTTCGCGTACTTTCTGGAGGATCACCTGCTTGGCGGATTGCGCCGCGATCCGGCCCATTTCCACCGGCGGCACTTCCTCGACAAAGCTGTCACCTACTTGTGCAGGCGCTGCGAAGTCGGTGATCGGCTGCCCGTCCCGCAGCCAGACCGCATTCTGGGTCGGCTTTGGTGCAACGAAATAGGGCTTGGCGCTCTCGGGGGTGAACTCCGACTGGTAGTTCTCAAGCTCTTCATCCTCGACCACGGTGCGCACACGGGTAAAGGTCGCGCGGCCGGTCTTGCGGTCGATCGCCACGCGAATGTCCATCTCGGACCCGTAGCGCGACTTCGCGGCACGGGCGAGGCTTTCTTCCATCGCATCGACAACCAGACCGGGGTCGATCATCTTTTCGCGCGCCACCGCTTCGGCGGTCTGCAACAGTTCCAACTGGTTGGCGGAGGTGATTGCCATCGGTCTTACTCCTCTTCGGGCCCTTCGGCCTCAATCACGTCGTCAAATTGTTTGTCGTCAAAGCCTTGGGCCTTTCGCGCCTTCAGCATTTCCTTGATCAGGTCGTCGGTCAGCACCAGCTTCGCATCGGTCAGCCAGTCGAACTTGAGTCCAACCGTGCCCTCGTCGATATTGATCAGAACCTCGTCACCCTCGACACCGGCCAACACGCCCTTGAAGCGCTTGCGCCCGTCGATCATCTCGGATGTCTCGATCTTGGCTTCGTAGCCCTCGAACGTGTCGAAATCCTTGAGCCGCGTCAGCGGCCGGTCGATCCCCGGCGACGACACTTCCAAAGTGTAGGTGTCGAGAATCGGGTCCTCGACATCCAACGTCGCGCTCACCGCCGTGCTGATGGCGGCGCATTCATCCACTTCGATCCCGCCTTCAGGACGTTCAGCCATGATCTGCAACGTGGCCAACTTGCCGCTCATCAACCGGATTCGCACCAATTCGAATCCCATGTCCTCGATGACAGGGGTGACGATCTCGGCCAGACGTCGGTCCATCGCGGCTTTTGCGATCAGGTCAGACATTGTCGTGTAGAACTCCAGACACAAAAAAACGGGCGCGCGGCCCGTTGAAGAATTCGGTGGGTGCCGACCGAAGCCAACACGCCGCTGTTGACGTGCATATACTTAGCCGTTCCTGAGTCTGCAAGGGGTTTCGTGAACCAGTCCCGGTCGTTTGGCCCGGACGTTGGGAAAGACCGTCAGACCTGCCTTCAGTAATCCCGCTCAAAGAAAATACCGACCGACGAATTGCCGGTATTGTCGACACTGCCCCGCGCGGTGATGTCCGAGGTCACATCAAGGTTCAGATTGATCTCGGTCCGTCCGCCGCTTTCAACCACCACATCGGAATAGACATTGTCCGAAATGTACTTGCCTGCACGCACCGCCGTGCCGCCGTCCTCGGTCTGGCTGACGTCCAGATCATCCAATCCGAACCCGTCCCGCAGCCGCGACAAAATCCCGATCCCGCCGCGTCCGGCCAAAGTGGCCACCGCATTGGCCAATTCCAGCGCCTGCAACGCCGACAGGTTCGACAGGTTGCGCCCGAACAAAAGCTGAGCCAGCACCTCGTCCTCGGGCAATTCCGGCGAGGACGAGAACGAAATCTCCGGCGATGAAGCCGGTCCTTCCAGAATGACACGCACGGTGATCCCGTTTGCCTCGGTCTCGGCAACAAATCGCAGAATCGGGTTGAAACTGCCGCTCAACTGAATGCGCCCCTCGTCCAGCGTGAACCGCTGGTTCAGGATGTCCAACCGACCGCGGACAAGCTCGAACCCGCCCTGGGGAATGATATCCGACGTCGGTCCGGTCAACCGCAACTGTCCGGCCAGTTCCGCATCAAGCCCGCGACCCCGAACAAACACCTGGCCGGGTGCGCTCAGCGTCAGGTCCAGCCGTGTGCTGGATGGTCCGCGGGCGGCTTCGACGGTCTGTTGAGCGCTGCTCGCGATCCCCGCCCGGTCCAGCGTCCGCATCACCGGCCGCGTCGCGCCCAGATGATCAATCGGCGGAATGTCCCCAAGCGCCGAAACACCGGACGAGGGCACCTGGATCTCGGTCTCGTTCAGCCGCAGATCCCCGCTCACCAGCAGGTTGCGTCCGATCGGCCCGTTCAGCGATACAGTTCCGTCAATGCTGGTGTCGTACAGATCGACATCGCGGATTCCGAACTGGTTCAGCGTTGCCGTGATGGCCGCGTCAAACCCGTTCAGGCCCAACCGCCCGTTCACATCGACCGATCCACCGTTGTTCCCCTGCGCTGTCAGCCCCAACTGAGCAGCGCCGTTGGTCAACTGGATCTGGCCGGAAATCGGTGCAAGCACAATGCCCAGCGTTGGTGCGCTGAATTCCGCGCCCTGTGGCGTGATCGTCCCCGACAGACTGCCAAGCGCCAGCGGACCGGCCAACCGCAGGTTCAGATTGGCCTGACCGTTCAGACGCCGCGGCGAGATAAACACATTGGCAAGGCCCAAAGGCGCAGCACCGTTCACATCAATATTGGCCGTCCCGCCATTTGCGACCCGGCCATTCACGGCAAGCGTGGTGCCCCCCGGACCATCCAGATCAATATTGACACCATAACCGTCGCTTTGCTGCTGCACTGTGCCATCGACCACCAACGCGCCCTGAAAATCCGGCGCGATCAGTCCGACATTGCGTAGCCGCGCCGTGATATCCAGATTGCTGAGCGGACCGCTGACCGACGCCGTGATCTCCTGGTTCTGCACATCGGCAGACAACTGGTCGAGCGCCCCATTCTGCCCGGTCGCGCCGACTTCAAACCGCGTTACCCCTGCAAGAAGCTGATCCACGGTGCTATTGTTGATGCCAAGCCCGGTGCCCTGACCGCTGGCCGTCACATCGAAATCGCCGCCAACCTGATAGGTGCCGGTCACGTCAATCGTCGCGCTCCCCCGAAGTGGTTGCCCCGCAAGCCCCGACAGCGGCGCAAGCGTATCCGCCGCCAAGGACAGCGCAAACTCCGCATCCGGCGCACTCAGAGCGCCCGAGATCATGGCAGACCCGGTCGCATCAATCGCCCCGGTCTCAAGCCGGAACGCCTGAACCGTCAGCCGCTCGCCCTCCTGCACCCACTCAAACGCGGTCCTCATCGTTGGATCGGAGCCAACTGCCTGTGACAGCCGGGCGTCCGCCAGTTGCAGCCGCGTCCCCGCAGCCCGAAGATCGCCCCCAACCGACACAAGCCCGCCGCTTTCGGCCTGCGTAATATCACCATTGCCAGACAGCGCCAACGTGCGCGCAGACACCTGCGGAGATTGAATTTCCCGCAGCGCAATATCGGCCTCCCATGTCCCGTCAGGCCCGCCGGTCGCGGTGATGTCAACCGTACCGGTCTCCAATTCCATGCCTCCCGCAAAAGGAAGCCGCACAGGCTGGTTCTGGTTGGACAGGTCCGCCGTCATCTCAAGATTGCGCAACTGTGTCCCGGACAGGGTCACACCGCCATTGATCTGCGCTGACCCCTCGGCCTCGCCGGGATACACCCGGTCCAGATTGCTCAGATTGCCATTAAGCCGTAGCGAGGTCGCCTCGGTGGTGATCTTGCCGGTCGCTTCGATATTCGCCGCCGGTGTCACCACCCGTGCCGCGCGCAGCGTTGTCCCGGTTTCATCGCGCCGCACGTCCAGTCGTGCCGACCCGACACCCGCCAGAATGCGGTCCACCACATCTTGCCCGATGGCAAGGTCAAGCGTGGTTCCGTCGATCACCAGATCGGCCATGCCGGAAATCGGCGCCACCGTTCCGTCAACGGTCACTTCGATGCGCCCATCAAGCGGTCGACCAGCCACTGTCGAAAAGCGCGTGATGTCCTGCGCGATCACCCGCAGGTCCAACGCCAACGGCATGGCGTCTTCGGCAGTCCATGTGGCGGCGCCGTTCAGGCCAAAATCCTCACCATTCGCTTCCAGCCCGGTAACGCGCACCGGCTGGCCGCTTTGGTAATCCACCCGCGCCGCACCCGACAGATCCGTCCCGACCGCTTCGGCCAGTCCGGGATCGCTCAGGGCAAGCTCTTGCGCAGTCCATGTGATATCCAACCCAAGTTGACCGCTTTCGGCAAAGCTCTGCTGGTCAATCTCGCCGCGCCCGGTCAGGCTCAGCGCGTCCAGCGTCGCCGCCGGGTTTTCGAACTCCACCACCCGTGCATCGAACGAAAGCTGATCGTCGAACACCGCATCAAACGTGACGGACTCCACTCGGGTGTCGCCACCGCCAACCGGAAGAACCACAGCCCCGCCATCGGGGTTGGCGATCCGCCCTTCGGCATCCAGCGCCTCAAGCCACCCTGTCTCGGAAATCACTGCGCTCCCGGTCAAGGACAACGTGTTTGCCGTCAGATCGAATTCCGGCAATTCCGTCCGACCAGAGGCATCGCGAACCACCCGCGCGCGCAATCCGATATCGGTGCCGAAAAAGTCGCGCACATCCTCGGTCAATAGCGGCGTCGGGTCGCCGTTGATATCGACCCGCACGTCCCAACCGCCAGACTCTTGGGGGGCAAGGATGGCCACGGTGCCGGTAATACGCGGCGTGTCATCCGTCGCCAGCGCGATCTGCGCCTCGAAATCATCAACCGGTCCTTCTCCCTGCACGGTCAATGCCACCGATGGCGCGCCCGGAATGCCAAGCAACGTCGCAGCAAGCCCACCTTCGGCTTCTTCCGCGTTCAGGTTCACCGCCAATTCTCGGGACGACGGATCAAAGCTTGCCGCAAGCTGGATCTGCGCCTGCTTGCTGTCGATCCGGTCAAGATTGAACTGAAGATCCGCGCCGCCGCCATCAAGCTCTGCCGCGCCGGTGATCGAGAATTCCGCCGCTTCCCCCAATAGCGGCGCACCAAGCTGAACCGACCGCACCGCGATCTCTTCGATCTGGATGGAGACCGGCAAATCGGGAATCGTGAACGGCGTCGCCTCGGCGCTGGGCACATCCGGCCCCGCATCCGGCGCACGCGACACAACCACGCTGTCTGCCGTGAACGACGTGACGTCCACAACTCCGCGCAAAAGCGCCGCCCGGCTCCAGTCCAGAACCACATTTTCGACCCGAAGCCATTCGCCTTCCGCATCCGAAATTGTCAAAAGCTCGATCGACGCCTCGCTCGAAAGGGCCCCCTGAAATCCCTGAATCCGCACATCGCGCCCGGCCCCCGACAGTGCGTCCTGCAACAGCCCGGCCAGATAGCCGGGGTCGTCGTCACTGTCCTGCGCAAAGCTGGCCAGCGGCCACCAGAGCAAGACAAGAAGGGCTGAAATAAAACGCATATCAGAAGGCCTGACCAATCCCGATGTAAAGTTCATAGTCTTTCCCGGCGCCATCTCCTGTCACAGGGGTTGCGATGTCCACCCGGATCGGTCCGATCCCGGTGTTATAGCGAAGCCCGAACCCGGCCCCTGCGTGCCAGTCGCTGTCACCCGAAAACCCGCTGCCCTCGGTGATCATCCCGGCGTCGTAAAACCCGACAAGGCCGATATTCTCGCGCACGGTTGCGCGGAATTCGGCAGACAGCGCCCCAAAGCTCTGGCCTCCGGTAAACTCACCATTATTCGCAGTCACGCCCAGCGATTGATAGGGTTGCCCCCGAACTGTGCCGCCGCCACCGGAATAAAACAGGTAATCCGGCACCGTTTCCTCAAGATCGGGCCCCCAAACCGTTCCGATCTGCGCCCGACCCGCCAGCACGAACCTGTCATCTGTGCCAAACCCGAAATACGCCCGCGCGTCCGAGGTGAACCGCACACCGCTTTCCGTCTGATCCAGACCCAGGAATGGCGTGCCTGTAGCCGACAGGTAATACCCCCCCGTCGGGTTTAGCGAATTGTTCCGCGTGTCATAGGTGGCGCCCAGATTGGCGGTCAGCAACTGGAACTCACGATCACCAAACGCGTCCTCGGTGTCGATATAGCGATAGCCAAGCCCGAACGTGCCAGTCAACTGATCCGAAAAACGATGCGACAGCCCCGACGAGATGCTCGCCTGATTGCTGCTGAAACCGGGCTCATTCAGCCGCTCGATCCCGGCGGTCAGGTAAAACTCGGTATCCGGTGTAAAGGTCGCGGGCCGCCCGTAGGTCAAGGTCAGCGCGTAATCCATTTCGTTCCCACTGGTGCCGATACCCGCAATCTCACCTTCGACCCGAAGCCGTTCGGCGCCCTGAAACAGGTTGCGATGCAGCCAGAACGCGCTGAGCTTGCCGCCCTCCTGCGTCGATACCTCTGCGCCAAAGCCAAACCGTCGGGGTTTCTGCTCGGCCAGTTGCACCGCAAGATCAAGCGTTCCATTCGCGTTAGGGGTCTCGGCCTCTGAAATGGCGACCGATCCGAACACACCGGTTTCACGCAAACGCCGCTCGGCCTGCCTGATCTCTTCGGGGTCGAACACCTCGCCCTGCGGCAGCCCTGCGATCTCGCGAACGCGGCGCGTGCGTATCGTGTCATTGCCGGTCACGCCAATCTGGCCGAACCGCAATTCCGGCCCCGGCGTCAGGTCAAGCTGCACATCAAGCTCTCTGGCGGGATGGTTCGCGCTGATCTGCTGCCGCGCCAGTCGGGCCTTGGCATGTCCCGCATTGCGCCAGCCGCTGACCCCGGCATCCACCGCCTCGCGGATCGCGCCAGTTTCGGCGCGCGCTCCGGGTTGGAATGTGTCCGGGATCACGGTGCCCTCGGCCAAAGGCGCAATCGCGGCGCGCCCGAACTGGAACCGTGGTCCGGGCTCGATTTCGACCAGAATTTTCGCAATTGCATCCGGCGCTTCGAACGGCGAGATTGCGGACGCTTCCCGCCCGTCGATCTTGATCGACACCACCGGACCAAACCGGCCCCCACCATACAGAGCGGCAACAATCCGCCCATAATCCGCCTGCGCGGCGGCAATCAGGGCTTGCGGCGACGTGTCCCCGGCATCCACCAACGCATAAAGCGACATCGCATCCTTTATTTCGCTGCGAAGTTCATCACTGCTGTTCGGGGTATTCAGATCAAGGTCTTGGGCGGCTCCCATAGCGGGTGCAGCCAGCAGCGAGGCGCACAATATCGTGCGTTTCAACCTGTCCATATGCCCCATGCCCCGTTTTTTTGCTGACCTGACCTTAACAGCGCAACGACTCACCGTGCAAATGGGTTCCACGCCGGGGGCGATCACTTTGTCGCAAATCGCAAGAAGCCGATGCAAAGATGCGAAAAAGCACGCATGGCGTGGGGCCACCATGCGTGCAAGGTGCAGGGGGCAAGGACCATAGCCCCCCGCATTCCGGCGCGGTTCAGTTGCGCGCCAGAGTATATCCCCGCTGGCGCAGGCAGGGCAGGGCATAGGCTCCGGCCGTCCCGCGCTGTGTCTTGACCGTCATCCGGCACGCCTTGGGCAAGGACCGCGCGCTGCGATAACTGCGCTCAAGGCAACGTTCCATCACCACACGATTGACGCGCCCGCCCGAAATCCGCTGCACACAATTGGCCGGAATCGCCGATGTCGCATTGCGTTTGCCGTGATCGCGCTGAATGATCTTTGGGACCGGCTTCTTGTGATAGGTCTCGCGCGGCTTCTGGTAGGTGTTGAACTGCTGTTTCGGGGTGTGGTGCCGGATCGACTTCTTGTCGTCATCGTTCGAATCGCGCGAATTCTGGATGGCTTTGCCAATGATGAAAATCGTCGCCGCGCCCGCCAGAAGGCGCGCAATATCCTCCTCTGACGCCGCGCGGGCCGGAGCTGCCGAAAATCCGGCGATTGTGGTCGAGATGGCAAGAACGGCTGCGATAAATCTGCGTGACATGGTTGGGTTCCTTTCCCTGTCTGAAAAGCCGGGTGTGGCGCTGTCATGGGGCAGGGGTGTTGCGGACCGCTGCCTGTGCCATCCATCTCGGGTCACCCAGCAAAGTCAGGCAATATCGCGGTGCGGCTATCCGATAGCAGGGCTGCCGTTTCCGATAGCAGCGCCGCCGTTATTGAATTTCACATCCGTTCGCCGCAGGTTGATCGCATGAAACACGTTTTCCCCTTTCTGGTCCTCGCCGCGCTCAGCTGGCCCGCCGCCGCACAGGCCGCGTGTTATGCCGATTACAAGGCCAAGCAGGACTCACCCCTGCGTCTGCATTACGGGGTTGCCGAAATCTCTGGTGCCTGTACGGCAGCATCCGCACACCAACAGCTGCAGACCCGCCTTGCACGCGCGGGCTGGACACTGCTCAATGTGGTGTCGGTCTTCGATGAAAACGGGCTTGCCGAAAGGAAAGACAGTGCCGGATCAAACTTCCTTCGCTACTGACGCGCGCCGGTCCGGCACCCGCTTCGTGGTCATCGGCATCAGCGTCATCGTGGCTTTGCTTGTGCTGGCCGGTGTGTTCCTGGTCCTCACCTTGCCGGATGCAAACGCCTTCAACGCACAGGTTGAACGCATCTTTATCGAGAACGACGATCTGACCTCGCAGGCCGAGGTCAAGCTGCTGGAGATTCTCGCCCAGTCCGGCACCGCGTTTTCGGATACACTGGCAAGCTACCGCACAACCATCTTCGTCCTGCTGATTTTCGCCACCGCCATGCTGATCGCTGCACTGGTGTTTCTTGTAATGCTGGTCATCCTCAACCGCCGCATGGCCCAGATCGAACGCTCCGGCATTCAGGTCAGTTCTCTGATCGTCAGCCGGGAAGAGAACACCGTCTACCTTAACACGATGGGTTTCAAACTCACTGAAGCCATGATGGAGACCATTTCCATTCTCGCCGAGGCGCGACTGGATGACGAATTGCTGTCAGGCGCCCAGATTGAATCGATCATCTCCGGCAGGCACGAAAGCGATTGTGACGAGGCTGCCGGTGCCACCCGGATCAAACGTCTGCGCGACGGTCTGGGCAACCAGTTGGTTAGTGAACTGCTGATCAAGAACATCGCCCGTCGCGGATACATGCTCGCCATCGACAAGGACGTGATCGAGGTTCTTTGACCTGACCGGAAAAGTTGCAGCGCGGCACCCTTCCGTTTTGACCAAGCCGGATCGGCCAAACCCACAACATTTGAGGAAATAGCCGGATAGACCCATAGCCAGCCGTACAATTCAGACGCTGAACCGTACGAACCGGACCGTTCGGTCAGGTATAAACCAGCCTTTCGGCAATCTGGTCATGCAATCCATGCGATGCGCCCAGCACTCCCGCAGTTTGCGGAATCCTGTTGTTGAACCGGAGCGCAGAACCGTGCCGGTCGGTCACGGTTGCCCCTGCTTCGGACAAGATCAACGCACCCGCAGCAATGTCCCATTCCCAACTTGGTCGAAGCGTCAACATCGCATCATAGCGCCCTTGTGCCACCAGACACAGCCGATAGGCGAGCGAAGGACGATGCGACCGGGTAAAGCCGGGCACGGCATTGCGCCAATGAATAGGGTCCATGTTCGGCTTGGTTGCCAGAACCCGAGCATCGTCAATTTCCAATATATCAGAAACACTTAGCTGTTCCCCGTTGCAAAACGCGCCCTGCGTGATGCTTGAGGAATAGAGCAAAGCCATTTCCGGAAGATAAACGACGCCATGGGTGATCACACCGTTTTCGGCAATCGACAGCGAATGCGCCCAGGTCGCTTCACCCGCGATGAAACTGCGGGTTCCATCAATCGGATCGACGATGAAAAGGCTGTTCCTGTCCAGCCGTTCCGGCGTGTCGCGGGTCTCTTCGCTGAGCCAGCCATAGTCGGGGCGCGCGGTCGTCAGCCTGTCGCGCAACGCATTGTCCACCGCGTAATCCGCCTGCGTCACGGGCCCCGCATCATCCGGTTTATGCTCTACATTCAGACCCTTAGCCTTGTGATGCAACGCAATTTCGCCCGCCTGTCTTGCGGTGTCGATCAAAAGGTCAAGATCACTCTCCGGCAAGTGTGAGACCTTCAACCAGAAGCGATGGAACCACCCGGCTTAGCCATGGCCGCGCGTCATTGGCGGGTGTGATTTTTTTCAACATTTCCAGAAGTTTACCGGCAATCGTCACGCCGCTGACCGGATAAGCGATTTCGCCATTTTCCACCCAGAACCCCGCTGCACCGCGCGAATAATCGCCGGTGTTGGGGTTGATCGTCGATCCGATCATCGACGTTACCACCAGCCCGGTTCCCATGTCTGCAATCAGCCCATCCCGGTCCTTAACCCCTTGAGTAAGCATGACATTCGATACACTGGGGGACGGTCCACCCGACGTGCTGCGCGACGCGTTTCCCGTTGGCTCAAGGTTCAGCTTGCGTGCCATCGCAAGATCAAGCGTCCATCCTGTCAGCACCCCATCCTTGACGATATCGCGTTTCTGCGTCGCCAGACCTTCCGCATCAAAGGGCCGTGACCCGCCAACGCGGACGCGATGTGGATCTTCCGTCAGGCTAAGTCCTTGTGGCAGAACTTCTTTTCCCAACAAATCCAAAGCCCAGGAGGACCGCCGCGCAATCGCGGCACCGTTGATCGCCATCAGCAGATGCCCGATCAGAGACGATGAAATCCGCTCGTCAAAGAGAACCGGATAGGCCCCGGTCCTGGGCTTGCGTGGATTCATTCGTTCAAGCGTACGATCCGCCGCCACTTTGCCAATGTCCTCCGCCGCCCGCAGATCGCTTTGAAAAATGCGCTGATCTCCGTCGTAGTCACGCTCCATCCCGGTGCCTGTTCCGGCAATCGCCACACAGGACGTGGATCGTGAAGACCGTTGATATCCGCCGGAAAAACCGTTGCTTGCGGCCAGGTGGATCTCTTGCGACCCATACCCGGCAGAGGCCGCGGACACTTGCGTGATCCCCTCAACCGCCAAGGCCGCACTTTCCGCTGTGCGCGCATCCTGCTCAAGCTCTGTAGGCGACGGTTCGGGTGTCGGGTCATACATCTCAAGCCAGTCCGACGCGCGGTTCTGGGCAAGCTGGTCTGCATCGGCCAATCCCACATAGGGGTCTTCAGGAGCCTCCCGCGCCATCGCCACCGCGCGCTCTGCCATGATGGCAAAGCTGTCCGCCCGCAGATCCGACGAGGACACGTTGGCGACCCTCTGCCCGACGAACACCCGCAACCCGATATCCGTTGATTCAGACCGTTCTGCCTGTTCCAGAACGCCGTTGCGCACGTCGATTGAAATCGAATTGCCCCGCACGGCAAGCACATCGGCGGCATCGGCCCCAGCCTCTCTGGCGCGCTGCAACAAGCTTTGCGTCAGATGATCAAGCGTTAGTGTCATGAGGCCTCCGGTCTGCGGTCAGGTGTGGCAGAGAGGTAGAGCGCCCCACGCGCCACCGCAACCCTGCTAGGGCCCAAGCGGTTCGACCACGCCCACAATCGGACCCAGCCAGCGTCCGAAATCAGACCGGTTCAACTGTGGCGCATGCAGACGCGACACACTGCCATCAAGGAAAAGCGCCTGTGGCAGCCCAAGATCGTCGCGGAAAATCCGGCCAAATTCGTGAAACGTGACCGCCTGATCGGAAATCACAAAAACCACCCGTGTGCCGTCTTCGGATGTCCCGACGCCGTTGCGAATATAACGCGAGGTGCTGTCAGGCAGGAACCTTGGGTGCAATGCGCCGTCGATCACCAGCATCGGTCCGGATTGCGTGGCGTAGCGACAGTCAGGTCGCGCCGCTTCATATGCCAGCGTTTCGATTACATCGGCACGGTCATTGCCGATGCAGAACACACCATTCGGCAACAGCCCGAAATTGCCCGGTCCGGCATTCGGGATCACCCGCATCTTCTCTTCGCCGTCTTCGATGTAATGTCCCACCGGCGCACGGTCGGCATGATACATTCCGGCGTTCATGCCAAAGGCAAGCGTCTTGCCTTGCTCGGCCAAAGTGCCGTCAATCGCGGAAAACTGGCCGAACTTTTCGCCGGACGGACCGTCCAGGAACAGGCGCAGATCATCTTTACGCGGATCGACTTCGCAGGCGGTGTAGGCCAGACCGTCAAACACATGGTCAGTGCAGACCACGTCCGCCTGTGCGATTGGACCAGTGAACAGCATCAGCCCGAACCCGGCCAGGGCAATTCTAGCTTTCGACGTCACGGCGCACATCGTCCTGTTCGAACATGCGCCGCGTGTCATCCATCCGATCAAAGGTTTCATCCAACCGGAATCGCAGTTCAGGCGAGAATTTCAGCGTCAGATTCTTCGACACAGCACGGCGCAACTCGCCTTTGTTTCGGTCGAGCAGTTCAAGAATGTCATCCTGCCCTTTGCCACCCAGCGGAACGACATAGGCCGTTGCCACCTTGAGGTCAGGCGAGGTGCGCACTTCGCCGACTGTGATCGAATACCGGTTGAGGTCAGGATCGTGAATGTCCCCGCGCGTCAGCACATCGGCCAGCGTCCGGCGGATCAATTCGCCCACGCGCAGCTGTCGCTGGCTGGGACCTTCAAAGCTGTGAGATCGGTTTTTTGCCATATTCGCCACATAAGCGGTCCGGCGGCCTTTGCCAAGCCGGTGGGCAACCGCTATTGAGGTGAAAATCCGCAGGTGGAGGTTGGCCATGAGCGAAGAGATTGGGGTTGTCGTCACGGGTGTCTCCGGGCGGATGGGGCAAATGCTGGTGGCTGAAATCGCCAAACACCCGAAGATGTACCTTGCCGGTGCGGTCGAACGGGAAGGACATGACTGGGTTGGTCAGGATGTCGGATCAGCGATGGGCGGGGCCGCGATCGGGGTGCTGGTGGCGGATGATCCGCTGGATTGCTTCGCCCGCGCACAAGCCGTGATCGATTTCACGACACCTGCCGCGACCGTTTCTTTTGCCGAGCTGGCAGCGCAGGCGCGGGCGGTGCATGTGATTGGCACAACCGGCCTGTCCGACGATGATCTTGGCAAGATCAAAGCCGCCGCGCGCCATGCCGTTGTTGTGCGGGCCGGGAACATGAGCCTTGGAGTCAACCTGCTTACCGTCCTCACCCGTAAGGTCGCTGCGGCGCTGGATGCCGACTACGACATTGAAATCATTGAATACCATCACAACAAGAAGGTGGATGCACCGTCTGGCACCGCGCTCATGCTCGGAGAGGCGGCTGCCGAGGGACGGGGTGTTGATCTGCGCGACGTATCGGACCGGGGGCGTGATGGCATCACCGGTGCCCGCAAGCGCGGCGATATCGGCTTCAGTGCCATTCGTGGCGGCGATATCGTGGGAGAACACGACGTTCTGTTTGTAGCCGAAGGCGAACGCATCCTGCTGCGCCATGTCGCCAGTGATCGCGCGCTGTTTGCTCGTGGCGCTCTCAAGGCAGCGCTTTGGGGGCAGGACAAGGCTCCGGGTGAGTACGACATGCTGGACGTGCTGGGATTGTCCGACGACTGATGTCGACATCGGGCAGAGGACCGCTTTGATCCAATCCTGCATTTCCTGCGTATGTCTAGACAGGAACCCCGCCGGAAGGACCGTTGATGACCCGCCTTGCCCTGATCGCCGCTGTCACCGTCGTTTTCGCGTTGCCGACTATGGCTGCCGCCGAACTCAAGCGTATTGAAAGCAAGACGGAATTTGTCCAACTCGTTGCGGGCAAGACCTTGGCGCGCCCCTTGGTGCGGTTGCAGGTCAATCCGAATGGTCAAATCTCGGGCCGAGGCGCGACATGGGATGTGACCGGGTCATGGACATGGCAGAACGGGTTCTTCTGCCGCGATCTGAACTGGGGTGGTGATGACCTTGGCTACAATTGTCAGGCGGTTCTCGCGGATGGGTCGGACCTGCGCTTCGTCGCGGACCAAGGCGCGGGCGATGCGGCCGATTTCCGTCTGCGCTGACCGCTAAAAGTCAATCGCGAGTCCGCCCTTTTCCCAATCCCCATAACGCACGGGTTCCGGGCCGTCGCGACCGCCCAACTCCTTTGGCAACGGCTTTTCGGTGGCAGCCTTCTTGCGTCGCTCTTCAGCTTCGGCAAGGGCGCGCAGGGCGGCGGCGGGCAGGTCTTTTGAGGTGTCAGCGTTCATCACGGTCTTCCATATCGTCCCTCTTTGATATACGCGCCTTCCGGTCCGGGACAACCCCGGCCGTTTACAGGATATACCTTTGCCCGCACCCGCATCGCCCCGCCTTGTCGCCCTGGATGGCCTTAGCCAGATTGTTGGCGAAGGTCGCATGTTGTCTGATGTGACCAGCGATCAGGTCTGGCTGGAATTGACCCCACCCGAACGCGCGACGGCGCAACGGCTGATCACCGAAACGCTGCGGTATCTGGGTCGCGCCGATCACCTGTTGACCCCGCACCTGCAACGCCAGCCGCCTTTGCGTGTGATGAACCTGCTGCGCATGGCGACGGTGGAGTTGATGACCGGCGGTGCCGCTCACGGTGTGGTAAACGAGGCCGTCAAACTGGCCGGGCGCAACAAGAAAACCGCGCCGATGAAGGGTCTGGTCAACGCGGTTCTACGCAAGATCACGGCGCTGGATCAGACCGCTTGGGACGCTGCACCCGAAACGATGCTGCCCAAATGGCTGCGGCCGAAACTGGCCAAGACGTGGAGCAAACCCGTCGTGGCCCGGATCGAACGCGCCCATGCGGTGCCGCCGCCGGTTGATCTGTCTGTCAAATCAGACGCCGCAGGCTGGGCGGAAAAGCTGGGCGCTGACCTTTTGCCCACCGGGTCTTTGCGGTTGGCGGCACGCGGTCAGCTGTCGGCCCTTCCGGGGTTCGACACTGGTGACTGGTGGGTTCAGGACGCAGCAGCGGCATTGCCTGTGCAATTGTTGGGTGATGTCACCGGTCAGCGTGTTCTCGACATTTGCGCTGCGCCCGGTGGCAAGACGATGCAGCTTGCGGCCAAGGGCGCGGATGTGACCGCGCTTGATATTTCCGATGCGCGCATGGCGCGGCTGACCGAAAACCTGACGCGCACCGGATTGCCTGCAAGGACGGTTGTGGCGGATGCGCTGACCTATGACGACGATCCGTTCGATGCGATCCTTCTTGACGCGCCCTGTTCAGCGACGGGCACGATCCGGCGGCATCCCGACCTGCCTTACGTCAAGACCCAGTCCGGGATCGAAGATCTGGTCCAGCTTCAGCGCAAGCTGCTCAACCGTGCGGTTCAGCTCGTCAAACCGAACGGAACGCTTGTCTATTGCACCTGCAGCCTGCTGCGCGAGGAAGGTGAGGATCAGATCAAGGGGCTTTTGGCGCACGCGGACGATGTAGAACTTGTCGCGCCATCTGCCCTCGGTCTTGATCCCGACTGGATCAGCCCCGAAGGCGGTGTTCGGTTGCGTCCAGACTACTGGTCAGAGACGGGTGGTATGGATGGATTCTACATGGCCGTCCTGCGCCGCAAAGGCGAACCGTCGCCCGCGTGACAATTGCACCGTGACTCGTTGCGATCACGAAGGTATGATGTCGGCATAAGAACGCTTGCGCAAACGCAAGGCAGAGGCAGAGCTGATGTTCCGACTGGACGCCGCAAAACGGGCGCAGACCCGGCTTTTGAACCGTGTTCACGCGCGTCTTTCTGCGCGCGTCAAGCCAGCAACAGCCTTTGTGGGAACGCCGGAACCCCGCACCGTCGGGTCCTATGCACGCGGGCGGCAGTTGACGGCGGGCAACCTCTTGTTCGCCGGTCATCTGGTCGAGGCTCCCGGAGCGGTCCTTTGGGATATCACGCCGCCGGACGATGCGTTTCTGGAAGAGATTCACGGGTTCATCTGGCTCGACGACATGGCCAGCGTCGGAGACATGGCAACCCGAAAAATCGCCCAGACATGGCTGTTCGACTGGATCAGACGGTACGGCAACGGGTCCGGTCCCGGCTGGACACCGGAACTCGCCGGGCGGCGCGTGATCCGTTGGCTTCACCACGCAATCTTTGTTCTTGGAGGATGCACGCCTGAAGAGTCGCGCGCGTTCTTTCGATCCATCGCGCAGCAAACCATCTTTCTCAACCGTCGCTGGCACAGCTCGACCCCCGGTCTGCCCCGGTTTGAGGCGCTGACCGGGCTGATCTCGGCAGGCCTGTCTTTGCAAGGTATGGAAAGCCAGGCCGATCCCGCGATCAAGGCGCTGGGTCATGAATGTGTTCGTCAGGTCAATGAGGCCGGCGGCATTCCGACGCGCAACCCCGAAGAATTGATGGAGGTGTGCACCCTGCTGATCTGGGCGCGGGATGCGTTGCAGGAAACCGGCCGCGCGCCGGAATTGTCCCATATACAAGCCATTTCGAAAATCATCCCCACCCTGCGCGCGCTCCGGCACGCCGATGGGGGGCTGGCGCGGTTTCACGGTGGAGGTCGCGGTGTGGAAGGGCGGCTGGATACAGCCCTTGCGGCCGCCGGGGTCAAGGCGCAGGTGGCGCAGGATCTTGCCATGGGTTATGCCCGTCTTTCCGCAGGTCGGACAACGATGGTCATTGACGCAGCTGCGCCGCCCACCGGATTGGCCAGTTTCAATGCACATGCCTCGACGCTGGCGTTCGAACTGACATCAGGACGCCGTCCGCTGATCGTGAATTGCGGCTCGGGGGCCACGTTTGGCGAAGACTGGCGTCGCGCCGGGCGGGCGACGCCATCGCATTCCACGCTATGTCTTGATGGGTTCTCAAGCTCGCGGCTTGGAGCCACGTCGCGAATGGGGCCGATTGAACGCGAACTTCTGGATGATGTGCCCAAAGGTGTCCCGGTTGAAATGTCCCGCGCCACCGATGGGGTTCGTTTTGAAGGGGGCCATGACGGGTATCTACGGACACATGGCCTGACACATGCCCGAATTCTGGAACTCACGTTCGATGGGCGCGGCATCGTGGGCGAAGACCTTTTGGTCGCGCTGGATTCCGGCAACAAGGTGCGGTTCGATCAAAAGCTGGAAGACAGCCGGTTGTCGGGTGTGCCATTTGACATCCGGTTCCATCTGCACCCAGAGGTGGACACGGCCATCGACATGAACGGGACCGCGGTGTCCATGGCGCTGCGCAGCGGGGAAATCTGGGTTTTCCGGTTCGAAGGGCAGTGCGATCTGTCGCTTGAACCTTCGGTTTATCTGGAAAAAGGCCGTCTGCGACCACGCGCGACGAAACAGATCGTTTTATCTGGCCGCGCAATGAAGTATGCGACCCGCGTTCGCTGGTCGCTGGCGAAGGCTCAGGACACCGCCATCGCGGTGCGGGACCTTGTTCAGGACGATGCGATGCTGCTGAACTGAACACTGGGAACCTATGCTGTCATGACCAACCTCGCCCCCCTTCGCCGTGCGCTTCTGTCGGTTTCCGACAAGTCCGGACTTGTTGACCTTGCCAAGGCGCTGGATGCGCGCGGTGTGGAAATCCTGTCGACCGGCGGATCGGCCAAGACGCTGCGCGACGCCGGTGTGCCGGTCAAGGATGTGGCCGAGGTGACGGGCTTTCCCGAAATGATGGACGGCCGGGTCAAGACGCTACACCCGATGGTACATGGCGGTTTGCTGGCCCTGCGCGACAATGACGACCACGTCGCGGCGATGTTCCAGCACGATATCAAGGCGATCGACCTCCTGGTGGTAAACCTGTATCCGTTCGAGGAAACTGTCGCCAAGGGTGGCGACTATGACACCTGCATCGAGAATATCGACATCGGTGGCCCCGCAATGATCCGCGCTGCCGCCAAGAACCATGCCTTTGTCAGCACCGTTGTCGATGTCGAGGATTACGATGCACTTCTGGCTGAACTGGATGCGAATGACGGCAAGACCACGCTTGCCTTCCGGCAGCGTCTGGCCCAGATCGCCTATGCCCGCACAGGCGCCTATGATGCGGCTGTCAGCACATGGATGGCGGGCGCGATTGGCGAGGAAACCCCGCGCCGCCGGGTTTTTGCCGGAACTCTGGCGCAGCCCCTGCGCTATGGCGAGAATCCGCATCAGGGCGCGGCGTTCTATCGTGACGGTTCGAACCGTCCGGGTGTCGCCATCGCCGAACAGCTTCAGGGCAAGGAACTGAGCTACAACAACATCAATGACACGGATGCAGCGTTTGAACTTGTGTCGGAATTCCTGCCGCGTGACGGCTTTGCCTGTGCCATCATCAAGCACGCCAATCCCTGCGGTGTGGCGACTGGCCGGACGTTGAAGGAGGCGTATCAAAAGGCGTTTGACTGCGACCGGACGTCGGCTTTTGGCGGCATCGTTGCGCTGAACTCGACTTTGGACGGCGAAACCGCCGAAGCCATTTCCGAGATTTTCACCGAAGTTGTCATTGCTCCCGGCGCGCATCAGGACGCCAAGGATGTCTTTGCCCGCAAGAAGAACCTGCGCCTGCTCATGGCGCCGGGTCTGGCGAACACCGCAGAGCCGGGAATCGCTTGGAAACAGGTGTCTGGCGGTATCCTTGTTCAGGACAGCGATAACGGTCGGATCGACAGGGACAACCTTAAGGTGGTGACCAAAATTGCGCCCACCGAGGATCAGATGCGCGATCTGCTGTTCGCCTGGACCGTCGCGAAACACGTCAAGTCGAACGCCATCGTCTACGTCAAGGATGGCGCGACCGTGGGTGTCGGTGCCGGTCAGATGAGTCGTCTTGATTCGGCGTTGATCGCTGCCAAGAAGGCCGAACGCATGGCCGAGGCGCTGGGCCTGTCCGAACCACTGACCAAAGGCAGCGCGGTGGCGTCGGATGCGTTCTTCCCCTTTGCCGATGGGCTGATGGAAGCCGCGGCCGCCGGTGCGTCCTGCGTGATCCAACCGGGAGGTTCGATGCGCGATGACGAGGTGATCGCGGCGGCGGATGAGGCCGGGTTGGCGATGGTGCTCACCGGCATGCGCCACTTCCGTCACTAAGGCTAAAACAAAGGACACAACCATGCGCCTGGTCTCCCTTGTTGCCCTGATCGTAATCTTGGTCGACCAGATCAGCAAATGGTGGGTCGTGCATGTGATGGAGCTTGCCCGTGTCGGGTCCATCGACGTCTTCCCGCCCTATCTGAACTTCCGCATGGCGTGGAACACGGGTATCAATTTCGGGCTTCTGTCCGGCCGTGAGGATTGGACACGCTGGGTACTGATCTCGGTTGCGCTGGGCATTGTGCTGTTTGTGATGGTGTGGATGCGGCGTGATCCGCCGGGGCGGACCGGGCTGGTCTTTGCGGGACTGTTGATCGGCGGCGCGCTGGGCAATGTCGTGGACCGGGTGTTTTATGGCGCAGTGGCGGATTTTCTGAACATGTCCTGTTGCGGGTTCACCAACCCGTATGCGTTTAATGTGGCCGATATATCGGTCTTTATCGGGGCCATCGGGCTTGCACTTTTCTCGGGTGGCAAAAACGCCTCGTGACGGGCGCGGCTGGATGCGTTAAAGCAGGGATGAGGCGAATTCGGAGACGGGCAGAATACATGCCGCGCACATTGATCATACTGGCACTTGTGGCTTTGACCGCATGCGGATCCCGTCAGGATACGGCGGATCGCGATACCAATCTGCGGCAGCTGCGCAATTCATCCGGTGCGCCGGAAGAATTTTCCATTGTGCCACCCAAACCCCTGGAAGCCCCGGAAACGGTCTCGGAACTTCCACAGCCCACGCCGGGGGGCAGCAACCGGACCGATCCGACACCGCTGCGCGATGCTGTTGCGGTGCTCGGGGGATCGCCCTCGCGGCTTGATCCGCAAGCAGGTATCGGAGCCGGGGATCAGGCCCTTGTGGCCCGCGCATCGCGCTTTGGGCGTCAGCCAGGCATCCGCGAAGAACTTGCCGCTGCCGACCAGACCTTTCGCGAACGCCGGTCGCTGTTCAACTGGCGTCTGGTTCCGCAGGACACCTACAACCGTATATACCGCGCTCAGATCCTTGATCCCTACGCCACGCTTGAAGCAGCCCGTCGCGCAGGTGCGCAGACGCCGTCCGCACCGCCGCGCTGACGCGCGGAGAGGGCCAAGGGTAATCGCGCAGGGATTTCCGTCTGTCGTCCGGGGGACTTGGGTCACGAAATTGTTGGCTGGCTTGAACTTGGCCAGACGCATCGTACCTTTAATCAAAACCAAGGAGATTTGCCGATGCGTCGCCTGATATCCCTTGCCGGGGCGTGGTTCCTGGCTGCTGCGCCTCTGGGTGCGCAGACAATCGAAGATCAGGTCACCACCTTCCAACTTGATAACGGAATGGATGTTGTGGTGATCGAAGACCACCGCGCCCCTGCTGTCGTGCATATGGTCTGGTATCGCGCCGGGTCTGCCGATGAACAGGCCGGTGTGTCCGGGGTGGCACATTTCCTGGAGCATCTGCTGTTCAAGGGAACGGAAAAGCTGGCTCCGGGCGAGTTCAGCGAAGTGGTCAAGGCCAATGGCGGCACCGACAACGCGTTCACGAGTTTTGACTACACCGGCTATTTTCAGCGCGTCGCGGCGGACCGGCTGGGTCTCATGATGGAGATGGAAGCGGATCGGATGAAGAACATCCAGCTTGACCGCGAAGACATCCTGACAGAACGCGACGTGATCATTGAGGAACGCAACCAGCGTGTCGAAAACGATCCCGGATCGCTGTTCCGCGAACAGCGCATGGCGGCGCAATACCTCAATCATCCTTATGGCACGCCGATCATCGGCTGGCGCCACGAGATGGTGAACCTCGATCTGGACGATGCGCTGGCCTATTACGAACAATTCTACTCGCCCAACAACGCTGTGTTGGTGGTGGCCGGTGACGTGATGCCCGACGATGTCCTGGCGCTTGCGCAAGAACATTATGGCCCGATCCCGCGCAACGACGCATTGCCCGAACGTGTCCGTCCGTCAGAGCCGCCGCAAATGGCGGAACGCCGGATCACGTTCGAAGACCCGCGCGTGGCGCAGCCCTATGTGATGCGCACCTACCTTGCCCCGGAACGCGATCCAGGTGGTCAGCGAAGGGCGGCGGCCCTGACGTTGCTGGCCGAAGTGCTGGGTGGGTCGCAGACCTCTGTTCTGCCGCAAAAGCTCCAGTTCGAAGAAAAACGCTCGGTCTATACAAGTGCCTTCTACGGGGGGCTGTCGCTTGATGACACAACGTTTGGTGTGGTGAACGTCCCTTCCGAGGGTGTCAGCCTTGAAGACGCCGAAGCCGACATGGACCGCATCATCGCAGACTTCATCGAAACCGGCGTCGACGCGGAACAGCTGGAGCGGATCAAGTTTCAATTGCGCGCCTCTCAGGTTTACGAACTCGACAGTTCCAACTCGCTGGCACGGAGATATGGGGCGGCGCTGACCTCTGGGCTGACGATTGATGATGTTCATGCCTGGCCCGAAATCCTGCAATCCATCACGCCGGAAGAGATCATCGCGGCGGCGCAGGACGTGTTTGACCGGGACAATGCCGTCACAGGCTTCCTGCGGATGGCCGAAGAGGTGACACAATGACTGTTGTTGGAAAGTTTGTCGGGCCGCTCATCGCGTTCGTGATGCTGGCAGCACCTTTGCGGGCCGAGATCGACATTGCCGAAGTGCAAAGCCCCGGTGGCATCAACGCGTGGCTCGTCGAGGAACAGTCGATCCCCTTCGTGGCCCTTGAACTGCGCTTCAAAGGTGGGGCGTCTCTGGACCTTGCGGGGAAACGGGGTGCGACAAACCTGATGGCTGGCCTGCTTGAGGAAGGCGCAGGAGATCTGGACGCCCGCGCATTTGCCGAACGCGCTGAATCGCTCGCAGCGAGTTTTGACTTTGATGTCAGCGACGATTCCGTGTCGATTTCAGCGCGGTTCCTGACCGAAAATCAGGATGAAGCGCTGGCGCTGTTACACGATGCGATCAACCGCCCGCGCTTTGATCAGGCGGCGATTGATCGGGTGAAGGCACAGGTTGTGTCCGCGATCCGATCCGATGCGCAGGATCCCGACTCTATCGTGGGTGCTGAATTTGACGGCTTGGTCTTTGGAGATCACCCCTACGGATCGTCCATCGAAGGCACCGAGGAAAGTGTGGCTGAGTTGACTCAGGACGACCTGATCGCAGCGCATAAGGGAGCCTTGGCCCGCGACCGCGTCTATGTTGGTGCGGCGGGGGACATCTCGGCCGACGAACTGGCGACCCTTCTTGATACCCTTCTGGCAGATCTGCCAGAGACCGGCGTGCCACAGGCCCCGGATGTCGAGGTTGCGACCGAGGCTGGCGTGACGGTTGTACCCTTCGACGTACCGCAATCCGTGGCGATCTTCGGTCACGAAGGGATTGCGCGCGACGATCCTGATTTCTTCACCGCCTATGTGCTGAATGAGATCCTTGGTGGCGGCGGGTTCGAGGCGCGGCTGATGGAAGAGGTGCGCGAAAAGCGTGGCCTGACCTATGGCGTCTACAGTTACCTTGTGCCGAAAGATCACGCCGCGCTGTATCTTGGCCGTGTGTCGAGCGCGAATGACCGTATCGCCGAAGCCATCAGCGTGATCCGTGACGAATGGACCAAGATGGCTGAAAACGGTGTGACGGCGGAAGAACTCGATAGCGCCAAGACCTATCTGACGGGGGCTTATCCTTTGCGGTTTGACGGCAATGGACGTATCGCCAATATCCTGGTGGGGATGCAGATGGACGACCTGCCCACGGAATATGTGACCACCCGCAACGCGAAGATCGAGGCGATTACATTGGAGGACATCAAACGCGTCGCGGCGCGCATCCTGAAGCCCGAGGCGCTGCGTTTTGTCGTGGTTGGGCAGCCCGAGGGGCTTGAGTCGTAGAATTTGACCAGATGGTAAAGAAAGCCGCGCCAACCAAGCGCGGCTTTCTTTTGGGACGGGGAACAATCCTTTGAAGGATTGTTCCAAACTCTTAGAAGAGTTTGTCCGCGCCTAGTTCAGCAGTCCTGCATGGCGCAGGCCGTTGTCGATCAGATCGCGCGTCGGCTGCGACACCGGAAAGAGCGGTGCGCGCATTTCCTCGTCACACAGACCCAAACGGCTCATGGCGTATTTTGCGCCGCAGAGGCCGGGTTCGACGAAGATGCTGTGATGCAGCGGCATCAAACGGTCCTGTATCTCGAGGGCGGTGATGTAATCGCCTGCAAGCGTCGCTTCCTGCATCTGTGAACACAGTGCCGGGGCGACATTGGCGGTAACGGAAATCATGCCCACACCACCCTGCGCGTTGAAACCGTGCGCCGTGGCGTCCTCGCCCGAAAGCTGCACGAAGTCCTTTCCGCAGGTCCGGCGCTGGGCACAGACGCGGGCGAGGTCGCCGGTGGCGTCCTTGACCCCGATGATCCGCGGCAGCTTTGCCAGTTCGCCCATCGTCAACGGCAGCATGTCCACCACCGACCGGCCGGGAATGTTGTATATGATGATCGGCAGATCGCAGGCGTCGTGCAGCATGGTGAAATGCCGGATCAACCCGTCCTGCGTCGGTTTGTTGTAATAGGGCGTCACCACGAGACCCGCCTGCGCACCGGCCTTTTCGGCATGTTGCAGAAAGCGGATCGCCTCGTCGGTGTTGTTCGACCCGGCCCCGGCGATCACCGGAATACGTCCGGCGGCGGCCTTGACGACAAACGTGACAACCTCTTCGTGTTCGGTATGGCTCAGGGTCGGGCTTTCGCCAGTTGTGCCGACGGGCACAAGCCCGTGGCTACCTTGATCGACATGCCAGTCCACCAGACGTTTGAGCGTGTCAAAATCCACTGTACCGTTCTTGAACGGTGTGACCAGTGCAGGCATTGACCCTTTGAACATTGTCACGCTCCTTATCGTTGGTGGCAGAACTGCCGTTGCACCCGTCCCGCGAATGTGAGTTGAAGGTCGCGGCGTGCGGGTTATCCTTTAGCGTGCCGTCTATCCTGTTTCAGTGGGGGAAATGCAAGCCATGTTTCGGCGTATCGCGATCCTGACAGTGGCTTTGCTTGCCATGCCGTTGGCCGTTCTGGCACAGGACCGAATGCGTCCGCTGGAGCGCGCGATGGACATGATGCGCGACGGCAACTGGTCCGCCGCGCAGATCGAGGCGCGGGGCGACGGGCAGGCGGCGCTGGACGTGATCCTTTGGCATTACCTTCGATCGGGGCTTGGATCGCCGCGCGAAGTTCAGGATTTCCTGACCCGCAATCCGGACTGGCCGGGTTTGCCATATCTCAAGGAAAAAAGCGAAGCGGCCATGACCTCGGCCTCTGCAGAGTCGATCCGGGCGTTTTATCTGGGCCATGCACCGGAAACCGGGGCCGGGGCGTTGTCATTGGCGCGAGCCTTGCTGACGGCGGATGACCGTCCGGCTGCAAGTGACGTTATTCTGCAGGCGTGGCAGAAATTGCCCCTGACCTCTGAAGAGCAAGCGGCGTTCCTGTCGAGCTATGGCGATCTGCTGAAGTCGCATCACACAGAGCGGCTGGATGCAATGCTTTGGACCGGTCGAGCCAGCAACGCCCGCGCGATGCTGCCCTTGATGGATGACGGTTGGCGCGCCCTGGCCGAAGCACGGCTTGCGCTGAGAACGGATGCCGCCGGGGTGGACGTTCTGATCGAAGCGGTTCCGGCCAACCTTGGTTCGGATGCCGGGCTGGCCTATGAACGCTTTGCCTGGCGGGTGCGCAAGGGTCGCACAGATGATGCGGTCGAGTTGCTTCTTGCGCGGTCGAAATCACGCGAGTCTCTGGGGCGGCCCGATATCTGGGCGCGACAAAGGGATGATCTTGTCCGTCAGCTGATGCGTGCTGGCGAATATCAGACGGCGTATGACGTGGCCTCTCGTCACCATGTGACCGAAGGGTCGTCTTTTGCCGATCTGGAATGGCTGTCGGGCTATGTGTCGCTTCGGTTCCTTGACGCGCCTGAACGTGCGGTTGGTCATTTCCAAGCGATGCGCGGTGGGGTGGAAACACCGATTTCACTTGGCCGGGCCGGATACTGGCTTGGTCGTGCGCAAGAGGCGGCTGGCAACACCGACGCGGCAGCCAAGGCCTATGCCTTTGGTGCGCAATACCAGACGTCGTTTTACGGACTTCTGGCGGCCGAGGCCGGTGGCCTGCCGCCTGATCCGCTTTTGGTGGGCAATGAGGTGTTTCCGGACTGGCGTGATGCCCCGTTCACCCAATCGTCGGTCTTCACGGCGGCGATCCTTTTGCTCGATGCCGAGGAAAAGGTTCTCGCAGAGCGGTTCCTGACGCATCTCGCGGAATCGCTGGACCGGCGGCAGATTGGCCAGATGGGACAGATGCTTGATGATCTCGGCTTGCCGCATGTGCAGGTAATGCTGGGCAAACGGGCGGCGCAATTCGGGCACGAGGTTCATGCCCCGTATTATGCGCTCCATCCGTTGGCCGCCGTTGAACATCCGGTGCCGACCGAGCTTGTTCTGGCGATCGCGCGACGCGAGTCGGAATTCGATCCGGGGGTTGTGTCTCCGGTCGGCGCGCGCGGGCTGATGCAGGTGATGCCCGGCACCGCGCAAGAGGTCGCGGGTTGGCTGGACTTGGACTACTCTGAAGCCAGACTGCTGTCAGATCCGGTCTACAACGCGGTGCTGGGTGCGACCTATCTGGAACGTCTGGCACGGCAGTTCGATGGCAACGCGGTGATGATCGCGGCGGGCTACAATGCGGGGCCAAGCCGCCCGAACCGATGGATGGAAGACCGCGGCGATCCGAGACGCGGCGAGATGGATGTGATCGACTGGATCGAACATATCCCGTTCACCGAAACACGGAACTATGTGATGCGGGTCACCGAAAGTCTGCCGATCTACCGCGCGCGGCTTGGGCGCGATCCGCACCCGGTGCCGTTTTCGCAAGAGCTGAAAGGCTCAACGCTTCTGCCGCTGACGCCAGAGGGTGAATAGACCCGCGCCCACAATCAGGCTTGCACCGAAGACGACATTTGGACGGATCGCCTCTCCGAACACGAGGATACCAAGGCTCGCCGCGAAGGGCAGTTGCAGATAGGCAAAGGGCTGCACCGCGCTGGCTTCGGCCACATCGTAGCATTTGATCAGCAGGTAATGCCCGGTTGCACCCGTCACGCAAAGCATCGCCATCAAGACCCAATCCAGCGATGTCATGGGTTCCCAGAACCAAAGGCCAATGAGCGTCATGAACACTGCGCCGACTGTTCCGGTCCAGAAGAAACTGGTGGCGGCGCTGTCTTTGCGTGCGGCGTAGCGGGTGAGCAATCCGTAGAGTGCAAACATGAAGGCGGAGATGGCCGGAATGATCGCAAGCGGAGAAAACACGCCGAAGCCGGGTTGCAGGATGATCAGGATACCAATGAAACCGACACCGATCGCTGTCCAGCGCCGCCAGCCCACCTGTTCGCCAAGGATCGGGCCGGACAGGGCCGCGATCAACAGGGGATAGCAAGCAAAGATCGCGTGGCTTTCCACGAGACCCAGATAGGTGAAGCCAAGCACCATCACGCAGATCTCGGCGGCCAACAGCAGCCCCCGAAAGCCTTGCAACCAGGGTTGGGTTGTCGCGGCAGCAGCGCGCAGTCCCCCCGCGCGGCGACTGGCGACGAACATCACGAAGGCGGCGAAGAACCAGTAGCGGATCATCACGACCATCAGCACGTTGTATTCGCTGGCCAGATGCTGTGACAGGCCGTCCTGCATGGCAAAGACAAAGGTGGTCGCGACCATCAGCCAGACGCCGAGGCGGTTGTTGGTCTCACTCATGTGTCGGCTTTCCGCGCGATGGTCATGTGGCGTTTGCGGCCGAAGCCGGGAATGCGCGTGGTGATCAGACCCGCCGCATCCAGTGCGCGGCGGACGTGACCCGCAGCGCTATAGGTGGCTGCTGTGCCGTCTGGGGCGGTTTTCTGTGCCACGAGAGCCAGCAGATCGGGTTGCCAAAGTTCGGGGTTCTTGGCGGGGGAAAACCCGTCGAGGAACCACGCATCTGCGGGTTGGGTCATGCTGTGCAGGGTGTCGCGGGCATCGCCGTCGACCAGTGTGAACTTCAGGTCGGGCAGGGTGATGTTGCGCGCATGGTCAGCCCAGAACGGAGCAAGCTCGTCGGCAATGGGTTTGAGCTCTGGGAAGGCCTGCTGCGCGCGGATCATATCGTCGGCATTCATCGGGAACGCTTCGAAACTGGTGAAATGCAGCGTACCTGTCTGGCCGCTGGACCGCCAGAGGTCGAGCGTCGCCAGGAGGTTCAGGCCCGTGCCGAAGCCCAGTTCGGCGATATGGAACCCGTCACGGAACCGTGTGGGCAGATCGTTGCCCGTCAGGAACACGTGCCGTGTCTCGGCCAGCCCGTTGTCGAGCGAAAAATAGGGATCGTCGAACCGGCGAGAGACAGGGACATCCCCATCGCGCCAGTCGAGCGGTTCCGTCTGGAGTTTCATGATGACATACCTTAGCGACGGCGCGACCTTGGCGAGGAGTAGGCGGAATGGCAATGCCCGAAATCACTGTGCGCGGAGCCGGGATCTTTGGCCTGAGCATCGCGTGGGCTCTGACGCGGCGCGGCGCATCGGTGCAGGTGGTCGACCCCTATGGCGCAGGGTCGGGATCGAGCGGCGGATTGGTCGGCGCGCTGGCCCCGCATGTGCCCGAAAACTGGAACGACAAGAAGGCGTTTCAACTCGACAGCCTGCTGATGGCCCAGGCCTTCTGGGCTGAAGTACAGGCGGAAGGAGGCGTTGATCCGGGCTATGGGCGCACCGGGCGGTTGCAGCCGATTGGCGACGATCACGCGCTTGAACTCGCGCGGGCGCGGACCCAAGGCGCGCTCGATCTCTGGCAGGGGCGCGCCGTTTGGGAGGTGATCCGCGCCGAAGAGGCTGGGGATTTCGCGCCGGTTTCGCCCAGCGGTCACCTGATCCGCGACACGTTGACAGCCCGGATGCATCCGCGTCAGGCCTGTGCCGCCTTGGTCGCGGCTTTGCGGGCAAAGGGCGTTGACGTGGTGCCCGAGGCTCCGGACCGGGGCGCTGTGATCTGGGCGACCGGATGGCAGGGGTTGCTGGAGCTTTCGGAGGTGTTCGCCAAACCCGTGGGGGCCGGGATCAAGGGCCAGTCGGCTGCCTTGGCCTATGACGCTGGGCCAGTTCCGCAAGTGTTTGTGGATGGCTTGCACATCATCCCCCATGCCAACGGGACGGTCGCCATTGGATCGACCAGCGAACGGGAGTTCGACACGCCGGACGGTCTGGACGCGCAATGCGATGACCTGATCGCACGCGCGATTGCAGCAATGCCGCTGCTTGCAGATGCGCCGGTCGTGGACCGCTGGGCGGGTGTGCGGCCACGCGCGCGATCCCGCGCGCCGATGCTGGGCGCATGGCCGGGCCGCGATGGGCATTTCATCGCCAATGGCGGATTCAAGATTGGCTTCGGCATGGCCCCCAAGGTGGCCGAGGTGATGGCCGATCTGGTGCTGGAAGGACGGGATACCATACCTGACGGATTTCGCGTCGAAGCCTCTATGTAATAACGGGCGTGGCGTCGATGGCTTTGGAAATCTCGGCGACGCCGGGGTCGATGCGCGCCTGCGCGATCGAGCTGTAAGCCAGCCGGTAATAATTGCGCGGCGGGTCTTCCCCGGCGAAGAACGGCGTACCTGGCTCGATCAGCACGCCAGCGGTGCTCAGGCTCTTCGCCAAGTCCTCGCAATCCACATGATCCGGCGCCCGCATCCAGAAGCTGGACCCGCCATAGGTGCCTTTCCCGGCAATGGTCAGCCCGTGTTTGCGGATCGCATGTTCCATGATCACGCGACGATCGTTAAGCGCCTTGCCGGTGCGGCGGATCAGGCTGTCATAATGACCAAGGCTCAGGAAATAGGCAGTCGTCCGCTGCGTCAGACCCGGAGGATGGCGCAGCATCGACGCCCGAAGCGCACGGGCCTCGCGAATGAACGGGGCCGACCCGACAAGGTAGCCAAGGCGCAAACCGGGAAAAAGCGATTTGGAAAAGCTGCCGACGTAGATCACCCGCCCATCGGCATCAAGGCTCTTGAGCGCGGGCATCGGGGATTTGAGATAGGCCATCTCGAATTCGTAATCATCCTCGACGATCAGCGCATCAAGCGCGCGCGCACGCTCAAGCAGCGCCTGTCGCCGGGACAGGGGCATGGTGTAGGACGTGGGGCATTGATGGCTGGGTGTGGTGAAGATCACATCGGTCTTTTCGGCGATCTTGTCCGGGGGCAAGCCGTCTTCGTCCACATCCACGGCGCTCAGATGACAGCGTGACTGTGTGAGGATATCCCGCAACGCCGGGTAGCAGGGGTTTTCGATCACCGCGCGCCGACGTTGTGTCAGCAGAACTTGCGACGTCATCCAAAGCGCGTTCTGCGCGCCCATGGTGATGAGAACTTCGTCCGGGGTGGCGCTGATGCCGCGCCGGGGCAGGGTGTGGCGCAGGATGAATTCGACGAGTTGCGGATCGTCCTGGTCGTAATAATCGCGGGTCAGCGCAGCGAAATCCTTGGCACCCAGAGCCTGCAATGCGCAGAGCCGCCAATTGGCGTGGTCGAACAGTTGCGGATCGGTCTGCCCATAAAGAAACGGATAGCGATACTGCGCCCAGTCCTGTGGTTTGACAGGTGTCGCGCCGCCGGTGAATTTCTGACCCAGCGCGCGCGCCCAGTCTACGCCATCTTCAGAGCGGGCAGTGTTGTTAAAGCGTGGCGGCTCTGGCGCGTCTTCCGAAACAAAGTAGCCGGAGCGGCCTTTGGAGGAGAGGTAATCGTTGGCAAGGAGTTCCGTATAGGCCAGCGTGACGGTGATCCGACTGACGCCCAGATGTTGTGCGAGCTTTCGGCTTGAGGGCAGCTTCTCGCCGCGGCGAAACCGGCCGGAGAGGATGCCTTCGGCGACCATCTGCTGGATTCGTGATTGCAGCGTGCCTCTGGTGTCGGGCTTGAGAAAGAAGGTTTCGACCGGGATTGCCATGTGCCCAGCCTAGATTGGACTTATGGCGTTGGCAATCTGGTCTTAAAGGGGCCAAGGACTTTGGAAAATCCTTGGCCGCGATTTTCGAAAATCGCTTTTCAAGCAGTTTCGAAGCTGCGTGCCCGCCCTATTCTGACCAGCTGACGCCGGTGAGGTCGGTCGCCTGCGTCGGCGCATTTTGCCACAGGCCCTGGAGCCGTGCATCCGCCACGGTCGGAAAGGCCAGCTGGAACAGGTAGCCATTGACGTAATCATCCGCGATCATGGTCTGTGCCTGCGCAATCAGGTCGGACCGCGTGGCTGGATCACTTGTGCTTCCAAGGGTTGTCATCAAGTCCTGAAAGGCCGCGTTGTCATACTGGAAATAGTAATCTGGCCGCGCATAGATACCGATATCAAAAGGTTCTGTGTGGCTGATGATCGTCAGTCCGAAATCCTTGCCTCTGAACACTTCTTCGAGCCATTGCGCCCATTCGAGGTTGGTGATTTCCGTCTGGATGCCGACAGCGCGCAGTTGCGAGGCGATGATCTCGCCGCCGCGGCGGGCATAGGAGGGGGGCGGCAGTTTGAGCGTTGTGGTGAAACCGTCCGGCAGGCCCGCTTCGGCCAGAAGCGTCTTTGATTTCTCGGGGTCGTAGTTGGACCGCGCAGTCAGATCGACATAATCCGGATTGTGCGGTGCGAAATGCGTGCCAATCGGTGTGCCAAGGCCAAACATCGCGCCGTCGACGATTGCCTGGCGGTCAATGGCGTGGGACACAGCTTGGCGGACGGTCACGTTGTCGAAGGGCGGGAGTTTGTTGTTCATCGCGAGGATGGTTTCTCCCTCGGTCGATCCGACAAGAACCTGAAAGCGCGGGTCGGCTTCGAACTGCGGCAGGTTTTCGGGCGCCGGGAAACCTGCAAAGGCGTCGATGTCCTGAGCCATCATCGCGGCGAAGGCGGCGGTGGGGTCGGAGATGAACTTGAACGTCGCGGCTTCGAGCGCCGGGGCGTCGCCCCAATAGTCCGGGTTGCGGGCCAATTCGATCCGGTCGCCCTGTACCCATTCCTCGAACGTGAAGGGGCCGGTGCCGATGGGCGACTGCTTGATACCCTCGATACTTTCGGGGGCAACGATCACAGCATCGCCCCATGCCATGTTGAACAGGAAGTTGCCATCGGGGGCGGACAGGTTCACCTCCACGGTGCTTGGATCGACAACAGTGACCTCGGAAATGCCCTCGAACAGGGCCTTTTGCGCGTTGACGCTGTCATCCGCACGGGCGCGATCAAGGGTGAACTTGACATCTTCGGCGTCCATCGTGGTGCCATCGTGGAAGGTCACGCCGTCGCGCAGGGTAAAGGTGTAGGTGGTGCCGTCATCGCTGATCTCCCAGCTTTCGGCGAGCCCCTCCACAACCGAACCGTCCGACATGAATCGGGTCAGTCCCTCGAACACGTTGGAATAAAGCACCGAATCGATGGCACCGGCAGCGGCGCTGGTCGGATCAAGATGCGGCGGTTCGAGTTGCAGTGCGATGGTCAGATCGGTTTGCTGCGCAAGCGCAGGCGTTGTCAGCAGCGAGGCCAGAGCGGCCCCGCGAAGGAAATGAGTGGTCATGGTGTCCCTCCAGTTGTTGCCGTGAGTGTCACGTCAAATCACGCTGTGATCAAGCCTCTGCTTTCAGCTGCGAGATGGCACCAGAAGGGTTTCAAGCGCGCGGCCCATGACTTTGGCGCTGTCAAGCATGTCGGTGATGCCGATCCATTCATCCGGTTTGTGCGCCAGTTCCAGAACGCCGGGGCCATAGGCGATGCAGTTCTTCAGCTTGCCGATCCGGTCGATATGTTTCTGATCATAGCTGCCGGGCGACGCGACATAGGTCGGATCCAGCCCCAGCACGTCTCGGATGGCGTCGTGAACCGTGGTCACGATGGGCGCGGTTTTGTCGGTCATCGACGGGATCACGCGATTGATCTCGCGGATCTCGTAGTCAAAATTTGTGCGACGCGCCTTGAGGTCATCAAGCAGGTCGATCACCTCTTGCCGCACCGCCTCGATCGGTTCTTCCATCAGAAACCGGCGGTCGATGACGATGCGGCAACTGTCGGGCACGCAATGGGCGGGCAGGCCAGTATAGTCGCTGGCCTGTTCGTGCTGGCCGCCATGCACCGAGTTGATGTTCATCGTGGATTGCCGCGCCCCTTCGGGAACCACGGGCATCTCGGTCCAGCGTGACGCCATCGCGGGGAAGAGCGTTTCTTCGAAAGCATGGAGCACAGCCCCCATGTGGCGCACCGCGCAGTCGCCGAGGAAGGGCATGGAGCCATGGGCGATTTCACCCTTGGTTTCGATCTCGGCCCACCAGCCGCCACGATGGCCAAGGCAGATGCGGTCCTTGTTGAGCGGCTCCGGAATGATCACATGCTGCACGCGCTCGGGCGCGAACCAGCCCTTTTCGGCAAGGTATGCCACGCCGCCATACCCTCCGGATTCCTCGTCCGCCGTGCCGCTGATTTCGATGGAGCCAGCATAGTCCGGGTGGTGGGCGATGAAAGCTTCGGCGGCGATGATCGACGCGGCAAGACCACCCTTCATGTCGCAGGCGCCCCGTCCGTAGATCTTGTCGCCTTCGACAGGCGCATTGAACGGATCGCGGGTCCAGCCGTGGCCAATTTCGACCACGTCGGTGTGCGAGTTGAAATGCACGCAGGGGCCGGGGCGGGGGCCTTTATGGCGGGCCACAATGTTCCAGCGCGGGTAGCGGTCGCTGTCGCCGGGGGCACCTTCAGCGCGGACCCAGGTGGTTTCGAAACCCGACTGGGTCAGGCGCGCATCCAGCAGGTCGCAGATTGCGGCATAGTTTTCGCCCGGCGGATTGAGCGTTGGAATGGCGATCAATTCCTGCGTCAGCGCAATCAGATCTTCGCGTGCATCGTCTATCCGTTGAAACAGCCTGTCCGACATGACTCACCTCGTTTTGCGTGGCAGTGTCGCGGTGAGCGGTCACCTTGGCAAGGCTCAGTGCCAGCGCAGCGGGGGAAGTGTTCCAACGGGAAGCGGTCCCAGAAGAGGCGTGCCGCGATTGATGCCAAGCGTGACATCAAGGCTGTCGCGGGTGCCATTGAATGTGGACAGCAACGTGAGCAAATCAATCAACCCGTCAGACACTGCCGGAGGCAGATCGCCGTTTTCGCGGGCGGCGTCGATCCCCTCGCGCCAGTTGTCTGCGGTGATGGACATGTCGCCGGTGGGCACGCCCTCCGCATCCAGGGTCGCGGCAAGGGTGATCCTGAACGTGACCGCGCCGTAGGTGATTTCCGATCTCTGCACGTCGATCCTCGTGAGCCGTGGCGGGGCGTCCGTGAGCGCGTCGAGCCGTAGCGGCCGGTCGAACTCCAAAAGGCTTTCGGCCCGTGCAGAGGCCAGTGAGTCGGGGCCGATCCCCGACGCCGCGCGCGGTGACGATGTGGCGATGGAACCAGCGGACAGGGCAAACCGATAGCTGGAATCCGTGGTCTTTTCCAAGGCAATGTTGGTGTCGGCCAGCGCAAGCGACATGTCCGGCCGGGTCAGGTTCAGAACGGGCGCTTCGAGGTTGCTGCGCAAGATGTCCTGCCCGTCGAACACCACGCTGGCGCGCAACCCGTCCGAGGTGATTGCGGTCTCTGTGCCCTCGATTGTCAGGGTTTGCGCGTCGGGCCAAGCGACGATCACATGGTCCCGTTTGTAGCTGAGCGCGAGGATCTGAAAAAACGGCGCTTGCCAGCCAACCGCCCCATCGCGCGACATCAGAACGGGATCGGCCACCGTCAGATCCGTGCGATTCGGAAAGCCGCGCACGGTCAGGTCGGAGAAGTCGGCCTGCCATCCCTGTGCGCGCAGGTCTTCGAACCAGCCTTGCGCGTCGGTTCGCATGGCGTGTGCAGCGTAGAACCACCAGCCACTGTAGGCCAAAGTGGCCACGATGATCCCTGCAAGAAGACGTTTCACCCGCGACCCCCTTTCACCTGTCGTGCGTTTGGTGTTTACCGCGCCCGGAAAGGCAGCACCAGCACCATGACACTATGGGTATTCGGATACGGATCGCTTTTGTGGAACCCCGGTTTTGTTCCGGTGGAAACTGCACCTGCGCGGCTTGAGGGCTATGCGCGCAGCTTTTGCATGCGGTCGATCCATCACCGTGGTACGGACGACATCCCCGGACTGGTTCTGGCGCTGGATGCGCAGGAGGGTAGCGCGTGTGACGGGCTTGCCATGCAGATGCACGAGGCCGAGCTTGACGCGACAATGGCCTACCTGCGGGAACGGGAACTGGTGTCGTCGGCGTATCTGGAAAAGATTCTCCCGCTCAAGTTTGCGGATGGTCGCGAAGACATCGCGGTCACCTATGTCATTGACCCGGATCATGTGCAGTATTGCGGGTCGCTTGATCTGGAAGAGCAGGCTCGGATCATCGCCACAGCGGTCGGGGGGCGTGGACCGAACAGCGAATACCTGTTCAATACAGCGTCACATCTTGCTGAATTGGGCATCCCTGATGCAGACTTGAACTGGCTGTGCGACCGTGTGCGGGCCCTGATCGCTTAACGGCTTGGAGATTGGCGGCGAACCGCCTAGTGTGACCCGCGAAGAACAAGAAACGCGTCAGGAACTGTCCGAATGGATCAGCCGGACATCGAGGCCGAGCCACAATTCTCCCAACCTGTTCGACAGGTGCTGATGATGCTCCTTGTGCTGGGGCTCACAGGGTTTGGGGCATTTGTGGCGTTGCCGCGGGTGCTGCCGGTCTTTCAGACCAATCCCTATCTGAACGGCTTTATCGCTTTTGTTTTCGTGATCGGTGTGCTCGCCTGTTTCTGGCAGGTGTGGCAGTTGATCCAGTCGGTGCGCTGGCTTGAGGATTTCGCCCGCAAGCGGGACAGTGGTTTGCAGATCCAGGCACCCTTGCTGCTTGCGCCACTGGCAACACTGTTGCGGTCGCGCGGCAAGCGCATGCAGATCAACACCACCTCAACCCGGTCCATTCTGGATTCCGTTGCCACACGGATCGACGAGGCGCGCGAGATCACGCGGTACATCGTCAACCTTCTGATCTTTCTTGGCCTGTTGGGTACGTTTTACGGTCTTGCCACCACTGTCCCCGCGCTGGTCGATACGATCCGTGGTCTGGCGCCCGAGGACGGTGAGACCGGGACCGAGGTGTTTTCGCGCCTGATGAGCGGACTCGACACGCAGTTGTCGGGCATGGGGGTGGCGTTCGCCTCGTCCCTGCTCGGGCTGGCCGGGTCGCTGGTTGTTGGTCTGCTAGAGCTGTTTGCGGGCCATGGCCAGAACCGGTTCTACCGCGAATTGGAAGAGTGGCTGAGTTCAATCACCAAGCTTGGCTTTTCAAGCGGTGATTCTGAAAGCGGCGGTGACATGGGCACTGCCGGAGTCATCCTTGATCAGATGGTCGAACAGATGGAGGCGATGCAGTTATTGTTCGCCCAATCCGAGGAAGGCCGGTCCGAAGTCGAATACCGGTTGGGTCAGTTGAGCGACACGCTGGAGCGGATGACCGAACGGATGGAGGCCACCGCACCAAGCGCCACGGCTTTTGCCCGTATTGCGGACAGTCAGGACCGGTTGATCGACGTGCTGACGCACAAGTCCGAAAACGAAGGGCTGGATGCGGAAAGCCGGATGCGGCTGCGGTCGATCGACGTGCAGATGTTGCGGATTCTGGAAGAGGTGTCAGCCGGTCGGCAGGAGACCATGGCGGAATTGCGGACCGATCTGTCCTTCATTGGTCGGGCGCTGGATCGTCTGGCCCGCAATACAGGACGCAAGATCGACAAGGGCGAGGGTTAAGCCATGGCCCTGTCACGGCGCACCGGAGCCCGTTTCCAATCCTCGATCTGGCCCGGATTCGTGGATGCGATGACCGGGCTTTTGCTGGTGCTGATGTTCGTTCTGACCATCTTCATGGTGGTTCAGGCGGTGTTGCGGGATACGATCAGCGGACAGGAATCCGAACTCAATACGCTGTCGTCCGAGATACTGGAGCTGTCCCGCGCCTTGGGTGTCGAACAGCAACGGACAACCTCGCTCTCCAACCAATTGAGCACGCTCAACGCGACGCTGGATGACACGCAAGCCCGGTTGACCGAACAGGAGGCGATCATTGCATCCCTGTCGGCGACGCGGGATCGTCAGGCGGCGGCGCTTGATGCGGCGGATGCGCGGATTGCCTCCTTCGAGGAGCAAGTCGCCGGTCTTTTGTCCGAGCGCGATACAGCGCGCGATCAGGTGGCCGACCTGACGGCAGCGCAGGAACAGTTGCTCACAGAGCAAGAGTCGCTGAACCTCGCGCTGGCTACGGCACGCGGCGAGATTGATGAACAGGTCGAAGCTGCGCGGCTGGCGGCGGCCCGTCGCGAGGCGCTTGAGGCGCTGGTGGCGGATCTGCGGTCCGAGAATGAGGAAACCTCTGAACAGGTGACTGCCCTGACCGCGCAGGTGGAGGGACTTGAAACCGCGCTGACCGAGGAAGAGGCGGCCAAGTTGGCCGAGGCTGCGGCGGCAGAAGCCCTGCGCGCGCGGTTACAGAACGCCGACGCAGAACTGACCGCAATGACGATGGCGCTTGAGGAACAGCGTGCAAGGGCGGAGGAAACACTGACGCTTCTGGCGGCTGCGCGGGATGCGGAGGACGATCTGAACGCGCGACTGGCGGCGGCGTTGCTGGACGGGGAGGAAACCGCAGCGGCGTTGCAGGCGCGGCTTGATGCGCAGGCAGATCGGATCGACGGCTTGCAATCCGATCTGGAGGCGGCGTCGGTGGATCAGACCACCCTGTCGTCGCTGGAATCGCAGTTGTCGCAAGCCTTGATACGGGTCTCCGAAGCGGAGGCGCTGGAATCCCGGCTTGAGTCGTTGCGCGCCGAAAATGCGGCGTTGTCTACGGATCTGAGCGCATCGGAGCAGACAACATCCGAAATGCAGGCGACGCTGGAAACCTTGCGTCAGGCATTGGCCGAGGCGCAGGCGAACGCAGCGGCGCGGTCAGAAAGCGAACAGACGCTCGAGCAACGGCTTGCCGCAGCATTGGCGCAGCAAAGCGCGACCGAGGCATCCCTGGAAGACACCCGCGACCAGTTGGCTGCGGCGCTGGCGGCGCAGATCGCCACGGAAACCGCGTTGCAGGATCGTTTGTCCGAGTCCGAACAGCGTCAGCTTTTGCTGGAACAGGCGCGGGACCGTCTGGATGCGGAAACCGAACGCGCAACCGTGGCGCAGCGCCAGACCGAGTTGCTGAACCAGCAGGTGGGCGCATTGCGCCGGCAGTTGTCTTCGTTGCAGGCACTTCTGGACGAGGCCGAGGCGAAAGATGTCGAGGCGCAAATCCAGCTTGAAAGCCTTGGCAGTGAATTGAACACGGCGCTGGCCCGTGTCGCCGCCGAAGAGCGTCGTCGTCGGCAGTTGGAAGAGGCCGAGCGCGAGAGGTTGGAGATTGAGCGTCAACGCCTTGAAGAGGAAAAGCAGCGGCTGGCGGGGCAGAATCAGGATCTGGAACGCTATCGCTCTGAATTCTTTGGCCGCCTGCGCGAGGTGCTGGGCGATCGTGATGGTGTCCGCATCGAAGGAGACCGGTTTGTCTTTTCGTCCGAAGTGCTGTTCCCGCCTGCCGAGGCTGGTTTGTCGCCGGGGGGGCGTGCGCAGATCGCCAATGTGGCGGCCATCCTGCGGGATGTGGCGCAGGACATTCCCGCCGGGATCAATTGGATCATTCGTGTGGATGGTCACACCGACGATCTGCCGCTCTCGGGGCAGGGGATCTATGCGGACAACTGGGAGCTGTCACAGGCCCGCGCGCTGTCCGTGGTGCGCTACATGATCGAAGACCTGGGCATTCCACCACAGCGCCTGTCGGCCAATGGGTTCGGGGAATACCAGCCGGTGAACCCCGAGGATACAGCGCAGGCACGGGCGCAGAACCGTCGGATCGAACTTAAACTGACCGAACAGTAGGCGCTATTCGACGGTTACATCCGCATGCCGAATAGCGATGATCCTGTCGCCCCGGATCATCCGCGCATAGCCGCGATAGTCGCCCCTGGGCCATCCCGTCGCGGGCGCACGCCTTCCATAGGCGCGCATCAAGTGCTTTTGATCGACGTCCAGCCGGGCAGTGTGATCGAACACCTGTCCGTCCGGGCCGGTCATCGTCATCTCGATCCGGTCATATGTGTTGCCGTGAAACGCGTGGGCATACAGGATCAGATCGTCTTGCGGGGACAATGTGGTGCGCCGTGCCGCTCCGGATTGCACCGATCCCAGTTCGGGAATCGCGTCCGATATACCAACTGTGTACAGACCCGCATCGGTGTATTTGGGTGTGTCGAGCCAGAGCGTTTGTAGCGGAGTGCTGCACGCATTGTCCTGTTCGGGCGCGAAGGGATCAACGATGTCGGCCCCTTGGGTGATGGTCAGGTGCAGGTGCGGGTAATTGGTCAGTCCGCTGAGTCCAACTTCGCCCAGAAGTTGCCCTTGCAAGACACGCTGTCCCGGCGTGACCCGCACAGACCCGAGCTTCATGTGGCAGTAGACCGACTGATAGCCGTTGCCGTGGTCGATGCGCACCGCGTTGCCGCATTCTTCACCGTTCAGATCCGTTCCGGGAACATAGGGCTGATCCGGTCGCGTGTTGCGGATCGCTTGTACCCGACCATCGGCGGCGGCGATCACGCGCACCCCTTTGTCCATCTGATCAAAGCTGAGAAGTGCAAAATCCGTGCCGCTGTGCCCATCGCGGGATTTCAGGCCGCAGTGGTAGTCGGACACGTTTTCCGAAGGATCGACGTCTGGATAGTCCTCGATCACGCAGGTTTCGCCCAGAACGCAGTCCAGTGGCATCCCCAAAAACGAAACGTCCGCCACAGCAGGTGTGGCGGACGCGAGGATCAGTGCAAAGACGCTGCGGATCACTCCGCCGTCAAAAGAGGGGGCTTCTTGCTCGACAGGCGCGGGTTGTCCGGCCCTGCGGTTTCCAGCAACAGCTTGCCATCCTTGATCGAGACCCGAACCACGCCGCCCTTGGCAAGCTTGCCGAAGAGCAGTTCTTCCGCGAGTGGTTTCTTGATCTCTTCCTGGATCACGCGGCCCAAAGGACGCGCGCCCATCTTGTCGTCGTAACCCTTGTCGGCCAACCATTCGGCGGCTGGTTTGGTCAGTTCGATGGTCACGTTACGATCCATCAGCTGTGCCTCAAGTTGAAGCACGAACTTTTCGACCACTTGCAGGATCACCGACTTCGGAAGCGGCGCAAACGAGATGACCGCGTCCAGACGGTTGCGGAATTCCGGCGTGAAGGTGCGTTCGATCGCCGCCGTATCCTCGCCCTCGCGGCGGTCGCGGCCAAAGCCGATGGCCGCCTTGGCCAGTTCGGTCGCCCCGGCGTTGGAGGTCATGATAAGGATCACGTTGCGGAAGCTGACGGTGCGCCCGTTGTGATCGGTCAAAGACCCGTGGTCCATCACCTGCAACAGGATGTTGTAGACATCCGGGTGCGCCTTTTCGATCTCGTCGAGCAAGAGCACGCAATGCGGGTGCTGATCGACACCATCGGTCAGTTGTCCGCCCTGGTCGAACCCGACATATCCCGGAGGCGCGCCGATCAGACGGCTGACCGCGTGTTTCTCCATGTATTCGGACATGTCGAAGCGGAGCAGTTCCACACCCAGCGTATCCGCCAGTTGTTTCGCCACTTCGGTTTTGCCCACACCGGTCGGTCCGGCAAACAGGTAGTTGCCAATGGGCTTTTCCGGTTCGCGCAGACCCGCCCGCGCCAGCTTGATCGCCGAGGACAGGGCGTCGATGGCGGCGTCCTGACCGAAGACCACGCGCTTGAGCGACGCTTCGAGATCCTTGAGTACCTCTGCATCGTCCTTGGACACGCTTTTTGGCGGGATGCGCGCGATCTTGGCGACAACCGCTTCGATCTCTTTCGGACCGAGCGATTTACGGCGCTTGGATTCCGACAGAAGATGCTGGGCCGCGCCCGCCTCGTCGATCACGTCAATGGCCTTGTCCGGCAATTTACGGTCGTTGATGTAGCGCGCCGACAATTCCACAGCCGTCTTGATCGCGTCGGCGGTGTATTTGACGTGGTGATGCTCTTCGAAATAGGGCTTGAGACCCTTGAGGATCTTGATGGTGTCTTCAACCGACGGTTCATTCACATCAATCTTCTGGAACCGGCGCGACAGCGCGCGATCCTTTTCGAAGTGCTGGCGGAATTCCTTGTAGGTCGTGGACCCCATTGTGCGCAGCTTGCCGCCCTGAAGAGCGGGCTTCAGAAGGTTGGACGCGTCCATTGCACCACCCGAAGTGGCACCCGCCCCGATCACGGTGTGGATTTCGTCAATGAACAGCACCGCATCACGGTGCTCTTCCAATTCGGTGACCACTGCTTTCAACCGCTCTTCAAAGTCACCGCGATAGCGGGTTCCTGCCAGAAGCGCGCCCATGTCGAGCGAGTAGATCGTGGTATTCGACAGAACCTCGGGAATGTCGCCTGCAACGATCTTGCGGGCGAGGCCTTCGGCAATTGCGGTTTTGCCCACACCCGGATCACCCACCAGAAGCGGGTTGTTCTTGCGACGGCGGCACAGAACCTGGATGCAGCGTTCGACTTCGGCATGGCGTCCGATCAACGGGTCGATATCGCCTTCACGCGACTTGGCGTTGAGATCGACGCAATACTTGGCCAACGCCGATTCCTTCTGTTCACCCGGCGGTTCGGACGATTGGGTCTCTTCCTCGTGTTCGGGCGCGCCAGTGACCGGGCGGCTTTCGCCGTAGGCTGGATTCTTGGCGACTCCGTGTGCGATGAAGTTGACCGCGTCATAGCGGGTCATGTCCTGATCCTGAAGGAAATACGCCGCGTTGCTTTCGCGTTCGGCAAAGATCGCGACCAGCACGTTTGCCCCGGTCACTTCGCTGCGGCCCGAGCTTTGGACGTGGATCGCTGCGCGCTGAATCACGCGCTGGAAGGCCGCTGTCGGCACTGCTTCGGACCCTTCGATGTCGGTCACGAGGTTCGACAGGTCATCGTCGATATAGTCGACCAGCGTGGTGCGCAATTCTTCGGTATCGACCGAACACGCCTTCATCACGCGGACCGCGTCGGGTTCGTCGATCAGCGCCAGAAGCAGGTGTTCCAGCGTCGCGAATTCGTGGGATCGGGAGTTGGCCAGCGCCAGCGCCGAGTGGATTGCCTGCTCAAGGGTATTCGAAAATGAAGGCACGATTTAGTGCTCCTTCTTTTTTGCGTCGCGCCGCAGGGTACGGAACAACTGTCATCTTAGTATTAAAGTTTGGTCGTTACCGACAAAGCTTCAAGTTTTTTCTTCGTCTTGACAGGTCACAAGGTATCGATTGTTCACAAGTTCTTGTGAATTTGCCTCAGAAGCGGTCTTTACGAGCCCGGATTTCCGCAAAAACCTCGACCGGCTCTGCGCCGATCATGTCGAGATGGGCTTGTATCGCGGGATCAGCGGCGCGCAGGAATGGATTGGTCGCCACTTCGTCAGAGAGTTTGCTGGGAACCGTCGGTTCGTTGCTGTCACGCTTCGAATTTATGCGTTCTATGCGGTCTTTCAAGTCTATATTTTCCGGGTCGATGGTGATCGCGAACCGTGCATTGGCTTGGGTGTATTCATGACCCGAACAGATAATCGTCGACGGATCAAGCGCTGCGAGCTTTTGCAGGCTGTTCCACATTTGTGCCGCGGTGCCTTCGAACAGGCGACCACATCCCAGCGCCATCAGGCTGTCTGCCGTAAACGCATAGCCGGATTTGGGAAGGACAAAGGCGATATGTCCAACGGTGTGGCCGGAGACATCAAGGATCTCCACCACCTCACCACCGAATTCAAACGCATCGCCATCCGCGACTTCGCGGTTGAGACGAGGCAGGCGATGCCGGTCTGCCTTTGCGCCTGTCACCTTGGCGTCGTGATGTTTGAGCAGATCATCCACGCCGCCGATATGGTCGTGATGATGATGGGTCAGCCAGATCTCGTTCAGGGACCAGCCGCGGCTTGCGAGTTCGCTAAGGATGGGTTCGGCTTCGGGCACATCAATGCAGGCCGTCTGGCCGCTTTCGCTGTCATGCAGAAGATAGGTGTAATTGTCTGACAGCGCAGGCAGGGTGACAAGTTCAAGAGTCATGGCATTTCTTTCCGTGGTGGTTACACTTATCTCAATCTAGGCCAAATATATCGGAGGCCCAAATGCATCTCGACGTGCAGCGTCTTCACAGCTTTTATTATCGCAGTGCGATCGGGCGGGTGGCACAGCGCGTTGTGCGGGATCAGGTCAAGACATTCTGGCCCGAAGCCAAGAAGCAATCAGTCGGCGGTTTCGGCTTTGCGGTTCCGCTCTTGCGGCCATACCTGAAAGATGCGCGCCGGGTCATCGGCTTGATGCCAGCGCAGCAGGGCGTGATGCCCTGGCCGGCGGGAATGCCCAACGTATCGGTTCTGTGTGAAGAAACATTATGGCCGATTGAGAACGGGCGCTTTGACAAGCTGATATTGATGCACGGGCTGGAAACATCCGAGCGGCCCTCGGCGCTGCTTGAGGAATGCTGGCGCGTTCTTGGCCCCGGCGGCAAGGCACTATTCATCGTGCCGAACCGGTCGGGGCTGTGGGCGCGGTCCGATGCGACCCCGTTTGGATATGGTCGGCCCTATTCGATGGGCCAGCTGGAATCACAGTTGAAAGCCCACAACTTTGCGCCGCAGCGCCATACGGCGGTTTTGTACCAGCCCCCGTCGACCCGCCGCTTCTGGATGAAGACCGGGCGGTTCTGGGAACAGATGGGGCGCAACGTGTCGGCGCTTGTTGCGGGTGGGGTGCTGATGGTGGAGGTGACGAAAACCAACCCCACTCCTCGCGGGACGAAGTTGGAAAGCCGGGTGCTCAATCCGCTGGGGAATCTTGTGCCGTCACCCTCTGCGAAGCCGGTCCGCGCGCGTTCGGTGACCAAAAGCCCTGCGTTTACGACGACCGACTGACTGCATTGCAGGCTGGTTCCAGCTCACAGGCTACGATCAGGCGAATTGAGCGTTGACCTCTTGGGAACACCAAATTCAGACGTTTCGCGCCAACAGGAATCGGCAAACATGACCGATATCATGGGGCCAGATGAAATTTTCTTGCGCGCATTAGGTCGCAGTCTGTGTTAAGCCCTTGGAAATAAGGGGTATGGGTCGGTTTTCAAAATCACCATACCGTGTTGCGGGCTGCGGAAGCCTCTGCTACATCCGCGCTGATTTCTATGCCATGCGGCATTTGCCAAACTGAAACGACCCTGACCACCGAAGCTTCGGGGGATCGGGGACAGAATAGCGGAAGGGTGGACGTGTCTGAATCAGCTTCCATTTCCTCTGGCATCGCGGATCGCTATGCCATGGCGGTCTTTGACCTTGCCAAAGAGGGTAAAGAATTCGACCAGCTCGAGTCCAACCTCGACGATCTGTCGGCCGCTCTTGCCGGCAGCCCGGAGCTGATGGATCTGATCCATTCGCCGGTCTACAGCCGCGAAGAGCAGTCAGGCGCAATTGCTGCGGTTTCGGCCAAGATGGACCTGTCGAAGACCATGCAGAACGTGCTGTCGCTGATGGCGTCCAAGCGGCGTCTGTTCGTGGTGCCGCAGATGATCAACCGCCTGCGCGAGTTGATTGCGGAAGAAAAAGGCGAAGTGACTGCGGATGTCGCATCTGCCGTGAAACTGACCGCCGCTCAGTCGAAAGAACTTGCCAAGACGCTGACAGCGAAGATTGGTAAAGACGTCAAGATCAATATGACCGTTGATGAAAGCCTCATCGGCGGTCTTGTCGTTAAAGTGGGTTCGAAGATGATCGACACGTCGATCCGCTCCAAGCTCAACTCCCTGCAAAATGCTATGAAAGAGGTCGGATAAATGGGTATCCAAGCAGCCGAGATTTCTGCGATCCTTAAGGACCAGATCAAGAACTTCGGGCAGGACGCCGAAGTCGCCGAGGTGGGCCGCGTCCTTTCCGTTGGTGACGGTATTGCGCGTGTCTATGGCCTCGACAACATCCAGGCGGGTGAAATGGTCGAATTCCCCGGTGGTATCCGGGGCATGGCGCTGAACCTCGAAGCCGACAACGTCGGTATCGTGATCTTCGGCTCCGACCGCGACATCAAGGAAGGCGACACCGTCAAGCGCACAAACGCGATTGTGGACGTGCCTGTGGGTGACGAACTGCTGGGCCGCGTTGTTGATGGTCTCGGCAACCCGATTGACGGCAAGGGTCCGATCAAGACCGCCAACCGCTCTATTGCGGACGTCAAGGCGCCGGGCATCATCCCGCGTAAATCGGTGCATGAACCCATGGCGACCGGCCTCAAGGCCGTTGACTCGATGATCCCGATTGGCCGTGGCCAGCGCGAACTGATCATCGGTGACCGTCAGACCGGCAAGACTGCCGTCGCTCTGGACGCGATCCTGAACCAGAAGTCTTACAACGAGGCTGCCGGCGACGACGAGAGCAAGAAGCTCTACTGCGTTTATGTCGCCATCGGGCAGAAGCGCTCCACCGTGGCGCAGCTGGTGAAAAAGCTCGAAGAAAGCGGCGCAATCGAATATTCGATCGTGGTTGCGGCCACCGCGTCCGATCCCGCGCCGATGCAGTTCCTTGCACCTTACGCTGCGACATCCATGGCCGAGCATTTCCGCGACAATGGCCGTCACGCGCTCATCATCTATGACGACCTTTCCAAGCAGGCCGTGGCCTATCGCCAGATGTCCCTGCTGCTGCGTCGCCCGCCGGGCCGCGAAGCCTATCCGGGTGACGTGTTCTATCTCCACTCGCGCCTGCTCGAGCGGTCGGCCAAGCTCAACGAAGACAACGGCTCCGGATCGTTGACAGCGCTGCCGATCATTGAAACCCAGGGTGGTGACGTTTCGGCGTTTATTCCGACCAACGTGATCTCGATCACCGACGGCCAGATCTTCCTTGAAACCGAACTCTTCTACCAGGGTATCCGCCCGGCCGTGAACACCGGTCTGTCGGTGTCTCGTGTGGGGTCGTCCGCTCAGACAAGCGCGATGTCCTCGGTTGCGGGCCCGGTAAAGCTGTCCCTCGCGCAGTATCGCGAAATGGCGGCCTTCGCCCAGTTCGGCTCCGACCTCGACGCCTCAACCCAGCAGTTGCTGAACCGCGGTGCGCGTCTGACCGAACTCATGAAGCAGCCGCAGTATTCGCCGCTCACCAACGCGGAAATCGTCTGCGTGATCTTTGCGGGCACCAACGGCTATCTTGACAAGATCCCGATGGACCGGGTGAAGGATTTCGAAGTTGGCCTGCTGGGCCACATGCGCGGCAAGCGTCAGGACATCCTCGACTGGATCACCAAAGACGATCCGAAGATCAAGGGTGACGCCGCCGACAAGCTCAAGGCCGCGATTCAAGAATACGCCGCCGACTTCTCGTAAGGAGACGAGGCCATGCCAAATCTCAAGGATTTGAAAAACCGGATCGCGTCGGTCAAATCGACCCGCAAGATCACCAAAGCCATGCAAATGGTGGCCGCCGCGAAACTGCGGCGGGCACAGGATGCTGCTGAAATGGCACGTCCCTATACCGAGCGTTTCAACGCGGTCATGGGTGCGCTTGCCGCCAGTGTTGGCGACAGCGACAGCGCTCCCCGACTGCTCAGCGGGACGGGCAAGGACGATGTGCATCTGCTTGTCGTCATGACAGCTGAGCGCGGTCTGTGTGGTGGCTTCAATGCGAATATCGCGAAGCTGGCCAAGCAGAAGGCGACCGAGCTCAGAGGCCGGGGAAAGACAGTCAAGATCCTGACTGTCGGCAAGAAAGGCCGTGACGCAATGAAGCGTGACTTCGGCGACCTGTTCATCGGTCACATCGACCTGACCGAGGTCAAGCGGATCGGCTATGCGGATGCACAAGGCATTGCCCGTGATATCCTTGGCCGCTTTGATGCGGACGAATTCGATGTCGCGACGATCTTCTACTCCAAGTTCGTCAACGTCGTCAGCCAGACCCCGACTGCCCAGCAGATCATTCCGGCCGCGTTCGATGCGCCTGAAAGTGGCGCTGAGGAAGCAACCACGCTTTACGATTACGAGCCGGACGAAGAGGCGATCCTCGCCGATCTTCTGCCGCGCGGTGTGGCGACGCAGATTTTTGCGGCGCTGCTGGAAAATGGAGCCTCTGAACAGGGTGCCCGGATGAGCGCGATGGACAACGCCACGCGCAACGCGGGTGAAATGATCGACAAGCTCACCATTGAATACAACCGTTCGCGTCAGGCCGTGATTACCAACGAACTGATCGAAATTATCTCGGGCGCCGAGGCGCTCTAAGGACCGGAGACGAAACATGGCAAACGCAAAAGGCAAAATCACCCAGGTGATCGGTGCCGTCGTGGACGTTCAGTTCGCCGACGAACTGCCGCCGATTCTGAACTCGCTCACGACTGAAAACAACGGCAAGAAGCTTGTTCTCGAAGTGGCGCAGCACCTTGGCGAAAACACCGTCCGGACCATCGCGATGGACGCCACCGAAGGTCTGGTGCGCGGCGCGCCTGTGGAAGACACTGGTGCCCCTATCCAGGTGCCGGTCGGCAAGGCCACACTGGGCCGCATCCTGAACGTCACCGGCGATCCCGTTGACGAAAAAGGCCCGGTGAATTCCGACGATAAGCGCGCCATTCACGCCGAAGCGCCTAGCTTTGCCGCGCAGTCGACCGAGACGGAAATCCTGACAACTGGCATCAAGGTGATCGACCTTCTCGCGCCTTATACCAAGGGCGGCAAGATCGGCCTGTTTGGCGGTGCCGGTGTGGGCAAGACGGTTCTCATCATGGAACTGATCAACAACATCGCCAAGGTACACTCGGGTCTGTCCGTTTTCGCCGGTGTTGGTGAGCGGACGCGTGAAGGCAACGACCTTTACCACGAAATGATCGAATCCGGCGTTATCGTTCCCGACAACATGTCGGAAAGCAAGATCGCCCTCGTCTACGGTCAGATGAACGAGCCTCCCGGAGCGCGTATGCGTGTTGCCCTGTCCGGCCTGACACTGGCCGAGCAGTTCCGCGACGAATCCGGATCGGACGTTCTGTTCTTCGTGGACAACATCTTCCGCTTCACACAGGCCGGTTCCGAAGTGTCCGCCCTGTTGGGCCGTATCCCGTCTGCCGTGGGCTACCAGCCGACACTGGCCACCGACATGGGCCAGATGCAGGAACGGATTTCATCCACCAAGAACGGCTCGATCACGTCCGTTCAGGCCGTGTACGTTCCGGCGGACGACCTGACCGACCCTGCACCTGCGACGTCCTTTGCGCACCTCGATGCGACAACGGTTCTGGATCGTTCGATCTCGGAAAAAGGGATTTACCCGGCTGTGGACCCGCTTGGTTCCACGTCGCGTCTTCTTGATCCGCTGATCATCGGTGAGGAACACTACAAGGTTGCCACCGACGTGCAGCAGATCCTCCAGCGTTACAAATCGCTTCAGGACATCATTGCCATTCTCGGCATGGACGAATTGTCCGAAGACGACAAACTGGCCGTGGCGCGTGCGCGCAAGATCGAACGTTTCCTGTCGCAGCCGTTTGACGTGGCGAAGGTCTTTACCGGGTCGGATGGTATCCAGGTTCCGCTTGAAGACACCATCGCGTCGTTCAAAGCGGTTGTTGCCGGTGAGTACGATCACCTGCCCGAAGGTGCCTTCTACATGGTTGGTGGCATCGAGGACGTGAAAGCCAAAGCTGAAAAGATGGCCGCAGACGCGGCCTAATCCGGGCGCTCATCAGTCCTCGCGGTCTACTTCGCGGGGACGAGACCCAAAAGGAGAATATCCATGGCAGAGACCATGCAATTCGATCTGGTCAGCCCCGAGCGCAGCCTGATGTCGGCGCAGGTCAAATCTGTGCAGATTCCGGGCGCCGATGGCGACATGACGGCGATGCCGAACCATGCGCCGCTGATCACGACCCTGCGTCCCGGTGTTCTGACGGTCGAGACCGAAAAGGGCACCGAGGAATTTGTCGTGACCGGCGGGTTTGCAGAGATGGGCGAAGGCCTTTCCGTTCTGGCAGAACGTGCGCTTCCCAAGGCGGATGTGGATCAGGCGACCTACGAGGCGATGGTTGACGAGGCGCATGCCTCGTACAAGCAGACCAAGGAAACCTTCAAGAACGAGCCGGGTCCGGTCGATGATGCAGCCAAGCTGCTTGCCGACATGGTTGCGGTTGGCGGTCACATCGGTCTTTCGCCGAAACAGCCGTCGCTCTGATCCTGCGTTGACTTCAAAGCCAAAAGCCTCGCAGAGTTGCGGGGCTTTTTTCGTTTTGTCCGGCGATGCCATGCAGTAGAAATCGCTGACGACATGAGGTTGAGGCATGCAGATCATCAACAGTGCGCGGGTCGGTATTGCCCAGGGGTCTGTCGATCTTTTCTCGGATTACGAGGAAGGCGGCGACATGTGGACCGGCGAGGGATCGCGGGTTCGCAGCAAGCTGGTCACCTTTGATCAGCCCTTTTCCGCGCCGCCTGCCGTTCATGTGTCGCTGTCTCTTTGGGACATGGACAGCGCCCATAATGTGCGCGCCGATCTGACAGCGGACAATGTCACTGTCGATGGGTTCGAAGCGGTCTTTCGGACCTGGCTCGACACCCGCGTGGCGCGGGTCCGGATTTCCTGGATCGCGATGGGGCCGGTCGAAAATGACGACGACTGGGACGTAGAGTGACGCTACTGCTCCGTGATTGTGAGAGCAGTCCGGCCTACAGGATCCCCTCGTAAATCGGGCCAAGCGTGTCGGTCTCGAACAGGGACGAAACAGAGGTGCCGTTCCAGATGTTCAGGATCGCCTGCGCGAACATCGGGGCAGTCGGCAGGATACGAATGTTGTCGGCGTTTGAAACAAATTCGGTGGCCTGAATGGAATCGGTGATGACCAGCGATTTCATTACAGACTTGGTCACACGTTCGACTGCGGGACCGGACAACACGCCATGCGTGATGTAGGAATGGACCTCTATGGCCCCGTGTTCCATCAGAACTTCTGCGGCTTTGCAAAGCGTGCCAGCGGTGTCGCAAATGTCATCCACGATGATGCATTTCTTTCCTGTCACATCACCGATCACGGTCATTTCGGCAATCTCGCCTGGTTTCTCGCGGCGTTTGTCCACGATCGCGAGAGGGGCATTGATCCGTTTTGCCAACTCGCGTGCTCGCGCCACGCCACCAACGTCCGGAGAAATGATCATCAGATCAGAGGAATTGCCTTTGAACTGTTCAAGGATATCGAGAGCAAAGATCGGTGACGCGTAAAGGTTATCAACCGGCATGTCGAAAAAGCCCTGAATCTGCGCCGCGTGGAGGTCCATCGTCAACACGCGCTCGATGCCCGCTTCGGCGATCATGTTGGCCACCAGCTTTGCCGTAATGGGTGTGCGCGCCTTGGTGCGGCGATCTTGGCGGGCGTAACCGAAATAGGGGATCACTGCGGTGATGCGCGCTGCGGACGACCGGCGCAGGGCATCCGACATGATGAGCAATTCCATCAGGTTGTCATTGGCCGGGTTCGATGTGGGCTGGATGATGAACATGTCCTCGCCGCGCACGTTCTCGTAAACCTCGACAAACACCTCTTGATCGTTGAACCGTTCGACCCGCGCATCGACCAGACCCACATTCATGCCGCGATACATGGACATGCGCCGCGCGATGCCTTTTGCGAGCGGCATGTTCGCATTGCCCGAGATCAGTTTGGGTTCATCTAGGCTGGCCATATGTGCGCTCCGTAAGGTCAGGTATGACAGAATCGTGACATTGCGCTCGCATTAGCATGGGCCTACCGTCTCGCAAAGCAACTCACCCCAGAGAGCGAGCAAATGGCGCATATTGATTACTTTTTCTCCACACTGTCTCCGTACGCCTATCTGGCAGGGAGCCGGATGGAAGACGTCGCAGCCAAACATGGCGCAACCGTCACCTACAAACCGGTGGACATCACAACACTGTTCGGGCGCACCGGTGGCACCCCTCCGAAAGACCGCCACCCCAGCCGTCAGGAACTGCGCGCGCAGGAACTGACCCGGCAGTCAAAGAAGCTGGGAATGCCCTTGAACCTTCGGCCTGCGTTCTGGCCAACCAATGGCGCTCCGTCGTCCTATGCGATCATCGCCGCGCAAAATGCGGGGGGCGGAGACCTTGGACGGCTTGTGTCCGGGTTCCTGCGCGCTGTCTGGGTGGAAGACAAGGACATCTCGCAGGATGATGTCGTGCGCGCCGGACTGGCCGATGCGGGGTTTGATCCCGCGCTTGCCGACAGCGGACTGCTCTCCGGGGCAGAGACCTATGCGGCCAACCTTGAGGAAGCGGCGTCGCGCGGCGTGTTTGGCGCGCCGTTCTATATCACCGACACCGACCAGCGGTTCTGGGGACAGGACAGGATCGAGGATCTCGATCTGCATCTTGCCGGCAAGATTTGATGCCAGACGGCGTTCGGGCGGGGTTTCCTGTCTATTGGCGTGACTTTGGAACAGGTCCGGACCGGGCGCTGCTGTTGCATTGCGCACTGGCGCATTCCAAAGCGTGGACGCCCTTGGCGACCGAACTGTCGGACCGGCTGAAGATGGTTGCGCCTGACATGCCGGGGCACGGGCGCAGTGCAGCCTGGGATCAGAGATGCAATCTGCACGATCAGGTCACGGCGATTGCCTCGGACTGTCTGGGCGACGGCGGTCATGTGATCGGACATAGTTTCGGTGCCACCGTTTCCCTGCGTTTGGCGCTTGAGCAACCCGGGCGCGTCCAAAGCCTAACGCTGATCGAGCCGGTCCTTTTTGCTGCCGCCGGACAGAGTGATGCATCGGTGCTGCAAGATTACATTGACACGTCGCAGGAGTTTGCCAAGGCCTTGGCAAGGAAGGAATGGGAAACGGCTGCTGCGGATTTCATCGGGCTCTGGGGCGATGGACGCCCTTGGGATGCGCTGAGCGACCGCGAGCGCACCCTCTTTGCGTCGCAAATGACCTTCATTCAGGAAACAGAGACTTGCCTGTTGCAGGACACTGCCGGACTTTTGCAGGCAGGGCGGTTGGAAGGCATTGACTGTCCCGTTCTTCTGATCCGTGGGCAGAAAAGCGAACCGGTGATCGCGGCCATTCACGCGACCCTTGCGCGGCGCATTCCGGGCGCTGTGGATACCGTGGTAGACGGCGCTGGTCACATGGTGCCGATCACGCATCCTGGTCACGTCGCCCAACATATCCGCGCCCTGCTGGACACCTGACCCCTTGCAAGACGCGGATGGGTGCGCCATCTACCCCATGACATAGCGGCAAAGACGACAGGAGACAGCGATGATTGAACTCGGACAAAGCCCGGCACAGACCGACCTCATCAAGGATGTTTCCCAGGACGCCTTCATGACCGAGGTTGTCGATGCCAGCATGGAAACCCCGGTTATCGTGGATTTCTGGGCGCCGTGGTGCGGACCGTGCAAGACACTTGGACCGCAGCTTGAGGCCGAAGTCACGGCCGCGCGGGGCGCGGTCAAGATGGCCAAGGTCAATGTCGATCAGGCCGAAGGCCTTGTTCAGGCGCTTGCCCAGCAGGGTCTGCCGATCCAGTCCATCCCCACTGTCGTGGCGTTTGTTCAGGGTCGCCCGATCGACATGTTCCAGGGCGCGCAACCCGCCTCTGAGATCAAGGCGTTTGTCGAGCGTGTTGTCAAAGCAGCCGGAGGCGACGCCAGCGGTGGTCTGGATGATGCGGTTGAAGCGGCGGAAGAGATGCTTGAGGCGGGTGCGGCAGCCGATGCGATGCAGACCTTTGCCGCCGTTCTGGAAGAAAATCCCAACCATGCGCGGGCCTATGCGGGCCTTGTGCAGTGCAACCTTGCGATTGGCGACTTGGATCAGGCAGAGGCCATTCTGAATGGTGCCCCGGCCGAGATCGCAACCAGCCCAGAGCTTGAAGCGGCACGCGCGCAGATCGAACTGGCGAAACAGGCCAGCAATTCCGGTCCGGTGGCCGAACTGCAGGCCCAGGTCGAGGCTGATCCCGACAATCATCAGGCGCGGTTCGACCTTGCACAGGCGCTTTATGCGTCCGGTGACGGGCAAGCGGCGGTCGATCACCTGCTTGAGCTGTTCCGCAGGGATCGCGAATGGAATGACGCGGCCGCAAAGGCCCAGTTGATGACGATTTTCGAAGCGCTCAAGCCGAATGATCCGGTGGCGCTAAACGGTCGTCGTCGGTTGAGCTCAATGATATTTGCCTGATCGTTTGCGAAGGCTAGATCGTCGGACATGATAAGAGTCACAGAATTGCCGGGGTCCATCCCCGTCTTCCCGCTGCCCGGAGCGCTTCTGCTGCCCCGCGCACGGTTGCCGCTGCATCTGTTCGAGCCGCGATACCTGCAAATGCTTGAAGACGCGATGAAAACACCCGCGCGTCTGATCGGAATGGTGCAGCCGAATGCGCGTCCGAAGGGCGATCAGGATGCCTTGCACCGCATCGGCTGTGCCGGACGGGTGACACAGTTCTCCGAGACTGAGGATGGCCGGTACATGGTGACACTCAGTGGGATTTCCCGTTTTCGGGTTGTGGCCGAGATCGAGGGATTCACGCCGTATCGCCGCTTTGATGTGAACTGGGACGGGTTTGACCGGGATCAGGGCGGACCTGAACATGATCGCAGCTTTGATCGCGATGCGTTCATGGAATTGCTGGACCGGTATTTTTCGGCACGCGATTTGTCTGCGGATTGGCCGACGCTCAAGGATGCGGATGATGAGTTGCTGATCAATTCCTTGTCCATGCTTCTGGATTTCGAACCCGAGGAAAAGCAGGCTTTGCTGGAAGCGCCATCGCTGTCCACGCGCCGCGAAACCCTGGTGACGCTGATCGAATATGCGCTGCGCGGCGGACAGTCCGAGGATATCCTGCAATGACCGAGACACCCGGCTTTGACCGAAAGATGCTGGAAGCGCTTGTCTGCCCACAGACGCAGGGCCGGTTGGAATACGACGCTGCACGTCAGGAATTGATCAGCCACACCGCGCATCTGGTTTATCCGATCCGCGATGGCATCCCGATCATGCTGATCGACGAAGCCCGCGATCTCGACTGAGAGCTCACCTGAATTGACAGGGTCCGTGCCCTGCGATACCTCGCCGATCTTTCAGGTATGTGAGGGACACAATGGCACGCAAACGCAAGGGGCGCGATATTTCCGGCTGGCTGGTTGTGGACAAGCCTGCGGGCCTCACCTCTACCGCCGTTGTGAACAAGGTGCGCTGGGCGCTGGACGCAAAGAAGGCGGGCCATGCCGGCACGCTCGATCCCGAGGCGACGGGTGTGCTCGCGGTGGCTCTGGGCGAAGCGACCAAGACGGTGCCTTATATCACTGACGCGCTAAAAGCGTATGAATTTACTGTACGGTTCGGGCAGGCGACCCGTACGGATGACGCAGAGGGCGAGGTGATCGCCACATCGGATCAACGTCCCTCGGAGGATGAGATCAAAGAGGCGTTGCATGGGTTTGTTGGCGAGATTCAACAGATCCCGCCGCAGTTTTCCGCTGTCAAGATCGACGGAGAACGCGCCTACAAGCGCGCCCGCGACGGCGAGGAAATGGACATCGCCGCACGGTCCTTGTGGGTTGAGGAATTGACCCTGCTGGACCACCCCGATGCCGATCATGCAGTGCTGCAACTGGTCTGCGGAAAGGGCGGCTATGTTCGGTCCATTGCCCGTGACCTCGGAGAGACGCTTGGGTGTTATGGCCATGTGCTGCGCTTGCGGCGCACCTGGTCGGGACCGTTCGATGCAGCTGATGGGCTGAGCCTGGAACAGATCGACGCGATGGCACGGACACCCGAACTGGATACCCATTTGCGACCCTTGGAAGAGGGATTGACAGAGTTGCCGGAACTGACCTGCACAGCCGAAGCTGCGGTCAAGCTGCGCAACGGCAACCCGGCAATGGTGATCGCATCGGGCGTGGAATACGGCGATGAATGTTGGGTGTCCTGTGATGGAGAACCGATTGCGGTAGGGCGCTACAAGTCCGGAGACGTGCATCCGTCGCGGGTCTTTGTCGCACCATGACGGACCTGCCGTCAGAGCTTCGGGATGCTCTGATCCATCGCTCACACCACGCGGATGGCTGTCTTTCGCACGTCTGGTTTTCGCAATGTGACCGGTATCGGTATGGGCTGTCGCGGATCTGGAACGCACAGCAGCCTGCGCTGATGTTCCTCATGCTGAACCCGTCAACGGCGGACGAGCATCGCAACGATCCAACCGTGGCCCGCTGCGAAACCCGCGCGCGGGCAATGGGATTTGGTGCAGTGATGATTGCCAATATCTTTGCCTTTCGGGCGACACGCCCACAGGATCTGAAACGGGCCAAAGCACCGAATGGGGACATGAACAACGCCCTGCTTGACTGTTGGTCGGCGCAGGCCGGGATGACGATTGCGGCGTGGGGCGTGCATGGCGGGCATCTTGGACGCGGTGTCGAGGTGGCGCGCAGGTATCGCGGGGACATGCACCATTTGGGACTGACGAAGGACGGACACCCACGCCACCCGCTTTATGTGTCGTTCAAGACGACCCCGACAGCGTGGCGGTTTGACGACCGGTATCGCGATCATTGATCCATAGAATTGTACCTGTTTTGGCGACCCGCCTGTAAGCAGGGAAAACGCTTCATTTACGATTGAGACCTAAGCTTGGGATTGTTCGCTCAAGACACAGGGCCCCATGCTTTATTTCGCCATATCCCTCATCGGTTTGATCGGAGTGTCCTTGCTGACCTTTGTCAGCCCCTTTCGGACGCCGCAGCGCGCTGTCTACGCGCGGCCCCCTGTCGATTGGCCGGATGTTCCGGTTGATGCGCTTGCCCTGTTCCAAAAGACCGGGCGTATCAACCAACCCCTGCCCGGCCGGGCTGCACCCACGCGGGTGGCGTCTTTCGATGCGGCGCAGGACGTCGTTCTTGCACTGGTACGCCCGTCGATCCAGCACCGCCCGGAAATCGCGTTGCGCCTGTCGCCCAAGGAAGAGGACTGGATCGATGTCCTGTTGAACGACACAGTTGTCGCTCAGGTGCCGACCGCAGAATTGACACTGCGCAAAGGCAGGATTGCCGGGCCAAGGTGAGGTGGTGCTCATGGGGCTTTCCAAGCGATGGATTATCGCCTATATGCGTGCATCCGCACCATGTGTGGAGATTCTCCATGGGCCCTGCTGGACGACATCCCGGCTTGCGCCATTCACTCCAACCTTCGAAAGGAGACCCCGATGTCGATCACTGTTGAAGAAAAGAACCGCCTGATCAAGGAATTCGCGACGAAAGACGGCGACACAGGTTCGCCCGAAGTTCAGGTTGCGATCCTCACCAGCCGGATTTCCACGCTGACCGAGCATTTCAAAACGCACAAGAAAGACAACCACTCGCGTCGTGGTCTTCTCAAACTTGTGGCTTTGCGTCGTAAGCTTCTGGACTACACCAAGGCAAAAGACGAAGCGCGCTATCAGAACCTGATCCAGCGGCTTGGCATCCGTCGTTGAGACGCATCTGACGGTCGGTTTCAAAGGGCTCGCTTGGCGGGCCCTTTCTTGTTGTGGGGTATGACAGGCGGGACCACATCCTTGAAAGGATGTGGTGAAATCTTGGAAGATTTTCCAACCCGCAGAGTGACAAAACGAATGGTTTTCTTTGTCCTCGAATTCCTGTAATGCCCGCGCATCTGAGACGTGACGCCTTGACCCCGGCGCATGACAGGATGAAGGGGTCGGCGGCAATGGGGCCGCCATGAAAACGGGAGACCCGGAGGGCCGGGAGTGCTCCCATACAGGAATCGATGATGTTCAACATTACGAAAAAAAGCATACAGTGGGGCGAAGAGACGCTTACGCTGGAAACGGGCAAGGTTGCCCGTCAGGCCGATGGCAGCGTGATTGCCACCCTCGGCGAAACCTCGGTCATGGCCAACGTTACGTTCGCCAAGAAGCCGAAACCCGGTCAGGATTTCTTTCCTCTGACCGTCCACTACCAGGAAAAATACTACGCCGCCGGTAAAGTGCCGGGCGGTTTCTTCAAGCGCGAAGCGCGTCCGACGGAAAAAGAGACGCTGACCGCGCGTCTCATCGACCGTCCGATCCGCCCGCTGTTCGTGCCGGGCTTCAAACATGAAGTTCTGGTGATGTGTACCGTTCTGTCCCACGATCTGGTCAATGATCCTGACGTGGTCGCAATGATCGCGGCATCCGCTGCACTGACCATTTCGGGCGCGCCGTTCATGGGGCCGATTGCGTGCTGCCGTGTTGGCTATTCCGAAGGCGAATACGTCCTCAACCCCGAAGTCGAGGATATGGACCAGCTGCGCAACAACCCGGATCAGCGTCTTGATCTGGTTGTCGCGGGCACCAAAGACGCCGTGATGATGGTTGAGTCCGAAGCCTACGAGCTGACCGAAGAAGAGATGCTGGGTGCGGTGACCTTCGCACATGAGCAGATCCAGCCGGTGATCGACCTGATCATTGATCTGGCCGAATCCGCCGCAAAAGAACCGTTTGACTTCCAGCCGCCGGATTACTCCGACCTGTATGAAGCGGTCAAAGCGGCTGGCGAGGACAAGATCCGTGCGGCCTATGCGATCACCGACAAACAGGAACGCACAACAGCAGTTTCCGATGCCAAGGCCGCCATTGTCGAGGCGTTGAGCGACGAGCAGCTTGAGGATGCGAACCTCGGCTCCGCACTGAAAAAGCTGGAAGCGTCTGTTCTGCGCGGTGATCTTGTGAAAACCGGCAAGCGGATTGACGGCCGTGCCTTGGACGAAGTGCGTGACATCGTGTGCGAAACCGGCCTCCTGCCGCGCACACACGGGTCTGCCCTGTTCACCCGTGGCGAAACGCAGGGTCTGGTTGTCACCACGCTGGGCACCGGCGACGATGAGCAGATCATCGACGCGCTGCACGGCAATTACCGGTCGAACTTCCTGCTGCACTACAACTTCCCGCCGTATTCGGTTGGCGAAGCCGGTCGTGTTGGCCCTCCGGGACGGCGTGAAATCGGTCACGGCAAACTTGCGTGGCGCGCACTTCAGGCGGTTCTTCCGGCGGCAACCGATTTTCCGTACACCGTGCGTGTGGTGTCCGAGATCACGGAATCCAATGGCTCGTCCTCGATGGCGTCGGTCTGTGGTGGCTCGCTGTCCATGATGGATGCGGGTGTTCCGCTCAAATCCGCAGTGGCCGGTGTGGCGATGGGTCTGATCCTTGAAGAGGACGGCTCTTACGCGATTCTGACCGACATCCTGGGTGACGAAGATCACCTTGGCGACATGGACTTCAAGGTTGCGGGTACCGAGAACGGCATCACGTCGCTGCAGATGGACATCAAGGTTGCGGGTATCACACCCGAGATCATGCAAAAGGCGTTGGCGCAGGCCAAGGCAGGCCGGATGCACATCCTTGGCGAGATGAACAAGGCGCTGACCGGCGCTGCGGACTTCTCGATCCACGCGCCGCGTATCGAGACGATGCAGATTCCAACCGACAAGATCCGTGAAGTGATCGGCTCGGGCGGCAAGGTCATCCGCGAGATCGTGGAACTGTCCGGTGCCAAGGTCGACATCAACGATGACGGCATCATCAAGATTGCCAGCCCGAACGGCGAAGCCATCCAGAAGGCCTATGACATGATCCATTCGATCGTGGCAGAGCCGGAAGAAGGCCACGTCTACAAGGGTAAGGTCGTGAAGATCGTCGATTTCGGTGCCTTCGTGAACTTCTTCGGCAAGCGCGATGGTCTGGTGCATGTCAGCCAGATCGAGAACCGCCGCCTGAACCATCCGTCGGATGTGCTCAAGGAAGGTCAGGAAGTCTATGTGAAGCTTCTGGGCTTTGACGACCGGGGCAAGGTGCGCCTTGCGATGAAGATGGTCGATCAGAGCACCGGCGAGGAATTGACCGCCGAGCAGCAGAAAGAAAGCGCAGAGTAATCACTTGCGTCTGAGAACGGTGAAAGGCGTCCCGCTCGGGGCGCCTTTTTTCGTTGGGAGGATGGGTTGACTCCCGGTCCTGCGAACGCTGGCGGACGGGCTGTTGTCCGGCCAACAAAAAAAAGACCCCGGAACAAAGTCCGGGGCCAAGTCCAACAGGGAGGTGCATATGATGACCCGCATATGCGACGGGAACTGTTAACCTGCTTCTAAAGGTGTGCGTGGAATGCCACTTTGATCTGGATCAACAGGCGACCAACGTCTCACGACACCAGCCGATACCCGCCGGATTCCGTCACCAGCAGACGTGCGTTTGACGGATCGGGTTCGATCTTTTGGCGCAGGCGGTAGATGTGGGTTTCCAAGGTGTGAGTGGTCACACCCGCGTTGTAGCCCCAGACCTCATGCAAGAGCGTATCCCGCGCCACGACCCCATCGGTCGAACGGTAAAGGAATTTCAGGATGTTCGTCTCTTTCTCCGTCAGACGAATCTTTTTTTCGTCTTCCGTCATCAAGAGCTTCATCGACGGCTTGAACGTATACGGCCCAAGCGTGAATACGGCATCTTCGGACTGTTCGTGTTGGCGCAATTGGGCGCGAATGCGGGCCAGAAGCACCGGGAACTTGAACGGCTTCGTGACGTAATCATTTGCCCCCGCATCAAGACCGAGGATCGTGTCGGAATCGGAATCATGGCCGGTGAGCATCAATACAGGCGCTTTGACGCCTTGTTTGCGCATCAGGCGGCACAATTCACGCCCATCCGTGTCCGGCAGGCCAACATCAAGGATGATCAGATCATAAAGCTGTTCCTTGACCCGGCTCATGGCGGCTGTGCCACAATCCGCTTCGAAAACCTCGAAATCTTCGGTCATGACCAGTTGTTCGGCCAGTGCCTCGCGCAGATCGTCATCATCATCGACAAGAAGGATATTCTTGAGCTGTGCCATTGTGTTGCCTCTCCGTCTGTTGAGTGAGACATGGGCGGGACGTTGCGTGGCGGCAAGATTTGCTGCAAGTGTTTCACGGCCTCGTGTATGCAAGGGGCAAATGTTTCATTAATCGGGGGCTTTTGTTGCAATCCGGCCCGCTGGGAGACCATCGCCTTCATGACGCTTGCGCCTGACATCACCGAACTCCTGGCCCGTGCGCGCGCGGATTTGCGTATGGGAGTGCCGATTGTTCTGGACTCGGACGACGGGCTTCTGGTGCTGTCCGTCGAGACCCTGGGGGCAGAGCGTCTGCGCGATCTGATGGCCTTGCCCGGACAGGCCGATCTTGTTCTGACCGGACGCCGCGCCGAAACGCTCAAAGCGCGCGCCTATGATGGCGATGTGGCGCGGGTTGCGCTTTCGGCGGACGCAACATTGCGTTGGGTTCAGGCGCTGGCCGATCCGGCGGATGATCTGACCCATCCGATGAAGGGCCCTCTGGCCACGCGTCGGGGGCGCGAGGCCGGATTGCACAGGATGGCGGTGGCCTTGGCCAAATCAGCGCGGTTGCTGCCAGCGGTGATTGCCGTTCCTGTGACGGATTCGACGGGTTTTGCCGCGATCCACGGATTGACCTGTCTTGATGCCAAAACGGCGGCCCCCCGACTGGGCGCGTCTTTGGTGTTTGACCAGGTCGTGTCGGCAAGGGTGCCTCTGAGCGTCGCGCATGATGCGCGGTTGCATGTGTTTCGGCCAGAAGACGGTTCTGAAGAGCATTACGCAATCGAGATTGGACGCCCCGATCGCGCGGCACCGGTTCTGGCGCGTTTGCATTCGGCCTGTTTCACCGGTGATCTGTTGGGAAGCCTCAAATGCGACTGTGGCCCACAGTTGAATGGTGCTTTGGCCGCAATGGGGACCGAGGGGGCAGGGGTGTTGCTCTACCTCAACCAAGAGGGGCGCGGGATCGGACTTGCCAACAAGATGCGGGCCTATGCACTTCAGGATCAAGGCTTTGACACGGTCGAGGCCAATCACCGGCTTGGGTTCGAGGATGATGAGCGGGACTTTCGGATCGGGGCCGAATTGCTGCGCAAGCTGGGCTTTGGCGCGGTGCGCTTGTTGACGAACAATCCGGCCAAAATCGCGATGATGGAAAAGCAGGGCATTTCCGTTACCGAACGGGTGTCTCTGAAAGTGGGCGAAAACCCGCATAACACCGCTTACCTTGCGACGAAGGCGCGAAAGTCGGGGCATCTGTTGTGACGCCTGCGGATATGGTTCTGACCCGGCAAGGGATGCGCTTCATGGGGCGGATGTGGCCCTGTACACTCGGGCGGGGCGGTGTGTCCGCGCACAAGAGGGAAGGGGACGGTGCCACGCCGGTTGGACTCCATCGCATCGTGGGGCTGCTGTACCGGCCCGACCGCATGGCGCGTCCGACCGATTGGGCGGTGCCGATTCGACCCGGTGATCTGTGGTCGGATGATCCGGGTCACGAAGATTATAACCTCATGGTGCGCGCACCGTATCCGCATAGTCACGAAACACTCCGGCGGTCCGATCCGCTGTATGATCTGGTGCTCCTGACCGATTGGAACTGGCCACGCGCGGTCAAGGGGCGTGGATCAGCGATCTTTCTGCACCGGTGGCGGCGGCCCGGATTTCCGACCGAAGGCTGCGTGGCGTTTCGACCGGATCACCTACACCGGATTGCCGGCTTGATCCGGTTTGGGACACGCTTGATCGTCCCGACCGCGTTGACCTGAGCCGCGACGCATTACATCGCTTGGCATGACTGTTCAGGACCGTCTCTCTCATTGTACCCTCTGCGCAGACCGGTTCGCAGCGACCGCCACGCGGCATCGCCCCAATCCTGTGGTTTGGTTCCGACCCGGCGCGCGCCTGCTGATTTGCAGTCAGGCGCCGGGGATGCGCGCGCATACCAGTCGCATTCCGTTCGACGACCCAAGCGGGGATCGTTTGCGGGATTGGCTGGGGCTGGATCGGGTGGCGTTTTATGATCTGGACCGTGTGGCGATTGTGCCGATGGGCTTTTGCTTTCCGGGCTACAACGCAGCCGGGTCCGACCTGCCTCCACCCGCGATCTGTCGCCAGACATGGCATGCCGAAGTGCTTGATCACGTTGGCGCGGTGCCGCTGAAGCTGGTGATCGGGGGATATGCGCAGAAATACCATCTGGGCGTGAAGTCCGGTGTGACTGAAACGGTCCGCGCATGGCGCGACCATCTGCCAAAGCTTCTGCCCTTGCCGCATCCAAGCTGGCGCAATACCGCATGGTTGAAGAAAAACCCCTGGTTCGAGGCCGACCTTCTGCCGGTCTTGCGCGCGCGGGTTCAGGAGGTGATGGCATGAACTTGGAAACCCCGCTGGATCACGCGCATGCGGCGATGACGGCAGCACCTGACGACAGTGCGTCGCGATTGCGGTTTTACGATCGTTTGGCCGAGGCAGAGTTGTTCCTGATGCTTGCGCGTGAGGCCGAGGGCGATCAGGTCGAGCCGGAATTGTTCGATGTCGGTGACACCCGGTATGTGCTGGTGTTCGACACAGAGGATCGACTGAGCGGTTTTGCCGGGCGGGCCGTTCCGTATGTGGCGCTGTCGGGACGGACGATTGTGGGGCTGCTGGCCGCACAGGGGATCGGGATTGCCCTGAACCCCGAAGTCGCACCATCGTCGGTCCTTTTGCCGTCCGATGCGGTGGATTGGTTGGCCGAGACCGTCGCGCAGGGACCGTCAGAAGCAGAGGCGCGCCCAGAACAGCTTTTTGCGCCCAAAGCGGTGCCTGACGGATTGCTGGAGGCGGTTGACGCCAAGCTGCGCACGGCGGTGGGTCTTGCGCGGCGCGGCTATCTGGCAGAGGTGCTCTACGACACCGGGGTACGCGGGCATCTGATCGGGTTTACCGGCACCGTGCCGGGGGCCGAACCGGCGCTGGCGCAGGCCATACAGGAAGCGCTGGTGTTCTCCGGGCTGGAGGCAGCTGCGCTTGATGTTGTGTTCCTGAAGGATTCCGACGCCGTGACAGCCCAACTGGCGCGCGTCGGGTTGCGTTTCGATCTGCCGGAACCTGACGCGCCGGAGGTTCTTGAGCCAGTCGCGCCGGGCAGTGATCCGAAGAAACCGCCGATCTTGCGATGATGCAAGCCGCTTCAAAGGCGTTTTACCCGCGGGAATGCCGGAACGTGGGCACCGCATCTCCCTCGCGTGGAGAGGCCTCCCAAACTGCACGGGCGATGGCGCGGGACATGCAGATGGCTGCAAAATGTCCAAGCATCGCAAGAACATCATCCGACGGTGCAGCGCGGCGGGCGGTGCTGGAGGCAAAGATCAGGTCGCCATCGTAAGGTGTGTGCGAGGGCACAAGTGCACGGGCGAACCCGTCATGTGCAGCCGTCGCAAGCCGCTTGCAAGCGGCCTTGTCAAGCGTGGCATCCGTGGCGACAACCCCGATCGTGGTGTTGCCATGTTGGGCCATCGCCGCCGTTTTGCGACTGGGCGGAAGCGGTTGCAGCCCTGCCATAGGATCAGGGCCAAGCCCCCCGAACTCATCCCCAATCTCAAAAGGCGCAGCCCAGAAGTGGCGACCCGACGGCGTGGTTGCGCTTCCCAGCGCGTTCACCACCACAAGCGCGCCGATGCTGGTGCCATCAGGCAAGACCAGAGACGCCGACCCCAAGCCGCCTTTGTGCTGCGCGTCCGTCGCGCCGGTGCCTGCCCCGGCCGTCCCGATTGTAAAATCGTGCGTGGCGTTGGCAAGTGCCTGTTGCCCAAGCGCCGGGTACGGGTTTTCCTGCCAGTTCTTGTCGCCGTGGTTCAGCAGGTCGAAGATGATCGCGGCGGGAACGATGGGCACGCGGGCAGAGTGGATCTGAAACCCGCGCCCCTGTCGGGCCAGCGCGTCCATCACACCCTGCGCTGCCGCAAGCCCAAACGCAGAGCCGCCGGACAGGACCAGAGCATCGACGCCGGCAACCGTCTTGTCAGGTTCAAGCAGATCGGTGTCGCGCGTGCCCGGTGCGCCGCCCATGACAGCGTAGCTGGTGGTCATGGGTCCGTCTTCTGACAGAAGAACCGTGGTGCCGGATTTGAGGATGTCATCCTGCGCGTTGCCGACTTTCAGTCCTGCGACATCGGTGATCAGGTTGCGGGGACCGGGGGTCATTTCGGCGTTCCGCCATTGGCACGGTTGGAGTGAGGGGCCAGCCCCTCATACTCCCCGAGGTATTTGGAGCCCAAAGAAGCCCGGGTCATATGCAGCGTCCTCCGTCGACTTCCATACACACGCCGGTGATCATGCTGGCCTCCTCCGAGCACAGGAAGGCGGCGGCATTGCCAAGGTCTTCGGGGGTCGAAAAGCGGCCCAGCGGGATGGTCGAGAGGAATTTCGCGCGGATGTCGGGTGTGTCTTCGCCCATGAAGCTTTTGAGCAGCGGCGTTTCGCCAGCCACAGGGTTAAGGGCGTTCACGCGGATGCCGTCTGGGGCCAGTTCAACCGCCATTGTGCGTGTCGCGGTGATCATCCAGCCCTTGGAGGCGTTGTACCAGTTGAGGCGTGGCCGGGGGGAAACGCCAGCAGTCGAGGCAATGTTGAGGATGGTGCCTGTCCGGCGATGTTTGAAATGCGGGACCAATGCGCGGGCGGTCAGGTAGACGGATTTGCAGTTTACGGCAAAGACCCGGTCGAAATCCTCTTCGGTGACATCTTCCATCGCGGCGGGCAAATGGGTGATGCCCGCGTTGTTGACCATGATGTCGACATGGCCCAATTGGGTGATGGCAGTTTCGATCATGTCAGCCACCTGGTCGCCATTCGACACGTCAGCGGTGTAAGTGGTGCCGCCGATCTCGGATGCGATGGCCTTTGCTGCGTCAGTGTTCAGATCGACCACCATGACGGTCGCGCCTTCGGCAGCAAACTTGCGCGCGATGCCTGCCCCAAAGCCAGAGGCGGCTCCGGTTACGATGGCGGTTTTTCCGTTTAGTCTCATGACGCTCTTCCTCCTATCCGTGTTTCGCCGCGACCGTTTTCAAAGTCGAGAAGCCATAAAGTGCCTCAAACCCCTTTTCACGGCCATGGCCGGATTGGCCCGTGCCGCCGAACGGCAATTCGACCCCGCCGCCCGCGCCGTAATTGTTCAGAAAAACCTGCCCACATTTCAGCGCTTTGGCCAGCCGCATCTGGCGTGCCCCATCGCGGGTCCAGACGCCAGCGACAAGGCCGTAGATTGTTCCATTGGCGATTCTAACGGCGTCTTCTTCGGTGTCGAAGGGGATGAGCACCTGCACCGGGCCGAAAAGCTCGTCTTGTGCCAGTGGGTGGTCTGGGGGCACGGGGCCGTAGAGGCGCGGCTGCACATAGGCGCCCTCTGGGGGCAGGTCACCCGGCATTGGTGTTGCGGCGATGCAGGGAAGGTCTTGGGCCGTCTGTAGCAGGCTTTCGAGCCGCGCCTTCTGTTTGACCGAGATCAGCGGGCCGATATCGGGATCGTTGCTGGCCGGACCGAGGGTCTTTGCGCGGTAGGCGTCGGCCATCCGTTGCGCGACAAGATCATACACGCCACGCTGGATCAGGATGCGCGAGGCCGCAGAGCAGGTTTGCCCGGCGTTCTGCAGACCCGCGTTGACCAGAAACGGCAGCGCGTCGTCCAGATCGGCATCGTCGAACACGATCTGGGGGGATTTGCCGCCGAGTTCGAGTGTTACCGGAGTGACGTTTTCTGCGGCAAGCGTCTGGATCGTACGGCCCGTTTGTACGGACCCGGTAAAGCTCAGGTGATGCACACCCGGATGGCGGGCAAGCGCGGCACCGGCTTCGCTCCCAAGGCCGGGCACCACGTTCAATGCGCCATCGGGAAACCCCGCCTCTTTGGCCAGATAGGCGAACATGAGCGCGGTCAGGCAGGCGTCTTCGGCGGGTTTCAGAACACAGGCGTTGCCCATGGCAAGGGCCGCGCCGACCGAGCGTCCGATGATCTGCATTGGATAGTTCCACGGCACGATGTGGCCCGTGACGCCATGTGGTTCGCGCAGGGTGTAGACGGTGTAGTCGTCGAGATAGGGGATGGTTTCACCATGTACCTTGTCGGCGGCCCCACCGTAGAATTCGCAGTAGCGGGCAAGGGCGATGGTATCGGCGCGGGCTTGGGTGACGGGTTTACCGACATCAAGCGTTTCCAGCGTCGTCAGAATGTCGGTGTGATCCAGAACAAGCTGGCCCAGCTGAGTCAGGCAGCGACCGCGTTCCAAGGCGGTCATCCTGCCCCAAGCGCCGTCCAGCGCGTCTTGGGCGGCGGTCACGGCTGTGTCCACATCCACTTGCGAACTGCGGGCGATGTGGCAAAGCGTTTCGCCGTTGGACGGGTTGATCAGTGGCTGGGTGTCACTGGCGCCCCTCCAGGTGCCGCCGATCAGGACGTGGCTGGGATCAAAGGGAAGTGTGGGCAGCATTTTGGACCTCTGCAATGTCGGGCAATCGGGGGGCCGCATTGATCAAGATGCGGGTGTAGGGATGGTTCGGAGAGTCGAAAATCGCCTTCGTCGGGCGATCTTCGACGATTTCCCCGGACTGCATCACCAAAACGCGGTCGGTGATGGACCGCACGACGCTCAGGTCGTGGCTGATGAACAGATAAGTCAGGCCGTATTCGCGGCTGAGGTCTGCCATCAGGTCGAGGATTTGCGCCCGCACGCGGACATCGAGGGCAGAAACCGCTTCGTCAAAGACAATCAGATCAGGCTTGATGATCAGCGCGCGGGCGATGGCGATGCGCTGGCGCTGTCCCCCGGAAAAGGCGTGGATGTGCTTGTCCGCATCCTCGGGCGACAGACCCACGGCGGTCAGGGCGTCTTCTATGGCGCGGTCCCTCTCTGCACCTTTGGGCGGGTCGGGCAACAGGTGGAACGGTTCAGTGATCAGGCGCGCCACGCGGTGGCGAGGATTGAAGCTGCCATAGGGGTCCTGAAACACGACCTGCATCTTACGCCGGACGGACAGGTTCGGATGTCCGTCCTGCCAGACGGGATCGCCGTCAAGCGTGATCTGGCCCGACTGTGTCGGCTCCAGCCCGAGGATCGCGCGGGTCAGGGTGGATTTTCCACAGCCGGATTCGCCCACAAGCCCCACGCGTTCGCCACGTCTGATGTCAAAACTGACCCGATTGACCGCGCGAAAATGGGCACGCGGACCAAAAAGCGTTTTGCGCGGAAGTGGATAATCACGGGTAACCTGATCGACAGACAACAGGGGCGCATCGGCCTTGGCTGCGCTCAGGTTGGCCTGATGGCGGGACGCTTCGAACAATTGTCGTGTGTAGGGATGGCGCATGTCGCGCAGCACTTGCGTCGTTGGGCCGGAGTCAACAATCTCGCCGTGACGCATGACGTTCAGCGAATGCGCCATGTCGCTGACCACCGCAAGGTCATGCGTGATCATCATGAGTGCCATGTTCTGTTCCTCCACGAGACCCCTTAGCAGATCGAGGATTTGCGCCTGCGTCGTCACATCAAGGGCGGTGGTCGGCTCATCCGCGATCAGCAGGCGGGGCCGCAGGGCGATGGCCATGGCGATCACCACACGCTGGCGCTGACCTCCGCTGAGTTCGTGCGGATATCGGGAGAGTGGGAAACGATCGGTGGGAAGGCCAACGCGGGTCAGCACGTCACGGGCGCGCTCTTCGGCCTGTACGGGCGTCATCGCATCGCCGCGCGAGGCGGGCCCTCTTTTCCTGTGGATCAGGATGGTTTCCATCACCTGCGCGCCAATGGTCTGAACCGGATTGAGCGCGGTCATCGGTTCCTGGAACACCATGCCGATTTCGCGTCCACGCAGGTCGCAAAGTTGGGGCTCGGTTTGGGTCAGCAGGTTTGCCCCGTTGAAATTGATTTCACCGCTGGTTTGGGCCCCTTTGGGCAAAAGACCCATCGTCGCAAATGCGGTCATGGATTTGCCGGACCCGCTTTCTCCGGTGAGGGCTGTGATCTCACCTTCGGCGATCCGCAGCGATATGCCTTGCAGGATCGGTTTCTCGTGGATCGACAGGGACAGGTCCCGGATATCAAGCAGGCTCATGTCCGCACCACCCGGAGCCGAGGATCAAGCGCATCTCGCAGCCCGTCGCCCAGCAGGTTCAGCCCCAGCACCATCGCCACGATGGTCAGGCCGGGGATCAGCGCCACATGCGGTGCCAGCGATACCATGGTCTGCGCATCGGCCAGCATACGCCCCCAGCTTGGGATCGGAGGCTGCGCGCCAAGGCCCACATAACTGAGCCCCGCTTCGGCAAGGATGCCAAGGCTGAACTGGATGGTGCCCTGCACAATCAGCAGGTTGGCGACATTGGGCAGGATGTGTTCAACGCTGATCCGGGTGCGGGTCTTGCCGGCCACCTGTGCCGCCATGATGAATTCGCGCTTCCAGAGGCTAAGCGCCGCGCCGCGCGTGATGCGGGCAAAGACCGGGATGTTGAAGATGCCGATGGCGATGATCGCATTGGTGGCGGATGGGCCGAAGACGGCGGTGATCAGAATGGCAATGACCAGCGACGGAAAGGCAAAGATCAGATCATTCGTGCGCATGATGACCTCGTCCAGAAGGCTGCCCCGTCTTGCAGCGGCGGCTAGGCCCAAAGGGACACCAAGGCCCATGCCGATGCCGACAGCCACCAGGGCGACCGCAATCGAAGTGCGCGCGCCGACCATGAGCATCGACAGGATATCGCGTCCGAAATGGTCGGTGCCCAGAAGGTTCGCCGCACTGGGCGGTTTGAGGCGGTTGGCAATGTCGATGGCTTCAACGCTTGCCGGTGTCCAGACGAAAGAAAGCAGCGTTGCGACGACAAAAATCGCAGTGAGCATACCACCGAGGATCAGGTTGCGGCTCATGTCCGGGTTCTCAGCCGGGGATCGACGGCGGCATAGGCCAGATCGACAAGGAAGTTCACCATGATGACCGCAAAGACCAGCAGCATCACCACGGATTCCACCACGATCAGGTCACGCTGGGTGATCGCCTGAAAGATCAAACGCCCAAGGCCGGGCAGGAAGAACACCTGTTCGATGATGATCGCACCCGCAAGCAAAAAGGCGAATTGCAGGCCGATGATCGTCAGCACTGGAATCAGCGCATTGCGCAGCCCGTGCCGCCACAATGCCTGTCGGCTGGACAGTCCTTTCGCGCGGGCAGTGCGCATGAAATCTTCGCCAAGGATGTCAAGCAATGACGACCGCATCACGCGGGTCAGGATCGCCGCTTGTGGCAGGGCAAGTGCAATGGCAGGCAGGGTCAGTGACTTTAGGCCAAGCCAGACCCCGGTGTCCCATCCGGGAAATCCGCCGGCGCTGAACCAGCGCAGGTTGATCGCAAAGATCAGCACCAGCATCATGGCAAACCAGAAATTCGGAATCGCAACACCCAGCTGGGTTGCGCCCATGACGCCCAGATCTCCGGGACCACCACGGCGCGCGGCGGCAAAGATACCGGCAGGAAAGGCGATCAGCGTGGACAGCGTCAGGGCATAGAGCGCCAGCGGCAGGGACACCCACATCCGATCCGCGATCATCTGCGCCACGGGCGTGCGGTAGGTATAGGACATCCCGAAGTCGCCGCTCAGCATCCCGCCGACCCAGCTGAGATATCGGTCCAGTTTCGACTGATCTAGGCCCAGTTCGGAGCGTAGGGCGTCAATCGTGTCAGGCTGCGCGTTGATGCCAAGCATAAAGCTGGCCGGGTCGCCGGGAGCGATTTCCACAACGGCAAAAATGACCATCGAGGCCACAACAAGGCTTATGGCCAGCGACACCAGTCGTTTGAGAATATACCCCAGCATTGTGGGCAGGTTAGGCGAACGCTAAGGGCGAGGGAACGCAAAAAGTACCGCTCAAATCGGGGCAGACGGGATTGCCCAACCTGATGGATGCTTTGTCACAGTGAATCGAGTTTTCGCGCCAGTTTTGCGTCCAGCGAAGACAGCCCATCCACGTCATGGGTGGTCAACGTCACATCGACTTTGTTGTAGACGTTTTTCCATTCGGGGTGATGATCCCATTTTTCCGCCCACAACGCGGCGCGTGTCATCCAGCTGAAGGCTTCTGTGAAGTCCTTGAACGTAAAGGTCTTGTTGATCGCATCTCGATTTTCATCCAGCGCCCACCCTGCGTCAAGCAGCGGTTCGAGAACTGTTTTGCGTGCGGTGTCGGAAAGTTTCTCGGTCATTCATGGTCCTCGATTTGGCTTTTTCGGAACGGACCGTATCCGGTCAGAACCTCGATGTCTTCATCAACGGCCTTCGCTTCGGCCTCAAGAAAATGCGCCACAGCGTCCGAGAAGCCGGAATCGGCGATCCAATGCAGGGAATGTGTGTAAACCGGCAAATATCCGCGTGACAGTTTGTGTTCGCCCTGCGCGCCCGCCTCGACACGGGACTGACCATGCGCAATGGCATAGTCCATCGCCTGATAGTAACACAATTCGAAGTGAAGACACGGGTGATCTTCTTTGCAGCCCCAGTAGCGTCCGTAAAGCGTATCGCGCCCAATCACGTTCAGCGCACCCGCGATCCATTCACCGTCGCGTTCGGCCATGATCAACAGAATGTCATCACGCAGGCGCGCGTGGGCAAGGTCAAAGAACTTGCGGGACAGATAGGGTGTCCCCCACTTGCGCGCGCCGGTGTCCTGATAGAACTGCCAGAACGCGTCCCAGTGTTCCGGCTGAATCTGATCTCCGGTGAACTGATGGATGGTTCCGCCAAAGCCCTGCGCGCGGTCACGTTCCTTGCGGATGGTCTTGCGTTTGCGTGAACTCAGATCCCCCAGAAAGGCGTCAAAATCCGAATAGCCCCGGTTTTCCCAATGGTATTGCTGTGTGCGGCGGCGCAAAAGGCCAATCTGCTCACCTGCAATCGCTTCGGCTTCGGTGCAGAAGGTGATGTGCAAGGACGACAGATTATTGTCAGCCGTCACCTGGATCGCCCCCTGGACCAGTGCGCTGATCCCTTCGGCCTCAAACCCCGGTCGCGTCAGGAAACGCCGTCCCGTGGCAGGGGTGAACGGCACAGCGATCTGAAGCTTCGGATAATACCGTCCACCGGCGCGTTCCCAGGCATGCGCCCAATTGTGGTCAAAGATATATTCACCCTGACTGTGGCTTTTGGCATAAAGCGGCGCACAGGCGATGATCTGGCCATCCATCTCGGCGGTCATGTATCGCGGATCCCACCCTGTACCGGTGCCGACAGAGCGGCTGTCCTCGAAGGCGCTCAACCAGCGATGCGTGGTGAACGGATCAAAGGCGCGTCCACCATCCGCCACTTCGGGGCAGGCACAGGAATCCCAATCCTCTGGTGCGATCTGCGCCAGAGAGCTGTGCATAGTGATGCCAATGGTGGGCGCGTGAGCTGGGTCGGACATGTCCGTTCCTTGGTTACGCCTTGGTACTTGGTCCTGATCAGGCGTGGTTCAAGCCGGGTAGCCTTCAAAGGTGATGTTGTCGGCAAGCTTGCGCGCCAGATGCTCCTGCTCGGCGCTGCGGATAGTCCAGCACAGAACGGGCACACCTTGCGCCTTGAGCTGTTCGACCCGCGGTGCATCGAGATTGGTGTGGTCATGGCTGATGAACCCCGCACCGACACGTTCGAAATCCGGGATACCAGCCAGACGCGCGCGGTTTTCGACAGGCACATGCGATTCGTCGATCTTGCGAAAGGCGGATGTCACCAGCCCGCGCGGCATCTCGGGACAGATCTCGTTCAGATGTGCAACCATGTGCGGATTGAAGGACATGAGCGCGACTGGGCCATCATACCCTTTGAGAGCCGCAACTGTCGCTGCTTCGAGGGCGCCATCAGAGCCAAGCATCTGGCCCTGTTGGTCCTTCAGTTCGATCAGCAGGGGCACCTTGCCGTTCACCTGGCGCAGAACATCCCGCAATGTCGGAATCGTTTCGATGCCACCCTTGAGTGTGATGCCCTGCAAGTCGATGGCATCCCGCTCGCGCACCCTGCCTGTCTCTGCGGTCAGTCGGTCAAGCAGATCGTCGTGGAAGACCATCGGCATACCATCGCGCGACAGTTGCAGGTCCAGTTCGATTCCATATCCGGCGTCGGTCGCTGCGGCAAAGGCCGACGGGCTGTTTTCAATCCGCCCCTTTGCCTTGTCGTGATAGCCGCGATGCGCGATGGGCCGCGTCAGAAAGGCGGATGGCAGCGGTGTCATACGATCTCGAAGATGCCTTCGATCTCGACCGCAACACCGAACGGCAGGGATGCCGCCGACACCGCCGAGCGCGCATGGCGACCGTTTTCACCAAGCACTTCGACCATGAGGTCAGACGCGCCATTCACCACTTTCGGCTGGTCCCCGAAATCGGCGGTCGAATTTACGAAACCCACCAGTTTGAGAACGCGCACACGGCTCAGATCGCCATCCGCTGCCTTGCGCGCTTGCGACAGCAACGCCAAAGCGCAGTACTTGGCCGCAGCAGCACCTGCGTCCGCATCAAGATCGGCCCCCAATTTCCCTTTGACCAGACCATCCGGCCCGGTCGGAAGCTGTCCGGACACATAAACCTGGTTCCCGGTCTTCACGAATGGCACATAGTTTGCGGCGGGGGCCGGGGCGTCGGGCAATGTCAGTCCAAGCTCTGCAAGGCGTGCTTCGATGGCGTTGGTCATGGTGTTCTTCCCTTGTAATGTTGGCCTTGTAATGTTGGCGGGACGCTATTGCGCGCCGCGCCAAATGGGAAGAGGGCTGGGCGCAGATTTCGCCGGCTCGGGTCCGATCAGTTGCCACCCAGAATATCGCGCAACAACTGGTTCAACGCATTCTCAAGTGCATTGCCACCACCGCGTTGGGGGGCTTGTTGCTGTGGCTCGCGCTGCGGCTGTGCCACCTGGCGGGGCGGTTCGGGGGCGATCATCGGCAGGGGTTTGACCGGAAGACCCTCATGCACCCGCATCATGACTTCGTGCCAGATTTCTGCGGGCAGGCCACTTCCTGTCACACCGGTCAGGGGGGTGTTGTCGTCATACCCCATCCAGACACCGGCGACGTAATCGGCGGTAAAGCCGATAAACCACGCGTCCCGCGCGGCCTGCGTTGTGCCGGTTTTGCCCGCAACCTGCCGTTCACCCAGCTTGGCGCGCCCCCCGGTTCCGGTCGAGACCACCTTCTCCATCATCCAGATCAACTGACGGGCGGCTTGTTCATTGATCACCCGCTCGCCAATACCGCCGCCGCTGCCCATCATCGGCGCGTCTTCCCCGACAAGGCGCAGCTCCTTTAACCCATAGGGTGTGACAGAGGATCCGCCGTTCAAAATGCCCGCATACGCGCCGGTCATTTCCAGAACCGACGCCTCTGATGCTCCGAGAGCCAAGGCAGGTGTGTCGGTCAACGCGCTGTCGATGCCGAAATCCTCGGACACTTTTCGCACCAGATCGCGGCCCACGGATTCCGAGATCTTGACCGCAGGGATGTTCAGGCTTTTGGCCAGGGCGTCCACCAGCGTGACAGACCCGCTGTAATTGCGGGAATAGTTCTCGGGGCACCATTGGCCGGAACCGGGGATGTTCATGCAGAAGGGTTCATCCTGCACGGTGTCATACGGGCTGTAACCCAGCTCAAGTGCAGTTGCGTAGACAAAGGGTTTGAACGCCGATCCGGTCTGCCGCTTGGCCTGTGTCGCGCGGTTGAAGACGCCGGACACGTTGGTCTGTCTGCCGCCGACCATGCCGCGCACCGCGCCATCTGCGGACATCACTACAATCGCGGCTTGCGCCTTGGATCCTTCCCGCACCTTGGTGGTGAACACCTCTTTGATGGCCGCTTCGACGGCCTTCTGAATGCGCTGATCCAGAGTGGTCGAGATAATCACATCTTCGGTTGTGTCGCGGGTAAAGAAATCGGGGCCGGATTGCATGACCCAATCCGCGAAATAACCGCCGGTCTGGGTTTTGGCCTTGTCCGAAAGCTCTGCCGGATTGGACTGCGCTGCGCGGGTTTGCTCATCCGTCAGGTATCCCTGTTCGTTCATCAGGCGCAGCACAGTCGCCGCGCGGGCCTGGGATCGCTCAAGGTTCGACGTGGGCGCAAGGCTGGATGGAGCGGTCAGCAATCCGGCGATCATCGCGCCTTCCTGCGGTGTCAGGGCCGAGGCTGGTTTGGAGAAATAGCGTTCGGCAGCTGCGGCAGCACCATACGCCCCGCCGCCCATATAGGCGCGGTTCAGATAGATCGAAAGGATCTCGTCCTTGCTGTACTTGACCTCCATCGCCAGCGCATAGATCGCTTCCTTGCCTTTGCGAAACAGCGACCCCTGCCGACAGTCGGCCACATATTCGGCCTCGTTCTTCCAGTCTTCAGGATCGTATTCGACGCCAAGGCACAAAAGTTTCGCGGTCTGCTGCGTGATCGTCGATCCACCATGACCGGACAAAGGGCCGCGCCCTTCAGAAAGGTTGATGCGCACAGCGGATGCAACGCCACGCGGTGAGATCCCGAAATGGCTGTAGAACCTGCGGTCTTCGGTTGCGACAACCGCGTTCTTGAGATGGGGCGACACGGTGTCCGCTGTCACCACGCCGCCAAACTGATCGCCACGCCAGGCGAACGCGACGCCGTCACGATCCAAAAGTTGCACAGACCCGCGCGCGCGTCCGTCCAGAGCCTTTGAAGCCTCGGGCAGCGTTGTGTATTCATAGCCGACAAAACCGGCGATGATCAGGGCGGCAACAATTCCCGCGCGCAGGAACAGCCGGAAGAAAAACCGAAACACCCAGCTGATGATGCGGCCGAAGAAGCCGACGATCCCGCCACGCCTGGCCTTTGGCCTGGCCGTCTTGCGCTTGGCAGGTGCCGCCTTGCGGGGCTTGCCTGTCTTGGTTGGTTTTTTCGGGTATCGCCGGTCTGCGACCAGACGGTTCTTACCGCGTCGTGAATCAGTCATGCCGACCGCCTGTGATGCTGCTCTTTTTTTGTATTTTAGAGGTTTTCACTGTCGATGTGGACCGTCCTCTAACAGGTTACTTGGTTTTTTAATTGCATAAAAAGTAATCAAAAGCTGCAAATTGTGCAAAATTTGTGCAACTTGCCAATTCGCTGCCGCTTACACAGGGCGTCTCACCTTTCCTTCCCGACGGCTGTGCCTCTTTTCTGCGCTTGCAAACACAGTCGACCTGCAAGGGAAAGGGACCAAGGTGAAGTTCATCATAGCGACAATCAAGCCGTTCAAGCTTGAAGAGGTCCGCGAGGCGCTCACAGACATTGGCGTCCGCGGCATGATGGTAACCGAGATCAAAGGGTTCGGCTCTCAGTCGGGCCATACCGAAATCTATCGCGGTGCAGAATACGCGGTAAACTTCGTGCCAAAGATCAAACTCGAAATCGTCGTCGCCGCAGACATGGCCGACCAGGTGATCGAAGCCATCACAAAAACAGCCCGGACCGGCAAGATCGGTGACGGCAAGATCTTCGTACTCGATGCGCAGCAGGCGATCCGCGTGCGTACAGGCGAAACCAACGGGGACGCGCTTTGAACCAGCGCTGTGACAGAGAGATTAGGGGAAACACCAAGATGAAACTATTCAAGACACTCCTGCCCGCTGCCGCGCTGATCGCGTTGCCGGTGATGGGCATGGCCCAAGAGGCCGAGGCCGCCGCGCCGACAATGGACGAGGTCGGCCCGTATATCTTTACGACGCTGCTGTTCCTGATGGCGGGGTTCCTCGTGTTCTTCATGGCCGCCGGATTTGCCATGCTCGAAGCGGGCCTTGTGCGGTCCAAGAACGTGGCGATGCAGCTGACCAAGAACATCGCGCTCTTCTCGATCGCGGCCATCATGTACTGGCTGATTGGCTTCAACACGATGTATCCGGGCGACTTCAATGGCTTCTTCGCCATCGGTGGCCAGACAGTGCTCGACGCGGTGGGCGTGTCGGCAGCAGATGCCGCGCTTGATTATGCGTCGGTGGGTTCTGACTTCTTCTTCCAGCTGGTGTTCGTTGCCGCAACCGCGTCCATCGTGTCAGGTGCCGTGGCTGAACGGATCAAGCTGTGGCCCTTCCTTGCCTTCGTGGTGGTCCTGACCGGCCTCATGTACCCGATCTCGGGTTCCTGGCAGTGGGGTGGCGGCTGGCTGTCCGAAATGGGCTTCTCCGATTTTGCTGGGTCCACTGTTGTTCACTCTGTCGGTGGCTGGGCTGCTCTGGCTGGTGTGATTGTGCTTGGTCCGCGCATCGGCAAATACAAGGATGGCCGGGTAAACCCGATCCCGGGCTCCAACCTCGCTCTTGCAACCCTCGGCACATTCATCCTGTGGCTGGGTTGGTTCGGCTTCAACGGTGGCTCGCAGCTTGCGATGGGCACCGTGGGTGACGTGTCCGACGTGTCGCGCATCTTTGCCAACACCAACATGGCGGCGGCTGCTGGTTCTGTGACAGCTCTGATCCTGACCCAGATTCTCTACAAGAAGGTCGACCTGACCATGGTGCTCAACGGCGCTTTGGCCGGCCTCGTGTCGATCACGGCTGAACCGCTTGCGCCGACGCTCTTCGGTGCGCTCTGGATCGGTGCCGTGGGTGGTGTGATCGTGGTCTTCGCAATTCCGTTCCTTGACAAGCTCAAGATCGACGACGTTGTCGGTGCGATCCCGGTCCACCTTTTCGCAGGCATCTGGGGCACCATCGCCGTGATCTTCTACGGTGACGCAAGCCTGATGACACAGCTGACAGGTATTGTGGCTTACGGTGTGTTCACCTTCGTCGGCTCGCTGATCCTCTGGTTCATCCTGAAAGCAACCATGGGTATCCGTGTCAGCGAAGAAGAAGAGATCAACGGTCTCGACATGGCGGAACTGGGCATGGAGGCCTATCCGGAATTCTCCAAAGGCTGATCTCCTCCTTCCTGTCAGTCTTATGTGACCAACTGCCCGGGCGTTCGCGCCCGGGTTTTTTGTTGGGCAAAGGACTCTAGCCGCTGCCGATCAGAACACCGGCGGCAAAGACAAGTGCCCCACCAAGAACCACCTGGAACGCAGCGCGGAAAAACGGCGTGTCCATGTACCTGTTCTGAATCCACGCAATCGCCCAAAGCTCGATGAACACCACGACGAAGGCGGTGATCGTTGCGGTCCAGAAATCGGGGATCAGGTAGGGCAGGGCGTGGCCCAACCCGCCGATTGTGGTCATGATGCCCGACGCGAAGCCGCGCTTGATCGGAGAGCCCCGGCCCGACAATTGCCCGTCGTCCGAGGCGGCTTCGGTGAACCCCATCGAGATCCCCGCCCCGACCGACGCGGCCAGACCGACAAGGAAGGTCGTCCAGGTGTCCTGCGTGGCAAAGGCGGTGGCAAAGATCGGCGCCAGCGTCGATACCGACCCATCCATCAGCCCGGCCAGACCCGGCTGGACCCAGGTGAGCAGGAATTTCCGGTGGGCGTGTTCCTCCTCGCTGCTGCGTGTGTCGTCGGTCAGGTGTTCCTGCTCAAGCGCCTCTGCGGTCTCTTGGTGACCCGCCTCTGCCGCAGCCAGATCGCCCAAAAGCTTGCGGGTGGCTGCATCGGTGGTGCGCTTGGACGCGGCGAGGTAGAATTGTTCCGCGTCCCGCTCCATCGCCTCGGCTTCGGCACGAATACGCTCGATCCCTAGGTTCTCGATCAGCCAGACAGGTCTGCGGGCGTAATACCCCGCGACATGTTCACGTCGGATCAGAGGGATGACGTCGCCAAACCGTTCACGGTGCAAATCCACCAGACGCTGGCGGTGCGTGTCCTCTTCCGCCGCCATACCATCAAAGATCGCCGCCGTGGCTGGAAACTCCGCCCGCAGACGTTCGGCATAGTTGCGATAGATCTGCGCGTCGTCCTCTTCCGAGGAAATGGCCAGTGCAACGATCTCCTGTTCGGACAAATCGGAAAAGCGCCGCCTGTTCAAAGAAAAACGCATGTTCAAACCCCTCTGCTCATTGGGAAAAAGATTGCCCTTGCGACACCCAAATACGTTTCAGGCGCGGGCGCAAGATATCCCCACTTGCTAGACTAAACTGATCTGTTTAGATTTTGAACGCGACATATGAGGTGGGTAATGGCAACCGGGCAGGCGCAAATTCGCAAGGGCCGCAAGTTCGATCAAGTGGTCGAAGGGGCACGCGAAGTGTTTCTGCGCGACGGCTTCGAAGGTGCCAGCGTCGATGACATTGCCCGTGCTGCCGGAGTCTCCAAGGCAACGCTCTACAGCTACTTTCCCGACAAACGCCTTCTTTTCATGGAGGTCGCCACACGCCAGTGCAAGGCGCAGGCGCACACCTCCATCAGAAGTATCGACAGTTCCCGACCACCCAAGGAAGTTCTGTCGCGGATTGCGGATCAGTTTCTGGGCTTCATCTATTCTGACATGGGGCAACGTATCTTTCGGATCTGCGTCGCCGAAGCGGATCGGTTCCCGCAACTGGGGCGGGAATTCTATCACTCCGGACCGATGATCATGCGCACCGCGCTGGTCAATTACCTGCGGCAGGCCGTTGGACGTGGTGAACTCAGGATCGACGATTTCAATTTGGCTGCGGACCAGTTCGCAGAGCTGTGCAAAGCCGATCTTTGGCCGAAACTGCTGTTCGGAATCATTCATTCGGTGTCAGAACACGACAAGCGGCGTGTGATTGATGGTGCGGTGGCGACGTTTCTGTGCCGCTACGGTTTGGACGACCCGGTGCTCAGAACGGCCTGATAGAGCGACTCCAGAGTTTCCATGCAATGGTCCATCGACGCCGCGGCCGCATCTGCGCCGGTGCGGATGGCGATGTCCTTTTCGATCTGAACGATATTGCCACTGATGAAGATCAGCGATCGCGGCGCAGCAATGCGCAGCTCTACGATGGTGCGCGTCAGGGCCCGCACCCTGTCTGCACCCGATGCCGACAGTCCTATGATCGGATACCCGCCATCATGCGCAATCTGGCACAGTTCGGTTTCACTATGGCCGACCCGCAGATCAATTTCCCAGCCCTTCTCGCGCAGGATGTCAGCCGCCATGGTAATGCCAAGGACATGCTGTTCGCCGGGCACCGCCGCAAAAAGCGCTTCGCGTCGCCCACGAATGGGCACAGCCGGGGTCATCCGCCTCAGATCGCGCAGCATGTGCAGCATCCGACCTGCGGCAATCGACATATCGCTGAAATGGATGATGTCCTCTTCCCACCATTCACCCAACTGGCGTGCCGCAGCTGCGATATAGGCAATGCACAAATGCTGGTGGTTCGCACCACGCTCATGCGCGCGCATCAGAATCCGTCTCGCCTCTTCACCGCTGGCTTCGGTCAGGGCAAGGCAAAACCCACTAAGGTCGATGTCCTCAACCTCGAGCGGTGTGCTGCGCGATATATGAGACAAACGGGTAATCACTTCCTGCGCAAGCACAAGAAGCGAAGCATCCGAAAGCCGTCTGTCTTGCCCGTGCGCGCAGTCGTCGATGGCACGCACGATGTTCGGTGTGTCGATCGTAAACATATGTCGGTCTCCGTCGCGCAAAGCGCAGAAACCCCTCATCCCCGACAGAAACATGGCATGGGCCACAACAGGCTGCAATGATCATTTTTGGTGGACAGAGGCGCGTCCGGCAGAGTTTCGCCAGACTCAGTCGCGACGACGCACCATCAACTGATTGTTGGATCCGCGTTTGACTTCGAGCACTTTCATGTCTGCCACCAGATCGCTCAATTTGCGTTTGCCATAGGTGCGGGTGTCGAAATCCGGGTTGGCGGACACGATGTGCTGGCCCAATTGGCCCAGACGATACCATTCTTCATCCTGATCAATCGCGTCCATCGTCTTGAGGATCAGATTGCGCGCCTCGGTAAGGTTTCGTGCTTTGGCGGGCTTTACCTCGGGACTGTCGCTGTCGCTCCCGCTTTCGAGATTTTCAAGGAAAATGAACCTCTTGCAGGCACGACGAAACGCTTCCGGCGTCTTCTGCATGCCCATGCCATACACCTCCAGCCCCTGTTCGCGCAACCGCTGCGCGAGCCGGGTGAAATCGCTGTCGGAACTGACCAGAACAAAGCCGTTGAACCGCCCGGTATGCATGAGGTCCATCGCATCAATGACCAGTGCGATATCGCTGGCATTCTTGCCCACCGTGTTCGCCGGCTGGTGATGCGGCACAAGGCCGAATTCGGCCTGCACCTTGGACCAACCCGACATCTGCTGGCTGGAAAAGTCGCCATAGCACCGCCGCACGCTGGCTTCGCCGAAGGACGCGATTTCTTCGAACAGGGCCCGCGCGTATTTGGGCGACGTGTTGTCAGCGTCGATCAGGACGGCAAGCAGGGGCGGGTTTTCGGACATGACTTGGCACCTTTTATGTTTGGGGTCCGGCTGGACATGTGCGGTTGCAGGGGCGGCGTTCTCCCACCGCCCCTGTCACACATCATTCGCCAAGTGCAATGCCTTCGCGTCGTGGATCGGCACCGCCGGTCAGGGTGTCCCCCACCGCGATGGCGTGCAGCCCGGAATTCAGCGTGGTGACATTCACCGCGAATCCCAGATCGGTCAGCGCGGTGTCCAGATCGGCGGCGGACGTATCCGCCTCGATGTCATAGGTTCCGAACCGGTTGACGAAATGCGGCATCGCCACCGCCTGCTGCACATCCATGTCCCAGTCGACATGCGCGATGATCGCTTGCGCGACATAGCCGATGATTCGGCTGCCGCCCGGCGATCCGATGACCAGCGACGGCGCGCCACCCCGCATCACGATGGTCGGCGCCATCGACGACCGCGGCCGCTTGCCGGGCTCCAGCCGGTTGGCGATGGGCCGCCCGTCGCTATGGGTGCTGAACGAGAAATCGGTCAGTTCGTTGTTAAGCAGGAACCCCCGCACGAACAGCCGCGAACCGAACCCGTTCTCGATGGTCGTCGTCATCGACAGCGCGTTGCCATAGCTGTCCACGATCGAGATATGCGAGGTCGAGGGCAGTTCGAGGCTGGTATCCGGCGCAAGCTCCATCGCGTGATCCCACTCCGGAGAACCGGGCGCAACTTCGGGCAGCGCGTCATCGCCGCTCAGAAGTTCGCCGCGTTCTTGCAGGTAGGCGGGCGCGACAAGGCCCTGGGTCGGCATCGGGACGTAATCGGTATCAGCCATGTAAAGCCCGCGATCCGCGAAGGCGAGCCGCGACGCATCACCGATCAGCCGCCATGCCTCGGCACTGTCCGGGCCAAGCGCGGCAAGGTCGTAGCCATCCAGCATGCCAAGGATCTGCCCGACGGTCAGCGCACCCGATGACGGCGGCCCCATGCCGCAAACCTCGTGCGCACGGTACGGCACACAGACCGGGTCGCGTTCCTTGACCTCGTAAAGCGCCAGATCGGCGCGGGACAGAACGCCGGGATTGCCTGCCGCGGTGCGCACCGTCGCCACGATATCCGACGCGATGGGGCCGGTGTAGAACACATCCGCGCCTTCCGCAGCGATCTGGCGCAGCGTGTCGGCATAGTCTGGATTGGTCAGCGTCTCCCCTTCACCAATCGCCTCACCGTCCGGAAAGAAATAGTCTTGCGTCGCGCGGAACCGGCCCAGCCGGTCGGCATCGCCAACCACCAATTCGGCAAGGCGTGGCGACACGGTGAACCCGCCCTCGGCCAGGTCGATGGCTTCGGTGAACAGCGACGCCCAGTCGGATCGTCCCCATTTGTCATGGGCTTCCTGCATCAGGGCGGGTGTGCCGGGTGTCCCGACAGATCGTCCCCCGACCACGGCGTCAAAGAAGCCCATGGTTTCCCCATCGTCGGTTTGAAACAGCGTCGGTGTCGCTTCCAATGGCGCGGTTTCGCGCCCGTCCAGCGTGGTCACATCGCCGCTGTTGGCATCGTACCAGACAAGAAACGCACCACCCCCAAGGCCCGAGCTTTGCGGCTCCACCAGACCCAGAACCGCCTGCACGGCGACCATCGCATCCGCCGCTGTGCCACCCTCGCGCAGCACACGCGCGCCAGCCTCGACCGCCATCGGATTGGCGGCGGCCACCATCCAGTCCTCTGCTTCGACAGGGCGACCCGCGCCCTTGAGGATAAGCGCATCGGTTGCGGCCTGCGACAGGCCCCCGAAAGCGGTTGTGGTATCGGTTGCAGCCTCGGGCGCCACCGCGTCGGCGGTCTGCTGCGCCGTGGTGGCGGACGCAACGGCAAACGCAAGCGCCGCCGACAGCGTCAGTGCTGTTCTGGACTGAAACATCATCGTTTTGATCCTCTTCGCTGAATGAACGCGGCCCGTGCGGTAAGACGCCCTCACAGGGGCCGCTTTGACACCGGAGAGGCGTGTCGCCACTCCGGTCCTTCGGTCAGTAAAGCACAACCGACCGGATGCTTTCCCCGGCATGCATGAGGTCGAACCCCTTGTTGATGTCGGACAAAGGCATCGTGTGGGTGATCATCGGGTCAATCTCGATCTTGCCCTCCATGTACCAGTCCACGATCTTCGGCACATCTGTCCGACCGCGTGCGCCGCCAAAGGCGGTGCCTTTCCATGTCCGGCCCGTGACCAGCTGGAACGGACGGGTGGCGATTTCCGCCCCCGCAGGAGCCACGCCGATGATGATGCTTTCGCCCCAGCCCTTGTGTGCGCATTCCAGCGCGTCACGCATGACCTTGACGTTGCCGGTGGCGTCAAACGTGTAATCCGCACCGCCCTTGGTCAGGTTGACCAGATAGGGCACCAGATCGCCCTCGACCTCGTTGGGGTTCACAAAATCCGTCATGCCGAACCGCGTTGCCATCTCGACCTTGTCGGGGTTCAGATCGACACCGACAATCTGGTCCGCACCGGCAAGCCGCAGACCCTGGATGACATTAAGACCAATGCCCCCCAGACCGAACACGATGGCCCGGCTTCCGATCTCGACCTTGGCTGTGTTGATCACCGCACCGATGCCGGTGGTGACACCGCAGCCGATGTAACACACCTTGTCGAAAGGCGCGTCGTCGCGGATCTTGGCCAGCGCGATTTCCGGCAAGACGGTGTGGTTCGAAAACGTCGAACAGCCCATGTAATGCAGGATAGGATCACCGTCCAACGTGCTGAACCGCGATGTCCCGTCCGGCATCACACCCTTGCCCTGCGTTTCGCGGATCGACTGGCAGAGGTTCGTCTTGGGGTGCAGGCAATATTCGCATTCCCGGCATTCCGGCGTGTAAAGCGGGATCACATGATCGCCGGGTTTCAGGCTTGTCACACCTTCACCCACTTCCATGACCACACCTGCGCCTTCGTGGCCAAGAATCGCGGGGAACATGCCTTCGGGATCGGCACCCGACAGGGTGAACTCGTCAGTGTGGCAAATGCCCGTGGCCTTGATCTCGACCAGCACCTCACCGGCGCGGGGGCCATCAAGGTTTACGTCCATGATTTCCAATGGCTTGCCGGCTTGAACGGCAACAGCGGCGCGTGTGCGCATAGCGATCTCCCTCGTTTTCTTTCGAGGAACCTTGCGGGAAAGTGTCTGGTTTGCAAGCATTGGCTTGGATATTCGAAAGGTTTCTCAATGCGTATTTTTTGTGTCCTGGGTGTTTGTTTTGGTCTGGCGGCATGTCAGGAAACCATCGTGGCGGATAAGCCGGTTGAGTCCTGCGGGAGCGAGGAAATGTCCCATCTGATGGGGTTGCCGCGCGCACAGCTGGAAAGCATCGCCTTTTCACAACCCCACCGCATCCTGGGGGAAGACGACGTGATGACGATGGACTACCGGGGCGACCGTGTGAATTTCACGCTGAATGAAAATGACGAGGTCGCGCGCATCTGGTGCGGCTGATCCGGCTTTCACACTTTTGAACGACAAGAGGTTGGTGTGACTCGACTTGCATCTGTTCGGATATATAAAGAACAAAAGTGGAACAAACGCTGCCGCGAGTCTCATGATCAACCGTCGTATCCTGTCCATCTGGTTTCCCCGGCTGGCCGCCGAACGCCATATCCGGCGCGACCCCAATCTTGGGGAAGTGCCCTTTGCCGTGGTGCGCGATGTCGGTCAGGCACAGGTTCTGGCGTCGCTGTCGCCCTTGGCGCAGGCGGCGGGCCTGTACGAAGGCCAGCCCCTGCGCGATGCCCATGCCATGAGTGCCGATCTGCTCACCCGGTTGTCGAACCGCCATGCCGAGGCGGCGTTTCTGGGCGTGCTGCACCGCTGGGCGGGCAAGTTCTCGCCTTGGGTCGCGCGCGAAGAACCCGATGCGCTGGTGGTCGATCTGACCGGCTGTGCGCATCTTTTTGGCGGGGAAGAGCAACTGGCGCTTCAGGTCGAACAGGACTGCACCGATCTGGGGCTGTCGGTTCAGTTGGGCATTGCCGACACGCTGGGCGGCGCCTGGGCGCTGGCGCGGTTCGGTGGCGGGCAGGGGGGCGATCATCACCGAAGCGGCGACGCGATCGACCAGGAGGCGCGCGCCACACGGTCCCGTGCGGGCAAGCGGCGGCACTGGGAACGCGGCGGGGCTGCCCCTTCGGTGACGGTTGCCCCGGCAGCGGGCCGCGCTCGCATCGCCGCGCCGGGCAAGACCTACGCCGCACTTGCCCCGCTGCCCATCGCGGCGCTGCGGCTGGACGATCACACGATGAAACAGTTGGCCCGGCTTGGCCTGCGCCGGGTGAAGGACTTGGTCGATCAACCTCGCGCGGGGCTGGTCCGCCGGTTTGGCCGTGGGCTGGTGGCACGTCTGGATCAGGCGTTGGGCGCGTTGCCCGAACCGGTCAGCCCGGCCCCGCCGCCCGACCGGTTTGCCACGCGGATGAGCCTGCCCGATCCCATCGGCCTCGAGGACGACGTGATGGCCGCCATCGACCGGATGCTGCCCCGTCTTTGCCTGTCGCTGCACAACAAGGGACGCGGGGCGCGTACCCTGCGGTTCGAGGCGTACCGCGCCGATGGCACGATGCAGTGGATGAATGTCACGATGGCCAAACCCTCGGACGACCCCGAGCATATCCGCCCGCTGCTGCGGCTCAAGATCGAGGATCTGGATGCGGGGTACGGCATCGACATGCTGCGGCTCGAAGCGGTGGTTCACGAACCGATCCATTTGCGCACCGCCTCGGGCCATCTAGAGGCGGCAGAGGCGGGGCGCGCGCGGCTGGCGGGTGCGAAGCCCGGATCGCTTGATACGTTGATCGGACGGCTGGGTACGCGACTCGGGATGGAGGCCATCACCCGTGTGCAGCCTGCTGACAGCCACATCCCCGAAAAAACATGGGTCACTGTCGCCGCCGCATGGTCCGAACCGGTCAAGGACTGGCCGCATCGTACCAAGCTGCGCCCGCTCATGATGTGGTCACCAGAGCCGGTGATGGTGGCGGACACCCCCCGCCTGCCTGAAACCTTTCGCTGGCGCGGACGTGACCACACGGTTCACAGCATCCGTGGCCCCGAACGTATCGCACCGGAATGGTGGCTGGACGATCCCGCTTGGCGCAGTGGCCAACGCGATTACTGGGAGGTGATCACAGACAAGGGTCACCGTCTCTGGCTTTTCTACGCACATGGCGCGTCGATGTCGTCGGGATGGTTCTGTCAGGGGGCGTTTGCGTAGGCACGCCGTGTTGGCATGAGCTGTTCCGCATGGCGAATACGCGGCATGTGCAAATGTTTGCAAAGGGTTAAAGGGTCCGTTCCGGTCCCAATGTTTCGCGCGCGAAACAATAGGCCCGAAGCGGACCTTTCCCGCAGGACATGCGATCAACCTGTCGCGCGTCAGCTCTGGTTCGCGCCGCGCATCTGGCGAATGCTGCCACGGATCGCGCGCCAGTTGGCAGCCTCGTCCGTGTTGCCTTCGGCCCTGAACTGTTGTTCCCGCTGGGCAGCTTCGTATTCTGCCTTGTCCCCACGCGCCCGGTACAGCGCATGTGCGATTTCGCTCGCTTTCATGACATCCATGGGATCCTCCTTTGCTTCGACAGCGATGCGGGTGCAAAATCCACCTCCGGACGCGGCATCGGCGGCCGCAGCATCCAGTCCCGTGCTTGTGCATCGGTCATCGCTGTGGGACCGGAACCATACACCTTTCGAGGCGCCGGATCAAATTTCAGGATGCGGCGGGGTGCCCGGCGCAATCGGGGCAGGTCGTGGTTTCCCGGCAGGATCAATTTGCCACGTCGGGGCGGCCTCGTTTTTCAAAACGCTTGATTTCACGCCAGACCTGCACACATCATGAGATATGAACAGTATCACGCCGTTCCCGAAACCCCAGAACGCGCCGGAACAGGTGGCGTTTCACCGGACCGAACTGGGTGTCATCCTGTCGCTCTATGGACGCATGGTGGCTGCGGGGGAATGGCGGGATTACGGGATTTCGACACTGCGCGACGTGGCCGTGTTTTCGGTCTTTCGACGCACGGCGGAAAACCCGCTTTATCGCATTGAAAAACGTCCCAAGCTGCGCAGCCGCCAAGGGCAATATGCGGTGATCGGGATTGATGGTCAGGTGCTCAAACGGGGGAATGACCTGAAGACCGTGTTGCGTGTGCTTGACCGCAAGCTGATCCGGGCAATCGAATAACCCCCCTCCACAAATCCGAAAAGACGCGGTAATCGGCGGACATGCAAACGCTGCCCGAGATATATGCCGCCCGTGTGAAAGATGGTTCCCTGACCCGCGATGCGGCGCAGGAAGAGGCTTTGCCGGAATTCGAACGCATCCGCGCGGCGCTGGCCCAACCGGTCAAGAAAGGCCTGTTTCGCAAAGCGCCCGAACCGCCCAAAGGTCTTTACCTGTGGGGGGGCGTTGGGCGCGGCAAGTCGATGCTGATGGATCTGTTTGTCGAAAGTCTGGACGTGCCGGCGCGGCGGGTTCATTTCCATGCTTTCATGCAGGAAATCCATGCCGCCATTCACAAAGCCCGCCAGCAAGGCGTCGAGGACGCGATCAAACCTGTGGCCAAGTCAGTTGCCGACAGTATCCGGTTGCTGGCTTTCGACGAGATGCACATCACCGATATCACCGATGCCATGATTGTCGGCCGCCTGTTCGAAAAACTGTTCGCAGCGGGCGTTGTGGTGGTTACCACCTCGAACCGGTTTCCGGATGATCTTTACAAGGACGGTCTCAACCGCAAGATTTTCCTGCCGTTCATCGACATGCTGAAAGATCGGATGGTGGTGCATGAACTGGCGTCGCACACAGACTATCGGCAGGATCGTCTGGCCGGGGCGCAGGCGTATTTCACCCCGAACGATGCGCTCGCAAAGGATGCGATCAACCAAATCTGGCAAGACCTGACCCAAGGCGAACAGACCAGTCTGACGCTTCATGTTCAGGGCCGCGAGATCGAGTTGCCGCGCTTTCACAATGGCGTGGCGCGGGCGAAATTCTATGACCTGTGCGGCAAGATGCTGGGTCCGGCGGATTACCTTGCATTGGCCGATGCGGTGCGGGTGCTGATCATCGAGGATGTGCCACGACTGAGCCGCCAGAACTTTAACGAGGCAAAACGGTTCGTCACGCTGATCGACGCATTGTACGAAGCCAAGGTTCGACTGATCCTGTCTGCGGCAGCAGAGCCCGAAATGCTGTATGTCGAAGGCACCGGCACGTTTGAATTCGAACGCACCGCAAGCCGGTTGCGGGAAATGCAGGCCGAGGGGTGGGGCGAGCAGTAGACCAAAAAAAGAGGTCCCGAGGGACCTCTGAGACTGCTCAATAATTTTCGCCTGTGTTCAGGTCCTTGCTATACCTTACGTTGATGGCGCGAGGGGGCGCCGGAGGTTTGGTCGTCTTGGAGTCTGAGGTCGGATTGTGCAGCGGACCCATACGTCCGACGGCCAAAATGGGCCTTGTCGAAACGTTTTTGGATACTTGCCAACACTAAGAAATCCCCCGTTCCGTGTTCGCTTTTCCAGCAAGTCACGAAGCCTGGGAACCTTGTGCCATAGTGATTCGCACCGGTCAACATTTAGCTGAGGTGTTGCGGAACTTTTCTACTGGGGGCACGTTTTTCTAGATGTGGTGGTCTACGGGTTGGGCAGTTTCAAGACCATTCCGGGTTTGAGGCTGTCCGGGCTGACCATGATGTCAGCGTTGTTTCTGAAAAGCTCGGCCGACATGGCCGTGTCGCCGTACAGTTCCTTGGCGATGCTGAGCAAGGTGTCTCCGGGGCGGACGAAATAGACCCCGGTCGACGGCATGCGCACAGGTTCGGATCGGACCTGTTCAACCTCGGTGAGGGTTGGCGATGTTGCCGATGATGGCGTCTTGTTGGCAATGCTGCGTTGCACGACGCTGTGCAAGAGGCTGCCGGGTTGGCCGGGTGCAGGGGCTTCGCCGGTGGTGACGGATTTCAGGTTTGAAATTGCGCTGAACGTCATATCCCGCATGTTGGTGGGGGCATCAGTCTTTGGCGACGGTGTGACTTGCGGCAATGGAGCGGGGGCCGCCACAGCCATGGGCGCTGCGGGTGGGGGTTCAGCGGAGACAGAATCGGTGCTGAGCGGGTCTGCTTCCCGTGTGACGCTTGCGATGTTGTCAGGATCGGTGCTGTTTTGTGCGTGCCGGGGTGAGCCGGGTTGAAACACGACCAGGACAATTGTCAGCGCGATAAACGCGGTGCCCATCAGGGCCATTCGGATCAATCCGCTGTTCTTGGCGTTCTGTGTCATTGTCCCACCGAGATGTTGAGTCCAAGCGCGCTCCAGGTCGAAGCGCCGCCACGGTAATACTTGATCTTGCCCGGCGGATAGCCCGCGCTCAGAAGATGCTGAATTGCGGTGTGGGCACTGCTGTCATCCGGGCCATTGGCGAAGATCACCAAGGTAAAGGCACCTGCAAAGTTCGGAGTGGTGTCGGCATTGCTGACACCGAGGGCAGACAACAGGTCAGTTCGATACGGGTTTTCGGGAAGAAACGTGTCCACCGGGACGTTCACAGCGCCGGGAACCGACCCCGAGGAAAACGTTCCGGGCCTCCGAACATCCACCAATAGACCGGATCCATCGCTGACGGCGTTCTGCAGAAAGCCGATGACCTCAAGCTCTGCCAGGGTATCGACTCCGGCTGCGGCGGTCATGGGCTGGATACAGGAGGACGGGCAGGACGGGCCATTGCGCGACACTGTCATCTGGGCGCCGTTCATGGTGAAGGTGAACGCGGTTGCGTTTTCGGTGATCGCTGCTGACTGCGCAAAAAGGGGGCTGCCTGCAGCAAGGACAGCCGTAACGACGGCGCGCCGAACCAATACCATATTGTCACCTACCCATTCCGCTTTTGCGGACACCGCTCTTTTTTGACGATATATAGGCGATTTTTGGCAATTCGGTCAATATAAAGCGGATCGGTCCAGATTTAGGTCAACCGATCTGGCGAAGGACATGTCCGGCAAGATACAGGGAACCGCAGATCAACACGCGGGCCTGTGGCGCGATTTCCCCGATCTGGCGAAGGGCGGCGTCAAGGTCTTGTGCCTCTTGGGCGGTCAGTCCCACATCGCGCGCGGCTTTTGCGGTATCCCCGGCGCTCAGCGTGTTGGCCTCACCGGGAATGGATATCGCGGTCAGGTGATCCGCCTCGCGTGCCAAGGGGCGCAGATACCCCCGCACGTCTTTGGTGTTGAGCATGCCGCAGACCAGATAGGTGGGCCGCTTGGAAAGGCTGTGCAGATGTGTGGCAAGCGCTTCGCCAGCGGCGGGGTTGTGGCCGCCATCGAGCCAAAGGTCGGCTTGCGGGACCAGATCGTTCAGGGGTGTGCCCTTGATGTGCTGCATCCGCGCGGGCCAGTGGGCGTCCCGGACAGCGCCATCAAACGCCACTTCCGGCATTTCGAGATAGCGCAGTGCCGCGAGTGCTGCGCCTGCGTTCTGGAGCTGATGCGCGCCGGGCAGGTTCGGCAGATCAAGGTCCAGCAGCCCGGTTTCGTCCTGATACACAAGCCGCCCGCGTTCCTCGGTGACATGCCAATGCTGGCCATATGCCAGCAATGGTGCACCAAGGCAGGCCGCCTGCGCTTCGATCACCTCCATCGCGTCCTCGCGCTGCGGGCCGACGATGCAGGGTACGCCGCGCTTGATGATCCCGGCCTTTTCACCCGCGATCCTGGCAAGCGTGTCGCCAAGGTAACCTTCGTGATCCATCGACACCGGGGTGATGATCGTCAGCGCGGGCCGGTCGATCACATTGGTCGCGTCAAGCCGTCCACCCAGACCAACCTCGAGCAGGGTGTGGTCGGCGGGTGTGCGGGCAAAGGCCAGCAGGGCGGCGCAGGTTGTGATTTCGAAATAGGTGATGCTGGCACCGTCATTGGCGCGGTAACATTCGTCCAGCACGTCGGTCAGGTGAGCCTCGCTGATGAGATCGCCAGAAAGGCGGATACGTTCGTGAAACCGCGCCAGATGGGGTGACGTGTAGGCGTGAACGCGTTTGCCTGCGGCTTCGAGCCCGGCGCGGATCATCGCCTGTGTCGATCCCTTGCCGTTGGTTCCTGCGATATGGATGACCGGCGGCAAGCGTGTTTCGGGATGATCAAGTGCCGCCAACAGCGCCCAGACACGATCCAAGGTCAGATCAATGATCTTGGGATGAAGCGCCATCATCCGGTCAAGAATGACGTCCGAACCTGTGGTCTTGGTCACGCTTTTTGGTCTTCGCTTGTGTTTGGCGGTGCGACGGACACCAAATCCGCCGGTCCGGGTGCCGGAAGGTCACCCGCGACGGGGGGCGGCATGTGCATCAGCATGCGGATGATCTGGACCAGTTCATCGCGCATCCTGCGGCGGTCGGTGACACGGTCAAGCATCCCGTGTTCCAGAAGGTATTCGGCGCGCTGGAACCCTTCGGGCAGCTTTTCGCGGATCGTCTGTTCGATCACGCGCGGACCCGCGAAGCAAATAAGCGCGCCCGGCTCTGCGATCTGGATGTCGCCCAGCATGGCATAGGACGCGGTGACGCCGCCTGTGGTCGGATGGGTCAGGACCACGATATAGGGCAGGTTGGCTTCTTTCAGCATCTGTACGGCAACGGTGGTGCGCGGCATTTGCATCAGGCTGAGAATGCCTTCCTGCATTCGTGCGCCACCGGCGGCCGAAAAAATGACAAGCGGGCGATGCAGTTCAACGGCCTTTTCAGCCGCGGCAATGATCGCGTTTCCGACATACATGCCCATCGAGCCGGCCATGAAACTGAAGTCCTGTGCCGCAGCAACGATGGGGGTACGGCCAATGTCGCCAGTGGCGACAAGCATCGCCTCTTTTTCACCTGTGAGCTTTTGCGCGGCGCGCATCCGGTCGGGGTATTTCTTCTGGTCGCGAAAGTGCAGCGGGTCAGCGAGCGGTTCGGGGACGGCAACCTCGGTGAAGATTCCGCCATCAAACAGGCCGGTGAACCGGTCGCGTGGTGTGATGTGCATGTGGTGGCTGCAATTGGTGCAGACATTCAGGTTGTCCGACATTTCCCGGTGGAACAGCATCGTTCCACATTCGTCGCATTTGACCCACAGGTTTTCAGGAAGCTCCCGACGGGAAAAGATCGAGTTGATCCGCGGTCGGACGTAGTTCGTGATCCAGTTCATGCAGTGCGGCTCCCGTCACCCTGTCGTAGCTGGATGTGATCTAAGCCCCGGCGGCGGGAAATGCAATCAACCGTGCGGCGTGAGATTCGAGCGTGCAGGTCCGCGTTTGACGCCCAGTTGACGTTCCCGCCAGATGATCAGAACCCCGGCTCCGATGATGACGATGGAACCGACAATGGTGTGAACCGTCGGGATTTCATCGAAGATGGTGTAGCCGATGATCAACGCAAACAGGATCGACGCATAATCGAACGGAGCAAGCAACGCCGCTTCGGCATGACGGTAGGACGACGTCAGAAAGATTTGCGCCACACCGCCGATCAGGCCCGCCCCGATCAGCTGGGCTGCGGTGGCGGCATCGGGCATGACCCAGCCAAACGGGGATGTCAGCAGCGACAGGCAGGACGAGGTGAGCGCAAAATAGAACACCACCGACGAGGTGGTTTCATGCTGCACCAGTTTGCGGATATGGACATGGGCAAGTGCGCGCAACATGGCCGAGGCCAACGCAAGAACCACACCCCACCGGGCGGCTGTGCCAAGCGCCTGGTTGCCCAGTTGCGGCAGCATCACGATCACCACGCCAATCAACCCGATCGCCACCGCCGACATCCGCACAAGCCGGATTTTCTCGCCAAGGAGGAGCGCCGCAAAGATCACCGTCATGATGGGCGCGGCGTACCCCAGTACGGTCGCCTCCGGGAGGGGCAACAACCCAAGTGCTGCAAAACCGAAGGCCATTGCGCTGATGCCGATAAAGCCGCGCCAGAAATGCCCCGCAGCATTGCGGGTGCGCAGGCCCGTGCTGAGTTGGCGGGTGAGAGCCAGCCAGCAAAGGATCACGGGAATTGCAAAGAACGACCGGAAAAACACCGCCTCGCCAGGGGGGACCACATCAGAGCTTGCCTTGATCAGCGCTGACATGATGACGAAAAGCAAGACGGAGCTGAGCTTCAGCGCCATACCGCGCAGCGAGGACATAGGTTCTCCGGGTCAGGGGTGTCTCTATAACCTGCCTGTGCAGTGCGGGAAGGTCAATTGCACTGCCGTACCTTAAAGCATGTTCAGGTCAACAACACCTCGTACAGTAGTTTGAAAGACACCGCCGCGAGCGCGATCTCGATCAGAAGGAAAAACACGCGCTCGGGCAGAACACGAGAGACAGCAGAGCCGCTCCACGCTCCGGCAAGGGCAAAGGGGGCCAGCCATATCGCCTGGGACGCGCTGTCCCATGTGATCTGGCCAGCAAGGATGAATGGCGGCACCTTGAGAAGATTGACCACCGTAAAGAGGATGGTGGTTGTTCCAAGGTACACCATTTTATCAAGCTTTTGCGGCAACACATACGCCTGATACGGCGGGCCGCCTGCATGTGAGATGTAGCTGGTCACTCCGGTGATGATGCCCCAGAATACCCCGCGTGGCACATCGGCAGGCCGCGGCGGAATTTCCACCTTGGAAAACCGGCGTCGCAATGCTGTCACGAGGTAGAACAGGCCAATAGTCGCCACCAGCAGTTTGACCGCATCCCCCGGAACAGACGCCACAGCCACAAACCCGATCAGAATTCCGCCAATCGCGCCCGGCAGCAGGATCTTGAGGTTCCGCACTGAAAACGCGCGGCGGAAGAGGTAGACCGCGTAGAAATCTGCCACGATGTAGATCGGCAGCAGAAGACCCGCCGCCAACGCGGGATCCATGAACAGTGACATGAGAGGCACGGACAGCAGGGCGATCATGGGCACACCGCCTTTCGACAACCCCATCAGAAAGGCTGCCAGCCCTGCCACGATCCAGTATTCCAAGAAGTGCCTCGTCTGTGTCCATCGGGGGTCAGAGGTCACTTACCGGTCTTGGGAGGCGGGTGCAAAGGGCAGGTCTGATCTGCGGCTTCGGATCAGGCGGTTTCCCGGCAGTGCCGCCGGAATGACCGTTTGAGCATGTCCAGTTCGGCGCGCAGGAGGGACAGTTCGGCGCGAATATCTTCTCCGACAGCGTCGCCTGCAATAATCGAGAAATCACCTAGGGACTGCCCCTGGTTTGCTTCGGAGATCACAAAGGTATGCACACCATCCGCGATCATGTTGGCAGGAACCGGCACTTTCAAAAGCCATGACGCCGGATCGGGCAAAGGTTCGATTGCCACGTCCGGGATTGCCTGATCATGCACCCGCACATCCACTTTCGGGGCAGGGCTGTCATCGGCATCGCCGGCGATCACACCTTCCCAGACACCTTCAAAAAGGCGGGTCTTTGACAGGGAATACGCGGTCATTTTCGGCTCCTCACATCTCGGCCCGCGGGCGGCGGCTGAAGAACAGGTCGCGCAGGACAACCTCGCTCATTTCCGGGTTTTCGAAAATCAGGTCGATCCAGACCTTTTCGACCCGTTTCTCGTTCAGCTTTGTGTAGGCGAGATCAAATTCGACCACCAGTTCCCGATCGTTCAGCGGCAGTTCCCGAACAATCTGTTCGGTGTTGGGGCCGTGCTGAATATTGAGGCGGGCAAAGATTTCCAATGGCCGCTCTAGCTCTACAATCGCGTCGCACCGGATCAGATGCCGCCGCTTCAGGTTGACTGTCGCATCCGGAGGCAGGTCGATCACCAGCGACAGGTAAGAGCCATCGAAGCGGAACACATCCAGACGCAACCCATAGGCCGCCAGATCATCTGCGCTTGTGTTGCGCAGCTGGCGCAGCGTCAGTTCGGACTGGGCGCAATCGTGAAACAGGGTGACTTCGCGTCCCAGCGTGGATTTGTTCGCGACCGAGGAAATGCCCTGCACGGGCAATGGACCACACCAGACTTCGGGTCGCCATGACCAATCGGCATCGTAGGGAATCGGCACCGACTGATTGCCAAGGATCGGCAGGGCAAGCCGTTCATCGGCCACATGGATCAGTTCGTCGAGGTGATATTTGATCCGGCGCGCCGCGGCACGATTGCGGCGCAGGTCGCGCAGGTCAATATCGCGCGCGGTTTCGGCCCATCGGCGGAACCGCCTGAGCGCGGACTGTTGGATGACGCGATCCAGAAGGCCGGGTTTCATCTCCGACATGAGCTGCTCGCTCCTGCTGACATTCTATGTCCGATGCTTTGCTGCGCCGGTTCCCCGAGTGTATTACAGATCGCGCCGTTCAAATAAACGGCCAAGTCTTGCCTCCAACGGATCGGTTTTCGATTGCGACTGTTCTGCAATGCCGGACGAGGACGCCGGAGAATTAGCGCGGATCCGTGAAGAAACCGTGTTCAGGAACGCAGCGCCCTGCGCGCCCAAGAGCGGGCTGCCTTTTGGAGCGTACAGCGTGACACCGATCAGATGCGGACCAAGAACAAACGCGCCGCGCCAGTGGCGGGGATCGCTGCCTTCGAACGCCGTTGCGCCGCCGGTGGCCATTTGACCCACGGCAAGAGCACTGAGTTCCCGGCTTTGCAAAAGTTCGGTTTGCAGCGCCGCCGCAAGGTCCGCCGGTGTCGGCGCGCCAGTGGTGGCACGGTTGACGGTGACGGTCACGAGCACCGGTTCGACAAGTGGGCCATCCGTGCCGCCTGACAGGATGTTGCAACTTGCGAGGGTTGCGAAACCGCGATTTGTATTACTGCGCAATGTCGCGGGATCAATGCAGTAGCCGTCCGGACCGGAAATGAGGATTTGCCCCCGCGCGAGATCTGCTGAGGACAGAAGCGGGGTTGCCGTTGTCGATGCCGTGTCGAGCAAGGACATGCTTCCCGCAGTCTTGATGTCGTCACATCCGGCCAGGTATGCCGCGCCGAACAGCGCGGCAAACAAAGATTTCCGCGCCCGTTTCACAGATCGGAATACACATGTTTTTCGCCTTCGGCACCGGGATGGGTCACGGCACCCTTGTAGGTTGGGCCTACAAGTTCGGCGAATTTCCAGATCGCTCCGGAAGTGTAGATGGTTGGGCGCGGGCCTTTCCAGTCTGCTTTGCGCTGGGCCAGTTCGTCGTCGGACAGGTCGACTGACAAGGCCCCTTTGATCGCGTCAATCGTGATCAGATCGCCATTCCTGAGCAGCGCGATCGGGCCACCCTGTGCCGCTTCGGGGCCGACATGGCCCACGCAGAAGCCACGGGTTGCACCCGAGAAGCGCCCGTCGGTGATGAGCGCCACTTTCTTGCCCATGCCCTGACCGGACAGGGCTGCGGTGGTCGACAGCATCTCGCGCATGCCCGGCCCACCTGCGGGGCCTTCGTTGCGGATGACGATGACTTCGCCTTCTTCGTAGGCGCGATCCTTGACCGCTTCAAAGGCGTCTTCTTCGCATTCGAACACGCGGGCCGGGCCAGTGAAGACCTGACCTTCGGCAGGAATGCCTGCCACCTTCACGATGGCGCCTTCGGGGGCAAGATTGCCCTTGAGGCCGACAACGCCGCCGGTCTTGGTGATCGGAGTCTCGATGGAATAGATGACCTTGCCATCGGCTTCGCGTTCGATCAGGTCAAGCTCTTCACCGATGGTGCGGGTGGAGGCGGTGATGCAATCCTCGTGAATCAGGCCCGCCTTGCGCAGTTCCTTCATCACAACAGGGATGCCGCCGGAATCGTAGAGATCCTTGGCAACATACGCACCGCCCGGTTTCAGATCGACAAAGTAAGGTGTGTCGCGGAAGATGTCGCAAACGTCCTCGAGGTAGAACTCGATCCCCGCCTCGTGCGCGATGGCGGGAAGGTGTAGACCGGCATTGGTCGACCCACCAGTGCAGGCCACGACGCGCGCGGCGTTTTCCAGCGCCTTGCGGGTAACCACGTCACGGGCGCGGATGTTCTGTTCCACGAGGTCCATGACGGCGCGCCCCGACGCTTCGCCATAGGCATCGCGGGATTCATAAGGCGCGGGCATGCCGGACGAATTGAAAAGCGCAAGGCCAATCGCCTCGGACACGCAGGCCATGGTGTTGGCCGTGAACTGACCACCGCAGGCACCCGCCGAGGGACAGGCCACGCGTTCCAGCATGTCGAGCGCCTTGTCCGACATCTCGTTGTTCTGGTGACGACCCACGGCTTCGAACATGTCCTGAACGGTCAGGTCGCGGGTTCGGAAATCCTCGGGGATTTCGTCAACCTGCGGCGCACGCCCCGGAAGGATCGAGCCGCCATAGATGAAGACTGACGGCACGTTCAGACGCACCATCGCCATCATCATGCCCGGCAACGACTTGTCACACCCGGCAAGGCCGACAACCGCGTCATAGCAATGGCCGCGCATGGTGAGTTCGACCGTGTCGGCAATCGCTTCGCGTGAGGCGAGCGAGGAGCGCATGCCCTCGTGCCCCATGGCGATACCGTCGGTCACGGTGATCGTGGTGAATTCGCGCGGTGTGCCGTAAGCTTGTTTGACACCCATCTTCACGGCTTGCGCCTGACGGTTCAGCGCGATGTTACAGGGGGCCGCTTCGTTCCAGCAGGTCGCCACACCAACCAGCGGCTGGTGGATTTCTTCCTCGGTCATGCCCATCGCGTAGTAGTACGACCGATGCGGCGCGCGCTCTGGCCCTTCGGTCACATGGCGGCTGGGCAATTTCGACTTGTCGAATGAACGCTTGAGCATGACGCTCCTCCCTGAGTTCGTGGTTACAGTTGGAATAACGAACGGGGCAGGGCGGCACAAGAGAGAGGGGCGGTTTCAAGCCATTTCAGAATAGCTTGGGACGCGGTTATGAAACCGCGTGGCGACCCCTTTGGAAAGGCGGTCTACCGATCCCAGAACGCGGCAGCCGCATAGGCCGGCGCCAGAAGCGTTCGACGCATTGCCCCGAGCGGAAAGCGTTTCGGTGTGCTGGTGATGAATTCCGGCAGCGGACCCTGCGGCGCGCGCCCGATCACGGTGTCGGCCAGTCGCGCGCCCAGATAGCTTCCCATTGCGACGCCATTGCCATGATAGCCCATCGCGGCAAAAACGCCGGGCATGTCGGGAACCGCCCCTGCAAACGGCGTGAGGCTGCGCATCATGCACACCAGACCGGACCATTCATGGGTGATCCCGACCGCGTGCCATTCAGGGAACATCTGGCAAAAATCAGCGCGGATCTTGCGGGATAGTGCCGCTTCGGCCCCCGGTGTGGCACGCAACCCGCCGCGCATGCCAAAGAGGAACCGCCCGTCAGGCATCAGGCGGAAGTAGTGCAGAAGGATGCGGGTGTCGTAGCACATCTGGGCGCTTGACCAACCCTGGCGGGCTTGCTCGTCTTTCGTGATCTCTCGGGTGACGATGATGGTGGATTGCACCGGCAGGTAACGGGCGCGCAGCCATTCGGGGATGTCTTCCGAGGAATATCCGTTGGTGGCAAGAATGACCTTGTTCGCCGTGATCGCGCCCTGTGGGGTGGTCACGCGCCACTTCGCCCCGCTTTGGGTGAGCGCGGTAGCGGGGCTTTGACCGAAGCTGCGCACGCCGCTTTTGTGCGCGGTTCGGACAAGACCGGCGTGGTATTGGGCGGGGTTCAGTGCAAATCCGATGGGCAGGGTCATGCCACCGTGGAACGTGCCGCCCAATCCAAGTTGGCGCAATTCGTCTGGTGCGAACAGTTCTGGTGGAACGCCGTAGGTCGCTTCGGTTTCTGCCGCATGTGCCCGGATGTCCTGCATGGCTTTGGGTGTGTGGGCCAGTAGGGTCTCGCCCTGCGAATGGCGATCTGCGTCGATCCGGTTGTCCGACAGCAGCGCCTCAACATGATCGACGGCGGCGCGTTCGGTCTTGTGCCACGCTGCGCGTTGGTCTTGCCCGAACCGTCGGCCGATGACGCCGCTGCCGAGTTTGGACCCACCGAGACAACAGAACCCGCCATTGCGCCCGGATGCGCCCCAGCCGGGCTGTTCAGCGTCGATCACGGTCACGGCCACCCCGGACCGAGCCAGGGCAAGTGCCGCGTTCAACCCGGTGAAGCCGCCGCCGATCACGGCGACCTCTGTGCTGTGATCGCCCTTTAACGACGGCTGATCCGCCGGCGGCGTCGTGTCCCGCCACCAGCAGGTTGCCGGCGTTGCGTAAGCCGCGCCTTCGTAGATGCGTTTCATGCAGGGCGTTCGGCCATGCGTTCGTCGCGCGCCTGTCGGACCGCCGCCTGCTTGGTGATGAGCGACGCGGTGATCACCCCGACGGTGACAATCGCGATCATGATGGTCGAGAGCGCGTTGATTTCCGGGCTGACACCAAGGCGCACGGCCGAGAAGATCTTGATCGGAAGGGTCGTGGCCGAGGGACCGGTGGTGAAGCTGGCGATGACGAGATCATCCAGCGACAGGGTGAAGGCCAGGAGCCAGCCCGAGATCACGGCAGGTGCGATGATGGGGAGCGTCACAAGCCGAAACGCCTCGAACGGAGAACAACCAAGGTCAAGTGCGGCTTCTTCGAGCGACTGGTCAAAAGAGACAAGGCGTGACGAGACGACGACCGAAACGTAGCACATCGAGAACGTGGTGTGCGCCAGCACGATGGTCAGAACGCCGCGATCAAGTCCAATGCCAATGAAGAGCAGCAACAGCGACAGGCCGGTGATCACCTCTGGCATCACCAAAGGCGCGTAGATCATACCCGAGAACAACGTGCGCCCCGAGAACCGGCCGGCCCGGACCAGCACATAGGCGGCCATGGTGCCAAGGACAGTGGCAATAGTGGAGCTCATCACGGCGACTTTGATGGTTACCCAAGCGGCGTTCAGGAATTCCTCGTTGCGGAACAACTCACCATACCATTGGGTGGAGAACCCGGCCCAGACCGTCACCAGTTTTGAAGCGTTGAAGCTGTAGATCACGAGAATGATCATGGGCATGTAGAGAAACGCAAACCCGAGCGTGAGGGAGGTCGCGTTGAACCAGGAAAAGCGTTTCATGATGCGCCCCCGACAATTTCGTCGCGCTTTGCGCGCCGACACATTGGGGGGCCAGCCCCCCAAACCCCCCGAGGTATTTCAAGCCCAAAGAAGCAGGAAACGGCGTGTCTCATCCTTCGGCCTCGCGCTGTTTCTGTTCATTGCGCTGGAACAGGATGATCGGGATCACGAGGATCAGCAGCAGGATCACCGCCACCGCCGAGGCGACGGGCCAATCGCGGTTGGAGAAGAATTCCTCCCACAGCACCTTGCCGATCATCAGCGTACCGGACCCACCCAGCAGTGACGGGATCACGAATTCCCCGATCACCGGGATGAAGACCAGAAAACAGCCCGCGATGATGCCATTTTTGGACAGCGGAATCGTGACGAGCCAGAAGGCCGACAGGCGCGAACAGCCGAGGTCTTCGGCGGCTTCCAGCAGGCTGTCATCCATGCGTTCAAGCGCGGAATAGATCGGCAGGATCATGAAGGGCAGGTAGGTGTAGACGATGCCGATATAGACGGCGATATTGGTGTTGAGGATCGTCAGGGGGTCGTTGATCACGCCAAGCCAGAGCAGGAATTGGTTCAAGAGCCCTTCATTGGCAAGAATGCCCATCCACGCATAGACGCGGATCAGGAAACTGGTCCAGAATGGCAGAATCACCAGCATCAAGAGCGTTGGCCGCCATTCCGGGGCGGAGCGCGCCATGGCATAGGCGATGGGATAGCCCACCAGAAGCGTCATCACTGTTGAGATCAGTGCGATTTGCAGCGAGCTGAGATAGGCTTTCCAATACAGATCATCGGTTGTGAGAAACCAGAAGTTTTCGAGATCGAGCGCGGCAAAGAAGGATTTGATCCCCTCCCATCCGGCGGAAAAATCGAGCTGCGGCATGTAAGGCGGGCGCGCCAGGGCCACGTCCGACAGAGCGATCTTGAAAACGATCACAAACGGGATCAGGAACAGCGCGACCAGCCACAGATACGGCACCGCGATGAGGATGAGGCGGCGCATTCGCTAGCGCTCCAACAGGACACCGGCGGTGTCTGTCCAGCTAAGCCAAACGGGGTCTTCCCAGGTGATCTGGCGCCGCGACAGGCGTCGTGTGTTGGCGGTTTGCGCCTTGATCACATTGCCGGTCGGCAGTTCGACATGATAGGTGGAGATGTTGCCGAGATAGGCAATGTCGAGAACCTTGCCCTGCACCTTGTTGGGGGCGTCCTGCGGTTCATCCGGACTGATGGAGACCTTTTCGGGACGGATGGCGAAATGGATTTCCTGCCCGGCGTCGAAGCGTGTTGCGGTGGTGCCAAGGATGTCTGGCTGCCCTTCGGCCCATTGGATGGCGACCTTTTCACCAATTGGCTTGGCGCGGCCCGAGATGATGTTCACGTCACCGATGAAGTCAGCAACGTAGACGGAATTGGGCGCTTCGTAAATTTGCGCGGGCGTGGCGACCTGAATGATCTGGCCTTCGTCCATCACGGCGACGCGGCTTGCCACGGTCATTGCTTCTTCCTGATCGTGGGTCACGATTACAAAGGTGGTGCCGGTCTTTTCCTGAATGTCCATCAACTCGAACTGGGTGTCCTGGCGCAGTTTCTTGTCAAGCGCGCCGAGTGGTTCATCGAGAAGGAGAAGTTTGGGGGCTTTGGCTAGAGAGCGGGCAAGTGCCACGCGCTGACGCTGGCCGCCGGAAATCTGGTGCGGTTTGCGTTTGGCGAATTTGCTCAGGCGCGTGAGGCGGAGCATTTCTTCGACACGGGCATTGATCTTGTCAGTGTCCTTGCCTTCGCGTTTCAGGCCAAAGGCGATGTTTTCATAGACGCTCAGGTGCGGAAAAAGCGCGTAGGACTGGAACATCATGTTCACGGCGCGCTTGTTGGGCGGGACCTTTGCCATGTCCTGACCGGCGATCAGGATCTGACCTTCTGTTGCCTGATCAAAGCCGGCGAGCATGCGCATCATCGTGGTCTTGCCACAGCCGGACGGGCCAAGCAGGGCAAAGAACTCTTTTTCGAAAATGTCCTGGGTCAGATTGTCGATCGCGGTGAAATCACCGAACCGCTTGGTGACATTGCGAAACTGGATAAGCGGTTTTTCGTTGGGATCTTCCCACGGCGCAAAAACGGTTTGGGACACTTCGGGCACCTCCGAGCCAGGACGTTTACCCGGCGAGACACTCCCGCCGGGTAAGAAAGCACATTGGGTCAGGTGCCCGACTTGACCTTTGTCCACATCCGCGTCAGCGACCGCTGTTCGCGCGGCGGGAACGGGGTTGTGGTGTAGAGCTTTTCAAGCGTCGCCTCGTCCGGATAGATCGCCGGATCACCGATCACATCCTCGACCAGGTGTTCCTGCGACGCCTTGTTGCCGTTGGCGTAATAGACATAGTTCGACGCCGCAGCCATGTTCTGCGCGTCCATGATGAAATTCAGGAACTGATGCGCGCCATCCGGGTTCGGTGCGTCGACCGGGATCGCCATCTGGTCAAACCACATCAAGGCCCCTTCGACGGGGGCATTATAGGCGATTTCGACGCCGTTGTCGGCTTCCGCAGCACGGTCACGCGCCTGAAGAATGTCGCCGGACCAACCGAATGCCACGCAGATGTCACCATTGGCCAGTGCGTTGATGTATTCCGAACTATGGAATTTCAGAATGTGGGGACGTACCGCCATCAACACTTCTTCGGCAGCGGCAAGCGCTTCGTCATCCTTGCGATCCGGGTCGAGCCCTGCATAGGTCAGCGCGGCCGGAATCATTTCGGTCGGCGCATCCAGAACATGCACGCCGCATTCGGCCAGCTTTTCCATGTTCGCGGGATCAAAGATCAGGTCCAGCGACCGCATCGGCGCATCCGCACCCAGCACTTCCGTCACTTTGCCGACATTCACGCCAAGGCCCGTGGTGCCCCACATGTAGTTGATCGAATACTCGTTGCTGGGGTCGTATTGTTCGGTCCGCTTTTCGATGACTTCCCACATGTTGTCGAGGTTCGGCAGCTTGGAGGCGTCCAGCTTCTGGAACGCGCCCGCCTGGATCTGGCGTTGCAGGAATGTGCCGGTTGGCACCACGACGTCATAGCCCGAGCCCCCGGCCAGCATCTTGGTTTCCAGCAGTTCGTTGCTGTCGAACACGTCATAGATGAGGTCGATCCCGGTTTCTTCCTCGAATTTCGCGAGCAGCTCTTCGTCGATGTAGTCAGACCAGTTATAGACGCGCACTTCGTCTGCGGTGGCGACGGACGCCAAAAGTGCGGCACCTGCGGTCAAGGTCAGCAGATGGGTTTTCATGAAAGTCTCCCGTTGATCCCGGGGCACTTGCGGCCCCGTGCATTTGAATTTGATCAAATCTTGCCCGATCTGGCAATAGCTGTCATGTTTTCACGCTCGGAATGAACGTGCAAGATGACTTGTCATGGGCCGCCTATTGGGCATTGTGCCTAAAGCGGCGGCAGTTTGTGAGGAGTGGGATGACCGGTCGGACATCAGTGAAACCTATGACCGAAATTGTGCGTCTTCCCGCACATGAACTGGTGTATCGTCAATTGCGCGATCAGGTTCTGTTCGGAGAACTCGAGCCGGGGCAGCCCGTCACAATCCAGGGATTGACCGAAGCGCTGGGTGTCGGAATGACCCCGGTGCGTGAGGCGTTGCGTCGACTGACGGCGGAAGGGGCGCTCGAATTCCTGGGCAATCGCCGAATCGCTGTTCCGGTACTGGATGCACAGGCGGTCGGAGAGTTGACCATTGCGCGCAGGGCGCTTGAGCCGGAATTGGCGCGTCGTGCTGCCCAACGTGCGACCCCAGAGGACGTGGCGCGCCTGACAGAGATCGACATGCGGTTGGATGCGGCGATCCGGCGAGGCGATGTACATCGGTATCTTGTCGAAAACCATCATTTTCACGTTGATCTGAACGGTCTGGCGCAGGCTCCGATCCTGACGGAAATGGTGGACAGGCTGTGGTTGCGCTTTGGTCCGTCGCTGCGGGTTGTGTGTGGTCAGTTCGGGACACGAAACCTGCCGGATCGGCACAAGGATGTTCTTGCGGCGCTGGTGACGCGGGATGGCGACGCCGCGGCGATTGCCATGGAAAGCGACGTCGCGCAGGGAATGGATCAAATCCGTCAGGGTCTGGTCTGATTCGATTGACTTGGAATAATTTGATCATATTTTGGCGGCAACCTGTTTGAAAGGATCTGTCCCCATGGCTTTGATCACCAACCACATGCCCACATCCGAATTGCAGGCGCTTGACGCCGCGCATCACATGCACCCTTTCACCCACGGTGCAGGGCTGGCCGAGAAAGGCGCCCGCGTGATCACGCGGGCGGATGGCGTGTGGCTCAATGACAGCGACGGCAACCGCATTCTGGATGCGATGGCGGGGCTGTGGTGCGTGAATATCGGCTATGGCCGCAAGGAACTGGCACAGGCAGCAGCCCGTCAGATGGAAGAGCTTCCGTATTACAACACGTTTTTCCAGACGACCCATGTTCCAGCCATCGCGCTGTCCCAAAAACTGGCCGAGTTGGCGCCGGAAGGTTTCAACCAGGTCTTCTTTGCCGGATCCGGTTCCGAGGCGAACGACACAAACCTGCGGCTGGTGCGGACCTACTGGGCGACCAAGGGCCAGCCCGACCGCAACATCGTGATTTCCCGATGGAATGCCTATCATGGATCTTCGGTCGGGTCGGGAAGCCTTGGCGGCATGAAGGGCATGCACATGCAGGGCGGCCTGCCGATCCCGAATATTCACCACATCGACCAGCCGGACTGGTGGTCCGAAGGTGGCGACATGACTCCCGAGGAATTCGGCCTTGAACGTGCGCGCCAACTTGAGGCGGCCATCGAAGAACTGGGCCCGGATCGCGTGGCCGCCTTCATCGCGGAACCGGTGCAGGGTGCCGGTGGCGTGATCGTGCCGCCGGAAACCTACTGGCCGGAAATCCAGCGCATCGTCGACAAGTATGGCATCCTGCTGATCGCGGATGAAGTGATCTGCGGCTTTGGCCGTACCGGCAACTGGTTCGGCAGCCAGACGATGAACATCCGTCCGCACATCCTGACCATCGCCAAGGGGTTGTCGTCGGGCTACCAGCCGATTGGCGGGTCGATCATCTGTGACGAGGTGGCCGAGGTGATCAACTCGGTCGAATTCAACCACGGGTACACCTATTCCGGACACCCGGTGGCCAGCGCGGTGGCGTTGGAGAACCTTCGTATTCTGGACGAAGAGGGCATCGTGACACGCGTTCGGGAAAAGACGGCACCCTATCTGCAACAAAAGTTCGAAAGCCTGACCGACCATCCATTGGTGGGTGAAGCCAGGATCGTTGGCATGATGGGGTCGCTTGCGCTCACTCCGGACAAAGATGCGCGCGCGGCGTTTGAGGCGGATGCCGGGACTGTCGGGTTCATCTGTCGCGAACGGTGCTTCGCCAACAACCTCGTCATGCGCCATGTCGGCGACCGGATGATCATTTCACCGCCGCTTGTGATTTCGCATGAAGAGATCGACATGTTGATTGCGCGGGCGTGGCAGTCGCTGGATGAGTGTCATGCGAAGTTGAAGGAAGACGGTCTGATGAAGGCCCGCGTGTCCAGCTAGGCGCCAAAACCTTCGAAGGTTTTGGCGAAATGCTTTGAAGCATTTCAGCCTTTGGCAACCGTGTGTTGGTACCGTTGCCGGGCCACTGCCTCATGTGCCTCTGCCTTGCGGTTGTCTGCGAGGCAGGATTCCACATAGGTCAGGTGATCGACCACCGCTTGCCGCGCGTCCTCTGGTTCACGCGACTGAAGGGCATCGTTGATCGCACGGTGCTGGTCCAGCAACGTCGCCCGTGTTGTGCGTTGCCGGAACATGATCTGACGGTTGTAGAACACGCCTTCACGCAAGAGTTGATACATTGATCGCATCATGTGAAGCATGATGACGTTGTGACTGGCCTCGATGATGGACAGGTGAAACTCGGCATCGAGGGCCGCTTCATCCGCCGGATTGCGCTTTTGATGCGCGGACTCCATCCGTTCGAAAACGGTGTTGATCACCTTGAGATCCGTGTCAGAGGCCAGCCGCGCCGCACGTTCGGCCGCCAAGCCTTCCATGTCCTTGCGGAACGACAGATAGTCGAACACGGCTTCGTCATGGTTGGCGAACAACTGGATCAACGCATCGGAAAAGGCGGATCCCAGGACATCAGCCACAAACACACCGGCCCCCGCGCGGCTGGTCAAAAGCCCACGGTCCGACAGGTCGGCGATGGATTCCCGCAGGGACGGGCGGGACACGTTCAACCGCTCGGACAATTCCCGTTCGGACGGCAGGCGTTCGCCGGGGCGCAGGATGCCCTGAAGGATCAGCTTTTCAATCTGGCGTGTGACCGAGGTCGACAGCTTTTCCGGCGTGACGGGTTGAAAGGGCATGATGCTCGCAACTGAAACAAGTGGTCAATTGATATGACCAAACCACGAGCCGTACAAGTTACCAGCGCGTCAGCGCGTCTTCATCTTCGTCTTTGGCGGCCACCCAACTGGTTTCTCCGGTCGCGGCGTGTTCCTTTTTCCAGAACGGGGCGCGGGATTTGAGGTAGTCCATCAGGTATTCCGCCGCTTCGAATGCGTCCTTGCGATGCGGCGCAGCGGTGGCGACCATCATGATCTTATCGCCCGGTTCCATCCGCCCGTATCGGTGAATCACCAGAACATCCCCCAGCGACCAACGCACGCGAGCCTCGGCGGCAATGGTCTCGAGCGCCTTTTGGGTCATGCCGGGATAGTGTTCGATCTCCATTGCATCAAGCCCACCCTTGCCAAAATCCCGCACCACGCCGGTGAAGGTGACAATCGCCCCCATGTCGTGGCGGCCATTGGCAAAGGCCTCGGCCTCGGCGCCGAAATCGAACGGCGCGTCCTGAACGACGACCCTCATCAACCGCCTGTCATCGGCGGGAAGAAGGCCACTTCCCGCGCGCCTTTGATCGAGGCGTCAAAGTCGGTCAGTTCCTGATCCACGGCCACGCGCAGCGCGCTCAGGTCGGAAAAGGCAAGATCATACCGGTCTTCGCGGGCGCGGAGTTCGGTGATCAGATCGGTCACGGTGGCGGCTTCGGTTGTCACCGTTTCCTTGGGCAATCCGATCCGTTCACGGACCCATGCAAAATACAGAACATCCATCTGATCAATCCTTCAAAAACGGCACAGCCTTGCGGAAATAATCCCAACCCGTGAGCAGGGTCAGGAAGGCCGCAAGCCAGAGAAGCACGATGCCGACATTCCCTGCCCAGACCATACCGGCGTGTTTCCACCAAAGGCCATGCAGATCTTCGATTTCGCCTGTCATCACGCCCTGAATTATCTCGGGGCTCATCCCCATTGTGGACATGCCAAGGTAGTGTTCGAACACGCCTTGCGCGAACAGGACCGCGATGGCGACCATTTGCAGCGTCGTTTTCCACTTGGCCAGTTGAGTCACCTTCAAAGTGCCGGCCGTATCGCCCAGGAATTCGCGCAGGCCAGAGACAAACACTTCGCGGAACAGGATGAATGTGGCCGGCAGAACCAGCCAGGGGGACATCGACGAATAGCCCACGATCACCATCAAAGCGATGACCACCATCGCCTTGTCGGCAATCGGATCAAGCATCGCGCCCAGTTTGCTTTCCTGTTTCCACGCGCGGGCGAGGTAGCCGTCGAACCAGTCGGTGACCGCGGCCAGAACGAACAGGATCAGGGCGAACCAATCGGCCGCAGGGCGCGAAAAGTAGAGAAACATCAATGCCAATCCCGGCGCAGCCAGAAGTCGCAGAACAGTCAGGATATTTGGCACCGTCATGGTCATGACCTTTACCTATCGTGCCTGCGTGAAACTGAAAAGGCGGCGTTTTGGTGTTTTTCGGAACTTCACCTGCGGCGCACTCTGCCTGCTTTGCCTAGGGGGCTGGTTTGGGCGAGGGCGCGACGCGGTTCAATAGATCAAGATATCGGGCCCGCGCATCTGGAAGCGGTTTGCCCACCTGATCTGCGGCCAGCTTATGTTCCAGAAAATACCCCGTGAGGCCCAAGGCGGCGGCAATATCGGCATTTTCGGTCGCGCCACCGGCACGCAACGCCTGAGGCAGCGGCAAGAGCCGGTCTGCCCAGTCGCCTGCACCTTTGGCGGATACGGCGCGGCCGGACTTTGGCGAGACATAGATCAGGTTGTCCGTTGTGCCCGTGACAGCACAGCGACTCAGATCAAGGCCATATCCCAGATCCTCAAGAAGCGCGGTTTCCCAGCGCAGGTAGGCCAGTGGCCAGAGGTCTGTCTGGTCCAGCAGGTCCAGCAGGTTCTGGGTCTGTGCATAGAGGTCGGGATGTGGTTCGCGTTCGGGCAGCACAAAGGCCAAGAGCGCGAGTGTGGCGTTCAGACCGGCCAGCGTGGTCCGGTTCTGCATGGCAATCGCGGCGCGGGAGCGTTGGAGCTCTACCGTGAAGCTGCCCAGATGGTCTTCAAGCCGGGCACGCCATGCAAGGTCAAGCTGTGCGCCGGGTTGCAGGGTCGGGGCCACCTTGCGTGATGCGCCGCCACGGACCACGCCCGCATGACGCCCGCGTTCGGGCGTAAACACGTCGATGATCATCGAACTTTCGCCGTGTCGGCGGCTGCTGAGAAGGATACCTGTGTCGCGCCAGTCCATGCCGCGATGTTAGCCCGACAGCCCGTCTTCATCCAGAAGATGTCGTCCGGCGCGATCCTCGACCTCGATCACCCAGAGGTCACTGTCAAAACTGCGTTGGTTGGTGATACTGGAATCGACATCAGGTTCAGAACCGTCCGCGAGAACCTGCCATGCGCGCGCCCCGGTCATCAGGTCATATTGGCGCATGAATGCCTTTGCCTGGCCGTCCAGCGTGTTCAGTTTGACCAATATGGCCCCGGCGGTGTCGTCGCCATGCGCTGTGACAAAGGCGGGAATGTCGAACAGCGACAGACGGCGCAGATAAGCCTGTACCCAGAACCCGCTGGCCAGCCGGGCCTCAGCCATTGCCGTCCTTGAAATTCAGACCCATCTCGGAATAGCGCTCGGCCTCGTCCAGCCATTTCTCGCGCACCTTCACCTGCATGAAAAGGTGAATGCGGCGGCCAAGGAACTCTTCCAGTTCCTCGCGCGCGGCTTTGCTGATCGCCTTGATGGTTTCGCCCTTGTTGCCAAGAACGATACCCTTGTGACCATCGCGCACGACATAGATGATCTGGTCGATCCGGGCTGACCCGTCGTCGCGTTCTTCCCAGCTTTCGGTCTCTACCGTCAATTGGTAGGGCAATTCCTGATGCAGCCGCAGGGTCAACTTTTCGCGCGTCATTTCCGCGGCGATCATGCGCAGGGGCAGGTCTGCGATCTGGTCTTCGGGATACAGCCACGGGCTCTCGGGCAGTTCTGCTGCCAACCACTTGCGCAAGGCTTTCACGCCATGCCCCTTTTCGGCCGAGATCAGGAAGGTTTCGGTAAAGGGAAACTTCTCGTTCATCTGTTGTGTCAGCGCCAAGAGCCTTGGCGCCTCGACGCGGTCGATCTTGTTGATGGCCAGCGCAACGGGACGTTTGCCCACCACTTCGCCAAGGTTTTCAAGGATCGCTTCGACGCCTTCGGTGATGCCGCGATGCGCTTCGATCAGCAGCACGACGATATCGGCATCCGATGCCCCGCTCCATGCGGCGGCAACCATTGCACGGTCCAGACGGCGGCGGGGTTTGAACAGGCCGGGTGTGTCCACCAGAACGATCTGCGCATCGCCTTCCATGGCAACGCCACGAATGCGCGCGCGGGTGGTCTGCACCTTGTGGGTGACGATGGACACTTTCGCGCCGACCATCTGATTGGTCAGCGTGGATTTGCCCGCATTGGGCTCTCCGATCAAAGCGACGAAACCGGCGCGGGTGGTCATAGCAACATCCATATCCAGAAGTCCGGCCTCATACGCCAGATCGGGGTGCAGAGCCAGCCCTGTCTTTGCGGCCGCTGCGCACAAGGGTGTAGACGCCACTGCCGACAATCAGGGCGGCCCCGATCAGTGTGAGGCTGTCCGGGCGTTCACCGAAGATGAGATAGGCAAAGACGAGGGCGATCAGAAGCCGCGCATAGCGGAAGGGTGCAACGACGGACACTTCGCCCGTCCGCATCGCCTTGGTCAGCGCGCTGTACCCGACAAGTCCAGCTAGGCCTGTGCCCATGAGCATCGACAAAGCCGGAAGACTGGGGGCTGACAGTGGCCCGTTTTCGAAAAGGGCAATCACCACACCGGCAATAAAGACCATCAGAAACCCCAGAATGCCAAGCTGCGTTGCGGACACTTCGGGCGGGCTGGCACGGGTCATCAGATCACGACCCGCAAACCCGATCATCCCCAGAACCGCGAAGATCGCAGTTGCGTCAAAGCCCGACGGGGTGGGGCGCAGGATCAGCAGAACACCGAAAAATCCAACAGCCATCGCCATCCAGCGGCGCAGGCCGACTTTTTCCTTGAGGACGATAACAGCACCAAGCGTAACAACGAGGGGTGCGGCCTGAAGGATCGCGGAGGTCGTGGACAGAGGAGCAAAAGCAAGACTGAGAGCGAAGAACAGCCGCCCGAGGATTTCAAAGGCCGACCGGATCAAGAGCGGGCCTTCGATATAAGCGCGGCTGACCAGCGGTTCCCTGATCCAGAGTGCGTACAGAACGAAAAAGCCTATGCCGAAAAGCCCGAAAAGCATCGTCCCGACACCGGCAGACACATCGCCCGTGCCGGTGGCCGCCTTGAAGAACGCGTCTTCAATGGCAAAGCCCAGCATGGCGAGGACCATGAACAGGCTTCCGCGCAGGTTGTCGCTCAAGACGGGCTCTTTTCCAAACCGCGGAGCAACGCTTTTGCAGCCGCTTGTTCGGCAAGACGTTTCGATCCGGCCTTGGCTTCGGCGGATTGACCGTTCTCAAGGCGAACCGAGATCACGAAGTTCGGCGCATGATCAGGCCCGTCGCGGGATAGCTCGACATAGCTTGGTGGGGGCATGCCCCGCGCCTGCGCCCATTCCTGCAACGCGGTCTTGGCATCGCGGGAATCGTCTTCGACCGATCCGATCCGGTTCCCCCAAAGCCGCAGCACCATCGCCTTGGCCGTGTCAAAACCGGCATCCAGATAAACGGCGGCGATGACGGCTTCCATAGCATCGCCAAGCAGGGCCAGTTTGCGCCGCCCTCCGGAAAGCATCTCGGATCTTCCCAGCTTCAATGCTGCCCCAAGTTCAATTTCGCGGGCGACATCCGCGCAGGTTTCCTTGCGCACAAGCGCATTGAAACGAGGGGCAAGCTGACCTTCGGATGCGGTCTTGTCCCCGGCCAATAGGGCTTCTGCCATGACAAGGCCCAGCACGCGGTCGCCCAGAAATTCGAGCCGTTGGTTGTCTTCGCGATTGATCCCGGCGCGTGATGAATGGGTCACTGCGCGTACCAGAAGTTCGGGGCGTTCGAACCGATGCCCCAAGCGCTCGGACAGCGCCTGAAGGTCAACCGAGAGTTTCACTATTCGATCTTCTCGAAAAAGCGGTCGCCGCGCCATGTCCAGAAGAACAGCATGGACGATCCGGCGGACGAGAACATCACGCGGTTGGCCTTGCCGACAAAGTTCTCGAAGGGAACAAAACCGACACCCCCTGCCACGCTTGGTACACGGCTGTCAGAAGAGTTGTCCCGGTTGTCACCCATCATGAAGTAATAGCCTTCGGGGACCGAATAGACCGGAGTGTTGTCGGAACCCTGGTTGCCGATGTTCAGGATCGAATGGGTTGTTCCGTCGGGCAGGGTTTCCAGGAACCGTTCCTTGACGCAGGTTCCACCTGTTCCAACCGGACCATTGGCACAGCGCGGACGCAGGCCTTGCGGGCCTTGCGGAGAGGCGGTTTCCTCGAAGTCGGGTTGGGGTGCAATTTCGACACCTTCGCCGTTGATATGCAGAACACCCTGGATCATCTGCACCTCGTCACCTGGAAGACCGATCACGCGTTTGATGAAGTCACGCCCTGTCACAGGGTGACGGAAGACCGCCACATCGCCACGTTCGGGTTCGGACCCGAACAGACGGCTGTTGTCGCCGTCGGCCCAACCACACAGATCCTTGGCGTCGATGTCGATGCCGAAACCGGGCAGGTAAAGCGACGGGCAGGAGGCGTAGGAATAGCCGTAGGCCATCTTGTTCACGAACAGGAAATCACCGATCAGAAGCGTGTCCTTCATCGACCCGGACGGGATCCAGAAGGGCTGGAAGAACAGCGTCCTGAAGACCCCGGCGATCAGAAGGGCATAGACGATGGTCTTGATCGTTTCGACGATACCACCGCCTTTTTTGGTTTCAGACGCCATGATCCTGCCTTTTGCTCGATTGTCCCGCGCTACATGAGCGGGGGCGGCGCGGGTGTCAAGCCAAGGGGCCGTTACTTGGGACGGGCCTCGATCAGGACGGTGGCCTGCGCCCAGGGGTGGTCATCGGTCAGCGTGACATGAATGATCGCTTCGTGACCCGGTGGTGTCAGGTCATCCAGTCGCTTCCTCGCCCAGCCGGTGACTTCCATGATGGGCTGGCCGGTGTGCAGGTTGCGGACGGACATGTCTTTCCATGCGATGCCCATGCGCAACCCGGTTCCCAACGCCTTGGAACAGGCTTCTTTTGCGGCCCAGCGTTTGGCATAGGTGCCCGCGACATCGCGGCGGCGCTCCGCCTTGCGCTGTTCGGTTTCCGTAAAGACGCGGTTGCGGAACCTGTCGCCGAAGCGTTCGAGCGTACCCGCGATGCGGTCGATATTAGCCAGATCGGTGCCGATACCTAAGATCATGTGCCGCCTCCGCCTGGTGCAAACATGGGAAAGCTGACGCCAAGCGCCCAGGCAAGGATAATGCCAAGCGCCAGACCGGCCACCAATGGCCCAGCCTTTTTGCCAAATCCCCGCCCCATCGCGCCGTGAACGAAGAAAAACAGAACGATCACGGGCGCAATGATGATCAAAAAGAACAATCCCTCAAGATCAAGTGCGACTGCGATGCCAAGAGACACCAAGAGCGCGACTCGTGCCAGAATGCGCCGCCAGATCGACCCTTTCCAGACCAATTGTGCATCGGCCACCATGAAAGGGACCGCGCCCAAGATCAGCGCCGCGATGATCGGAAGGCGTTCGGCAATCGGAAAGAAATTCGCGCCATACCGGTCAAGCGCAAAACCGAACACACCAATTCCCCAGACCAGAAGCGCCAGCACTGCGGCGCCAATGGAAACGACCCCAGTCCAGCCAAAGACCAGACGCCCCCAAAGAAGCCGCTGCATCAGCAGGCTGAGCAGGCCAAAAATTCCAAGGTGGATGGCCAGGTAGTCTGCGACAAGGACCGGGAGAAGGCCGAAATCCAACGGGGCCGCAAGGAAGGGAGTGACCAAAGTGGGCACTGCAAGGGTTGCCACGAAGCGTGCCATAGTGGGCTGTTGGTTGGGGGGTAAGGTGTGCGACGCAAGGATCAGGCGCGCGAGCGGTGCTGACAGGATCGTAATGGCCGCCATCAACGCCAGGAACGCCCAGCCGGTCGGGGGAACAGCGGCGGGGGAATCGCGGTTGTAAGTGGCGTTCATCCAGGCAAGCGCCTTGGCACGGCCCACCCGTGATTGGAGGATCGCAACATGTTCCGTCAACGGCGCGACAAAGGCGGCGCGGACCACGTCTTGGGTGCGAACGACGTCGCCTTCGCTGGCTTGTGGATCGACCATCCGAACCGCGTCGACGCCGAAGTCGCGCAGATGTGGTTCCCATTGACCGGCAATCAGCAGCATGTTTCGCGGTTGGTGTGCCGTCACTGCTTGGGAAAATGCCGACAGAAGAACAAGCGGCCCGGTTTCAACCTCGGCCGCGACGCGGATCAGGATGTCGGTGGCCATCGAATGCCCCAACAGCGCCACTGGCTGACCGCCCGCCACATCCCGGATGACCGCTTTGGTCTGATCCATCAGCCGGCGCGTTGTGCCTTCGATCTGGGTTACATCCCCGGACATGGGCAACGAATGCGCGCCGTGGCCTTCGAAGTCGAACATATGCACACGATAGCCTGCCTGGGCGAGGACAAGGCCATATCCCTGCATCATCTCGCGTGATCCGGCAAAGCCGTGGGCTATGACGACGTCTGGACCATCGACATTATCGCGGGCCAACGTGGTGACAGGCGTGAGGCCCACAAGACGCTCGGTATAGGTCACTCCGGAACGGGCGGACTCGAGCACGAAGACCGAGACAGCGGCAATCAGGATCGCGATAAAGGCAAAGACCGTGCGTGTCATGGGATGTGATCAGGCGCGCGCGGCATCCATCAGGCGGCGCATTTCGTCGATAGCTGGACCCAGGCCGCGGAACACGGATTCGCCGATCAGGAAATGACCGATATTCAATTCCATCACTTCCGGGAACGCGGCCACTGGTGCGACGGTGTCATATGTCAGGCCATGTCCGGCATGCACCTCAAGCCCCAGTGAATGGGCATAGGCCGACATGTCGCGGATCATTGCAAGTTCTTTGTCGCGCTCTTCAAACCGGCCTTCGGCATGGGCATCGCAATACGCGCCGGTGTGCAGTTCGATTACCTGCGCGCCAATGCGGTGTGCTGCGGTAATCTGGCGCTCATCGGCACCGATAAAGATCGACACACGGCACCCGGCATCAACAAGAGGCGCGATGTAGCGCGCCAACTTGTCCTCTTCGCGGGCAACCTCCAGCCCGCCTTCGGTGGTCCGCTCTTCGCGCTTTTCCGGGACGATGCACACCGCGTGAGGTTTGTGGCGCAGGGCGATCTTCTGCATTTCTTCGGTCGCGGCCATTTCGAAATTCAAGGGAACACTCAGGGTGTCCATCAGGCGATCAATGTCACTGTCGATAATGTGGCGTCGGTCTTCGCGCAGATGCGCCGTGATGCCATCGGCTCCCGCTTCTTGGGACAATTGCGCGGCGCGCACGGGGTCAGGCAAGGTGCCGCCGCGCGCATTGCGCAGTGTCGCGACGTGGTCGATGTTCACACCCAGCCGCAAGCGGCCTGCAAAGTCAGTCATTTTCGCCTCCGTTGTTGAGGCTGAACCTAGTCGGCAGCCGACCCGTCGTCAGCCTGTTTCTTCTTTTTCTTCAAAGACGCCAGTTTCGCCTTGAGCGCGCCCTTTCGGCGGTTCTGATAGGCGCGGATCAGGGGAACAGACAGATAATAACAGATGAGGCCGCAGATGATTCCCGGAATGATACCGCCGACCAGCCAGGGAAAGAAAACCTCGTCATAGAAAATCTTGAGCCCGGCCCAGTTTGCCTCTGCCTCTGTGAAGATGGCCACCAGATTGCGCCAGAGATCTTCGCCGGCTTTCGCGAACTTGTAGCCGATGCTGCCGTGCGAATGCCTGATCTCTCCCAGGCCGAGAATCCAGTACCCTGTCTGAAGAGACGCGACACTGATCGGAACATAGGTCAGAGGATTGCCGAAGAAGGTCGATAGCAGCGCGGCAAGGATGTTCCCGCGCATCACCCAGGCGATGATGCCGGCCGTCACGAAATGCATGCCGTAGAACGGTGTAAACGTGGTGAGAACACCGGCAAAGATGCCGCGTGCGATGCGTTCGGGTGGGTCGGGCAAACGGTGCAGACGGTGCTGGACATAGCGCGCGGCACGACCCCACCCGCCGCGGGGCCAAAGCGCCTCGCGGAGGGTGATCAGGATCGAACGCCTGTCCCGCCGTTTGAATACCAAGTTGCGTCCCTTCGATCTACCTATTCGGCCGCAGCCGATTGCACCGACAATGCGGGATCCCGTCTTCGGACGACAGACGCTACATCACTTTCTGCTTCCAGCGCGGACATGACCGTATGCAGATGATTGGCATCGCTCAGGTCGATATCTACGAGCAGTTTGTAAAAATCCGGTTTGCGATCCACAAAATTCAAATCCGAGATATTGGCCTTTTGTTCCCCGATCAATGTGCAAATCCGTCCCAGGACACCCGCGTCGTTGCCGATGGTGAGTTCAAGAGAAACGGCATAGACTGGCGGGTGGTTCCCGCTTTCCCAGTGAAGATCAAGCCAGCGCGCGGGCTGGTCTTCGAAAGCGGCCAACGCGCCGCAATCAATGCTGTGAACATCCACACCTTTGCCGCGTTGCACGATCCCGACAATCCGCTCGCCCGGAAGGGGTTGGCAGCAGGGCGCTCGGTCAAAGGCCTGTCCGTGTTCAAGGCCGATCACGGCGCTTTGGAGTTCGATGAAATCCATCGGTTCGGGCGCAAGATCGGGATAGACTGCGGCCACGGCTTCGCGGGCGGACATTTCCGCACTGCCCAATCGTGCAAGCAGTTCCTGCGCATCCGGAATACGCAGGTTCCGCGCGGCCATCTCAAGCACCTTGTCGCTGGCCTTTTTGCCGACATTTTCGAAGGCCGACCGGGCCAGTTCGCGGCCCAATTGTGCAAAACGCTCCCGCCCCGCCTCGCGCAGTTCCCGGCGGATGGCTGATTTTGCCTTGCCGGTTGTCGCGATATCCAGCCAAGTGGCCTGCGGGCTTTGCCCCTCTGCGGTGACGATGTCGACCGATTGACCGTTCTTGAGACGGGTCCAGAGCGGAACGCGGATGCCATCAACCTTGGCGCCGACACAGCCGGACCCGATCCGCGTGTGAATGGCATACGCAAAGTCGAGCGGTGTCGCCCCGCGGGGGAGTTTGACGACGTCTCCCTTTGGCGTAAAGCAGAACACCTTGTCCGGATACATCTCGAGCTTGACCGCCTCGAGGAAGTCCTCGTGGTCATCCTCACCGACGAATTGTTCGGTGAGCGAGGCAACCCATTTTGCCGGATCAACGGCAAACGGGTTCTCGCTGCGCACGCCGTCGCGGTAGGACCAATGAGCAGCAACGCCGGTCTCGGCGACGTCATGCATTTGCCGTGTGCGGATCTGCACCTCAACCCGTTTGCCGTCGCGACCCGACACGGTGGTGTGGATCGACCGATACCCGTTGGACTTGGGTTCGCTGATATAATCCTTGAACCGCCCCGGAATGGCCCGCCACCGCTGATGGATCACGCCAAGCGTTGCGTAGCAGTCGGCCTTGGTGCGGGTGATGATGCGAAAGCCGTAAATGTCGGAAAGCCGGGAAAACCCGATCTCTTTCTCCTGCATCTTGCGCCAGATCGAATAGGGTTTCTTGGCGCGGCCAAAGACTTCGGCCTCAACCCCCGCCTTGTCCAGTTCGGATCGCATGTCACCGGTGATCCGGTGAATCACGTCGCCGGTCTCTTTCTGAAGGGTGATGAAGCGGCGAATGATGCTTGCACGTCCCTCGGGGTTGAGCACGCGGAAGGCCAGATCCTCCAGCTCTTCGCGCATCCACTGCATCCCCATGCGCCCGGCGAGCGGCGCATAGATATCCATAGTCTCACGCGCCTTTTGCACCTGCTTTTCCGGCTTCATTGCCTTGATGGTGCGCATGTTGTGAAGGCGGTCGGCGAGTTTGACGAGAATGACCCGCAGATCCTTGGACATCGCCATGAACAGCTTGCGGAAATTCTCGGCCTGTTTGGTTTCCGAACTGGACAGCTGTAGATTGGTCAGCTTGGTCACACCATCGACAAGCATGGCGACTTCGCTGCCAAAACGCCGGGACACTTCGGAATAGGTGGATTTGGTGTCTTCGATCGTGTCGTGCAGCAGGGCGGTGATGATGGTGGCGTCATCAAGCTGCTGTTCCGTCAGGATCGCAGCGACGGAGACGGGATGCGAAAAATAGGGTTCGCCCGAATGGCGAAACTGACCTTCATGCATCTCGCGGCCATAGTCATAGGCCGCGCGGATGAGGGCTTCGTTGGTCTTGGGGTTGTAGTTGCGGACAAGCGCAACAAGGTCGTCAGCCGCGATCATCGGCGCCTCATTCTCATGCGGCCCACATCGCGGCAGACCTTAGCCTTGGCCCTGCGCCTCCATCAGCGCACGCAGCAACTTTTCTTCGGAAAGATCGTCTTCGGCGGGCTTGTCGGGTTCTGCACCCATCAGCAACGCCATGGCATCTTCTTCCGGCTCATCGACTTCGATCTGGGTCTGATTCGATTCGATCAGACGCTCACGAAGTTCATCTGCCGACTGAGTTTCGTCCGCAATCTCGCGCAGCGCAACAACAGGATTCTTGTCGTTGTCACGATCCACGGTAATTGCTGCACCAGCAGCCACTTCACGCGCGCGGTGCGCGGCAAGCATCACCAGTTCAAAACGATTTGGGACTTTATCAACGCAATCTTCAACCGTCACGCGGGCCATGGGAACTCCAATTCATCGGGCAGCCTTTGAGAAATTGACAGATATCGCTCCGGCAGGGTGAATACAAGTCGATATCAGGATTCAAGCACAAGAATCTCGGCCAGATCCTCTGGCGAGAGCGCGTTGCACATCTCTTCTACGGTCCGATTCAGCACCGGATGCCGCCATTGTGGCGCAATATCCCGGAGCGGCACAAGAACAAATGCGCGATCCTGCAATCTGGGATGCGGAAGAATCAGATCATTTGGCGCGCTGGTCTTTTGCACCACCTCGGCCAAACCGTGCCAATGACCATAGGTTTCGGCATCCGGGAGAACCGCGTCGCCACAGGCGATCAGATCAAGGTCAAGCGTCCGCATACCCCAACGTTCTATTCGTTCTCGCCCGAACTTTGCTTCGATTCCATGAAGGATCGCGAGAATGTCGCGGGGTTGTATGTCGCACTTGAGATGGGCGGCGGCGTTTATGTAATCCGGTCCTGCGCCGGCTGGAAAACAGGGGGTCTGATAAAGGGCGCTGACCGCCACGATCTCTATGTTTTCTTGACGAATTGCTTCAATCGCCGCTTTGAGTGTCTCACTCGGCGGACCTTCGCCTGATGGCAAATTAGCTCCCAAGGCAATGTAAAAATCATTCATAAAGTTGTCATATAGGGGAGAGTGATCGGAAATCGCACCTTGCGAAGCTAGATCAAATCATTAGATCACGCGTCGCGGCTTGGCCATGAGCTTCGGACCAACCACTCCCGAATGTGGGCCAGGGCGCAACTTTATTTTGAAAGGTTCAATTCATGTTCTACAAAGACGAGCGTTTGGCGCTGTTTATTGATGGTTCCAATCTCTACGCTGCAGCAAAGTCTCTTGGCTTTGACATCGACTATAAACTGTTGCGTCAGGAATTTGTGCGCCGTGGCAAACTGCTGCGCGCCTTCTACTACACAGCGCTTCTCGAAAATGATGAGTATTCGCCGATCCGGCCGCTGGTGGACTGGTTGCACTACAACGGGTTCAACATGCGGACGAAGCCGGCGAAAGAATACACCGACAGCCAGGGTCGCCGTAAGGTCAAGGGCAACATGGATATCGAATTGGCTGTTGATGCCATGGAATTGGCAGATCACGTCGATCATATCGTGCTGTTCTCTGGCGATGGTGACTTCCGCCCACTGGTCGAAAGCCTGCAGCGCAAAGGTGTGCGTGTGTCGGTCGTGTCCACGATTCGCAGCCAGCCGCCGATGATCGCGGATGAATTGCGACGTCAGGCAGATAACTTCATCGAGCTTGACGAATTGCGTGACGTCATCGGACGCCCGCCGCGTGAACCGATGGCGGAACGTGAACCTGTTGCGGCGGAACAGGACTGATTTGACTCTGCGCCGGATGGCACATGTGGAGTGACCTGCTTTCATTGAGCGGGTTGTTCTTCGTGGCGTTCGGCGCGGCGACAATCCTACCGTTTCAATCCGAGATCGTGTTCGTCGCGCTGCAAGTGCGCGGCGACATTGCGATTGAATGGATCGTCATTTTTGCCAGTGTCGGCAATATCCTCGGATCGGGGTTGAACTATGCTCTGGGTCGCGTTCTGGAACGCTATCGTGGCCGCCGCTGGTTCCCGGTCTCCGAAGCCCAGTTAAACCGCGCCCGAGAATGGTATCTCAAATGGGGAGTCTGGACGCTGTTGTTCAGTTGGGCACCATTGGGCGATGCGCTCACGGTCGTTGCGGGTGTCATGCGGACAAATGTCTGGCTCTTCTTCCTGCTGGTCGCCATTGCCAAGACCATCCGCTATATCGTCGTGGCCCTGATCACGTCTGCGGCGTTCTGAGATCGGTGTCGGTTATTCCCGGCACAAGGTCTTGCGCAGCACGGCGAATGCCCCACAGCATCAAGAGGGTCGTCCCGACAAAGTACATTGCAATTCCGACGAATTGCGTTTCGATCCCGATGCCCAGATCAATCAGCAGTCCTGTCAGACCAGGTCCGATTGCCGACCCCAGCACCATCACTGCTGTCGCCATCGACTTGATCGAACCGATATGTGCGGTGCCGTAGAATTCTGCCCAGAAGGCGTTGGGCAAGGTGGCGTTCGCGCCCGATGTCATGCCCAAGAAGACAAAACCAACCACCAGTCCAAGCGGGCTGTGCGTCAGACCGAAGATCAGGAACGCCGCCACCATCGGCAATTGGTAGAACGGGGTCAGGCGCGCAGTTCCCAATCGGTCAAGCGCCCATCCCGAAAGAACCATCGACCCGATTCCGACCGCCGTATAAAGCGGAAAGAAGCTTACGAAGACCAAGTGCTCCAGCCCCTTTACGTCGGCAACATGCACCTGGTGAAAGAAAAACGCGGTGTTGAACGCCGATGGTCCCAGAACCGCAGGGACCATGCACCAGAAAAGCGGATGCCGAAGAGCCTGCAGTCGCCGCCAATGCTGGCCGCGCATGCCGAAAGACACGTCCGATTCCGCATGCGAAGCAGGGGTTCTTTCCTGCGCAAGCAGCTTGGCAAGGACGGGAATGGCGCAGATGCAGATGACTGCGCCAAGGACCCAAAGGCTTTGCCACGCCATGACCGTCATCGCACCGACAACAGCCATCGGAACAAACGATTCACCCAGGGCAAAGCCGAGTGACGCAATCGACAACGCGCGTCCGCGTGTCGCGACGAACCAGCGGGCCATTGCGATCACGGCGATATGCGAACACATCCCTTGCCCGAAGAACCGCAAGGCAAAGATCACCAATGGCAAGGCCCACACCCAGGGATTGAACGCCATCGCAAGGCAGGCCGCCGCCAGACCGAAAAGGACAATCGGGGCCAGCACGCGCACCCGGAACAGATCGGTGAGGCCGCCGGCCCAAACCATCACGGCGGCCGACGCCATGGTGCCGATCATGTAGATCCCGCCCCAGGCGCCGTGGCTCAGGTCAAAGGCCAGCCGAACTTCGCCCGCAAACAGCGAGATGAAATAGGTCTGACCAAAAGACGACAGGAAGGTGAGCATGGCACCTGCCGTCAAGAAAGGCGCATTGGCGCGAAGATACTCTGTGATCTGCATACGCCCGCCATGCCCCCATGATCAGAGCGTTGCAAGGTGCAAAAGCGGTGAACGGGAACATGCCCGCCGGTTTGTCTTGGCGGCTAGGGCAGAACCCGCGCGTTCATTTCGGTGTGGATGTCCTGAATTTCGGAAGGCCAGGTGCTTTTGATATAGCCCAGAATGCTGGCGATCTGTTCGTCGGACACTGAGTCGGAAAAGCCGATCATGTTGGACCTGTAGCTGCCACCGACAATGGCTTCCGTGCCTTCGCGCACGATACGCATCAACAACGCGTTGTCATGATGCCATGTGTGGCCGGTCTCATCATGCGGGGGTGCGGGAAGATAGCCGTCGGAATCGGGTTCGCGCCAATTGGCCTGACCTTCAAGTTTCGCGCCGTGACAGCTTGCACAATAAGTGTCGTACAATGCCTTTCCTTCGGCCACCCTGTCTGCGTCGGCAAAGGGAAGCGTCGTCGCGGACCGGTCTGCGCTCCATCCCGGTGCAACGAACACAGCGCCAGCAACCACCATAGAGCCGACAACGGCCGCGATCACGATTTTTTGCATCTTTGGGACTCCTGTCATCGCAGGGGTATCGCCGGATTCCAGCGCGGGAAGGTCAAATCACGGCTGAGTGAAGCCGCATTCCTCTGGAACCATGCGGCCTGAGTCTTTAGGTTCGGGGTATGACGGAGACTGACATGACCAAACCGCCGCTGACCCTTTACCTTGCTGCGCCGCGTGGATTCTGCGCCGGCGTGGATCGCGCCATCAAGATTGTCGAGATGGCGCTCGAGAAATGGGGCGCGCCGGTCTATGTGCGACACGAGATCGTCCACAACAAATACGTGGTGGACACCTTGCGCGACAAGGGCGCGGTGTTTGTGGAGGAATTGGACGACTGCCCCGATGACCGCCCGGTGATCTTTTCCGCCCATGGCGTGCCGAAAGCCGTGCCTGCCGAGGCCGCCAAGCGCGAGATGATCTATGTCGATGCCACCTGTCCGCTGGTGAGCAAGGTCCATATCGAAGCAGCGCGCCATCACGAGACCGGCTTGCAGATGATCATGATTGGCCACGAAGGCCACCCCGAGACCGTCGGCACGATGGGTCAACTTCCCGACGGTGAGGTGCTTTTGGTGGAAACCGTCGCGGATGTGGCCACGGTCGAGGTGCGCGACCCCGAAAAGCTGGCCTTCGTCACGCAAACGACCCTCAGCGTCGATGACACCATCGACATCGTCGCCGCGCTTCAGGCGCGGTTTCCCAAGATCGTCGGACCGCACAAGGAAGACATCTGCTACGCCACCACGAACCGTCAGGAGGCGGTCAAGGCGATGGCACCAAAGTGCGATGCCATGTTGGTGGTCGGCGCGCCGAACTCGTCCAATTCGCGGCGTCTGGTCGAGGTGGGCAGCAAGGCGGGATGCGCGTATTCCCAGCTTGTCCAACGCGCGCCCGATATCGACTGGCGCGCTTTGGAAGGGATTGCCAGCGTCGGCATCACCGCAGGCGCCAGCGCGCCCGAAGAGCTGATCAACGAAGTGATAGACGCTTTCCGGGATCGCTATGAGGTCACGGTCGAGATGGTCGAAACGGCGGTCGAGAACGTGGAGTTCAAGGTGCCGCGCGCGTTGAGGGTGCCTGCGTAAAGGTGCGCGCAAGCACGCACCCTCAATACTGTCATTTTTTCCCGCCGGGTTTCCCGCCGAACTTGCCCGCAGGTTTGCCGGTTGGTTTTCCACCCGGCTTGCCACCGGACTTTCCGCCTGGTTTCGGGGCACCTGCACGCGGCTTGCGCATGCTTTGTGACGGATCGCTTGCATTGGCGCGGGCCGCCGCACGGGCAACGTTCTTCTTGCTGTCGGGTCTGCCTTCGGGCGGGGGCGGACCTTTGGGCTTTCCCTTGCCTTTGTAGGGCTGTGCCTGAAACTCGCCTTCGGACCGACGTGGCGCGCGGTCGCCACCGGGTTTGTCGCCATAGGGCTTGCGTTCGCGCGCCGGTCCGTCTGATTTGCCTTGATAGGGCTTGCGCTCACGGGCCGGGCCATCCGATTTGCCGGCATATTTTCCTTCGGGTTTGCCGCCTTTGCGATCTGCGGGTTTCGGCTTGCGCACGCGTGGGGCAGGATCGTCGTTCCAGTCAATCGGGGCAGCTGATCTTGGTGTGGCCTTGGGGGCCGCCGGAGCGTCGTCCGGTCTGGATGCCGCCGGTTCCGATTTCGGTCGGTCGGCATACGACTTGCGCTCGGGCTTTGGTCCGTCGCTGTGGGGCTTGCGTTCTGGGCGGGGGGCGCCTTTGCCACCGGGCCGCGCGCCGCGGTCAAAATCAGGCGCTTTGTCGAGTCGGGTCAGCGTCACACCCTTTTCGAGCTCCATCTCGGGGCCGACAGCATTCAAGAACCGTGCAACTGACGATTCCTTGATCTGGACCAGCGAATGGTCCTGCTGGATGCGGATCGCGCCGATGTCGTCCTTGCTCAGATCGCCTGCCCCGCAGACCATCGGCAGGATGCGGCGGGGTTCCGCGTCAGCGGCACGGCCACCGGACACGGCGAACCAGACGCTTGGGCCGAATTCCTGACGGGGCTCTGGTTTTGCGCCAGGATCCGACAATTCCTCGGGTGCCGTGTGCTGTTCGCGGAACATGCGCAGATAGGCGACCGCGATTTGCTCGGGCGTCTTTTCCGCCACCAGCCGGGCCACAACCGTTTCTTCGGACTCGCCGACGGGTGTTTCCCAAGCGGGATCGGCAAACATCCGGTCCTCGTCGCGCGCCAGAACTTCGTCCGCCGAGGGCGCAGCGCCCCATTCGGATTTCAGCTTGGCCATGCCAAGGATGCGTTCGGCCTTCTTGCGCACCTTGGGAGTCACAATCAGCGCAGATACACCCTTGCGGCCTGCACGACCGGTCCGACCTGAGCGGTGCAGCAGCGTTTCGTGGTTCGACGGCAGTTCGGCATGCACCACCAGATCGAGGTTCGGCAGGTCGATGCCTCGTGCCGCGACATCGGTTGCCACGCAAACCTGCGCGCGACCATCGCGCATCGCTTGCAAAGCGTGGGTGCGTTCGGTCTGTGACAGCTCACCCGACAGGGCCACAACCTGAAATCCGCGATTCGACAGGCGTGTCGTGAGCCGGTTCACCATGGCACGGGTGTTGGCAAAGACGATGGCGTTGGGCGCTTCGTAAAAGCGCAGCGTGTTGATCACTGCGTTGTCGGTGTCGCGGTCGTTCACCATCATCGCGCGGTAAGAGATGTCTGCGTGTTGGCTGGTCTCGGATTTTGTCACAACCCGGATCGCGTCCCGCTGGTAGCCTTTGGCAAGCTTGGCGATCTGCGGCGGCACGGTTGCCGAGAACATCAGCGTCTGACGGTCCTCGGGCGCTTCGCCCAGGATGAACTCAAGGTCTTCGCGGAAGCCGAGATCCAGCATCTCGTCCGCCTCGTCCAGAACCACGGCACGGCACTGCGAAAGGTCGATCGAGTTCCGCATGATGTGGTCACGCAGACGGCCCGGTGTGGCGACGACGACATGTGCACCGCGTTCCAGTGCACGGCGTTCATCGCGCATGTCCATGCCACCCACGGTCGAGGCCATGACAACTCCGGCCTGCGCGTACAGCCACGCCAGCTCGCGTTTCACCTGCATCGCCAATTCGCGCGTCGGGGCAATCACCAATGCAAGCGGAGCACCTGCCGGGCCAAAGGTTTCGTCCTCGAGAATCGTCGGCGCAATGGCAAGGCCGAAGCCCAGTGTCTTGCCTGATCCGGTCTGCGCCGACACCAAAAGGTCGGCACCGACATAGCCGGGATTGAGAACCGCCTCCTGAACAGGGGTCAGCGTGTCGTATCCACGGGCATCAAGGGCATCTTGCAGGGCTTTTTTCACGGGCGTCGTCTTTTTTGTAAATTCGGCCCACCAGCGGGCCAAACCGGGCGTCTAGATCAATCGGACGGGAATGTATAGCGTCATCGCAGCACATCGAACGAGGATCCGCTATGCTCTCCCTGCAATTCCTTCTGACCGCTTTTGTCGTTGTCGTGGCTCCGGGGACTGGCGTGATCTACACGTTGGCCATTGGATTGGGCCAAGGGCGTTGGCCCTCCATCTGGGCCGCTCTTGGTTGTACCGTCGGGATCGTGCCCCACCTTCTGGCGGCGACGCTGGGTCTGGCGGCAGTGCTGCACACCTCGGCGCTTTTGTTCAACGTGGTGAAATTTGCCGGAGTGGCCTATCTTCTCTGGCTTGCATACCAGGCGCTTCGCTCGGGTGGCGCACTTTCCGTTTCTGCCGAAAGGCAGACCGAAGCCGGATTTCGAATCGCCCGGCGCGGGGCGTTGATCAACATTCTGAACCCCAAGCTGTCGATTTTCTTCCTCGCCCTGCTGCCGCCGTTTCTGTCGGGCAACCCGGCCACGGCAACGGCGGAAATGGCGCTGATGGGGGCGGTGTTCATGGCGATGACCTTTGCGATTTTCGTGCTCTACGGTGTCTTTGCGGCAGCGGCCCGGACGTGGCTCTTGGGCAGCGAACGTGTGATGCTTTGGCTCAACCGGTCCTTTGCCGGCCTTTTTGCAGCCCTTGCCGGGCGGTTGGCGCTGGAACGGGTCTGAGCTATGTCGCGGCGCGTTGGGCTGGCTTGAAGGACCGATGATGACCCAGATTCCCCGTTCTGCCTTGCTCCTTGGCCTTGCCGGTGTGATTCCCTTTGCCTGGGGTGCGTTGACGCTGTTGTCTGACGGGGTCGCACAATGGGGGCTGGGCACCCTCGGTCCCCGGTTTATCGGTCCTTATGTGCAGCTGTCTTATGGAATGGTGATCCTCAGCTTCATGTCCGGCGTGCTTTGGGGCTTTGCCACCAAAGCGCAGGGCGAGCAGGCCGCAACGGGTTACGCCCTTTCGGTGATCCCGGCGCTTTGGGCGTTCTTCATGACAGGGGGAGGGCCGGTGTCGGCAGGAACAAACCTGATCTTCGGCTTTCTGGGGCTTCTCGCGCTTGACTTCGCGTTCTGGCGCTGGGGCCTCGCACCCGCATGGTGGATGCAACTTCGCGTGCTTCTGACCGGATTGGTGATCCTTTGTCTCTGTGTCGGAGTGTTTCTGTGACAGACCGTGAAACCATCGCCGTCTACGATGCCCGCGCTGGCGACTATGCCAAGCTTGATCCGTCGGATACACCCAGCGACACGCTTGTAACGTTTATCGCAGCTCTGCCCGATGGAGCGCGGGTTCTCGATCTGGGGTGCGGCCCCGGCACGTCGGCCCGGCACATGGTTCGGGCGGGGTGCGTGGTGGATGCGCTGGATGCTTCGGCCGAGATGATCGGGCTGGCTTCGGCAATCGAAGGTGTCACCGCGCGGCAGGCCAGTTTCGACGACCTTAGCGGCATGGCCATCTATGACGGCGTTTGGGCCAATTTCAGCCTGCTGCATGCCTCGCGCACGGACATGCCGCGCCACCTGTCCTCCATTCACACCGCGTTGAAACCCGGTGGCCTGTTTCATATCGCGATTAAGGAAGGCGCCGGCGAGGGGCGGGACAGCCTTAATCGGCTCTATACCTACTATACCGAGGTAGAACTGACCGACCTGCTGCAACAAGCCGGATTTACCGTCGGCCCCTATCGACGCGGGCGCGACAAAGGGCTAAGCGGCGAGGATGCTGACTGGATCTCTGTAACCGCCCATGCCTGACCTTTTTGCCTATACCGACGGAGCCTGTTCCGGAAACCCCGGCCCGGGCGGTTGGGGTGTGCTGATGCAGGCCAAGGATGGCGAAACGATCGTCAAGGAACGCACCCTGTCGGGCGGCGAGGCGAACACGACCAACAACCGCATGGAACTGCTCGCGGCGATCCACGCGCTGGAAACGCTGGCGCGCCCATCCTCGCTCACCATCATCACCGACAGCGCTTATGTGAAGAACGGTGTGACCGGCTGGATTCATGGCTGGAAACGCAACGGCTGGAAGACCGCGAACAAGAAGCCTGTCAAGAACGTGGAGCTTTGGCAGCGGCTGGACGAGGCGCAGGCGCGGCATGATGTGACGTGGGAATGGGTCAAAGGCCATGCAGGCCATCCAGAGAACGAACGCGCCGATGAACTGGCGCGTGAAGGCATAAAGCCGTTCAAGAAAGGTGCTGCGTGACGCTGATCGCGCTGCTCGACCACGCCGCTGTTCTGGTCTTTGCGCTGACGGGTGCCTTGGTCGCCAGCCGCGCACAGCTCGACATCATCGGCTTTGCCTTTCTGGCGATCCTTACGGGCGTTGGTGGTGGCACGATCCGCGATGTCCTGCTGGATCGCAACCCGGTCTTCTGGATGACCGACCCGACCTACCTGGGTGTCGCCGTTCTTGCCGCCTTCGTGGTGTTCTTTACCGCGCACCTGTTCGAAAGCCGGTACAAGGCGATCCTCTGGCTGGACGCCGCCGCGCTGTCTTTTGCCGTTGCCGCAGGGGCCAATATTGCCGCCGCTCTGGGGCAAAGCGCGCCCATCGTGATCGTCATGGGGGCCGTGACCGGCTGCATGGGTGGGCTGATGCGTGACGTTGTGGCCAACGAAGTGCCGCTGGTGCTCAAACAGGGCGAGCTATACGTCACCTGCGCCGTGGCTGGCGCTTCGGTGATCGCGCTTGCGCCTGTCGTGGACCTGGGCCCGGCGATCACCGTTCTGCTTGCCGCCGCGATCACCTTTGGCCTGCGCGCAGGCTCCATCGCTTTCGGCTGGAGCCTGCCGGTCTACAAATCCCGCCCGCCGCGCAACTGAGTTTATTGCAGGTCGCTGAAGGCCTCTTGCAGACGTTTGGCGGCATCTTCGACACGGTAACGCTGCGTGGCAAGATTGAACCGCAGGAAGCTCTCGCCACCGGGGCCGAACTCCGGGCCGGGGCTGGGGGCGATGCGTGCCTCCTTGCGGACACGGCGGCTGATCTCTTCGAAATCCATCCCTGTGCCCGAAAAATCGACCCATGCAAGATAGGTCGAGGCCAGCGGCAGGGACCGCACACCGGGGATGGCGTTGATCGCGTCATCGAAGATCCGGCGGTTCTCGATCAGGTGTTCGATCTGCGCATCCACCCATTCCGCCCCTTCCGGCGAATAGGCGGCAGTCACCATTTTCAGACCCAAGGCGTTGGGTGAATAGTCCAGTGACCGCAGTCGCTGGGCCATCGCCTCGCGCAGTGTGGCATCGGGGATGATCATGTTGCCGGTCTTCTGGCCCGCGATGTTGAACGTCTTGGAAGACGCGGTCAGCATCACGGAGCGGTCCCGTACATCGGGCGCGGCCACGTCGAACGGCACGAAGGTCTGGCCGGGATAGATGAAATCGTGGTGAATTTCATCAGCCACGATAACCAGATCATTGCGCGCGGCGAACTTGGCCAGCTGTTGCAACTCTTCCGCAGTCCAGATGCGGCCGGACGGATTCTGGGGCGAGCAGAAGATCAGCATCTTTTCCGTGCCATCCAGCCGAGATTGCGCATCGTCGAAATCGATCTGGTACGCGTCGCCCTCAAGCTTGAGCGGGCATTGCACCGGCACTCGTCCCGCGCGCCTGATCTTGAATTCGAACTCGTGATAGACTGGGTTGAACGTCACGATCCGATCGCCCGGTTGTGACCACACGTCAAGGCACAGCGCTATCGCGTTGCCCAACCCTTGCGAGGTCAGAATCCAGTCGGCCTCGATGTCCCAGCCATGCCGGGTTTTCATCCACCACTGGATGGCAGCGTTGTAGTCGGTGAAATCGGTGAAATAGCCGAAGACCCCGTGATCCACTGCATCCTGCAGCGCTTTCAAAACGCAGGGCGCGGTCGGGTAGTCGCTGTCGGCGGTCCACATCGCAATCCCGTCTTCGCTGGGCACGTCAAATTTGCTTTCCAGAATGTCCCACTTGGAACAATGCGTGCCGCGTCGGTCATTGGGTTCATTGAAGAGATCGCGCATGTACTACTCCAGTCTGCTCGGATTCTGCGTGACGCTACTCCAGTGAACGGCAGGCGCAAGCCCCGGTCTATTGCCCTTGCGGCGCGGATTGCCTAAATGCCTGCCATGAAATTGCCGATCCTCATCCACCCGGACCCGCGTCTGAAAAAGGTCTGTGCGCCCGTGCCCGACCTGTCGGACGACCTTCGCGTTTTGGCCAGGGACATGCTGGAAACCATGTATGACGCGCCGGGCATCGGTCTTGCCGCGCCGCAGGTCAGTGTGCTGTCGCGCCTGATCGTTCTGGATTGCGAGAAGGATGAGGATTCCACGCCGCGCCCGCTTGTGATGTTCAATCCCGAAATCCTCGCTTCCTCGGACGAAACCAATGTCTACGAGGAAGGCTGCCTGTCGATCCCGGATCAGTTTGCCGACGTGACCCGCCCCGAAGCGGTCAAGGTGGCGTGGATCGACGAGAATGGCAATCCGCGGGAAGAAGAGTTCGATGGCCTCTGGGCGACCTGTGTGCAACACGAGATCGACCATTTGAACGGCAAGCTCTTCATCGACTATCTCAAGCCGCTGAAGCGCCAGATGATCACGCGCAAGATGGTCAAGCTCAAGCGCGAACAGGCGCGGGCATGAGCATTCTGCCCATCGTTACATGGCCCGACCCAAGGTTGTCGCAGGTGTGTGAGCCGGTCCGTGATCCGGCGACGCTGACCGACCTCGTCCAGGACATGTTCGACACCATGTACAACGCCCCCGGTCGTGGGCTGGCCGCGCCGCAGGTTGGCGTGATGCAGCGCGTGTTCGTGATGGACCCGACCTGGAAAGACGGCGACCGCACGCCTTATGTCTGCATCAATCCGGAAATTGTGATCTCTGGCGATACTGTGGCCAAGAACACCGAGGCCTGCCTGTCCATCCCCGGCGTGTCTGCCGACGTGATCCGCCCGACCGAGATCACGCTGGCCTATACCGATCTCGACGGCACACGGCAGGAAACCTGGCTGACGGGATTTGCCGCGACCTGTGCGCAGCACGAACTCGACCATCTCAACGGCATCGTGATCTTCGACCGCCTGTCCCCCGAGGTACGGGCTGCTCTTGAAACCGAATATGCTGCGCTGACATGACCAAGCGCCGTTGCCTGCCGTGGCCCAATCCCTGTCTCCGCACTCCGGCCGAACCCGTAGACGAAATCACGGACGACATCCGCGCGATCTGGGACGACATGATCGACACGATGGAAGCGATGCCCGGCGTCGGTCTTGCCGCGAACCAGATCGGCGTTCTAAAGCGTCTGGCCGTCGTAGATGCGTCCGAGGAACGGGGCAAAGCGGTGCGGATGGCGAACCCCGAAATTCTGCATGCATCTGTTCATCTGCGCGCGCACGAGGAGGCCAGCCCGAACCTTCCCGGCGTGTTTGCCAGGATCGAACGGCCCCGTGCGGTGACCGTACGTTTCATCGGTACGGACAGTACGGTTCACGAACAGGATTTCGTCGGGCTCTGGGCCACATCGGTGCAGCACCAGATCGACCATCTGAACGGCAAGATGTATTTCGATCACCTGAGCAAGACCAAGCGGGACATCCTTCTGCGGCGCGCGAAAAAGCTGAAAGGCTAGGACATGCGGATCATCTTCATGGGCACGCCCGATTTCTCGGTCCCGGTGCTCGACACTCTGGTCGAGGCTGGCCACGAGATCGCCGCCGTCTATTGCCAACCGCCGCGCCCCGCAGGTCGTGGCAAGAAGGACCGCCCGACACCTGTACATGCCCGCGCCGAGGCTTTGGGTCTCCCGGTGCGGCACCCCAAGAGTTTGCGCACGGACGACGCACAGCACGATTTTGCGGAGCTGGACGCGGACATCGCCGTTGTCGTCGCCTACGGCTTGATCCTTCCACAAGCGGTGCTCGATGCGCCAAGACATGGCTGCCTGAACATCCATGCGTCGTTGTTGCCGCGCTGGCGTGGGGCCGCGCCGATCCATCGTGCGATCATGGCAGGTGATGCGGAAACCGGCATTTGCATCATGCAGATGGAGGCGGGGCTTGATACCGGGCCGGTTCTGCTACGCGAAACGACGCGGATCGGGCCACACGAAACCACCGGCGCCTTGCATGACAGGTTAAGCCTTATGGGCGCGGATTTGATTGTTCGCGCCTTGGGCGATCTGGATAATCTAATCCCGGAAAAACAGCCCGAAGTTGGCGTCACCTATGCCGCAAAGATCGACAAATCCGAGGCCTTGATCGACTGGTCCCGTCCATCGGTCGAGGTGGACCGCCTGATCCGAGGGCTTTCGCCTTTTCCGGGTGCATGGACATCGGTTGCCGGAGAGCGTGTCAAACTGCTGGGCAGCACTCTGTCGGATCAGAGCGGACCGGCCGGAACCGCGCTTGACGATGGCTTCACCATTGCTTGCGGGGACGGAGCGGTTAGGATCACCCGAGCACAGCGGGCAGGCAAGGGCGCGCAGGACGCAGACACGTTTCTGCGCGGCATGGCGGTTTCGGCGGGAACCCGGTTGGGAGACTAAGAATGTTTATGGTTCTGATGGGCACGGTCGTGATCGCGGGGATCGTGGGGTATGTGTCCGAGAAGTCGGGCTTTACCAACAATGGTATTCTGCAAAGCATCATCATCTGCATCGGCGGCGCGTTTCTTGCCTATTTCGTGCGGATCATGTTCGGGATCGGGTTCAGCTCTCCGGGCATGAATGCAATTGCTTCCTCGCTTGGCGCGCTGATCATCGTGCCCACCCATTGGAGGTCGTCGGTCCGGGATCGGCGGCGGAGATAGCGGATGCCAGTTCTGTTCCTCTTGGTCATCGGCGCCGCGGCAGGCTTTCTTGCGACGCGGGTGATGCGCGTCGAGATGAGCACGCTTGCCACGGTGATGGTAGGCGTTGCAGGCGCGCTGATCGGCGGCATGGTGATTCGCCTTCTGCTGGCCGCCACCGGTGCCGTAGCTGGGTTGGTGGGGGCCGTTCTGGGCGCGATGATCGTGATCTGGGTGGTCCAGAAACTGCGTAGCTGAACGCGACCGCTACCGCATGATCAAGACCGGCACGCGGCAAGAGCGAATCATTTCGGTTGTTGTCGAACCGATGATGAACGATCTGACGCGGCTGTGGCCATATGCTCCCATGACAAGCAGGTCATGTTCTCCGCTTGACGTGATCTGAGCCAGGGTCTTTTCCGGCTCCCCGCTTTGGATCACTGTATCTGCCTCAAACCCACCGGCTTTGAGAGTCGCGGCTGCATCGGCTAGCGATTTCTGGATGGTGGGTGTGTCTTTCCCTGCGAACACAAGCGTGACCTTCAGACCTGCAAACAGTGGGCTGCGCGCGATATAGTCGATGGCCTTGAGTGACGACGCTCCGCCATCGAATGCGACAAGAACCGAGTTGATCGGCTTGAATGCCCGGTTGGCAATGAAGACGGGCTTGTGGCTTGCACGGACGATGCGTTCCAGGTTCGACCCCAGATGCTCCATCGCGTGGGCCGCGGCTTCGCCACGTTTGCCGATGACGATCATGTCGCCGGTTTCTTCCTTGGCGGTGATCGTTTCGACCAGATCGCCTTGGCGCAGGCGGGTTTCCACGGCAATGTCCCCGTCGCCCTGAATGATCGCCTTGGCATCTTCGAGAATGGCGCGCCCGTGTTCATGTGCCAGCTTGGCGCGGGTGGCGTCGAGTTCCGACAGTTGTTCCAGCAGCGCCGTGCGGGCCCCGAGTTTGATCGCGCCCGACAGGTCTTGCTTTTCGACTGCATCCCGACGGCCCATGACGTGATAGACCTTGACGGTCCAGTCGGTCTTGCCCGCGATCCAGGCCGCGTGATGGCAGACGCTTTCGGAATAGGCAGAGCCGTCCACAAGGGCGATGAGTGTGTTGGTTGTCATGGTCGTGCCTCCCTAGTGGCCCAGCAATTGATCCGTCGCGTCGGGCTTGTCGTGCATGGCAAGCCGGTCAACGATGGTTTCGGACGCCTTGTTCAGGCCGATCAAGTCAACCTCGGCGCCTTCCCGGCGGAACTTGAGCACAGCCATATCCAACGCCGCAACCGAGGAAATATCCCAGATGTGGGCGCGGCTGAGGTCAATTGTGACTTTCTCGGGCGCCTCCTTGAAGTCGAACGCCTTCATGAAGTCTTCGGACGAAGCGAAGAAAAGCTGACCCTCGATAGTGTAGGTCCGGTGGTTGCCGTCCGGCGTGATCGTGGAGCGTACGCGGAAGAGCTGCGAGATCTTCCAGGCAAAGAAAATGCCCGAAAGCAGCACGCCAACCAGAACGCCGATGGCGAGGTTGTGTGTGTAGATCACGAAGAACACCGTTGCCAGCATCACGATGGACGACGATTTCGGGTGGTCGCGCAGGTTCTTGATCGAGGACCACGAGAATGTCCCGATAGAGACCATGATCATGATAGCGACCAATGCCGCCATCGGGATGATCGCCACGATGTCACCCAAAGAGACCACAAGGATCAAAAGGAACACCCCGGCGACAAAGCTCGACAACCGTCCGCGCCCGCCGGATTTCACGTTGATGATGGACTGGCCGATCATCGCGCAGCCCGCCATGCCGCCGATGAACCCGGTCGCGGTATTGGCGAGCCCCTGACCGATACATTCCTGGTTGCGGTTGGATGAGGTGTCGGTGAGGTCATCGACGATCTGCTGGGTCATCAGGCTTTCCAGCAGGCCGACCACAGCCACAGCGACTGAGTAGGGGAAGATGATCTGCAAGGTCTCGAACGTCAGCGGAATGTCCGGGATCAGGAATACCGGCAACGTGTCCGGCAGATCGCCCATATCGCCCACGGTGCGCACGTCCCAGCCCATGGCGACCACAAGCACCGTCAGCACGACGATTGTCACCAGAGGCGAGGGGATCGCCTTGGTCAGCATCGGGAACAGGTAGATGATCGCCAGCCCGGCCGCGACCAGTGCGTATGTGAGCACCGGTACGCGGGATGGATCAAGCTCGGGCAGTTGCGCGATGAAGATCAGGATGGCGAGTGCATTCACAAACCCGGTCATCACCGATTTCGACACAAACCGCATGACATAACCGAGCTTCAGGAACCCGGCTCCGATCTGTAACAGACCCGCCAGCACGGTGGCGGCGAGCAGGTATTCCAGCCCGTGATCGCGCACCAGAGTGACCATGAGAACGGCCGTTGCGGCGGTCGCGGCCGAGATCATGCCAGGCCGCCCGCCGGTGATCGCGGTGATCACAGCGATGGAAAACGACGCATAGAGCCCGACCTTGGGGTCGACGCCCGCGATGATGGAAAACGCGATGGCTTCGGGGATCAGGGCCAGTGCCACGACAAGGCCCGAAAGAAGGTCGCCACGGATGTTGCTGGTCCATTGGCGCTGATATTGTGAAAGCGTGATCATGAAAAGTTCTTTGCCCATAGGCCGCGGTGTCAATACGCGGTCTTTGTTGGTGTCATCGGTTATGGGTTGTCCGGCGGATCGGCGGCCGGAAGAGCCAGCAGGACAAAGTGCCCCGCTCCATGTTCGCCGCCCCTTTACCCCGGCCTTCTGCAGAAGCCAAGTTGACGGAGCGAAAAGTTGTCGACGGTCAGGTGTGGAGTGGTCTTTCGCGCAACATGCGCCGCATTCTTCAGTAGATCGGGGCTGTTAAACCGATCAAGTGCCTTATGCGGGCGCTATCGGTCTCTGTGCGCGAACCGCGACCTTTCTGCGCGGGAGTGGGCGTTTTGTGGAACCGTGGCGCGCTCTATGTATTGATCCAGTGACAAACAGGAGTGTGTGACATGGGACAGCTGGTTGACGGTGTCTGGAACGATCAATGGTACGACACCAAAAGTTCGGGCGGGAAATTTGAACGAAGCACAGCCAAGTTTCGCAACTGGATCACCGCAGATGGCAGTGCCGGGCCGACAGGCGAAGGTGGGTTTCAAGCCGATTCGGGGCGCTATCATCTATACGTCAGTCTTGCCTGCCCCTGGGCGCATCGGACGCTGATCTTCCGCGCACTCAAGGGTTTGCAGGATCACATCAGCCTGTCGGTGGTGCATCCCGATATGCTTGGCGATGGATGGACGTTTGACACTGATTTCCCTGGAGCCACCGGCGACACGCTTTACGATTTGCCCTTTGCACGGGATATCTACATCAAGGCGGACCCGAAAATCTCGGGTCGGGTGACCGTTCCTGTCCTCTGGGACAAAACGCGGGAAACCATCGTGTCGAACGAAAGTTCTGAAATCATCCGCATGTTGAATTCGGCGTTTGACGGGATCACGGGGAACACGGACGACTATTGGCCCAACGCCTTGCGGGACGAGATCGAGCCGGTGAACGAGCGTATTTACGACACGGTCAACAATGGCGTCTACAAATCAGGCTTTGCGACCACGCAGGATGCCTATGATGCGGCAGTGGTGCCTCTGTTCGAGAGTCTGGACTGGCTGGAAAAACGTCTGGCGACGCGGCGTTACCTGATGGGGGACCGGATCACAGAGGCGGATTGGCGGCTGTTTACCACGTTGGTCCGGTTCGATTCCGTGTATCACTTGCATTTCAAGTGTAACCGTCGGCGGATCATCGATTACCCGAATCTCTGGGCGTACACGCGAGAGCTGTTTCAATGGCCCGGTGTTGCAGAGACGGTGAACTTTGATCACATCGTGCGGCACTATCACTACAGTCACGAAACCATCAATCCGAACCGCATCATTCCGATCAATCCGGTGCTGGAATTTGACGCCCCGCATGGGCGTGAGGTTCTGAAGGCCGCTTAAATGACCTTGGCGTAGTGTTCGACCATCGCGGCAAGATCATCAGGTTGCGTTGCGCTGGGCACAAACGCGCAGGCGTTGGAGCAAAGCTGAAATATGGATCCGTCCGAGAAAAAGCTCGTGTTGCTGACGAAGATCACGCGCGCATCAGGGTGACGGTAACTGGCGTAATCAGCCACTGCAAGCGCGCTGCCTCCGTCGAGAACCACATCAAGGATGATGATCGGATAATATTGGGAAAGCAGTCGATCAACGGCGCTTTCCTGATTGAAACTGATGTCGGCGACGTGCCCGTGCCTCTGCAGGTGGCGTTGCCACATCTGGCCGAGCTTGGCGTTGTTCTGCACAATCAGCACATTCATAGAGGGCAACAGGTCCTGTGAAGTACGAGGATGGTAGGCATCAGAGTCTGTTCTGAAATGATAATAAAGAATTAACGTCCAGGTAAGGATTGTCGTTATTTGGTAAAAATAGGCGGGAGATGGCCGACACTTCGACGCCAGCAGACACGGATTCGCGTTCTGGTTGTAGCGTGTGTCCGAAATGCGTCAACGTTTTCCGGATTCAACGGAGCGTCGGAAAACGGTCACCTGTTGTTGTGATGATCGTAAGGCGGCCACTGGCGTCGATCACATAAAGATCGCATCGTGAAAAGCCGGTGACGAACTCAATGCAGATCGTGCTGTCGTTTCCGATTGTGAAATACCCATACCCTGTGCCGCCGGCATTGGCGTAGGTGTAGGTATAACGCCCATCCTCAAAGAACCTGGATTCGCCGTTGTCGAAGAAAACGATGGTCTCGCCGCGCAGGCGTGTGTCGAGAGTCGCCTGATCAAGCAGCACATCACTGTCACGCGGTGCCCATTCCTGGGCGAACAGTGTTGCCGGGAACAGGATAAGTGCAATGAAATATCGGATCATGCACTTACCGTAGAGGCAATCGCACCGCAAATCGTCACACGTTTACGCGACCATCCGCTCTGCCTTCTTGAGGTCAACCGAGACCAGTTGGCTGACACCTTGTTCCTGCATGGTCACTCCAAAAAGCCGGTCCATACGGGACATGGTGACGGCGTGGTGCGTGATGATGAGAAAGCGGGTTTCTGTGCGGCGGCACATCTCGTCCAGCAGATCGCAAAAGCGCGTGACGTTCGCGTCGTCCAAAGGCGCATCAACTTCGTCCAGGACGCAGATCGGCGCAGGGTTGGCGAGGAACACCGCGAAGATGAGCGCAAGCGCTGTCAGCGTCTGTTCCCCACCCGAAAGCAGCGACAGTGTCGAAAGTTTCTTGCCCGGTGGCTGGCACATGATCTCAAGCCCAGCTTCAAGAGGATCGTCGCTTTCGACCATGACAAGACTGGCTTCGCCACCGCCAAAGAGGTGGGTGAAGAGCAACGAAAAGTTGCTGTTTACCTGTTCAAACGCGGTCAGCAGGCGTTCACGGCCTTCGCGATTGAGACTCGAAATTCCCGAGCGCAACGTCTTGATCGCCTCTTGCAGATCAAGCTTTTCGGCCAGAAGGGTGTCATGTTCTTCCTGAACCTCGCGGGCGTCTTCTTCGGCGCGCAGGTTGACGGCGCCCAGAGCGTCGCGCTGGCGTTTGAGGCGATTCACATCAGCGTCGATCGCTTCGGCTTTGGGAAGATTGTCGGGATCCGCCTCAAGCTTTTGCAAAAGCGCGGTGGGGCTGGTTTCCTGTTCTTCTGCGATGCGTTCGGCGGCAGCATTGACAGCTTCGCGGGCGGCCTCTGACCTGGCCTCGGATCTTGCGCGGGCTTCACGCGCCTCTGATGCTTTGCGTTCGGCTTCACGCTCGGCATGATCGGCTGTTCGCAGCGTGGCTTCGGCGGTGGAGAGAGCGTCGTTCGATGCCGCGCTGCGGGCCTCGGCCTCGGAAATCGCGTGCCCCAGTTCGGCGCGCTGGGCGGCGAGTTCGGCTGGGGTGCTCGACGCGGCGTCGAGTTCGGTCTGTGCCGCAGTTCGGCGCTCTGACAATTCGGCGCTGCGTTTCTCGGCGGTTTCAAGACGGTGGCGCCAGCCGCTGAGGTCCTTGGTGACTTGCTGGGTGCGGCCTTTGCGGGCATCGCCTTCGCGGCGCAGTTCGTCCAAAGCAGACCGGCGCGACATCATGGTCATGCGGGCCGCTTCGACGGTCATCTTCAGATCTTCCACCTCGGCGCGCGCGGATTCGAGATCTTCCAGATCGGCCACCCCGCGCTCCGCTTCAAGCATTTGGGCACGGGCTGCGGTGGCTTCGTCTTCGTGGCGCGACAGCGTCAGTGACAGGCTTTCAAGCTTGCCTTCGGCCATATCGCGGTCCGCCTCGGCGCGGCTCAGTTTGCGCGCGGCGTCGGTGACGGCGGTGTCCGCATCGCGGCGGGCCTGGCGGGCGGCTTTTTCGGCCTGGGCCAGATCGTTCAGCCGTTGGGTCAGGCTGTCATGGGCGGCGCGGGCACCATCGACACGGGCAGACGCGCGGGCGGTTTCCTGTTTCAGCGCCTCAAGGCGATTCAGTTGCTCCAGACGCAGGGCAGCAGCAGAGGGCGCGTCTTCGGCCCAGGCGCGGTAACCATCCCAGCGCCAGAGATCACCTTCAGGGCTGACCAGCCGTTGGCCCGGCTTGAGAAGCGGTTGCAGCCGCGCGGCATCTTCGGCGTCCGCCAGTCCGATCTGTGCCATACGGCGCTCCAGAACCTCTGGGACGGACACATGATTTGTCAGCGGCGTGACGCCGGCAGGCAGAGGTTGATCCAGGTCGTAGCGCGGTAGGGCCGTCCAGCCGGTGGGGCCATCGCCTTCGACCTCGGGCGCGCGCAGATCGTCGGCAAGTGCGGCACCAAGAGCCTTTTCGAAACCCTGTTCGACTTGCAGGCGGTCAAGGATCTGACCTCCTTCGGCGGTGTCGCGGTCCAGCAGGCGGGCCAGGGCGGTTGTCTCCGCACTCAGCGCGTTCATTTCGCCTTCAGCTTCGGATCGTTGGGCGCGGGCATCTGCCTCGCGAGACTGGGTTTCGGCGCGGGCGGCTTCGGCTTCGGTCAGGACCAGATCGGCACGATCCGCAAGATCGCGCGCGGCGGTTTGCTCTGTTGCGGCCTGCGCTGCGGTCTCTTTAGCGTCACGCAGGGTCTGCTTGGCAGCGGCCATCGCTTCGCGGGCGCGGGTGGTGTCGGCCTCGTTGCGGTCAAGCGTTTTCTGGCTGTCGGACAACAGGCGATGCGCAGATTGGTGACGGGCGGCAAGGCGCGCCACATCTTCGGTTTTCTGGCTGAGGTCGGCTTCGCGGGCCTGAAGCACGGCGCCCGCTTCGCGTGCGGCTTCGGTTGCTTCGGCCAGTTTGTCATCATGGCCTTCAGCGGCCTTGGCAAGTTCGCGGGCTTCCCATTCAAGCTGCTCAATGGTTTCGCCGGCATCGCGATTAAGTCCACTTTCCCGCTCCATGTCCTTGGTCATCTGTTCGATGCGGCGGGTCAGGGTCTGGATCATTTCTTCGGCGCGGCGTTCCTGTTCCGACAATGTATCCCGATGCAGGGTCAACCGTTGGACAATGGCGGCCGCGATGGCAGCTTCTTCGCGCAGGGGGGGCAGCGCAGCATCCGCATCTTCGCGGGCCTTCGTGGCGGTGCGGGCCTCGGTTTCGGCGCGCGCGGCTTCGGTGATGCGGTCGCGCAGTTGGGTATCTGCGTCGGCGCGGGCCAGATCGGCGTCTTTCCAACGGCGATACAGCAACAGGCCTTCAGCGTGCCGAAGTTCTTCGCCAATCGCGCGATAGCGGGCAGCCTGGCGTGCCTGCCGTGCCAACTGCGCAAGTTGCGCGGCAAGCTGTTCGATCACGTCATCAACACGCAACAGATTTGCCTCGGTGCTGTTGAGCTTGAGTTCTGCCTCGTGACGGCGCTGGTACAGACCCGAGATGCCTGCCGCTTCTTCCAGGATGCGGCGGCGGTTCTTGGGTTTGGCGTTGATCAGTTCGCTGATCTGTCCCTGGCGGACCAGCGCAGGTGAATGTGCCCCAGTCGAAGCATCAGCGAACAGCATCTGCACATCACGCGCACGCACATCTTTGCCATTCGCCTTGTAGGCGCTGCCCACGTCACGCGTGATGCGGCGGACGATATCAAGCTGGTCCTGATCGTTGAACCCTGCCGGAGCAAGCCGGTCGCCATTGTCGATCTGGATCGACACTTCGGCAAAATTGCGCGCCGGGCGCGTCGCGGCCCCAGCAAAGATCACGTCTTCCATTCCGCCACCGCGCATGGCGGTTGGGCGGTTTTCCCCCATCACCCAGCGCAACGCTTCGAGGAGGTTCGATTTTCCGCAGCCGTTTGGACCCACAACACCGGTCAGACCATCTGCGATGATCAGGTCGGTTGGGTCAACGAAGCTTTTGAAGCCCGTCAAACGGAGTTTGGAAAAGCGCACTGATGAAGCCTGCCTGATTCCTGTTTTGTAGGGCAGTGTGTCGCGGGCCTTGTGGTCGAGTCAACGATTTGCTGCCGCATGTGGTAATTGCCGGGCTTTTATCCACAAGATATTGCGGGGCGGGCATGTACGTTTCAGCGCAGACTTGCCCAAGAATGGCCGAATTGACTGACGTTGACCTTTACATTCTGAATTTTGAATGTAAATATATTCCGCAAATGGAATGTAAGGAGACTCCCCGTGGACCATTCTGCCACCAGACCCGCTGACACCTATTCGCCGATTTACTTTCTCGCCTCGCTTGGGGCGGGGGGCATTGCGGTCACGTTTTTCATGTTCCTGATGTTTTGGGTGCCGCATCCGAACCAGCCAGTCCCGGTCTTCGAGGACATTGCAGCGGCATTCGGCTCCGGCAATGTGATGTTGCAGGCCGGAATCGTGATTGCGCTGATCGGAATTGCAGTGTTTGCCGTTCTGAACATCAAATCGCTGGTCTGGAACCTGAAGTCCCTGTCTGCTTTCAAGCAAACTGACAGCTACACGGCGCTGCGTCAGACAAATGCCGAAGCAACGCTGCTGGCGATGCCTTTGGCGATGGCGATGACCGTGAATGCCTTGTTCATCGTTGGCCTGGTCTTCGTGCCGCAGCTTTGGAGTGTGGTCGAATACCTGTTCCCGCTCGCCTTGATCGCCTTTGGCGCGATCGGTGTTCTGGCTTTGCGCATGATCGGCGCGTTTCTTGGGCGGGTGCTGTCCAAAGGGGGTGTGTTCGATGTGACCGCACATAATTCCTTTGCCCAGCTCTTGCCCGCGTTCAGCATCGCGATGGTGGCTGTCGGATTTTCGGCGCCTGCGGCGATGAGCACGTCTGCGACCACGGTTGCGATTGCCCTTATGCTGTCGACCTTCTTTGGCGTTGCGGCGATCCTTTACACTCTGATTGCGGCGGCCACGGCGTTTACGTCGATGCTGCAACACGGAACGGCGCGTGAATCCGGTCCGACGCTGATGATTGTTGTCCCGATCGTGACAGTTCTCGGGATCATGTTCCTGCGTCAGAACCATGGGCTGCACGTCGCGTTTGATGTGCATGAGCAACCGGGCGAAACCATGACGTTCCTTGCGCGGCTCTTGTCCGTACAGGTGTCGTTCCTGCTGCTTGGCGCAGTCGTGTTGATGCGTCAGGGATATTTCAATGACTTCGTGTTGGGATCGAAAACGTCACCGGGTTCCTATGCGCTGGTCTGTCCTGCGGTTGCCCTGTCCGTCATGATCCATTTCTTCGTCAACAAGGGATTGGTGGCAGCAGGTGCGATCGAGAAATTCGGTGTGGCTTACTGGGGGATCACCGCAATTGCCATCTCGGCCCAGATTGTCGCGATTGCCTTGGTGTTGCGCTTGAACCGCCAACACTTTGCACGACGCAGCGCGTCTGCGCATGCGGTGCCTGCCGAATAACCCTCCTGACAGGTGCCGACAGGAAACCCGGATCACTTGATCCGGGTTTTCCACGTTTTGACCAACCCACGCATCGCATCCGCCAAGAGCAACACATCGGCGCCAAGGGCGATGAAGTTCGCGCCAGCGTCGAGATCTTGTTGAATCAGCCTGGGATCACCGTCGATGATACCGGCCGCCTTGCCGGTGGCGCGGATTCGTTTCAGCCCGTCCGTCACCGCAGAACGTACTTTCGGGTGCGTGATGTCAGGCAAGAGCCCCATGTCAGCGCAGAGATCAGCAGGGCCGATGAACACGCCATCCACCCCGTCCACCGCACAGATGTCTTCCAGCGCGTCCATGGCTGCCACGCTTTCGGCCTGTACGATCAGGCAAAGCTGATCCTCGGCTGTTTGCAGATAATCGGTGGTGCCATTGAAGCCCGAGGCGCGACCCAACATATGTCCAATCCCCCGCATTCCTCGTGGGGGATAGCGCATCGCCTCGACAATCGCGCGGGCCTCGTCGGCAGAGTTGACCATCGGACACAGCAGGCTTTGTGCCCCCATATCCAGAACCTGCTTGATCAGGGCTGGATCAGTGTGCGGAATGCGCAGGACCGCAGACACGTCGTGGCCCGACAGTGCCATCAGTTGTTCGTTCAGGGTTCCAAGGTCGTTGGGTGCATGTTCGCCGTCGATCAAGAGCCAGTCAAACCCGGCACTGGCGGCGATTTCAGCCGAATAGCCACTGGTCAGGGCAAGCCACAGTCCAAGCTGGGGAGCGTCAGATGCAAGGCGGGCCTTGAAGTGATTTGTGGGTGCAGGCATGCGGTGTCCTTTTTATCAGGGGCGATCAGACATCACGCTGCCGGGCAAGACAAGTCAATCGCGGCTGCGCCAGAGTTTGAGGGCTGTCCAGATGGCACTGCCTCCAAAGAACAGACCGGCGATGCCGACGACCTCGACCAGGGCAGCCGCATTTGAAATCCCGCGTATCATGACGGCCACGATCAACAGGGCCAGTCCGGCCAGGCTAAAGACGAGACGGAACCAAAGTTCGTTTCGTGTTGGGTCGTTCATTCAGAAGGTGACAGTGACGCCGGGAAGGTTCAGCGCCTTGATCATGTCGCGCAGTTCCTGCCGCGCCGCGATGTTCGAAATGTTGAGCTGTTTGACCCCGACATCCTTGAGATCAAGCAGGGTCAGACCACGCGGAAACAGTTCGCGAAAGATCACCCGTTCATTGAAGCCGGGCGCCACGCGAAAACCGATCCGTTTGGACAGCCGTTCCAGCGCCTTTTCCATCTTGGCCTTGTTGACCATCTGCTGGGCCCCAAGACGGTTGCGCAAGACAACCCAGTCAATGGGCGGCAGGCCTGCCTGGGCGCGCAGCTGACGGGCGTTCCAGACCATTTCGGAATAGACGGACGGCCCTTCGATCTTTTCGCCGCTGGCATCTGTATGGGCCAGCAGATCAAAATCAACAAAGCTGTCATTCAGCGGCGTGATCAAGGTGTCGGCCAGCGAATGCGCCACCTGGCTAAGCCGGGTGTGCGAGCCGGGGCAGTCGATCAGGATAAAGTCGCTGCCCGGTTCCAGTTCGGCCACAGCGGCAGACAGGCGATGATCATAGATGTTTTCGCCGGGTTGCAGGCTTTCGGCATCAATCTCGGGCAGTTCGAGGTAACGTGGCGTCGGCAGGTCCAGCCCGTCGGTTTCGAGCATCTTCATACGGTTGGTGACGTAGCGCCCCATCGTTTTCTGACGAAGATCCAGGTCGAGTGTGCCAACCTTGTGTCCCATCCGTGAAAGGGCCGTTGCCACATGCATCGACACGGTGGATTTGCCCGCACCGCCCTTTTCATTCCCGACAACAATTATATGCGCCATGTGTCCGATCACCCTGCCTTTGGGAATCTATGACCTGATTGCGCGGGATGTTGCAACGGGGTGTGGTGCGATTTGGCGGCGATTGCGGCGACGGGGACTCAGCGTCAAATGAAAAAGCCGCGCTGTGCGGCGCGGCTTTTGTCTTTCTCGAAAAGGCAGGGGGTCTTAGAAGCCCAGGCCTTCGTACTTTTTCTTGAACTTCGACACGCGGCCGCCGGTGTCCATCAGACGCGAGTTGCCGCCGGTCCATGCCGGGTGAACCGTCGGGTCGATGTCCAGCGACAGGGTGTCGCCTTCCTTGCCCCAGGTCGTGCGCATCTCAAGCATGGTGCCATCGGTCATTTTGACGTTGATGGTGTGGTAGTCGGGATGGATATCTTTTTTCATCTCGGCATTCCTTACGCGTCTGCGCCCTTGAGGGGCTTGTAGGTTGTGTCTTCCGCGATACGGGCCGATTTGCCGCGACGCGAGCGCAGGTAGTACATCTTGGCGCGACGGACGCGGCCACGGCGGACAACCTCGATGCTGTCGATGTTGGTGGAATGCAGCGGGAACACACGCTCCACGCCTTCACCGAACGAAATCTTGCGAACCGTGAACGACCCGGCGATGCCAGAACCCTGACGACGGCTGATGCAGACGCCTTCGTAGTTCTGCACACGGGTGCGGGTTCCTTCGGTCACTTTGTAGCCGACACGGATCGTGTCGCCTGCTTTGAAATCGGGAATTGTCTTCCCGAGGGCGGCAATTTGCTCCGCCTCCAACTGAGCGATCAGATCCATCGCTTCTCTCCTAAAACTGCTTGCGGTTGCTCCGCAAAGGTGTGCGCGTCCTCAGAGCTCTTGGTCTTCGTCCGGGTCCGCGCGATGCGCCCGCCAGAGATCAGGTCGTCATTGTCTTTCAATGTTCGGGATGGGTGCGATTGGCCCCTATGCGAAGAACATACGGAATCACCGCACCGGGCTGACACCCGGAACACGCGCCGTAGACCAGAACCGGGTGCGTAAATCAAGGGGGCATTGCGGCGGACAAGAGCTTTGCAAAGCTCTTGTCACGCGGTTTGGAAACCGCGTTTTCAAGCGTCTTCGAAGACGCTTGCGCCTCAGTCCGACGATCCGCGAGAATTATGGGCCGCCCACAAGTCCGGCCGCCGCTCTTTCGTCAGCGCCTCGGACTGAGCTTTGCGCCACTTGGCGATTTCACCGTGATGGCCAGACATGAGAACGGACGGTACAGGCATTCCGCGCCAGTCGGCAGGGCGGGTGTATTGCGGATGCTCGAGCAGACCTTCGGAGAAGCTTTCCTCTTCGGTCGACGCTTCGTTGCCCAGAACGCCGGGCAAAAGCCGCACGGTGGCGTCGATCATCGCTTGAGCGGGGATTTCACCCCCGGTGAGGACAAAATCCCCAAGGCTGACTTCGATGATGCGGTAGTGGTCGATCACCCGCTGGTCGAGCCCTTCGAACCGGCCGCAGATCATGGTCACACCGGGACCGGCGGCAAGGGTCTTGGCCATGTCCTGTGTAAACGGTCGGCCCCGTGGACTTAGGTACACAAGCGGTGCATCCGATGCGATCCGCGGACGAGCGTAGTCAATCGCAGAGGCCATGATGTCGGGTCGCAGGACCATGCCCGCGCCACCGCCGGCCGGGGTGTCATCGACATTGCGGTGCTTGCCTTCACCGAACTGGCGCAGGGCAACGGTGTCAAGTTGCCAAAGCCCATCCTTGAGCGCACGACCCGTCAAAGACTGTCCCAGGATTCCCGGAAACGCTTCTGGCAAAAGTGTGATGACCTGCGCCTTCCAGACACGGGCGAGGTCGGGGGTCTGTTCCATCAGCTCGCGTGGCTTGAGCGTTGGGCGGATGGTCTTGCGGCCATGCGATTTCTGGGGTGGGCTTTTGGGGTCGACCATCGGATCTGCCTTTTGTGACGCCGATGGCTTTAATCGCTCGCGCGTGAAATGGCCAGTTCAGGCAGGCACTGGTGATGCAAGACTGTCGCGCATGGTCAGCATGGCATTGGGCGCTGCGAAATTCATGGCAAGCGATCCGGCTTCTGCCGGGGTCGCGCGCATCAGGCGTTCGACCAGCCAGAGTTCGCGGGACTGATCATCGCTCAGGTGCAAAATATCGGTTTCATCCCAACGAGCCATGATCTGCGCGAGAACCATCGCGATCTGCTCATCCTCGGTGACAAAACCGGGAGCGTCGCGGGACGGTGCCATTAAGGTCTTTAGCGTTGCGCGGATCACGATGGGATCGGGGGATTTTTCCCTGAGATCTGCAAATGCGGATGGCACCAGAAGCGTTGAATGTTCAGGCTTGCGCATGTCCTGGCCAAACTGTGCCTGATTGATCTGTGGCGACATGGCAACCGCGACGGCGGCAACACTGATAACGCCGAATATGCCCAGAATCATGAACGCAAGTGACGCTGCGAATTCGTGCACAGTGATCGTAACCACACCCGGTGAGAGCGCAGCGATACTGAGTAACAATCGACGTTTCACCAAATTCACCTTGCAGCGCTCCCCCGAGCAATCTGAGGGTAATACTGGTGGGGAATGGCGTTTTCTTGCCGCAAATGTGGCGTCGAAATGGTGTTTTGCGTTCAGAACGCTTGCCCGGATCAATCCGTGTTGCGACGTGCCATTTTACGAACGTAGCGCTTGGCGTCCTGCACATCTTTTTCCGGAAGCCCGCTTTGGTTCAAGGCCAGGAAAACCGCATCAATCCCAAGATCGGGTTGAACGTTTTCGGGTGGCAGCACGCGCAGGGTTTCCCGCTTGAGGTCTGGCAGATCAAGTAGCGACAGGATCGGATCAAGGGGACCAACGGGCAAATCCGTCGAGACTTCCAGTCGCTGCGAGGTGACGCGCGCGGGGGCGACGTCGTTTGATACCTCGATCAGGATGTCTTCCAGGCTGCGGGCTTCGTCGAACTGGGCGCTGTACGTCGCAAAGTCATCCGTCAGTCGGGTGCTGCGCAGATTTTGCCACCATGTGCTGCGCAGCCAGGTATCGCGGTCACGCGTGGAGAAAAAGAAGGCCAGATCCGCCGTGACCCCGAAACGCGCAATAGCGGCATCAGCGATGCATTTCATCACAAGTCCGGCGCTGTCATAACATTCCAGACCATGCCGACCGGGCATGTGCCCCGACAGATCCTCGGACGCCATCAGGATCGGGCGCGGATCAGACGTGTCGATCGTTTCAAAAAAAGCCGTTGCCGCCGTGGCGACCTGCTCCAGCGTTCTTTCCCTTGGATCAATGGAAAAGGCGCGGGCCTTGTTGGTCAGATCGTCAAACGCGTCTTTCAGGAACACGCGCAGATGCGGCGAAAGAACAGAAGCATTCTCTCGCAACATGGACTGGACACTGGTTGTTCCGGTTTTGTGAAATCCTGCGTGAATGACGATCTGTGTCGTCACGAAAACAGTCCCTCGGGTGGGTCGGCAACGATGCGCCCCTGCGCAAGATCAACGGTTGGCACCACCTCTTTGGTGAACGGCAAAAGCACGGTTTGCTTTTGACCGGGCGCGCTTAGCTCGAGCAGATCGTCCGCGCCGTTGTTGATGACGGCCAACACTTTGCCAAGCGACGCGCCGCCGGTGTCTGTCACCTCGAGCCCGATCAGGTCGGCATGGTAGAATTCATCATCTGGCAGCGACGGCAACCTGTCGCGCGGAACGAACAGTTGGGTGCCGCGCAGGTCATCTGCTGCCTCTTTTGTGGCGACGCCAGAAAGCCGGGCTGCCAGACCGTTCTTGATCTGGCGCGTGACTTTGACGGTAAAGCTGCGCGCCCCGTCTTCCGTTTCCAGCGGCGCGTATGACGCAATATCTTCGGGAATCGCGGTAAAGCTTTTCAGACGTACTTCGCCCCTGACCCCGAAGGCCCCGGCAATCGCTCCAACACAGACTTTTTCATTCACCGCTTTTGCTCCCGGTCGCTTAGAACGACTGGATAGACCAGACCGGTGTTGCGAAGCAATTGCCTCTAGACGAGATCAGCCACCGATGCTGAAGACGCGGGTCACGCCAAAGCGCACACCCCATTGTTCGTCAGAGCCTTGTTGCACAATCGGGCTATCGGCTGCGTCGTTGGTGAATTTTTCCCAGGTGACAGCGCCCTCAAGACCCCAAAGATCGTTGATCTGATACCGCGCGCCAAGTTCGACGCCTGCGGACACCATGCCACCATCGGGGTTATAGGCTGGCAAAGCCGCGCTGGCTTCGGCTGCCGTGATGCCGAAATATGTGTCGGTGTAGGTGTCATCCCCAAAAAAGACGCGCGGACCAAGGGTCAGTTGCAGACGATCCGTCGGGCGCAGAATGGCGTCGGCGCCGATCTCGCCAACCCAGCCTTCATGCCCGCCAAAGCCGCGACGCACCTCGCCAAAGGCGGCAAAGTATTCTGTGCCATACCGCACAGACGCCCCAAGCTCGACCGTTGCGTCGATGTCTTCGAGGCCGATGAGTTCATCGAAATCATCGGTCTTGCGTTCCTGAATGAACCGGAAAGACCCGCCAAAGGTCAGGCCCATGCTATCGGCCCATGGATCAGGATTGCCGATGCTGCGGCCATTTCGCAACGCGAGATAGTTGAAGCGGAACCCAAGATCCGGTCCGACGGCATATTCGTCAGAACCGAAATACTCGGGCGACGTGGCCACGCCACCGCGCAAGGTGAACACGAGTTGCGGACGCGTCGGCGCTGCAACGGGTGCCGGAGCCATGACATCGGCTTGCGCGGGTGTTTGTTCTGGCCCGGCAGCGTAGGCAGGGGCGGCAAGAGCAACGGCAAGGCTGGAAACGGTGGTGAGACGCGCAAACATGGCAGATGGTTCCTATTGGCGGTGTAACGTTTGCCCACGACATGGAGCGGCACACCCCAAGGGTCAAGCAAACCGATCCATTGCGCGCGGATTGGCGCGCGCGGACCGTGCGCATGGCCGGCGTTGTGACATTATTCAGACAGTGTGGGATTGCGCCTGCGTTTATGCAGGAAAAGGCAGATGGCCGGGCGGGCCAGCCATCTGCGAAAGCAGCCTGCGATTATTCTGCAGTTGCCTCTTCAGCGGCCGGAGCGGCAGCGGCTTCGGCGGCGTCTGCTGCCTTGGCGGCCTTGGCTTCGGCGCGATCAGTTGCGGCTTTGCCCGGAACGGCTTTCTTCGGGTTGTTGCGTTCTTTCTTGTCAACAACGCCAGCCGCTTCAAGGAAACGCGACACGCGGTCAGTGGTCTGTGCGCCTTGGCTCATCCAGTACTGGATGCGCTCAACGTCCATTTTCACGCGGTCTTCGCTGTCTTTCGGCAGGAGCGGATTGTAGGTGCCCAGCTTTTCGATGAAGCGACCATCGCGCGGCATGCGGCTGTCGGCGGCAACGATGCGATAGAAGGGGCGCTTTTTGGAACCGCCACGGGCGAGACGAATTTTGATAGCCATTTTGTATTCTCCTAGGTTTTCGAAACGACGGCCACGCCGTCAGGATTGCTTTTGTTTGTGGTGCTGGATGACTTCCTGAATGATGAAATTCAGGAATTTCTTGGCGAACTCAGGGTCAAGGTCTGCCTGAGCCGCAAGCTCTTCGAGCCGCGCGATCTGTTTTTCTTCGCGCGCGGGGTCTGAGGGCGGGAGGTCGTGCTGGGCCTTGAGAACCCCCACGGCCTGCGTGTGTTTGAACCGCTCGGCCAGCGTGAACACGAGGATCGCGTCCAGACGGTCGATGCTTTCGCGGTGACCCTTGAGCAGCTCGGCGGCGCGGGTCACGGGATCAATGGTCATGTCAGTCCCAATATCAGTCAATGGCCCAGCCTTTCGGTTTGAACAGAGGGTCTTGGTAATGCGCGATTTCCATGTCGATGCCATGGGCAAGCTGTGTGCCACGCAGGGCGTCGGGGCCAGGGTGACGGTACACCACGTCGCTTCCGTCGACCGTGGGGGCGTCGTGATCCTTTTTCGCGCCAAGGCGTTCGGCCAGCCGGATACTGTCAAGGTTCTTGGGGTCAAGATAGCTGACTGCCGTGTCCCAGCCCTTTTCGTCGTAGAAATAGCGCCGCACGCGAACGGTCGCTTCCAGCGCATAGCCCTTGCCCGCGCGGTCTGGCCAGATGATCCAGGCGATTTCGCGTTCGGGCCATTTCGCCGGCGACCAGCCGCCCGCCATGCCGACGGTTTCGCCCGTGTCCTTGAGGTGGATCATCCACATGCCGAAGCCGCGGATTTCCCAATGTCCGATCTCGGCGGCATAAAGCATCCAGGCTTCGTAGGCATTGAGCGGCCCCCCCATGAAGCGGGACCGGTAGGAGGCGAAGGTTGCCTTGAAGTCCGGGTAATCCTCGGCCTTTGGGCTGCGCAGTTGCAGACGCTTGGTTTCCAGAACGGGAATGTCGCGGTGACCCATTACGCGGCCTCCATCTTTGGATGGCGGTAGACCTGCGCGGTCTTGTCCCGCAGCGTGATGTCGGGCTCGCGCACTGCGCCCATGCGCAAGGCAAGCGCCTGCGAGCGCGCATTGTCTGGCGCGATGAAACTTGGCAGATGGGTCAGCCCAAGCAGCGTCGCTGCGCCGTGTCGTGCAGCCATTGCAGCCTCGAATGCCAGACCCTTGCCTTCATAGGCACCGGCAATGCCGTAGCCAAGTTCAGGTTCGGGCCAATCGAACGGGTGAAAAACACCGGCAAACCCGATGGCGTGATCGTCGTCCTTCAGGGTGATGAACCAAAGACCGTAGCCCCGCAGTGCCCAGCCGCCCGCCGCCGAGGTGATCATCCCCTCGACCGCGCGAGGGTCGAGCGGCCCACCGTTCCATTTGCTGCGCGGATCGGCAAAATAGGCGCAGAACGCCGCATGATCCGACAGGCGCGGGCCACGCAGGACGAGGTGTCTGGTTTCGAGAACGGGAATGTCCAGCGTCATGACAGCGCCTCCGGTCCCGGATGGCGGTACAGCAGGTCTTCGCCCATGTTCGGGTTGTCATATGTCCGCTCATAGGTGGCGCCCATACGCTCGGCCAAACGGATCGACCGGGTGTTGCCCGGCACGATGTTCGAGGTCAGCGTGGTGAAACCAAGGTCTTCGTAAGCCCACTGGCGCGCGCGCATTGCCGCCTCATAGGCGATGCCCTTGCCCTCGAATCCGTCAAAGACAACCCAACCCACCTCTGGTTCGGGCCAGCCTTCGGGGTTCCAGATACCGCTGATCCCCGCCGGTTTGCCGGTCGCCTTGTCCTGAATCGTGAAGTAACCATAGCCGTGCCAATGCCAATGGCCCACGTTCAGAGTGAACCAGCGCCACGAATCAGAACGATTGGTATAGCCGCCGAAGCCTTCTGAACGGTTGTCATCCATGAGAAACGCAATCATGGCTTCCGCGTCGGCCTTTTCGGGCGAGCGCAGGATCAGGCGGTCGGTTTCCAGCGTTGGTGCGGCGGTGAGGCTCATGCGTAAGCCTCCGGGCTGCCGTCACCGTCGGGACTATGGCGGTAGACCACGGTCTCGTCGGGCGTTTCCCCCTCGGGCAATGGGGCGTCCAGATCAAGCACCGCACCCAACCGCTCGGCCAGTGCCCGCGAGCGGATGTTTTCCGGCGTGATGTAGCTGACCAGCGTATCGAGACCCTGTTCCCATGCCCAGTTCAGCGCCGCGGTTGCCGCTTCGGCTGCATAGCCCTTGCCTTCAAATCCCTCGAACAGGGTCCAGCCGATTTCGCGCTCGGGAAAATGCGGCGGCTGGGTGATGGCGACCTGACCAATGAAATCCCCCTCGGCGGTGTCGATGGCCCATGCGCCATGACCCATCCAGTCCCACGCCACAATTTCGGACGACAGACCGTAAAACAGATGGGTCCGGTTCCTGGGAGGCCCGACATAGACCGCGCGCGGAGACTGATAGAAGGCCCAGAAGGCTTCCATGTCGTCCATCCGGTGCGGACGCAGCGCCAATCGCGGCGTGGTTATGACAGGGGCCGTTCTCACGCGATTACAATGTCACGCTCGCGCGCGGCACGTTTCTTGAGCCATTGGCACGGTGAGCCAGTTTGCCGGTGTGGTCGCGCGTGTCTGGTTGCGAACACGCGCGTTTGTGGAAAGAAGACGTCATTATTTCTTCTTCCCAAATCCGCTCAGGCCCGGTGGCAGTCCACCGCCGCCACCCATTCCGGGCATTCCACCCATACCAAGCTGTTTGGCCGCTTGCTCTAGCGCCTTGGGATCCATCTGGGACGGGTCCATTCCGGCCTCGGGGCCGCCTTTGCCGAACATGCCCTTCATGGCTTGTTTCAGCATGCCGCCTTTGCCCATCTTGCCCATCTTCTTCATCATGTCGCCCATCTGGCGCTGCATTTTCAGAAGTTTGTTGAGGTCGGAAACCTCCATCCCGGCACCTTTGGCGATGCGCTTCTTGCGGCTGGCCTGGAGGATCTGCGGGTTGGCGCGTTCCTTCTTGGTCATGGAGTTGATCAGCGCGATCTGCTGGCGCAACATCTTGTCGTCAATGCCGGCACCATCCATCTGCTTGGCCATCTTGGCGGCACCCGGCATCATCGACATCATGCCTTCCATGCCGCCCATCTTCATCATCTGGTCCAGCTGCATCTTGAGGTCGTTCATGTTGAACATCCCCTTCTGGAAGCGCTTCATCATGCGCTCGGCCTGTTCGACCTCGAGCGTCTGCTGCGCCTTCTCGACCAGCGCCACGATGTCGCCCATGCCAAGGATGCGGCCGGCGATCCGGTCCGGCTCGAAGGTTTCGAGCGCGTCCATCTTTTCGCCCAGACCGACAAAACGGATCGGCTTGCCGGTGACCGCACGCATGGACAAAGCCGCACCGCCGCGGCCGTCACCGTCCATCCGGGTCAAGACCACGCCGGTGATGCCGATACGCTCATCGAAATTTTCGGCGGTATGAACGGCGTCCTGACCTGTCAGGCCATCGACAACCAGCAGCGTTTCGCGCGGGTTGGCGACGTCGCGCACCGCTTCGACCTGCGCCATCAGCTCTTCGTCGATGGACAAACGACCGGCTGTGTCGAGCATGTAGACATCGTAGCCGCCAAGGCTCGCCTGTGTCTTGGCGCGCTTGGCGATGGCCACGGGGCTTTCGCCCTTGACGATGGGCAACGTGTCGACGCCGATCTGCGCGCCGAGGATCTGGAGCTGCTCCATCGCGGCGGGGCGGTTCACGTCGAGCGACGCCATCAGCACCTTCTTGCCCTCGCGCTCTTTCAGGCGCTTGGCGATCTTGGCGGTGGTGGTGGTCTTGCCGCCACCCTGCAGGCCGACCATCAGGATCGGTGCGGGCGCGTTGTCGATCTTGAGCTTGCCGGGGTCTTCATCACCCGTCAGCACATGCTTGAGTTCGTCATGGACGATCTTGACGACCTGCTGGCCGGGGGTGATCGACTTTGTGACCGCCTGACCCGTCGCCTTATCCTGAATCGCCTTGATGAAATCCCGCGCGACGGGCAGGGACACGTCGGCTTCGAGCAGGGCGACACGCACTTCGCGCAGCGCGGTCTTGACGTCGTCTTCGGACAGGGCGCCCTGTTTGGTGAGCCGGTCAAAGACGCTGCCTAGGCGGTCGGACAGATTTTCAAACATGGGCTCTCGCCTCCTTTGCCGATGATCTGGTCCTGATGTAAGGGCCAGCGGCGCATATACCAAACGTCAAACGCCCCCACGGGCGTGACACGCTGGTGGGGGGCGATCCCGGGTAGAACCCAAGGGACCGGAAAGATGGACTTCCCGGAATTGTGGTGCGTTTAGGCGAAAACAGGACTCGGAGTCAAGCCGCGCCCTTTTCCGATCAGGCCGCGAGCGCGTTCAACGCTGCGTCGGCCTTGGCATGTGATGCATCTGCATCCAACATCAGCTGGTCGGCAGGTACAAATTGAACATCGGTGATCCCGACAAAGCCAAGAACATGGCGCAGGTAGCCACTTGCAAAGTCGATGTCCGAGCCAACCTGAGTCCCGCCCGACGCAATCGCCACAATGGCGCGTTTTCCGCTGAGAAGGCCTTTGGGGCCGGTTTCGGAATATTGAAACGTCTGGCCGGCGCGTGCGATCTGGTCAATCCAGGCTTTCAGGGTGGCCGGGATCGCGAAATTGTAGATCGGTGTGCCGATCACCAGCGTGTCGGCCGCCTTGAGCTCGGCGATCAATGTGGTCGATAGAGCCAGTTTTTCACGCTGGGCCTCGGTGCGTTGGTCCTCTGGTGTCCAGTTCGCGGCCAGCCAATCCGCGTCGATTGCAGGGATGGCACTGGCCAGATCGCGATGGATCACGGTGCTGGGGGCCAGACGGTCGATGATGCGTTGTGTCAGTGCGCGGCTTTCAGAGCCGTCGAGACGAGCAGATGCGTCAATCCGTAGAACAGTTTGGGTCATGGTAAGCTCCGGTTACGGGTTTGTTATCCTGGTCTGCGCATATATGCCTTGCGCCTGCGCACGAAATGGGAAGAAATGCGCAGCAGGTGTGAGCGTTTGCACAGAGGATTGTGATGGACCATTGGGACGAAGTGCGGACGGCCTATCAGGTTGCCCGGCAAGGCACGGTAAGCGGCGCCGCTGAGGTGCTGGGCGTGCATCATGCGACGGTTATTCGACATATTGATGCCCTGGAGGGGCGTCTGGGTGTGAAACTCTTCCAGCGCCATGCGCGCGGCTATACCCCAACTGAATCCGGAGAGGATCTGGCCCGCGTGGCGCAGACAACTGAAGATCAATTGCAGCAGCTTGTGGGTCGGATTCGCGGTCGCGGCTCCGAAGTGAGCGGTGAACTCATGATCACCTCGATTGTAGAACTGTCCGATCTGCTTGTGCCGGTGCTCACCCAGTTCAAGGAACAATATCCCGATGTCATCCTGCGCTATCTGACCGATGCGCGGGTGTTCCGGCTTGAATATGGCGAGGCCCATGTGGCGATCCGTGCGGGAACGGCCCCTGACGAGCCGGACAACGTGGTGCAGCCGCTGATGCAACTGCGCGTCGGGCTGTATGCTTCCAGAGGCTATGTCGAGAAGTTTGGTCTTCCCAAGGATGAGGCTGACCTTGTCAATCATGTGTTCGTGGCAAACGACAACCCTGAATCGCGTGCGCCTTTTCAACGCTGGTTGCGGGCGCGGGTGCCGTATGACCGGGTCGTGTTTCGTGCAACAGATTCCCAGAGCATGAAAGCGGCCGTCTGCAGCGGGGCAGGCATGGGGTTTATCGGGGTCACGGAAGCCGAAGCCGATCCCAACCTGGTCGAGATGATGCCCGCCAAGGAAGAATGGGCTGCACAGCTTTGGTTGGTCACCCATGTCGATCTCCACCGGACGGCCAAGGTGCAGGCTTTGCTCAGCCATCTCAAGGCGGCGGTCAAAGACAATGACGCGAAAACTGCATGACATGACCGACGCAAAACGCGGACACTTTGCAATGCTGGCCTTTTCGGCTTTGGTGGCAGGTTCTTTCTCGCTTGGCTCCATGGCCGCTCCGCATATTGCGCCAGAGGCGTTGAACGCGGTGCGGTTTGTCATTGCGGCGACGATCCTTGCCGTGCTGGTCTTTTCGACCGGTGGAATGGACAGATCGGCCTTGCGCGCACCGTGGCGGTACGGCGTTCTTGCGCTGTTCCTGGTGGCTTATTTCGTGCTGATGTTCGAGGGACTCAAGACCGGCGCGCCGGTGTCGATGGCGGCGGTGTTCACGCTGACACCCCTCGTCGCGGCGGGGTTCGGCTGGTTGCTTCTACGCCAGGTTCTGACTGCGCGCATGGCTGTGGCCTTGGGGATCGGCGGCGTCGGGGCGCTTTGGGTGATCTTCCGTGCAGATATTGGCGCGCTTCTGGCGTTTGGAATCGGGCGTGGCGAGGTCATCTATTTCATCGGATGTGTTGCCCATGCGTTCTATGCCCCGCTTGTTCCGAGATTGAACAGGGGGGAGCGTCCTGCGGTCTTTACCTTTGGAACGCTTGTTGCCGGTGCCATCCTCCTCCTGGTCTTCGGGGGGCCTTCGCTGTTGGCGACAGACTGGTCATCGCTGCCTGCCATCGTGTGGATCACCATTGCCTATACCTCGGTCTTTGCCAGCGCCCTGACCTTCCTGTTGCTGCAATACGCAAGTATGTGCCTGCCTTCGGCCAAGGTGATGGCCTATACCTACCTCACCCCCAGTTGGGTGATCCTGTGGGAAATGGCACTGGGACAGCCATTGCCGCCAATGCTTATTCTTGTCGGGGTCGTTATGACGATGGCGGCTTTGGTGCTCTTGCTGAAAGACGACAGTCAGGTGCGGGGGCGCGTGGCCTCAGAAGGGTAGCCGTTCTAGGGTAAAACCCTCGGCTTCGAGAAGGGCCAACACACCGTGCTTGCCCGGAAGATGCGCCGCACCAAAAGCTGCGACAACCAGATCGTTGTCTTGGACAGCCTTTGTCAAAACGGGAATCCAGGCGCGGTTTCGGTCGATCAGCAGTTCCTGTTCCATTGTCGCAAAGATGTCCGCCGCCGCAGAGGCCTCTATCGGACTGTATCGCTCCGCCAGCATGGCAGAGACCGCCCAGCCTTCGGCATGTGCTTCGTCGAAATAGCTTGCCAGCAGGGTTGCAAACAGATCTTCGCTGATTGCCGGATCGACAAGGGACGACAACATCATGTCGATCTGCGTTGCACGCGGCTGGTCCGCGAAAGCGGCAAAGATGGTTTCCACATCTTCCAACGCGGCGCGCGGCACGCCGGCGGATGTGGCAAGCGCCTCGATCCGCGCGTCCATCCCGCCATTGGCAAGGTCGGGCAGTGCCGCGCAAGGCGGAACGGCAAGCAGGACAGAAACGTACCAGGGCTGGAATCGGGCTGCCATAAAGGGCGGCATTCCGCGCGCCTTCAGCGCTTCGGACATTTTTGCCCAGTCCTCTTCGGACAACAATTCTGGCAGTGTGGCGTCAGGCATCATCAGGAGTCCGGGATCGGATGTCAGGCGCTGCTGCAACGCGGTCTCGTCTTCGTCGGTCATTTCAAGCAGCACAAGATCTGCCGTTTCGATCACGTCACTCATGCGCTCCAAAGGGGCGTCAAGGCGGGCGTCGGAAAGGTGCATGGTGCCAATCAGGTGCAGTGTCTGGTCATCGCGCGTGGCCCGCCAGTGATTGCCCTCGGCAAACGGGGCGTCGGCCAGCGCGGCTTGCAGGCGTGTCTGTTCCTCTGGGCTTAGCGTGGTACGCAGATCGTTGCCGGCACAGGCAGCGAGTGCTGGGTGCGACAATGCCAAGAGGCAAAGGAACGACAGCAGGCGGGTGAGCATCTTGGCATCCTTTCGGGGCGTGGTGCCTGAAAGCTAGGCGCTGTGCTTGCCAGCGACAAGGCAGTCGCGCATTCATGTGACATGGAGCGCGAAGCTGATCTTTATCCGCATGTGAAGGCCTATCTGCAGGCCCAGGGCTATACCGTGAAGGGCGAGGTGGGCGCTGCTGATCTGGTTGCCGTGCGCGGAGATGAAGACCCTGTCATCGTTGAGCTGAAGCTGCGGCTGAACCTGACGCTGTATCATCAGGCGGTGACACGTCTTGGTATGACCGATCTGGTCTATATCGCGGTTGTCAAACCGACAGGCCGCACTGCGCGGCGCGCCTTGCGTGAAAACACGATGCTGTGTCGTCGTCTCGGGCTTGGTTTTCTGACTGTGCGCAAGGATGGCGCCGTGGAGGCTCAGTGCGACCCCACACCTTATGCGCCGCGCAAGAACAAGTCGAAGCGGGCAAAGCTGCTACGGGAGTTTGACCGTCTGGTGGGCGATCCGAATGACGGCGGTGCGACCCGTCATGGTATCGTCACGGCCTATCGGCAAGATGCGCTGCGCTGCGCGCTGTACCTGGCGGAAGCGGGCGCTGAAAAGGGGGCGATCATTGCAAAGGCCACCGGGGTCAAGACAGCGACACGGTTGATGCGGGATAATCATTACGGCTGGTTCAGGAAGGTCGAAAAGGGCGTGTACGCTCTGACACCGCAAGGGCGCAAGGGATTGGCCGATTGGGACGAAAGTCTGGGATAGGCCGGGCACAGACTGCCCGACCGTTGATTCATTCGACCGTCAGGGTGGTTTGCGCAATGCCCGTCCGGTCCTGCCGCATGAAGTACTGCACCACATATTCACCCGGCGCGTCGGGGATCTTGATCTTGGCGGGATTGCCGTCCCGTGTGTAGCTCCAGGCCTGCCATTGCGCCCCGCCGGAAGCGCCCGCCAATCCGATGCCGATATAATCGTCGGCATAGTCCGGTCCTGTCCAGCCGACCTCGACCGTTGACCCGGCCGCTGCGGATGCGGGCGCAATCAGCGTGGCTTCAACAGCTGTGGCCGTAATCGGGATTTCGGCGATCGCGCCCCTGTCCTGACGCACGAAGTAACGGATCACATACTCTCCCGGACTGGTAGGCATGATAATCTTCGCCGGATTCCCGTCGCGGGTGTATTTCCAGTTTTGCCACTGGTTGGCCCCGGATGCGTCTACTGCTCCGATGCCGATGTAATCATCCGCGTAATCCGGTCCGGTCCACATCACGTCGACAGTCGATCCCGCCGGAGCCTCTGCCGGAGCCTCAAGCGTTGCGTCTACCGGGGTCAGTGTGATCGGGACCGATGCCAGCGGTGTGCGATCCTGCCGTTGGAAATAGGTGATCGTATAAACGCCCGGTTCTGGCGGCAGCAGCAGGTCGGTCGGGTTGCCCGTCCGGGTATAGACCCAGTTTTCCCATTGGTTTGCGCCATCGGCATCGACCTTTCCGACACCGATGTAGTCGTCGGCATAATCCGGCCCCGTCCAGCCTATTTCGATGGTCGAGCCCGCAACGGCTTCACTTGGCGCAGTGATGCTGGCGCTCACGGCGGTCAGAGTGATGGGCACAGACGCCAAGGGCGTTCTGTCCTGTCGCTGGAAATAGGTGATCATGTACGCGCCCGGCTCTGACGGGAGCTCAAGATCTGTCGGGTTGCCCGTTCTGGTGTAGACCCAGTTTTCCCATTGGTTCGCGCCATCGGCATCCACCTTGCCGACCCCGATATAGTCGTCTGCATAATCAGGGCCGGTCCAGCCAATCTCGATGGTTGATCCGGCCTCTGCCTCGGTTGGTGCGGTGATGCTTGCGCTGACCGCGGTCAGCGTGATGGGAACAGACGCGAGAGGTGTGCGATCCTGCCGCTGGAAATAGGTGATCCGGTAGTCTCCGGGTTCGGAAGGCAGGACAAGGTCCAGTGGGTTGCCCGATCGGGTGTAGGTCCAGTTCTCCCACTGGTTTGACCCATCGGCATCCACCCTGCCGATCCCGATATAGTCGTCGGCATAGTCCGGGCCTGTCCAGCCGATTTCGATGGTTGACCCGGCTTCTGCCTCTGAGGGGGCGATGACGCGCGCCGTCACGTCTGTGGCCTTGAACGTAATGGTCGCCAGCGGAGTTCGGTCCTGTCGCATGAAATAGGTGATTTCGTAGTCGCCCGGTTCCGAAGGAATGGTCAATGCAACCGGGGAACCGGATCGGACATAAGTCCAGTTTTCCCATTGGTTTGCGCCATCCGCTCCGACCTTTCCAATGCCGATATAATCGTCAGCATAGTCTGGTCCGGTCCAGTCCACCATGATTTCGGACCCGGCAGAAGCCTCTGCCACAGTGGACAGCGTTGCGGTGGCGGGCGTTACCAGGATCTCGGTGGCACCAAGGGGATCGCGCCCGTCGCGTTTGAAATATCGGACGATATGCGGGCCCGGTGTGGATGGCACCAAAAGGTCAACCGGATTGCCGGACGAGGTATAAACCCAGTTGCGCCACATATCGGCGTTTTCTGCGTCTACTGCCCCGATCCCGATGTAATCGTCAGCATAGTCCGGCCCGTCCCAGCCCACCTGAATGGTGCTGCCTGCCACGGCCTCGGCAGGGACGAGCACTCGGGCGGTTTCCCTGGGCTCGGGGAACGCAATCTGGACAGAGGCAGCATCGCCTATGGCCACAAACTGGCGGCTCAGTTCCGTTTCAAGCGCACTACTGTAAGCGATGGCGGTGTAAGAGCCCTCGGGCAGTTGCAGATCCAGTGGATTACCCTCTGTGTCGCTCAGCACGGTCTCGGTGTTGCTGGTCAGTTCCCAAAGGATCGGGCCGGATACAAGCGTTTCCGAGCCTTCGATCACGGCGGTCAGCGTGGTTGGAACAAGGACGGGTTCCGGCTCTGGCTCTGGCTCAGGTGGGGCAGCAGCGACCTGGGTCAGGGCTGCGGTCAACTGGTCGGCCGTGTCGGCGGTCAGGAATTGGCCTCCGGTCTCGTCTGCAATGCACTGCATCTGGGCAAGGGCTTCGGCATCAGACCCGACATCGAAACCGATCACATGGGCGGTGAAGTCAATCCCGGCCTCTTCCAGAAGACGTGCGGCTGCACACGGGTCGGGATTGCAGGTCTCCACCCCGTCGCTGACCAGGATGACAGTCGCCTTTTCCTCTGTGTAGCGAAGGGCTTGCGCCGCAGCGATCACCGCGTCGGTCATCGGCGTTTTGCCCAGCGGCTTGATTCCATTCACCGCAGTCGCAATTTGCGCGGCCGTTCCAGGGGCAGGGGCCACAACGGTTTCAATATCCGTACACTCGCCGCGTTCGCGATGGCCGTACACGGTCAGGCCAAGACCTTGTTCCGCCGGGAAATCAGACAGCAGGTTTCCGACAACATCCTGCGCGATGGTGATCTTGGCGACACCGTCCACCTGTCCCCACATCGACCCTGACCCGTCCATCACAAGCACGGTGTTGGGCTGGTTCTGCGCGGCTGCCACTGTTGCAAAAAGGGCAAATGATAGGGCAAGGGGGAAACGCATCTTGTCGTCCTTAAATCGCGGAATGTAATGCGGACAGAAAAGCACGTCAGAGATGATCTGCACAGCCCTCGGCTGCTTGATTGTTGCACTAATCGACCAAGCCCGTAGACAAAGAGTGCACATTTATTCAGCAATCGGTCCAAGATTGAGCAATATGAAGGCGACGCTTGACAGCGCATTGGCGATATTTCCGCTTTGCGTTCCGTTTCTCATTTGGATGCCACAGGTTGGCGCGGAAAAACTGGGGATAATCCAAAGCTGAAACAAACTCTCGCGGCCTTTGCTGCAACCCTTGGCCTTGCTGGTACCGCGCTTGCGCAGACCGACCTTCCATTCGCGCTGGACTGGAAATTCGAAGGGCCGTCCGCGCCGTATTTCGTCGCCATCGACAAGGGTTTTTTCGAGGCCGCCGACCTGTCGGTTGAAATTTCGGCCGGTCAAGGGTCGCTTGACGCGATTCCGAAAGTGGCAACCGGTGCGTTCCCGGTTGGCTTTGCCGATATCAATTCGTTGATCACGTTTCTTGACCAGAACCCGGGTGCGCCGGTCACTGCAGTGATGATGGTGTATGACAAGCCGCCTTTTGCCATCATCGGGCGTAAATCGCTGGGTGTGAATGTCCCCAAGGATCTCGAGGGTCGCGTGCTGGGTGCTCCGCCCCCCGATGGGGCCTGGGCGCAATTCCCGGCGTTTGCGATTGCCAATGATCTGGACGTCGATGCCATCACTGTCGAACCGGTAGGTTTCCCCACGCGTGAGCCGATGCTTGCAGAAGGCAATGTCGCGGCTGTCACGGGCTTTTCCTTTTCATCCTACCTGAACCTCGTGCGGTTGGGTGTTCCGGAAGATGACATTTCCACTATTCTGATGGCGGATTATGGCCTTGCCCTGTATGGCAACGCGATCATCGCAAACACGGATTACGCTGCTGCCAACCCAGAGGTCATCAAGGGCTTTATTGGTGCGATTGCGGCTGGCTGGAAGGATTCGATTGCCGATCCGGCATCCGCGATCGAAAGCCTGATCGAACGTAATCCGGCTGCCGATGCGGAGCTTGAGCAACGACGCCTGGAGTTGTCGATCGACGCAAATGTCGCGACCGATTACGTCATGGAAAATGGCATGGGTGGCATTGATGCTGACCGTATGGCAACCGCGCTCGAGCAGGTCGCGCTGACCTACGAGTTTCAGAACACACCAGATGCGAGCCTGTACTTCACCGACGCCTATCTGCCCGATGCCAGCATGCGGATGCTGAAATAACTCCAACTCTGGGCCAGCCTGGATTATTCGGTTGGCCCTGTGACCCCAGGCGGTGCGCGTGTCCGATACTCTGATTGAAATCAAAGGCGTGCGGCACGCCTACCAGACCAAGGCCGGCCCGTTGCCAGTGCTTGATGGCTTGGAATTGACCGTGCCCGAAGGTGGTTTTGCCGCGGTTGTCGGCCCGTCCGGTTGCGGCAAGTCCACCTTGACCCGTCTGATTGCGGGGTTGATGAAACCGGATGAGGGCGAGGTCTGGTTGCATGGGGAACTGGTCAAGGGACCAAAATCAACCGTCGGCATGGCGTTCCAGAATCCAGTGCTGTTGGAATGGCGGACCATCCTTCAAAACGTGATGCTGCCGCTTGAGATCGTGCCGACAAAGATGTCCAAGCGCGATCAGGAAGAGCGCGCACGCAGCCTTTTGGCGCTTGTCGGGCTGGAAGGGTTCGAGGACAAACGCCCAAGCGAATTGTCGGGGGGCATGCGCCAGCGTGCGTCGCTGTGCAGGTCCATCGTTCACAAGCCAGAAGTGCTGATCCTGGATGAACCCTTCGGCGCGTTGGATGCCTTCACCCGCGAAGACCTTTGGCAGACCATGCACAAGGTCAAGGCCGAAGAGCCGTTTACGGGTGTCCTGATCACACACGATCTGCGCGAATCAATCTTTCTTGCCGATCAGGTTGTGGTTTTGTCCGGACGCCCGGCGCGGACGCAATATGTCATGGATGTGCATCTGACGGGCGAGAGGGACATCGAACATCTTTACACCCCACAATCCGCCGAAGCGCTGAACATCCTGCGCCATCAGATCCAGATTGCACAGGGTCGTACAGACTCAGTCGAGGCAGGCCGATGAACATACGCAGTATTCTGGTGCCTGTGGCCGCGATCGTCATTTTTGGCCTTTTTTGGGAATTTCTGGTCTGGGTGAACGACTGGCCCAATTATGTCATGGCCTCGCCCTCGGACCTGCCACCGGCCTATGCGCGCTACTGGGACCTTTTCATCGTCATGGGGTGGCAAACGTTGTGGCGGACCGTGGTCGGACTCGTTCTGGCCATCGCGTTTGGCGTGCTGCTTGGCATGGTCATGGGGTTCTCGCGGCTGATGCGCGATGCACTTTACCCGTTGCTTGTGGGCTTCAACGCCATTCCAAAGGCGACAGTTGTGCCCATCGTGGCGTTGCTGTTCGTCGGGCAACACAACTTCAATACCATCTTGATCGCCTTCATGATTTCGTTCTTTCCGATTGCGGTTTCGGTTTCGATTGGGCTCAGCACGCTTGAACCGGAATACCGGGACATCCTTCGCTCTCTCGGGGCGTCCAAAACGGCGATCTTCTGGAAAATCGCGCTGCCCAAGACCTTGCCCGAGTTTTTCGGTGCTTTGAAAGTGGCGGTGACGCTGGCCTTTATCGGAACCAACCTTATGGAGATTGTCTCGCCGCATGGACGCGGGTTGGGCGCGCTGTTTGATTCCGGCAAGACGAACTCGGACTATCCATTGATGTTTGCGGTGCTCATTGCGCTCGCTCTGATGGGTATCGTGCTTTATTATGTGGTTGTCGCATTGGAAAAGATTTTTGCGGGTTGGGCAGAACGCTCACCAAGCTACTGATCACGCCAGCGACTGATCCGTCCGAGACCTGAATAAATTTGCTGACAAGCGTGTTGACTCACTGTCTTGGCATGCCTAACTACACGCCGTTAGCACTCGTACCAATAGAGTGACAACAGTCCTTCGAAGAGCGAGGGACTTTCAAGTGAAACCTTTGAGCAAGGAGACTCGAAGATGGCATTCAAACCGCTTCATGACCGTGTGCTGGTCCGTCGCGTTGAGAGCGATGATAAAACTGCTGGTGGCCTGATCATTCCAGATAGCGCCAAAGAAAAACCTGCAGAAGGCATGGTTGTTGCGTGTGGCGATGGCGCGCGCAAAGACAGTGGCGAGCTGATCGAGATGGCTGTCGCCGCAGGCGACAAGGTCCTTTTTGGCAAATGGTCGGGCACCGAGGTGACGGTCAATGGCGAAGAACTCCTCATCATGAAGGAGTCGGACATCCTCGGCATCATTTCGGACGATGCAGAAGCGAAAGCTGCCTGAACGCCCGTCGTGATCGCGAACACCAACTCTGACTAATTAGTGGAGATTATGAGATGTCTGCAAAAGACGTAAAATTCAGCACGGACGCGCGTAACCGGATGCTCAAGGGTGTGAACATCCTTGCCGACGCCGTCAAAGTGACCCTCGGCCCCAAAGGCCGCAACGTGGTTCTGGACAAATCGTTCGGCTCCCCACGCATCACCAAGGACGGTGTCTCTGTCGCCAAGGAAATCGAACTCGACGACAAGTTCGAGAACATGGGCGCGCAGATGGTAAAGGAAGTCGCTTCCCGCACCAATGACGAAGCCGGCGACGGCACCACCACCGCGACGGTTCTGGCCCAGGCCATCGTCAAGGAAGGCATGAAGTCGGTTGCAGCGGGCATGAACCCGATGGACCTCAAGCGTGGTATTGATCTGGCGACCTCCAAGGTTGTCGAAGCGATCAAGGCCGCAGCACGCCCGGTCAACGACAGTGCCGAAGTCGCACAGGTCGGCACCATCTCTGCAAACGGCGAAGCCGAAATCGGCCGCCAGATCGCGGATGCGATGCAGAAAGTCGGCAACGAGGGTGTGATCACCGTCGAAGAAAACAAAGGCCTCGAGACCGAGACCGATGTTGTCGAAGGCATGCAGTTCGACCGTGGCTATCTGAGCCCCTATTTCGTGACCAATGCCGACAAGATGACAGCCGAGCTGGAGGACTGCATTGTCCTGCTGCACGAGAAGAAACTGTCGTCGCTTCAGCCGATGGTTCCGCTGCTCGAGCAGGTGATCCAGTCGCAGAAGCCGCTGCTGATTATCGCAGAAGACGTCGAAGGCGAAGCGCTGGCGACTCTCGTGGTCAACAAGCTGCGTGGCGGTCTGAAGATCGCAGCGGTCAAGGCACCGGGCTTTGGCGATCGTCGCAAGGCGATGCTTCAGGACATCGCGATCCTGACCGGCGGTCAGGTGATCTCGGAAGATCTTGGCATGAAGCTCGAGAACGTGACCATGGACATGCTTGGTTCCGCCAAGAAAATCCAGATCACCAAAGACGAGACCACCATCGTTGACGGCGCTGGCGAGAAGGCCGAGATCGAGGCACGCGTTGCCCAGATCCGCAACCAGATCGAAGAGACCACGTCCGATTACGACCGTGAGAAGCTGCAAGAGCGTGTTGCGAAACTCGCAGGCGGCGTTGCTGTCATCCGGGTTGGCGGCATGACCGAAACCGAAGTGAAAGAGCGCAAGGACCGTGTTGACGATGCTCTGAACGCGACCCGCGCTGCGGTTCAGGAAGGTGTTGTCGTCGGTGGTGGCGTTGCGCTTGTTCAGGCGGCCAAGACATTGGCTGGCCTCGAAGGTGCCAACAGCGACCAGAACGCCGGTATCGCCATCGTTCGCAAGGCGCTGGAATCCCCGCTGCGCCAGATCGCTGAAAACGCAGGCGTCGACGGTTCCGTCGTTGCGGGCAAGATCCGCGAAAGCGACGACCTGAAGTTCGGCTACAACGCGCAGACCGACGAATATGGCGACATGTTCAAGTTCGGCGTGATCGACCCGGCAAAGGTTGTCCGCACAGCACTCGAGGATGCGTCCTCGATCGCTGGCCTGCTGATCACAACCGAAGCGATGGTTGCTGACAAGCCGCAAAAAGAAGGCGCCGGTGGCGGTATGCCGGACATGGGCGGCATGGGCGGCATGGGCGGCATGATGTAATCTGCCTGGTATCCTTCGGGATACCGGTCAGCACATGCTGTCACGAGTTTGAGCAAAGGCGCCTTCGGGCGCCTTTGTTTGTTTCCGGCTTGCAGGGTTTCGCAGTGGTTCACGCATGAAGCAGCATTCTTTGCACCGGGAATTTTGGGTCTTCGCGGGTGCACGGTCGATCTTTCGCAACGTGGGATATGGCCTCTGGTGATGCCGCGCGCTACGCATCGCCATGCATCTGGTTCTGCTCACATCCCTGACCATGTTTGCCTTCGCGGCAAACTCGATTCTGAACCGGGTCGCGCTCACTGCCGGTGACATTGACGCGATCAGTTTTGGCGTGGTTCGGCTTTTGGCTGGTGCGATCATGCTCGCAAGTCTTGTGTGGCTCCGGGATCGCAAACTGTCCCTTGGTGGAACAAGGCGCTTGGTGGGTGTGTCGTCTTTGCTTGTCTATATTTTTGGATTTTCGGTTGCCTATCAAAGTCTTGATGCCGGCTTGGGCGCGCTGATCCTCTTCGGGATGGTGCAGATCACCATGTTCGCCGGTGCTCTTCTCTGCGGAGAACGGCCCTCGCCACAGCGATGGACGGGGGCGCTGTTGGCCTTTAGTGGGTTGGCGTGGTTGCTCTTGCCGGGTCAGGCCTCTGCCCCAAGTGTCTGGCATGCCATGTCGATGGCAGCCGCCGGGATTGGATGGGGGTTTTATTCCCTGAACGGGCGTCGCTTGTCTGACGCGCTGGGCGCGACAGCGGCCAATTTCGGAATCGCCGCCGTGATTGCCGTGTTCCTCGCGCTGGGTCTTTCGGGGATCACCGGCGACACGGGGATTTCAACCGCAAGCGCGTTCGGCCTGACCATGGCCGTCGTCTCTGGCGCAGTGACTTCGGGGCTTGGCTACGCACTCTGGTACACGGTCCTGCCGCAACTGCGCGGCAGCACGGCGGCCGTGGCCCAGTTGACGGTGCCTGTCATTGCCATGGCGGGCGGCGCGCTGGTGCTGTCTGAAATAGTGAACTTGCGCCTCGCAACAGCGGCCCTTTTGGTTTTGGGTGGTGTGCTTCTCGCCGTGACGTCGCGGCGCTAGCCTCTTTCTAATGACCACGGCACAGCGTATCTGACGCACATGATCCGCACCATCCTTTTGTCCATCGCAACCGCGATCACCTTTCTCTCTGCAGCAGCGCCCGCGCGTGCGGAGTGCGTGATCCTTTTGCACGGCCTCGCACGGACAGAGACATCCTTTGCCCTGATGCAATCGGTTCTCGAGGCGAAAGGCTATGTGGTCAAGGCACCCGGCTATCCGTCAACCACGAAGCGTATCCAGACACTTGTCGAGGAAACGCTGCCGGACGCCGTTGCCAACTGCGGCGATGATCGGGTGGATTTTGTGACCCATTCCATGGGCGGCATCCTGTTGCGGTTCTGGTTGCAGGACAATCGTCCGGCCAATCTGGGCCGGGTCGTCATGCTGGCACCACCCAATCAGGGCAGCGAACTGGTGGATCAACTTGGTGGATTGGAGCTGTTTGAGTGGCTCAATGGGCCTGCGGGGCAGCAGCTTGGAACGTCTCCGAACGATCTGCCCAAGTCCTTGCCAGCGGGGGACTTCGAACTGGGGGTCATCGCGGGCACGCGCTCGCTCAATCCGTTCTTTTCTAGTCTGATTGCGGGTGAGGACGATTGCAAGGTGTCGATCGCATCGACCAAGGTGAAGGGCATGCGCGCACACTTGACGATGCCGGTGAGCCATACGTTTATCATGCAAGCTCCCTCCGTGATCGCGCAGGTCGACCTTTTTTTGCATACTGGTCGCTTTGACCCGGAGTTGGACTGGACCGAGGCGATCAATTCCGAAGAGCTGGTCTGCATCTTCGGAATATGCCCGGAGGCTTCGGATGGCGATTGACTGTACGTTTGTCGGAGCAAGAGTGCTGACGCCGTCCGGCTGGAGCGCCGCGCCGCTGTCCCTTTCCGAAGGGTATGTGCAAGACAGTCGGGCGGGGCGCGAGATAGATCTGTCCGGATATCTTGTTCTGCCGGGGATCGTTGACGCGCATGGAGACGGGTTCGAACGTCACATGGCGCCACGTCGGGGCGCCCTGCGCGAGGCCGAATACGGCGTTGTCGCGGCTGCTGCCGAGTTGGCTGCCAATGGGATCACCACTGCCGTGCTAGCGCAATTCTTCAGCTGGGAAGGCGGTATGCGCGGCCCCGATTTTGCAGAACACGTGTTCGAAAGCGTCTGCGCCGTCAGACCTTCGGTTCCAGTTGACCTGCGCCTGCAATTGCGGCTTGAAACGCATTTGATGGATGAATTTGCGCGTGCCGAGGCTGCGATTGACCGCTTTGATATCGGTTACGTCGTCTTCAACGATCATCTGCCCCACAAACGCCTGGCCGAAGGGCGCACGCCGCCACGTTTGACCGGACAGGCGCTCAAGAGTGGCCGCAGCCCGGAGACCCATCTGGCGTTGATGCAGGATCTGCACGCCCGATCAGCCGAGGTGCCTGCCGCTTTGGATAACCTGTCCGATAGCCTGCGCAGGCGGGGCATTGTCCTGGGAAGCCATGACGACAGCACCGCCGAAGATCGCGTTGCTTCGTCCAAGCGCGGGGTGACTGTCAGCGAATTTCCCGAAACGCTCGAAGCGGCGCACGCGGCGCGCGCAGATGGTGCGCACATCGTCCTGGGCGCGCCCAACGTGGTGCGCGGCGCCAGTCATGCGGGCAATATCGCGGCGCAGAATCTGGTTGCAGCCGGTCTGTGCAATGCGCTGGCCTCGGACTACCACTATCCGTCGCCCCTGCGCGCCGCGTTCCGGCTTGAAGAGCTTGGTCTGTGCGATCTGCAAAGCGCCTGGCGGATGGTGTCCGCTGGTCCGGCGCAAATGCTTGGGTTGACGGATCGTGGCGACCTGGAACTCGGAAAACGTGCTGATCTCATCGTGCTAAACCCGCAGACGCGACGCGTTGTGGCAACATTTGCAGCGGGGAAAGTGGCGCATCTGTCCGGACCGGTGGCGGAACGGTTCCTGCGGGATTGAGGGGCCAGCCGCTCAAACTTCGCGGGATATTTTTGAGCCAGAGAAGATCAGGCGCGCTTGACGTGGTTCACATGGCCCATCTTGCGACCCGGCTTGGTTTCCGCCTTGCCATATAGATGCAGCGCGCAGTCTGGGGTTTTGGCCAGGTCCGGCACGCGCTCCATATCGTCACCGATCAGGTTCTCCATCACTACATCGGCATGGCGTTGGCCGTCGCCCAAAGGCCATCCGGTGATGGCGCGGATGTGCTGTTCGAATTGATCCACGGCGCAGCCATTCTGCGTCCAGTGCCCTGAATTGTGCACACGCGGCGCAATTTCGTTCACGATCAGACCACCCGGTGTCACAAACAGCTCGACCCCCAACACCCCCACATAATTCAGCGCATTCGCCACCTGCGCGGCGATCAGGACTGCGTCGGTGCGCTGACTGGCGGACAGGCGTGCGGGAACGGTGGTGGTGCGAAGAATGCCATCGGAATGCACGTTTTCGCCCGGATCGAATGCGGCCACCGCCCCATCAAGGCCACGCGCGGCAATGACGGAGACTTCGTGCGAGAAATCGACGAATCCCTCAAGGATGGACGGTGCGCCCTGCATATCGGCCAATGCCTGCGCTGCGTCTTCGGGCGCAGTGATCCGCGCCTGACCCTTGCCATCATATCCAAAGCGCCGGGTTTTCAGGATTGACGGGGTTCCGATCTCTGCCAGTGCCATTTCCAGACTTGCGGCATCGGTGATGTCCGCGAACGGGGCGGTCTTCAGGCCCAGTTGCTGCAGGAAGGTCTTTTCCGTCAGCCGGTCCTGACTGACCCGCAACGCCTCGCGGCCCGGATGGATCGGGGCCAGATCCTGCAACAGATCAAGCGCGGCGGTGGGGATATTTTCGAATTCATAGGTGATGAGATCGACAGCGTTGCCAAAGGCGCGCAACGCGGACTCGTCATCATAGGCGGCCGTGGTCACGCGCTGAGCCACCTGTCCCGCCGGCGGTTCGGCACCCGGTTCAAAGATGTGGCATTGAAAACCCAGCCTGCTGGCGGCGACGGACAGCATCCTGCCCAATTGGCCGCCGCCGATGATGCCGATGGTTGATCCAAGCGGAAGAGACAGCGTCATGATGTTATCCGTCGTCTGAGGGCGCGTCTGGGATAGAGTCCGAAAGGTCCGTGCGCCATTGGTCCAAACGTGCCGCAAGCGCCGGATCCTGCAATGCCAGGATGCCCGCAGCCATCAACCCCGCATTGGCCGCACCTGTCGACCCAATCGCCATTGTTGCCACCGGGTATCCGCGCGGCATTTGCAGGATGGAATACAGGCTGTCGACACCGGACAAGGCTTTTGTCTGAACCGGGACTCCGATCACCGGCACGCGGGTCTTGGACGCCATCATTCCGGGCAAGTGCGCCGCCCCTCCGGCACCCGCGATGATCACCTGCAGACCACGGTCCACAGCTGTCTTGCCATAGTCCCAAAGCCGGTCAGGTGTGCGATGGGCCGAGACGATCTTCGCGTCGTAGGGCACGTCCAGCGTGTCCAGAATGTCGGCCGCGGCCTTCATCGTCGGCCAGTCTGACTGGCTTCCCATGATGATGCCCACTTTGATGGTGTCTGACATGGCAATCGCGCCCCTTCAGGTGTTCAGAGCGGGCACTATAGCCAGATCGGATAGAGGGGCAACTCAGCCCGGACGACTAAGCAATGATATCCGGCAAGAGCCGGTCTTCGATCTGCGAGATCTTGTCTTTCAGCCGCAGTTTCTTCTTTTTCAGGCGCTGCAGTGTCAGCTGATCCGCCGTGCCGGTTTTCTGCAACGCCCGAATGGCGTCGTCCAGATCACGATGCTCGCGGCGAAAGACCTCGAGTTCGACCGTCAGAACATCGTCCGTTTTCATCGACAGATCAGTAGGAGCATTCATGACGCTGTGCGGTCCCTTGCGGTTGCTGAGACTTTGAAGATAACCGCATTCCGTGATTCCGCAAAGCCCTTGCGTCTTGTGGGGCGCGTCCCCATATTTCTACCAGACCGGTCGCCAAAACGGGGCCGTGACCACACAGTCGCTTTATGCAAAGGACGTGTCGATGACGAAACTGACCTTGGGTTCTTATCCCCATCTGCTTGGGTTCGAGCAACTTGAACGCTTGCTGGAACGGACGGCGAAGTCCGGCAACGATGGGTATCCGCCTTTCAATATCGAACAGACGTCCGACGGATCCTATCGGATCACACTGGCGGTGGCAGGATTTCGGGAACAAGATCTCAGCATAACCGTTGAGGACAGACAGCTTGTGATCCGAGGTCGGCAACATGACGACAGTGCCGACCGCGTATTCCTGCATCGCGGAATCGCCGCGCGCCAGTTTCAGCGCAGTTTTGTGCTTGCCGATGGTGTCGAAGTGGGAGAGGCGATCATGGAAAACGGGCTGCTGCATGTCGATCTGACCCTGTTGCGTCCAGAGACCGTGGTTCAGACAATCCAGATCAAGAAGGGGTAGACCATGAATACGCCGTTCGATTTCAAAGATGCAGACCAGTCCAACCTTGTTTATGTCCGCCCGGTTGCCGTGGCTGACCTGCCCGAGGATGTTCAGGATGAAGTTGGTGATCAAGAGACCATTTATGCCGTCCACCGGGCCGATGGTGAGCGTCTGGCGCTTGTGAAAGACCGGAAGCTGGCCTTCATGTTGGCGCGTCAGAACGATTTCGCACCCGTCACGGTGCATTGACGAACGTCAGTTGGCAGCGCTCAGTGTTGTGCCCCGCGAGGGGCATCGCACCGGACCGCGTGAGGTGTTGAAACGGATCAGTATCGTCTCGCTCTTGATCCCTGCCGCACCTTTGATCACATCGAAATGTAAATGCGGGCCGGTGGATTGGCCCGTATTCCCCGAATAACCAATAAGCGATCCCGCCTGTATCCGATCTCCCAGCCTGACTGATGCGCCATTGGGTTTCAGATGGAAATACTGTCCCAATGTTCGGTCGGCATGCTTGATGATGACGTGATTTCCGTCGTCCTGGTAATTTTCACTTGCCCCACCGCGGCGCGAATCCTCTTTGACCGACACCACGACTCCGGCACGCGCCGCGTGGACCGGGGTGCCTTCGGGCATATTGAAGTCAATCGCATAGCGATGTGCGCCGGAATGGGTAAACGCACCATCGCAGCTTTGACCGACATTGAACGACCGTCCAGAAGGAAAAGGCAGACGATAACTGACACTGTCATCATGCCGGGCCGTGATGTCCCCCCGGCTCCAGGTGAAATTGTACCTGTAGGACCATGACGCATTGCGTCTTTGCGTCAGCGTGAACAGGCGCTCGCGCTTGTTGCCATCAAGCACAAACGGTCCAGCCGCACCTTGAGTTCGAGTCAAGTTCGTCAATGACAGCTCAAGATTGACGGTGACGGGAAGCAAACTATGGCGGTTCTCGCCGTAGAAGACGACCTGATCACCCGTTTGCACCGTTTCGATGCAGACCTTCTGGACCGTATCGTCACAAACAGGTTCAGCCATCGCGAGCCGAGGCAGAAGTACAGCACATGCCACAAGGCAGAGTCGCGGGATGAAAATTCTTCCGTCTCCAACCGTCCGTCCCGCATAGGGCCATGCGGGACAATCGTGATCAAGGTGACGTTTGGGCGCGACGGGTGGTTTGCAAAATCGCGATGCTGCGAAAAAAAGCCGGGCGCTGGCCCGGCTTTTCGATCACTGCCCTGCGATCAATCCCATGGATTCAAGCTTCAGGATCACCTGATGCGCGCAGTTGTCGACCTCGACATTCTCGGTCTCGACGCGCAGTTCCGGGTTTTCCGGTACATCATAAGGGTCTGAAATCCCGGTGAATTCCTTGATCTTGCCTTCGCGCGCCAGCTTGTACAGGCCCTTGCGATCGCGGCGTTCGCATTCTTCGAGCGTGGTGGCGACATGCACCTCGATGAAGGCTCCAAACGCCTCGATGTCTTCACGCACGGCGCGGCGGGTGGTGGCATAGGGCGCAATCGGTGCGCAGATGGCAATGCCGCCGTTCTTGGTGATCTCGGACGCGACATAGCCGATGCGGCGAATGTTCAGATCGCGGTGTTCCTTGCTGAAGCCCAACTCCGACGACAGGTGCTTACGCACGATATCCCCGTCCAGGAGCGTGACCGGACGACCTCCCATCTCCATCAGCTTGACCATCAGCGCGTTGGCGATGGTGGATTTGCCCGACCCCGAAAAGCCGGTGAAGAATACGGTGAAGCCCTGCTGTGACCGCGGCGGCCGGGTCTTGCGAAGTTCCGTGACCACTTCGGGAAAGCTGAACCATTCCGGAATTTCAAGTCCTTCAGCCAGACGGCGGCGCAGTTCGGTGCCCGAGATGTTGAGGATGGTCACATCGTCCTTGTCGGCGATTTCGTCCATCGGTTCGTATTGTGCGCGTTCCTGCACATAGACCATGTGTTTGAAGTCAACCATCTCAAGACCGATCTCGGCCTCATGCTCGCGGAAGAGGTCTTGTGCGTCATAGGGGCCGTAGAAATCCTCGCCAGCCGAATTCTTGCCCGGTCCGGCGTGATCGCGGCCAACGATGAAATGCGTACACCCATGGTTGCGGCGGATGATCCCGTGCCACACCGCTTCGCGTGGTCCGGCCATGCGCATGGCAAGGTTGAGAAGGCTCATCGTGGTGGTCGATTGCGGGTACTTGTCCAGCACCGCCTCATAGCAGCGCACGCGGGTAAAGTGGTCGACATCGCCGGGTTTGGTGAGACCGACAACCGGATGGATCAACAGGTTGGCCTGCGCCTCTTTCGCGGCACGGAACGTCAGTTCCTGATGCGCGCGGTGCAGCGGATTGCGGGTTTGGAACGCCACCACCTTGCGCCAGCCCAGCTTGCGGAAATAGGCGCGCAATTCGTTCGGCGTGTCGCGGCGGCCGCGAAAATCATAATGCACGGGTTGCTGGATGCCGGTCACAGGACCACCCAGATAGACTTTTCCAGCCTTGTTGTGCAGATAGTTCACCGCCGGATGCGCATCGTCATCCGCGCCAAACACCATTTCGGCTTCGCGGGCCTTGTCGGGCGTCCAGCGATCCGTGACGGTCATGGTGCCAAGGATCACACCCTCCTGGTCGCGCAGCGCGATGTCCTGACCGATCTCAAGGCTCTCGGCAAAGGCTTCGGACACATCGAGATTGATCGGCATCGGCCAGAGCGTTCCATCGGCCAGCCGCATCTTTTCAACAACGCCGTTGTAATCCTCTTCGCCCAGAAACCCCTTGAGCGGGTTGAACCCGCCATTCATCAAAAGCTCCAGATCACAAATCTGGCGCGGCGTCAGGTCATGACTGACCAGATCAGCCGCCTCGTTCTTCAGTTTCTGGGCACTGTCATACGAGACATACAGCTCGGGAATCGGGGCAAGGTTCTGCGGGTACATGGTTCTGCTCACTTTTCAAATTTGCGGGGTGGTTACGCCCGGTCGGGGCGCAAAGTCCAGCAACAAGGCACTGCAGCGCGGCAATTCGGGAAGATGTGCGGAATTTGTGCCAGTTTTCTTGAAACCATGCTGTCCTCGTCGGGTGTTGCAGAACATCGTCTTTCACGCCCATTCTTCTGCGGATTTGACCTCGATCAAGGCTGGTCGTTTTAGATCTATTCTAATGTTGGCACGCGCGCGAAACCCGGCTTTAACAAAGGATTATCCGCACCATGCCAACCCTGAGACATACCACTGCCCTTGCACTATCGCTGTTGGCGATTGCTCAAGGTGCAGCCGCTTCCAGCGAGCTTCGAGAGCTTGCTCTGGACATCTTTTCGCCGCTGCCGTCGACAACCCCGGCTGTGACCGATAACCCGATCACACCGGAAAAAATCGACTTGGGAAAAGCGCTGTTTTTCGACCCGCGCATGTCCGCGTCGGGCGTGTTCTCGTGCAACTCGTGCCACAACCTTGCGACCGGCGGTGACGACAACATGTCAACGTCGATCGGTCACGGATGGCAAAAAGGACCAAGAAACTCTCCGACGGTCCTGAACTCCGTGTTCAACGACGCGCAATTCTGGGATGGCCGTGCAGCCGACCTTGCAGAGCAGGCAAAAGGCCCTGTGCAAGCTGGCGTCGAAATGGCCAACACACCTGAGAATGTCATCGCTACGCTGAATTCCATGCCGCAATATGTGGAATGGTTTCAGGAGTCCTTCCCTGATGAAGCCGATCCGGTGACATTCGACAACTTCGCCAAGGCGATCGAGGCTTACGAGGCCACATTGATCACGCCTGCACCGTTTGATGCGTGGTTGAACGGTGACGATGCGGCGCTGAGCGATATCCAACTCGCTGGACTGGATCTGTTCGTCGAATCCGGATGTGCCAGCTGTCACGGTGGCATCAACTTGGGCGGCGAAGGGTATTATCCGTTCGGGCTTGTTGAAAAGCCTGGCGCGGATGTTCTGCCCGAAGGGGACAAAGGTCGTTTTGCGGTGACCGAGACCGCGATCGACGAGTACGTTTTCCGTGCCGCACCTTTGCGGAACATCGCGGTGACCGCGCCCTATTTCCATTCGGGTGTGGTTTGGGATCTCGAAACTGCCGTTGCCATCATGGCAGAGTCGCAACTTGGCGCAGACCTGAGCGGTGAAGACATCGGTGCGATCACGGCGTTCCTCGGTTCACTGACCGGTCAGATGCCGGAAGTCAGCTATCCGGTTCTACCGGCCGAGACTTCGGCAACGCCGCGTCCCACCGGTGAAGTGAATTAATCGAAGTCTGATTGATTATCAGGCCGGGCTCAAAGGCCCGGCCTGTCATGCGTTTTCAACCAGCCGCCGGAACCTCGGCACCATATCCCAAAGGTTCAGTCACAACCTTGCCCGCGTCATCCCCGACTTCCGCAAGGAACCGTTCGGCCTCGAGAGCGGCCATGCAGCCCATGCCCGCTGATGTCACGGCCTGCCGATACTTGTGATCGGTCAGATCACCCGCCGCAAACACACCGGGAATCGACGTTTCGGTGCTGTCTGGTTTTGTCACGACATAGCCGCCCATGTGGGTCTCAAGCGTGTCCTTGACCAATTCGTTCGCCGGGGCGTGTCCGATGGCGATGAACACACCTTTGCAAGGGATCTCTGTGATTTCGCCGGTCTTGACATGTCTGATGCGCACGCCTTCGACTCCCTTGGGCATGTCGGTGCCGAAAACCTCGTCAAGCTGATGGTGCCAAAGCGTCTGGATCTTGGGGTTCTTGAACAGGCGGTTCTGCAAGATCTTCTCTGCCCGCAACTCGTCGCGGCGGTGGATCAGCGTAACTTTCGAGGCGAAATTCGTAAGGAACAGCGCCTCTTCCACAGCGGTGTTGCCGCCGCCGAAAACGACGATTTCCTGGCCGCGATAGAAGAACCCGTCGCAGGTGGCACACGCAGACACACCAAAGCCCTTGAACGCATCTTCCGAAGGCAGGCCCAGCCATTTGGCGCGGGCGCCCGTCGCAAGGATGATGGCATCGGCGATGTAGACCGTGCCACTGTCAGACTGCGCCGTGAACGGCCGCTTCGACAGGTCGAGAGAGGTGATGATGTCACCGATGATCTCGGTTCCCATTGCACGGGCATGGGCCTCCATCCGGACCATCAGATCCGGTCCCTGGACCTCGGTATCGCCGGGCCAGTTCTCGACCTCGGTTGTTGTGGTCAACTGCCCTCCCGGCTCCATGCCTTGCACAAGGATCGGGTCCAGCATGGCGCGGCTTGCGTAGACACCGGCGGTGTATCCCGCCGGGCCTGAGCCGATGATGAGAACTTTGGTGTGGCGTGTGTTGGACATGGGGCAGCCTCGCGTCGCAGCAGAACTAAACTATTCTGGAAAATGGATATAAGCGCCTCATCGCCGGTTCGCAAATCAATGCGCGCGCAAATCGACCCGTTCCCGGCATTTGACAATTGCTTTAAGATTGTTGCGCAATGTTGAAATAATATTGCGCACAGTCGGGTGTTGCTATAATAATGCCGAAAAAGTTGGGATGTTCAGGATGCCGTCACATCGGTTGGATCCAATTGATCGCAAGATTTTGGCCGAACTACAAGCAGACGGTCGCATGACCAATGTCGAACTGGCCCGTCGTGTGGGCATTTCGGCGCCGCCATGTCTGCGCCGGGTGCGCACATTGGAAGAGCAGGGCTTCATTCGCGGCTATCATGCCGAGGTGGATCCCCGCGAGCTTGGGTTCGAAGTGCAGGTGTTCGCAATGGTGGGTTTGCAAAGCCAGGCCGAATCCGACCTGCGCGCCTTTGAGGACCGTTGCCGTGGATGGCCGCTGGTTCGGGAATGCCACATGCTCAACGGTGAGGTGGATTTCATCCTGAAATGTGTCGCACCCGATCTGAGCACCTTTCAAAGCTTCCTGACCGGCAATTTGCTGACATCCCCGAATGTCGGAAGCGTCAAGACGTCGCTGGTGATCCGGGGAGCCAAGGATGAACCGGGTGTGCCGTTCGACGTGCTTGAATCGCGCCTCGGGGAGGCAGGCTAGCCGCGCGCCCTCATGCCACCCGCAAGGTTTCGATGACGTTGCGGGTAGTGCGTGGGAAAGCCAGGTCCCCAAACGCTTCGAGATCGTGCAGATGGGTGAACATGGACTGCATCATTTCGCGGACCGATGACCCGATTTCGGCAGCAGACACACGACCGGGGTGGTAGCTTTCGAGTTCATGTCCGTTCGCACGAATGATCCCGTGCCGCTGCAAGGCGAAATGATAAAGCTGCACCGGTCCCGGAGGTGTAACCCGCAGAATCCGGTCGCCATCCACATAATCGGACGCTGGTGCCAGAACGGCGGCACAGTTCAGCAAGTCGCTGAAGCGATCCTGACGGACAACCAAACGGGCGGCTGGTCCAAGCAACAGGTCGCTTTGATTCATGCCGATCCCAGGCAAACGCAGCAAATGGGTAAGTGACGTCGTGTCGCCGGCAAAATTCGGAAGATATGTGGTGCTACCCATCCAGACGATGGGTTGCGGTCCGCGATGGGTCTCAACCAGATCGCCGGGGATCAGATCCTCGACCGCGATTGGCCCCATGACGGTCGAGATCAACGTGCCACGCGCGAAAGCCGCAGCGCAGGCTTCGAAGGTCGGCGTGGCCGGAACCGTGAAAGAGGACTCGGACACCGACTGGTCAGCCAGAAGTGCGGCAGCCTCGATAGTGCGGGTGAGAGGAACATCGCGTCGAGGCTGCCCATCAAACGTGGCAACTTGGTCTGTGGAAACAGCATAGGCGTTGAAATCCGTCGTCGATGCGCGATCGGTCGAGGTCTGAGCCATGTGAACCCTTACGGTTAGGTCACATCCGCGTTGGCCCCCACCAACAACACCAGAAGGACGGTGCAATTTTGTTGGTCCAAGATGGCTCGATAGGGATTGATTCGTCAAAAAACAACGAAAATTGGCCGCGAAATCGCGGCCAATTCAGTGACTTCTGGGGAATTGTCTTGAGGTTTGGAACATCGGCGCCACAATTGGGGATATTGCGGCAGGTGCGCTTTTCAGGTCTGGCGGTTACGCCCGCTTGGCAATCGGCTGGTTGGCAGCCTCGGCCTTGATGCGGTCGAACATGGCCTTGCGCGCTGCGCCGCGCTGAAACGGAAGAACCGGCAACTCGTCTTTCGAGGTTGCGACGACAGAGGCGATGAATTTCGAGGTGCGCGACATGGGACTGCTCCGATGGGTGTTCTGTTGTTTCGTTGATCCTAATTAACCCTCGCAATTGGGCGCGTTTGTGACCAAACGTGGACAATCCCGGTGTATTGTCGTGATTGATTTTGGGCAGAGCACCAATCCGCAAGGGTGCGGGTTCAAAGTCGAATGACCGAAATCAATCGCCCGTAATCCGCCTCTCGGGCATGGGTCGAACGGCGATAGGAATAAAAGCGGTCTGCGTCCGAATAGGTGCAGTGCCGTGTCCATTCCGCGGCAATTCCGGCGGTGCGCAGCTTGTGCAGACCAAAGCCCGGCAGGTCAAAGTGAAACCGGTCATCCGCGCCGTTGACGAAGAACCGTGCAAACTGCGGGTCTTCGGCCAAAAAGGCATCAAGGAACTCCGGACCCACCTCGTAGGCGCGTTGGCTGATGCTGGGACCGATCACCGCCGTGATGTTTTC
>NZ_JBHYFV010000002.1:0-64433 GCF_051859345.1 Marivita sp. | reverse complement strand
ACCCAGACCAATCATGGCATCGACAGTGGTTTCCAGAATCCCGTCCAACGCACCGCGCCATCCTGCGTGGGCGGCACCGATCACACCGGACTCCTGGTCGGCAAAAAGCACCGGCTGACAGTCGGCCGTCAATATGCCCAAAGCCACCCCGGGGGTGTTCGAGACCAAACCATCGGCTTTTGGCTTGTGATCGGCCAGCGGGCCTTCGACCTTATGAACATCGGCAGAATGCGTCTGGTGAACAGTGACCAGATGATCAACGGGAACCTGCATTGCCTCCGCCACGCGGGTACGGTTGATGGAAACGATCTCGGACTGGTCGGAGGAACCGGTGCCGCAGTTCAAGCCGGCGAAAACACCGGAAGACGCGCCGCCTCGGCGCGTAAAAAATCCGTGGCGCAGGGGGCCAAGGCTGTCCGACGTAATGATCTCAAGCGTCATGGGTCCAGTCCGGGCGGAGGTGACTCATTGCCGGGATAGAGTCCCAGCACCTTGAACAAGGAACCCATTTCGTCGGGGTGGGTCAACCGTCGATGTGCGGAAACATGGGCGTCCAGAGAGGACCCCCTCAAACCCTTGGCCAGACCCTGGGCGCGGGGCGTGATCCCGAGACGTTCCAGAAAAACGCCCTGGGGGGTAAGCTGGCTTGCCTCGCAGCCTGCTAGAGTTGCGGCGTGGGCCAACGCTTCGAAATCCACATGGGCCGTCAGATCCGCCCGGCCCGGTTCGGCAAACGGATCAACCGAACGATGCGCGCGGACCGCCTGGAATGTGTCGCCGTCAGACCGCCACCCGCCATAATCGATGATCAACGCCATGCCTCCTTGTGTCGCAATCCGGCGGGCAAGGGCATCCACAACCGCCGTCCCATGCGCACAGGTCTCGATCAGTGCGCCCGGTTTGGTGTTGTTCAGCCGGTGTTGCAAGGCGTCGATCGGGGCGGCATCGCTCAGACCGCGCTGCAAGGCACCACTGCCGGACAGCCCCACCATCACTTCGCGCCAGCCTTTCGCGTCACGCTGAAACTGACGGATCGGCAAGGCGTCGAAAAACTCGTTGGCGATCACGAAGATCGGCACGTCATCCGGCAGGCTCTCGGCGGTGTCGTGCCAGACAGGGGTATGTGCGGGCAACGCCGCGCCTTGCAAGTCCCGCATCCGGGGCGACGCTTCGACAAGGTGAAACGTGGCAGCCGTGTGGAAGCCGGGCACCTGGAGTGTTGCGCGCATCACATCCGCGATCAACGTCCCGCGACCGGGTCCAAGCTCAACCAATGCGAACCGCTCCGGCGCACCCTGATCCATCCAGGCCTGTGCTATGCAAAGGCCAACCACCTCACCGAACATCTGGCTGATTTCGGGCGCAGTGGTGAAATCACCGTCGACGCCGAACGCGTCCTGCGTGATGTAATATCCATGTTTGGGATGAAGAAGGCAGGCCGACATGTACTGCGCCAAGGTGAGTGGCCCTGTCGTCGTGATCTGCTTGCGCAGGATATCAGCCAAGGCAGTCATGCGCGACGGGCGCTTGTCCAAAGGTAAAGACCAATCAGGATCATTGGAATCGACAAGAGTTGCCCCATCGTCAACCCGTATCCACCCACATGCCAGGCGAGCCCCAGGGGATTGCCCGTCGTCACGAACTGCACATCGGGTTGGCGGAAGAACTCGACCAGAAAACGTGCCGCGCCATACCCGGCGATGAACAGGCCAACAATCTTGCCCGGTGTTTTCAGCGCGCCGTCGCGAAACGCCAGCCACAGAAGCACTGCACCAAGCAGAAGCCCCTCCAATAGCGCTTCATAAAGCTGCGATGGATGACGGGCGCAAACCTCGCCAATGGCCTGCCCGCAGGATTGTGCGGCCTGACCCGGGAACATTACGCCCCAGGGCATGTTCGTCGGTCGGCCCCACAGTTCTGCGTTGATGAAATTCGCAACGCGGCCCAGCAGCAACCCCGGCGGCGTGGCGAGCGCCATCATGTCAGCCGTGGGGCGCAACGCAATTCCGGCGCGCTGACAATAGATCAATGCCGCGACGATCACGCCCAAAAGGCCGCCATGAAACGACATGCCGCCCTGCCAGATCGCCAGGATCTCGGTTGGGTTCGCAAGATAATAGCCGGGCTGGTAAAACAGGACAAACCCAAGCCGCCCGCCGAGAATGATGCCCAGGATCACCCAGGTCAGCAGCTCTTCCACCTGCTCCGGCCGCATCGGCGGGGTGTCGTTGCGCCAAAGCTGCGGACGTTTGACCGCCATCACCGCAATCCGCCACCCGATCAGGATGCCCGCGATATAGGCGAGAGCATACCAACGCAGCGCAAATTCCATCCCGAACAGCGAGATGGAAAAAAGCTCGGGAGATATGTTCGGAAAGGGCAAGCCAGTGTTCATGCGCGCTACCTGCCCTGCGGCTTGTGACGAAGTCAACCTTGTGCAGTCGGGGTGCGCGGCCCATATAGAGGTCAAGCAACGACTGGAGACATCCATGCAGACCCGTAACAAGGTATTCGAAGACATTTCGCAACTGATGACCAACGCCATGGGCGTGGCTCAGGGGGCCAAAGACGAGGCGGAAACCGCCATGAAATCCTTGGTGGATCGCTGGCTGGCTGACCGTGATTTTGTGACCCGCGAGGAATTCGACGCCGTCCGCGCCATGGCGCAGAAGGCACGCGAAGAAAACGAAGTGCTCAAAGCGCGCCTCGATGCGCTTGAAGCAGTGCAGAAGTAACGCTCAGATTTGGGGCCGGACGATTGCTTCGGCCTCGATTTCGACGGTGTAATCCCCGATCAACTGACCGATCTGGAACAACGTATTGGCGGGTTTGATCGCGCCGAACACCCGCCCGTGCGCGCGGGACACGGCCAGTACGTCGTCTGCATCGCTCAAGTAAACGCGCGTGCGCACTACATCCTCAAGCGTTCCGCCAAGCGCCGTCAGAGCTGCCCCGATCTTGTCGAGAATGAACGTTGTCTGTGCGCCCGCGTCCTGCGGCGCGACGGCGCGGTTCAGCCCGGCAGTGGCCGTTGTGCCCGACACCAGAATACGGTCGCCGATCCGATGCGCCCGGCAATAGCCCGCGATATCTTCCCATTCGCTGCCCGACAGCACCCGCTGTTCGCCCGGTCGCCCCGGCACATCCTCAACCGTCACGGCCAAAGGCATTGTATCAAGGTGATGGCTCAGATCGCCGCTCGCTGTCAGGAAAGGTGGTTTGCGGTATTCGTCGCCGCAATCGCCGGGCAGGGGCTTGGTCATGTCGAAGGCCGCGTTCAGGCGTGCATGATCTTCCGCGTCGAGGGAAAACCGGAACAGTTTCAGATTGTCCGCAGTGTGCCGCGCCTCACCCAATCGCGCGCCTATAATCACACCCGCCACCGCGTCATTCTCAAGCACCCAACGCGTTGCGACGTTTGACACGGACACCCCGTGTTTTGCTGCCACATCCGCAGCCGCCTGTAGCACGGTCTGGTACACGTCCCATCCGCCTGCCGTGTCGATGAAGCGCTTGTACTTCATCTTGCTCCAGTCGGTGATCTCGGCCGGTTCAGGCTGGCCCAGCCATTTCTCGGACAGGAACCCGCCTTGCAACGTGCCATATCCCAAAAGTTTCACACCCCATTTCGCACAGACCGCAGACAGGGGGCCTGCCGCGCGCCGATCCAGAAGCGAGAACGGCACCTGGTTGCTGACAATCGGAATCCCGTCAGCCAGCGCCAGATGAAGATGCGCCGCGTCGAAATTGGTCAGGCCAATCTCCCCAATGAGCCCTTCCTCGCGCAGCTTTGCCATCTCGTGCAACGCATCCAGCCACGCAGGGTGTTCAAAGCTCCACCAGTGGAACTGCAACAGATCGACCCGTTCCACCCCCAGCCGGTCAAGCCGATCCTTCACTCCGGCCCGCACCACGTCCGCCGTCATGGGTCCGGGCACCGGGCACCACTTGGTGCAGACTTTCGCGTCCACCCCACGCTTCAACAATGCGCCTGTGATGATCTCTGCGGTTCCATAGTGATCCGCCATGTCGAAGGTATCAAATCCCGCCTCGGCATAGGCTTGCAGGTGGTCCGCGCCCAGTTCGGGGTCGATGATGTCCCCGTCCTTCTCGATATCGGCCACCTGCCATAACCCCACCAACGCGCGGCGGATCGTCAGGTCTTTACTCAGGGCAATGCTGTCAGGCTGGGTCACGGGCGTTCCTTTTGGCTGCTGCGACATGAGTTGCCGCCTTGAACCGGTTTGACAACCCTTAAAGAACCCCGCAACCATGTGGTTCACAACGGGGTAACAGCGCGACACTGCGCCAAAAAGGACATCGACGGAAACATGAGCGCGGCGCAACACGCAGATCGCTTCTGGCTTTATGACTTGCGCGTGGAAACGGTGGTCGGTGATCGCACCTCTGTCTGCCGTCATGTCGAAGGCGAGAGTTTTCGTGTGGAAGGCGAATTGCTGGTTTTCGAGGATCAGCAGAAAGTGTCGATGTACGCGCTCGCCGCGCTGCTCCCTCTTTTGCCCGCCAAACAGCGGGACACACATCCCAATGACTGGATGTCCACCGATGCCGAGATTGCCTGTCCCGATCCCAATTGCGGCGGCCGTTTTCGCGTCACCCGCCTTGGCAAGCGGGAATTCAGCCATTCAGAGACAACTGGTCTGCCCGATGATCGTGGCACGCCTTATTGGAAAGAGGTCACATGAGCGTTGAAACCACCGACCTGCGCCCAGGCCACACCGTTTCCCGAGTAATCCGCGGGGGGTGGCAATTGGCGGGTGATCATGGCCCGGTGGATCGGGCGCAGGCCATCCGCGACATGGAAGCGTTTGTCGATGCGGGTCTGTTCACGTTTGACTGCGCCGACATCTATACCGGCGTTGAAGAGATGATCGGGGATTTCATCGCTGACCTGCGCAGCCGCCGCGGCGCATCGGTGGCGGATCGTGTCTGTGTCCATACCAAACTGGTGCCTGACCTCACCTGTCTTGCCGACCTGCGCCCGGACGAAGTGACGGCAATTGTCGACCGGTCCCTGAAACGGCTCAAGATTGATCGACTTGATCTGGTGCAGTTCTTCTGGTGGGATCTGGCCTTGGGCAACGCGGTTGACGCGCTGGATGTGCTCAGAGATTTGCAAAAACAGGGCAAGATCAAGACCCTTGGTACCACCAACTGGGACCGGCAGGCGATGCAGCGTTTTGTCGATGCCGGTTTCGATATCGCCTCGGCACAGGTACAGTATTCCGTGCTTGACCGCCGCCCTGCAAATGGGCTGAGCGATTGGGGAGCACACAACAACGTGCACCTGATCTGCTACGGAACGCTCGCCGGGGGGTTCATCACCGAGAAATGGTTGGGCGAACCAGACCCCGGCTTCCAGTTCGAAAACCGCAGCCTGATCAAGTACCGCCTGATCATTGACGAATTCGGCCCATGGGACCGGTTCCAATCGCTTCTGAAGACGCTCAAGGCCGTGGGGGACAAACACGGAGTCTCCCTTTCGGCGGTTGCCACGCGCTGGGTGCTCGATCAGCCACAGGTCGCGGCAAGCATCGTGGGCGCGCGGTATGCCCGGCACCTGCCGCAAACGCTTCAAACCTTCGCTTTCGCGCTGGACGGCGAAGATCACGCCACATTGGACGCGGTTCTGGATCAGGCCAATGGTCCCGGCGGCGATGTCTATTCCCTGGAAGGCGACCGGACCAGCCGCCATGGACGGATCATGAAATACAACCTCAACGCCAATCCAAACGACGCAGTGCATGGCGCACATGGCTGAACCCATTCTGCGCACATGCGGGATCAGCCGGGACTTTGGTGACTTTCGCGCTGTCGATAACGTGTCGCTTGCCATTCATCCCGGAACGATCACTGGCCTGATCGGTCCCAATGGTGCGGGGAAGACGACGCTTTTCAATGTGCTGACAGGTATGCTCAAACCCACCAGCGGGACGGTTCAGCTTGACGGTCAGGACATCACCGGGTTCTCGCCTGACGCGCTTTTTTCCCTTGGCCTTGGCCGCACCTTTCAAATCCCCCGCCCGTTTGCCAAGATGAGCGTTCTGGAGAACGTCATGCTTTCTCCGATGGCGCAGGTCGGAGAGCGCCTCTGGGGGCCGTTTTTCCAATCGGCCAGGATGCGTGAACAGGAAACCGCCATCCGCAAACGCGCAAACGAGGTTCTGGATTTCGTCACCCTCGCCCCACTCGCGGATCAGGCTGCCGGTCAGATCTCCGGCGGGCAGATGAAACTCCTTGAACTGGCGCGCATTCTGATGGGTGAACCCAAACTGATCCTGCTGGATGAACCTGCCGCCGGGGTGAATCCAACCTTGACCAAGCTGCTGATCGAAAAGATCGAAGAGTTGAACCGCGATGGCAAGACATTCGTCATCATCGAGCACGACATGGATTTCGTCATGCAGCACTGCGATCCGGTGATCGCATTGGCCGAAGGCAAGGTCATGTTCGAAGGCACCGCCGAGGATGCGCAGAACAATCCCGTTCTGCTTGACGCCTATCTGGGGGCGCAGGTCGAATGACGGATGCTCTGGTCGCCACGGAAATCGTCGCGGGGTATGTTCCCGACCTGCCGATCCTCAAAGGTGTGTCGCTGATCGCAGAGACGGCGAAAGTGACGGTCATCATCGGTCCCAATGGCGCGGGTAAATCGACCCTGATCAAGGCGATTGCCGGGCTGGTGCCCGTGTCTTCCGGTTCCGTGCTCCTGAACGGCAAAGAGATCACAAACCCCCGTACCGACACGATGGGTGCATTGGGCGTGGCGTATGTTCCGCAGTCCGACAACATCTTCCGGTCACTGACCATTCGTCAGAACCTCGACCTTGTGTTGCGAAACGCGGGTCAAGACGCTGCCACCCGTCGGGACGCGCTCTTTACCCAATTTCCGGCGCTGGCCGACAAACAGACCGAGAAAGCGGGCGCCTTGTCTGGCGGCCAGCGTCAGTTCCTTGCGGTGGCGATGGCGCTGGCCATCAACCCCTCGGTGATCCTGATGGATGAACCCTCTGCGGGACTGTCCCCCAAGGCGGCGCAGGAGGTGCTGGAATATGCCCGCGCCCTGACCGAAAGGGGCGTGACGATCCTGCTGGTCGAACAAAACGTCAAACAGGCGCTGCGGCTGGCGGATCACTGCTACATCCTTGCCGATGGCCGCAATCAGGTCGATGGCGCGGCGCAGGACTTGGTCAACGATCCGGTGGTGGGCCAGATCTATCTCGGCGGCAAACGCGTGGCGACGGCATGATCCAGAACCTTGTCGATGGCGTTCTGGTCGGCTCGATCCTGTCGCTCGGGGCGATTGGGCTGACCATGGCTATGCATATGCTGCGCTTTGCCAACTTCTCGCATGCCGAATTGCTGTCGATCGGAGCCTACGTCGCCTTGGTGTTCGATGGGTTGTTCGCGGCAATCTACCCGGCTTTGTCTTCTGCGATCCAGCCACTAAGCCTGACCTGGTCGCTATGCGCCGCGATCCTGATTTCGATGGCGTTGACAGGCCTCTCGGCGGTCTTGATCGACAGGCTTGTGTTCAAACGGGTCCGCGCCAAGGGAGGTGAGTTGTCGATGGTCTTTGCGTCTTTCGGCGTCGCGATGATCCTTCGCAACATCCTTGGACTGATCTTCGGGCTGAACCCCAAACTCTACAGTCAGGATATCGTCTTCGCCATCGTGGTCAGCCGCGATCCCTTCCTTTTGATCAAACCCGATCAGGTCTTTACCCTGATTGCCGCCCTTCTGATCATGGTCATCCTGCATCTGGTCCTGTCGCGCACCACCTTCGGGTATTCCTTGCGGGCCGTGGCGGAAAATCCCAGCCTAGCTCAGGTGTCGGGGATCAATCTGGACCGCATCATCGTGCTGATCTGGCTGATTGGCGGAGGTCTGGCTGCGGCGGCGGGGGTGTTTTACGGGCTGACCAACCAGATCAACCCGGTCCTTGGCCGCGACCTTGTCCTGCCGATCTTTGCCGCCACCATCGTCGGTGGCATCGGCAGCATCTACGGCGCGGTTCTGGGTGGGTTCCTGGTCGGTCTGGCATCCAACCTCGCGTTGGTGATCCTGCCCTCGGGATACAGCCCGGCGGTGCCGTTCCTTATCATTCTTGCCGTGCTCATCATCCGGCCACACGGGTTGTTCGGGGAAGAACGTACATGATCGGCGTTCTTTCGTATCTGGTGTTCTTCGTCACGGTTGCGTCGATCCTGTCCATCGCGGTGCTTGGACTGAACCTGCAATGGGGCAATACGGGGCTGTTCAACGGCGGCGTTGTCGCGTTCTTCGGGGCGGGGGCTTATGGCACCCTGATCCTGGGCGGTAGCCCGCAGGCGAACCAACTCGGCGGGTTCGAACTTCCGTACCTGATGGCGCTTTTGGGCGGGATGGTGATCGCGGGTCTTGTGGCGTGGATTGTCGGTCTGCTGACGCTGCGGCTCAGGCATGATTACCTTGCCATCGCAACTTTCGGCGTGGCCGTCGCTTTCGAGAACTTCATGCGCAACGCCTCCTGGCTTGCGGGTGGGGCGCAGGGCATTCGCGGATTCGAGCGACCCTTGCGTGACACGCTGGGCAATGGCTTTGCCTACAACGCTCTGTTTCTATGCTTTGTCCTTGTCCTGCTTATCGGAACCTACCTGTTCCTCGAACGGCTGATCCAGTCACCTTTCGGGCGGCTTTTGCGCGCAATCCGCGAAGATGAGACGGCCGCACAATCGCTGGGCAAATCGCCGTCCCGCATTCGCCTGACCTCCTTTGTTGCAGGATCGGTGATCATGGGCCTTGCTGGTGGACTCTACGCTACTTTCTATGCCTTCATCAGCCCGCAGGACGTGCTGCCGATCCTCACATTCCAGATCTGGGCAATGCTGATCGTCGGCGGCGCGGGCAACAACAAGGGGGCCGTGATGGGAACGTTTCTGATCTGGGGGGCGTGGACAGCCAGCGGATGGGCGTTGTCCCGCTTTGCTCCACTGGATGTGCAGCTTTACACCGGGTCGATCCAGTTCGTGCTGATCGGCTTTGTCATTGTCGGAATGCTCATGTGGCGACCACAGGGGCTGTTCCCGGAAAAACTGGTCGTGTCCCAATCGGCGCGATCCAAAGGATAATAACAGGGAGACTAGGAATGTCTGGACTAAGGAACATGGCCCTTGCACTGGGCCTTGCCATGGGGGTCATGACCCTTGGCGGCGCAGCGTCTGCGCAGGAATGCACCACCAAGATCGGCGCCGTGCTGCCCACATCCGTCGATTGGGGCAAACCCATCGCCGCCACTGCGCAATATGTTGTGGATATCGCCAACGAGACCGGCGGCGTTGCCGGTTGCCAGATCGAGATGGTGCTGCGTGACACCCAGACCGATCCCAAGGTCGGCGTCGATGCAGCCAAGGCGCTGGTCGATCTGGACGGTGTGCAGCTTCTGCTGGGGGCGGTGTCTTCGGGTGTGTCGATGCCGATCCTGACCTCCGTCACTGTGCCTGCGGGCGTGTTGCAGATGTCGTGCTGCTCGTCCTCGACTGCTTTCACCGTGCTGGCCGAGGAAGGAAAGACTGGCGGTCTGTTCTATCGCACCTTCGCCACGTCGGGTGTGCAGGCGGCGGTCGGTGCTATGGTGGCCCGTGACGAGGGCTACAAGTCGGTTGCGGTCTTTTACAAGAACGACGACTGGGGCCAGGACATCGGCAAGCTGGTTGCCGAGGATCTTGAGTCGCTTGGCATCGAAGTGACTGCCTTCATCGCCATCAACGACGCGCAGGCGTCCTATCGCGCGGAAGTGACCGAGGCGCTCAAGGACAGCCCCGAGGCGATCTACATGGCACTTTATCCCAAGGAAGGCACGCAGGTCGTGCGGGAATGGCTGTCGCTGGGCGGCACGCAGAACATGATCGCCGCCAATGCGCTGCGCTCGGACGAATTCCGCGACAATGTCGGGATGCAGTACCTGGGCAACTTCACCGGCACCGATACATCCTCGCCGCGCACCGACTCGGCTTCGGCCTTTGTCGACGCTTACACCGCCCGTTTCGACGGACCACCCAACGGTCCGGGTCTGGCCAACAGCTATGACGCGACGATGATTGCGCTGATGGCGATGCACGCGGCGGGCAAGGACGCATCCGGGTCCGAGATTGCCGCCAAGATCGGCATGATCACTGATCCGAACGGCACGCCGGTCACGGCGGATGCGGCCGGGTTCGCGCAGGCGAAAGACGTGCTCGATGGCGGCGGAAGCGTGTCTTATCAGGGGGCGACGGGCAACGTTCTGTTCGACAAGAACGGCGATGTGTCGGCTCCTGCTGTCACCTGGGGTTTCTCGGAAGGTGGCATTGACGAGAAGCAGTATATCTCGCTTACCGAGGTGAACGCCTTCATGTCGTCGCTGAACTGAGGCGTTTGATTTCGAATTGGCTTGCCAATCCGACCAGAGGACGATGCGTCGACGCATCGTCCTCTATCCGTTTACGGAAAGAGGTGGCGGCGCTGCCCTCTGCCGTCTTGGGCGGAGTCCACCGGGATATTTTTGAACCAGAGAAGCAGGCAATCCGTGCGCGCAGCCCAAGCGTGCTGAAAAAACAGTCACGGGGTTGCCTTGGAATTTTCTATGCCGTCGCCCTGTGATTGTTGCCAAACAGCGCCAGATACGCCTGCTGACGAATGCGCCTGTCGGTTTTCCGGTGATTTTACCCACAGATAGTGGAACTATTCGCGCTCACCGCATTGGGTGGACTTCTCCACAACTTATTGCGGTTATCCCCCATTTAGCGCTTTACGCAGGGCGCCAGCCCATGCAGCATATGCGGTAGGGGATGACGGAGAAACCGCAGTCCCTAGAGCAGGCACCGAGCGGTTGAGGCGAAACAGCCCGCGCCGCACAGGCAACAGGAGGCGGCGTTATGGCCCTGTCCGAGCAGTATCTTGAAGATGATATTCATCCCATCGACATCGTGGAGCACATTGCTGAACATCATGAATGGGATTTTGACCGCATCACAGAAGATCAGATTGCGATGGCGGTGCAAGGCCAATGGCGGACCTATTCCATCACGCTGGCCTGGTCTCCCTATGACGAAACCCTGCGCCTGATCTGCACCTTCGACATGGAACCGCCGAAGGACCGAATGCCCGCGTTGATGGAAAGCCTCAATGCGGTCAATGACCAATGCTGGGCCGGAGCCTTTACCTATTGGGAAGAGGCCAAGCTGATGGTCTATCGCTATGGCCTGGTGCTGGCGGGTGGCAATGTCGCCAGCGCAGACCAGATCGACACGATGATCAACTGTGCCGTGACGAGCGCGGAACGGTATTATCCGGCGTTTCAACTGGTTGTCTGGGGCAACCGCGATCCCAAGGACGCGCTTCAGGTCGCCATTGCAGAGGCCTACGGGCGCGCGTAACACTTGCCCCCGACGCAAGAAATGGGGGCATTTATGCAGAATTCCGATATCGCCAAGCGGGGCCTGGTTCTTCTGGGCTGCGGCAAGATGGGGTCGGCCATGCTCGAAGGCTGGCTGGCTGGAGGATTGCCGCCAGGTTCGGTCTTCGTGAAGGATCCGAACCCGTCGGACTGGGTGCAGGCGCAGGGTGTGCATCTGAACGACGCTCTGCCCGAGAGCCCTGCAATTGTTCTGGTTGCAGTGAAACCACAGATCATGCGCGACGCGCTGCCCACATTGAAACCCCTGGGCAATGGTGACACGACGTTCCTGTCGGTTGCGGCGGGTATCACCATCGCCACCTTCGAAGGGATGCTGGGCGACAAGACCCCGGTCATTCGGTCGATCCCCAACACGCCGGCTGCCGTGAAGCAGGGCATCACCGCCATCATCGGCAATGACCATGTCAGCGAACATCAGTTGCAGATGGCCGAGGCGCTGTTGTCTGCCATTGGTCAGACCGTACGGCTCGAGACCGAAGACCAGATGGACGCTGTCACGGGCCTGAGCGGCTCTGGTCCGGCCTATGTGTTCCACATGATCGAATGTCTGGCCCATGCCGGCGAGGCACAGGGGCTTGATCCCGAACTTGCGATGACGCTCGCCAAGGCGACCGTTGCGGGCTCTGGTGCATTGGCGATGCAGGCAGACGAGACACCCAGCCAGTTGCGGGTCAACGTGACCAGCCCGAACGGGACGACGCAGGCGGGGCTGGAGGTGCTGATGGACAACGACACGGGTCTGCCGCCGCTGATCGCCAGGACCATCGACGCGGCGACCAAGCGGTCAAAGGAGCTTGCAAATGGCTGAAATCACGTTCGACGATTTCATGAAGGTGGATATTCGTATCGGCACGGTCACCCGCGCCGAACCGTTTCCCGAGGCGCGCAAACCCGCGATCAAGTTGTGGGTTGATTATGGGGACGAGATCGGGATCAAGAAATCTTCGGCCCAGATCACGGTGCATTACGACCCCGAGACGCTTGTGGGCAAAAAGGTCATGGGGGTTGTCAACTTCCCACCCCGCCAAATTGGCCCCTTCATGTCCGAAGCGTTGGTTCTTGGCTTTTACGACGCGGACGAGGCCATCGTTCTTGCTGTCCCGGACAAAGAAATCCCGAACGGAGCGCGCTTATGTTGAAACTTCTGATCACGCGAAACCTGCCGGACACGGTCATCGCCAAGGCGCGGGAAACCTTTGATGTCACCTACCGTGACAGCCCTGCCATCATGACCCGCGACGAACTCGAGACGAGCCTGCGCGACTATGACGTCGTGCTTCCAACGCTGGGGGATGCATATGGCGCAGATGTCTTCGCCGCCGTTCCGGACCCACGCTGCAAACTTCTCGCGAATTTTGGGGTGGGCTACAACCATATCGACGCCAAGGCAGCGGCAGAGGTCGGGATATCGGTCACCAACACACCCGGAGCGGTGACGGATGCCACTGCGGATATAGCCCTGACGCTTATGTTGATGACCTGTCGCCGTGCCGGAGAAGGCGAACGGATGGTGCGGGCCGGATCATGGGACGGGTGGCATCCGACCCAGCTTTTGGGGTTGCACATGTCCGGGAAAACGCTGGGCGTGGTTGGGATGGGGCGCATCGGCGAAGCGATTGCACAGCGGGCCCATTTCGGCTTTGGCATGCAGATCAGGTTCTACAACCGGTCACCCAAGACGTTGCCGTTTCCGGCGCAACAGATTGAGGCACTGACGGATCTCGCCGCACAGGTCGATGTTGTGGTGATCGCTGTTCCGGGTGGCGCTGACACGCACCATCTGATTGATGCTTCGGTGTTCAACGCGATGAATTCCCACGCGCACTTGGTGAACATTGCGCGTGGGGATGTGGTCAAAGAAAGCGATTTGATCGACGCCCTTCAGACAGGGCAGATCGCGGGTGCAGGGCTTGATGTGTACGAATTCGAACCCAAGGTTCCGCAAGAGTTGATCGATTTGGAAAACGTGACGCTTTTGCCCCATCTCGGGACGTCCGCATTGGAAATCCGTCAGGCGATGGGGTTGATGGCGGTCGATAACGCGATCGCATTTGCCAAGGGGAACGTCCTGCCCAACGCCGTTTAGACTTCTTTCGCATTGAGTCTCGGGATCGGGCCATGTTCCATCGGGTCACGGTGTGGTGACCACTCTGGATCGTTGTCCTTGATCAGGCGCGACACGAAATAGGCGCTGGGCCATGCGGTCAGCCAGCCTATGATTGCCGCGCCGCCAATGACCCACCAGTTGTAATACCCCATTGAGAAGGCAGCTGTTACCAGCGTACCCGTGATCAGTGCGCCGCTGAGAAGCGACAGTAAGATTGATAAGCGGTCCATGTGTTACCTCCTTCGCAGGATCAACGCAGCGCCGCTGAAGTCGGTTCCGAAATCGCGCAGCGTCGTGCTTGACCAATGCGTTCCGGTGCAGTTTGTTTCCGCGACACACAAGGAAGCCCGCAATGATCCAGCCCGCCATCACCGGAAGCGGTGTATTCACGCCCAAGGACATCATCACCAATGATGAACTTGTGGTGGCGTTCAACGCCTATGCTGACCGTGTGAACGCACAATACGCGGATGACATCGCGGCGGGCATCAAAGACCCGATCCCGCATTCAAGCGCCGAATTCATCCTGTCGGCATCCGGGATCGAACAGCGCTATGTCATGGACAAGTCCGGTGTTCTGGACCCGGAGCGCATGTTTCCAAACCTGACACCCCGCGCCGATGATGCGCCGTCGATCATGGCGGAAATGGCCGTGGACGCGATCGCCAAAGCGTTGCTACAGGCGGGGCGGGATGCGTCCGAGGTCGACCTTGTGATCTGTGCTGCCTCGAACCACGAACGCGCCTATCCGGCGATTGCAGTCGAGATCCAAAGCCTGATCGGCGCCGGGGGTTTTGCCTTTGACATGAACGTGGCCTGTTCCTCGGCCACGTTTGGCATTCAGGCAGCCGCTGACATGGTGCGGTCGGGATCGGTCACATGCGCCATCGTGGTGAACCCGGAAATCTGTTCGGCGCATCTGGAATGGCGGGACCGGGATTGCCACTTTATTTTCGGTGATGTGGCGACCGCGGTGGTGATCGAACCCAGCACGAATGCCAAAGGCCCGCATTTCACGATTCACGGCACCCGCTGCGCGACCGAATTCTCGAACAATATCCGCAATAACAACGGCTTCCTGCGCCGTACCCGCGACCAGATGGAAGACCGCCGAGACATGCAGTTCATGCAGAACGGCCGAAAAGTCTTCAAAGAGGTTCTGCCGATGGTTTCGGCTCATATCCTTGGCCATCTGGACGATACCGATTGGAGTGCCGACAGCCTGAAACGTCTCTGGTTGCATCAAGCGAACAAAACGATGAATGACTTCATCGGCAAAAAGGTGTTGGGTCGCACGCCGGAACCCGGGGAACAGCCCAACATCCTGCAGGACTATGCCAATACATCATCCGCTGGATCAATCATCGCGTTCTCAAAGTACTCCGATGATCTGACACCTGGGGACCGTGGTGTGATCTGTTCCTTTGGCGCGGGGTATTCAGTAGGCTCTGTCCTCATCCAGCGCGCCTGAAGCAGCCACAAAAAAGGGGGCCATTCGGCCCCCGATTTCGCATGTATGGCACTGCCTTAGTTCCAGAAACCTTCATCAACCGATTCCATCGATTCCAGTTCTTCTTCGTTGAACCGGGTCAGGATGGCATAGCTGCGATTGTCGACGGCGACGAGGTTCACGTTCTCGGTCGGGATCATCACATGCTTGTCGGCGATGTCCAGGAAACCACCCACTTCGGCGACGATGCCAATCATCTGGCCGCTCTTGTTCAGAATGATGTCTTCGATCTCACCGATATCGTTCCAGTCAGCACTGGCTTCGGTGTGGATCGTATCCATCGACCAACCTTCGTCATTGGCCGCGTTCGTCGTGTAGACCGTACCACCCGTGATGTCGCGCGTGCGGATCAGGTTGGCCCGATCGTCCAGAGATGTGGTGTCGTTCATCGCGGTGTCGGTCGTTTCGGTCATGTTGGTGTCATCGGACATGGCGCTGTTGGAATGGCTTTCAGCCCATGCGCCGGTGGTTCCGATTGTCAGGGCGAGTGCGCTTACAAATAGCTTGTTCATGGTAGCCTCCTTGGCTCAATTGCTTCTGGGACAACAACCAAGCCACGCACTCTGCGTTCCGCGAATTATTTTTGAAACCGCATGGAACTTTTTGCCTCAACGCGCGCCGGTGACCTGCCGCCAATGCTTGCGACACAGGCTCACATATGTCTCGTTTCCACCAATCTGCACCTGCGCGCCTTCGGTCAGAACATTGCCCTGATCGTCCTGCCGCACCACCATCGTAGCCTTGCGCCCGCAATGGCAGATCGTACGCACCTCCCGCAGGGAATCCGCCAGCGCCAGAAGAGTTGCCGACCCCGGAAAAAGCTGCCCGCGAAAATCCACGCGCAGACCGTAGGCCATCACCGGAACGCCAAGATCATCCGCCACGCGGGCCAGCTGCCACACCTGTTCCGGCGTCAGAAACTGTGCTTCGTCGATGAAGATGCAGGCGAGGTCGGCTTTGGCCATCACCGCTTCGATCCCCACAAAAAGATCGTCATTGGGAAAGAATGAGTCCGCCTCGCGCGAAAAGCCGATCCTCGATCCGATTTGCCCCTTGCCCGCGCGATCATCAAAACCGGCGGTCATCCGATAGACAGACATCCCGCGCTCTTCATAGTTGTGCGCAGCCTGCAACAGCAGGGTCGATTTGCCCGCGTTCATGGTGGAGTAATTGAAATAAAGCTTGGCCATGAACAGCCATGTGCCGCAACGGACCGATCCGCGCAAGGGTGGTAAAAAACGGGATGCGCTGCCGCTGTCCGTAAGTGGCGACATGCAACACGGCGTAAGTCACGCACCGTGCCAACGACCGGACTGCGCATCCCAGGTCCGGGCCGGGCCCGGTGTGCCTTGCGCCCGACACTTTCGGGTCTCGCTTACCTGTCGCATTGCATTACGATCAAAGTCAGGGGAAAGAGACAGTAAGGTTCCCATGGTGTTGGGAAGCAGTGAAGGGGTGAGTGATGCCAACGTTTGGTCCGTATCTGAAAAAACATACAGAGCTTCTCGTCAAGGATGTCGGGATCGAACGCGCGTGCGAATTGACCGGCAAATCCAAAGCCACATTGGGTCGGTATTACGCGGATCATGATGAACACGCAGACCGCTTTATCCCGGTCGATGCCGTTGCCGCGCTCGAACAGGCGTCAAGCTATCCTCATGTCACCTCGGCGCTCGCCGAATTGAACGGCATCACCCTCTCCTTTGACGAACGCCGGGGTAATACCGCCAAGAAGGGCGGCGTCAATTCGGATGTGGTTGCGCTCAGCCAACGGTTTGCAATGCTCATGGGCGAATACCACCAGTCCATTGCCGACGGCGTGATCAGCGCGAATGAGGCCCGCCGCCTTCTGCGCGAAACCCTCGCGCTGCAACAGGTGCTTGTCGATATGAAACTGCATCTGGAAGATGAACAAATTTGAAGGCGTCATATCGGATCGCGGCTCCAAATACGCGGTGAGCGGCGGTCCTGCGGCCAGTCGCGAGGCGGCTCTGGCCTTTCTCAAGGACCTCAAACGCACCAAGAAATACGCAAAGGCCACGCATAACACATGGGCGGTGGTGTTTTCCGATGGCGTCCCTCTCAAGAATGACGATGGTGAAGGTGGGGCTGGGCAGATCATTTTGCAAATGCTGGAACGCGAGCGTCTGACCGATCATGTGATCGTTGTGACCCGCTGGTACGGCGGCAAACATCTGGGTGGCGACCGGTTTCGCCATGTTCAGGATTGTGTCCGCCACTACCTCGATAACATCTGACACGCCCGGAAAAAGGATCGCGCATGGAGTTCTTCGCCCGTCTGAAACAGCGCTGCATCTGGTCGTGGTCGGGCGTCGTCGCAACATGGCGGACCGAGTACAGCTTCCGGTCGTGGGTCTGGGCCAACCTGGCCTCTGCGGCGCTGGCCTTTGTGCTGCCGCTTGATCCTGTCGAACGCGCACTGATCCTTGCGCTTGGTGTCCTGGTTCTTGCGGTTGAACTGATCAACACGGCCATTGAAGACGCTGTTGATTATATCTCCACCGACGACCACCCCTTGGCCAAACGCGCCAAAGACGCAGGCAGCGCGGGTGTCGCAGTTGCCGCCATCGCGGTGGGTGTGGCGTGGTTGGTTATCCTGCTGGGCTAGTGCCCCGCGCCTTGCGCCGCAGGTGCCAACGGTAGATCAGCGGTGCAAGCATGTGGTCATAAAGCGCGCATGCCGCCTGTCTGATCCCCGGCAGTCCAACGATCCTTGCCAACCACCGGTAGCGTGGCATCTCGCGCCACAGCACCAGAAACGCCGGAATGCCGCTGGTCAACTCTCCGTCGCGCAACACATACAGGCGCTGCGCGGCGGTATCAGCATCAATGCCCCACGCCGCACGCTTTGGCCCGTTCAGATCGTCGAACTGGACCGCCAGACCTTCGCGCCTGGCATAGGCGGCGTAGTGATTGATCTCAAAGGAACACACGGGGCATTGATCGTTGAACAAGACCCTCGTGTCGGATGTCTGTGTCATGGTTCAAACCTATGCCGCGCAGGCTGGCCGGCAAGGTGCATCGGGTCGCAGATCACACCTTTGACGATATCCTGTTGGGCGCAGATCGACCTGTTCAGAAAAGCTTGAACTTCTTGAACAGCACATATTCCAGTAGTCCGATCACGGCCATCAGGCCGCAGATGATCCAAAACCCGTTCTCGCTCTGCGCCAGCGGCACACCACCCACATTGATGCCCAGAAGTCCGGTGAGAAAGCTGATGGGAAGGAAAAATGCGGCCACCACGGTCAACACCAGCATCTGCTGGTTCATCGCTTCGGCGCGCACATCCAGCATGTGATCCTGAACCACCTGGCACCGTTCGCGGATCATGTCCAGTTCTTCACACAAGCGGCTCAACCGGTCCACGGCTTCGCGAAGATGCCCTTTGGCAAGCTCGGGAATCCAGCCAAACGCCTCGACCTCCAAAGTGGTAAGCGCGTCTCTTTGTGGAAACAGATAGCGTCGCAGGGCAATCGCCACACGCCGCGTGTCCGAAATGGTGCGGCGGGTCTCGGCGACATCACTTTGTTCCAACGAGTCTTCAAGGCCGTCCAGCACCTCGTTCAGATCGGCGATGACCGGGTCGGTCCGGTCCACCAGCCGCAAGGTGATGCTGGCCAGCATATCGCCGGTCGACACCGGGGCCCTGTCACGCGCCACCATCGCAACAATATCGTCCAGCGCCGCCAGCGGGCGGATCCCGGCGCTGATGATATGTCGCTCCTCGATCCAGACCCGCAAGGAAATCATGTCCTCCGGCTCTGCGCCCTCGATCAGATTGACCCCCCGCAGGATCACCACCGCGCCATCGCCATGCGGGGTACAGCGCGGACGGGTTTCGGTTGCTGAAAGTGCCGCTGTAACAACGGGATCAAGGTCGAGCGCAAATAGCTCTCGGGCCACATAGTCGACGTCGCCCTGAACATGGGTCCAGCGATAGGCCAATTGCGGGCCGTCACCGTCAAAGGCGGTTCCGCTTTTGGAAATCAGGTGACTGAAGCTGTGATTTTCGGGTGTCATATCTTGGGGTCCAGGGTAAGGCACGGGCGTTGACCTGCCATGACGTCAAACCAGTTTGCCCCAAAGATCGTATTCCCCGGCCTCGTCCACCTCGACCGACACGATCTGACCCACGGCCAACCCTTCGGTGCGCTCATCAATGAAAAGGTTGCCGTCGATCTCGGGTGCGTCTGCCTTGGTGCGGCAAGTGGCGATGCCATCCTCGTCAATATCGTCGATGATGACATCCAGACGCTGACCGACCTTGGCCGCCAGTTTGGCCTCGGAAATGGCCTGTGCCTTTTCCATGAACCGGTCCCAGCGATCCTGTTTGACGTCTCCCGGCACATGGTCGGGCAGCGCGTTCGACCGTGCTCCATCGACGTTTTCGTATTGGAAACAGCCGACCCGATCCAGTTGTGCCTCGTCCAGCCAATCCAGCAGCGTCTGGAATTCGGCCTCTGTCTCTCCGGGATAGCCCACGATAAAGGTCGAGCGAAGCGTGATGTCCGGGCAGACGTCCCGCCACGCCGCGATTTCATCCAGCGTCCGCGCCGCCGCCGCAGGCCGCGCCATCCGTTTCAACGTGTCTGGGTGCGCGTGCTGGAACGGGATGTCGAGGTACGGAAGCACCAGCCCCTGGGCCATCAGCGGCACCAGCTCGCGCACATGCGGGTAGGGGTAGACGTAATGCATCCGCACCCACGCGCCCAAAGCCCCAAGATCGCGGGCCAGCGACAGGATCGGAAACTTTTCCTCCCGGTCCTTCCAGTCGGTGCCATAGGCCGAGGTGTCCTGCGATATGACCAGCAACTCTTGCACGCCGCCCTCGACCAGCTTTTCCGCTTCCCGCAGCACCGCCTTGGCTGGGCGCGAGGTCAGCAAACCGCGCATGTCGGGGATGATGCAGAACTTGCACTTGTGATTGCAGCCCTCGGAAATCTTGAGATAGCTGTAATGCCGTGGCGTCAGGCTCACGCCGGTTGCGGGCAAAAGGTCGATGAACGGGTCGGGATCGGGCGGCACAGCGGCATGGACTGCATCCAGAACCTGCTCGTATTGATGCGGTCCGGTCACGGCCAGAACCTTGGGATGTGCGCCGGTGATGTACTCGGGTTCCGCCCCCAGACAGCCCGTCACAATCACCCGTCCATTTTCGGCAAGTGCTTCGCCAATCGCGTCAAGACTTTCGGCCTTGGCAGAATCCAGAAACCCGCAGGTGTTCACGATCACCGCGTCCGCCCCGGAATAATCCGGCGAAATCCCGTAACCTTCGGCGCGAAGCCGGGTCAAAATCCGCTCTGAATCCACCAGCGCTTTGGGGCATCCAAGCGACACCATGCCAATCGTCGGCTGGCCAGAGCGGGGCGCATCGGTGATCCGGGCCGCAGGGGCCAGATCAGGGCGCAGGGAAGGCGGGTTCTGAGACATGACGCTCACATAGAGGCTCGGCGGCCCGTGGGGAAGGGGTTGCGCGCATCAGCCTTAGCCACAACACTGTCCGCAAGCCTTTTGCCCGAAAGCCGTCGTCGACGTGTCCATCGCCCGAAACCTGACCCTGCTTGCGTGGATAAAGTTCGCCCAGAACCTTCTTTTCTGGCAGGCGACGTGGTTTCTGTTCCTGCAGGACAGTCTGTCGGCAGCCGAAGCCGTTCTGCTTTATGCGATCTACGATATAGGCACGACCGTGTTCGAGGTTCCCTCGGGTTATATGTCCGATCGCATCGGACGTCGCGAGACGCTTCTGGCGTCGGCCTTTGCCGGCATCGCGGCGATGGTCTGCTTTGTGACGGGTGACAGCTTTGCCACCTTTGCGCTTGCCCAAGTCCTGCTTGGCGCGTCCATCGCGTTCGCTTCGGGTACGGACAGCTCATTGCTTTACGAAACCCTTGCCGCCGAAGGCCGCGAATCCGAGGTCGAAGCGCAGGAACTCCGCCTCTGGCGCTTTACCTTTGTCGCGCTCATGGTCTCGGCTGTGACCGGGGGCCTCATGGCCCGCGCCGTTCCGGTTCTTCCCTTCATCCTCAGCGGGGCCGCCTTTGTGGTGATGCTGATCCTTGCATCGCGCTTGCGTGACAGCCCACATGACTTGGGCGAGGCCGATGCCGTGGGGTTCGGGGCGGCGATTGCAGCGGCATTCCGCAATCCTGTCCTGCTTTGGCTTTTTGCGCTTGGCGTCGTGATGTACGGCTTTTCGCATGTGCCGTTTGTGTTTGGCCAACCTTTCATCCTTGCGGCACTCGCGCAGGTCGGGCTTTCTGGCGAAGCACCGCTGGTCTCGGGTCTGGTTGTCGGTGTGATGATGGCAGTGTCCGTCGCCGCCTCGTTCGCGGCACCCCGGATTCGCGACCGCATCGGCCTTGCACGGATACTGCTTCTGGCTTTTGCGCTACAGATCGTTCTGTGCGCCGTGCTTGCCCTGAACCAAAGTCTGCTTGCAATCACCATCCTGTTCCTGCGCATGGTGCCCGACAGCCTGTCACGCCCCTTCATCCTTGCCACCACCCAGCCGCTCTTGTCGGACGGAATGCGCGCCACCTATCTTTCCATCCAGAGCTTCGCAGGCCGGATCGTCTTTGCCTTCAGTCTCTGGATCGCATCGCGCAATGTCAGCACTGTTGGAGAGATGCCACTTCAGGATCTGACCCTGGTCCTTGCCACCTATGCACTTGTGGGAAGCGGCATTTGGATCACGTTATGGTTTCTTGTGCGCCGCCTGCCGCTTGACGCGCCTCGTCAGACCCAAATCCCCAACCAACCGGACATTGACCCATGATCTTGCACTGTGTTTTCTGCACCTTCCGCGCCGATGCATCCCCGGAAAGCCGCCGCGCCATTCTGTCGGACCTCGCCACCTTCAGCGGGGCGCTTGACGGCGTTCTTGCCTTCGATTTTGGCCCCAATCGCGATTTCGAGGGCAAGTCGCCACAGGTCTCGGATGGGTTTGTCATTCGATTCACCGACCGCGCGGCGTTGGAGCTTTATGCAGATCACCCGACCCACAAAGAGTTGGGTCAGCGCCTTTGCGATCTTTGCGCAGGCGGCGCTGACGGTATCATGGTGGTTGACCTTGACTGCGCCTGATGGGCTTTGGTCAGCTACGCGCATTCTGGCAGGGCGCAGGGATTGCGAAAAGATGCGCAAGTTCAACGCGCGGCGGGCATGGTGCCGTGCGATCCGCTGTCCATGGAATTCTCTTAAATCACCCAAACTTGGCCTGATTATCGACATAAACCGCAGTTAATCCACTTCCAAACGGTTTGGAGATTTCTCATGTTTCTGTCAGTCGTCGTTCCCTGCATGAACGAGGAAGAGGCAATTCCTGCGCTGGTCAGCAGGCTGGAATCCGTGATCGCGCCTTACAAGGATCGTGCCGAGATTATTCTGGTGGATGACGGTTCCACTGACGGAACGTGGGAGGCCATTCTTGCCGCCCAGACCCGTGTCCCTCAATTGCGCGGTCTGCGGATGTCAATGAACCGGGGCCACCAGATTGCCCTGACCGCCGGTCTTGAAGCGGCGCGGGGTGGACGTATCTTCATGCTCGACGCCGATCTGCAAGACCCGCCAGAGCTGTTGTCGGACATGATGTCACTGATGGACCGTGGGTACGACGTGGTCTATGGGCGCCGTCAGGAACGTCAGGGTGAAACCTGGTTCAAACGCGCGACAGCCAGTGTGTTTTACCGCCTCTTGAACCTGATGTCGGACGTCGACATCCCCAAAGACACCGGCGATTTTCGACTGGTCAGCCGCCGCGCCCTCGACGCTGTGCTTGCGATGCCGGAAAAGGCACGCTTTGTGCGGGGCATGTTTGCCTGGGTCGGGTTTCGCCAGATCGGCATCGAATACACCCGCGCCGCCCGTACGGTTGGGGAAACGAAATACCCACTGCGCAAGATGATCCGTCTTGCCATGGATGCGATGACCGCCTTTTCGACCAAGCCCTTGCGTCTGGCGACCCGACTGTCCTTCGTGAGCCTCGGTGTCTCGGGGCTGATGATGATTTATGTGATTCACTCGATGCTTGCCTACCAGACGGTTCCGGGGTGGGCGTCGGTGATCCTTGCCATCAGCGCGTTTTCCGGGGTTCAGCTTCTGACCCTTGGTATTCTTGGGGAATATATCGGCCGCCTTTACCTCGAAGCGAAGAACCGCCCGCTGTATTTCGTCTCGGAAGACACCGAAACCCCGATGCCAGTGCAACTGAGAACGCGGGCCTGACATGTCGCCCAGTAGTGCAATAAAACTGCGCTTCGCATGTGTAGGCGTTGCGGTGGCCGGGCTGTACATCGCGCTCTATGCCCTGTTTCTTTGGCTGGGCATTGCGCAGATTGTGGCCAACGCGGTGGCGTTCCTGCTGGCGGTTACGTTTCAGTATTCGGCTCAGGCAGGGTTCACCTTTCGCACATCCGTGGCCGACACACGGCAGTTTGGCCGCTTCATCGCGATGATCGGCTGCGGGTTGATCACCTCTGCGCTGATCACCGGTTGTATTGCACCCAGCCTGAACATCGCGCCCGTGATCGCCGCCGGGATCGTGACGCTTGTCCTACCTATCCAAAATTACCTCATCATGTCGCGCTGGGTCTTCAAGACCGCGCAGGACCACTTGGAGACATCCACATGAGCCATATCTACAACGACACGTTTTTTGATTACATCGACGACGGCGCGCGCCGGTCCGCACAGGCGTTTATCGGTCTGTTGCAAGACTGGCTTGCCCCGCAAAGTGTTCTTGATCTTGGCTGTGGACGGGGTGTCTGGCTTGATGAATGGCATCGCGCCGGAATCCAGACCGTGCATGGTGTGGATGGTGACTATGTCAACCGAACCTCGCTGGCGATTGCGCCGGACAGCTTTTCGGCAAAAGACCTGACCAAACCTGTACATCTTGATCGGAAATTCGATCTCGCCCAAAGCCTCGAAGTGGGTGAGCACCTTCCGTTCGAAGCGTCCGATGCGCTTGTCGACAGCCTGACAGGCGCGGCGGACCGCGTGCTTTTTTCGGCGGCCGTGGTTGGTCAGGGTGGCGAGTTTCATGTTAACGAACAGCCCTTGTCGTTCTGGCAAGACAAGTTCGCGGCCCGTGGCTATCGCGCCTATGATTGCATCCGGCCGCACCTCAAAGGCCATTCCGACGTTGAACCCTGGTATCGCTACAACGCGGTTCTGTATGTCAATGACGCAGGGCGTGCCGGGCTTCCCGAGGCGGTCACCAGTTGCGCCATTCCCGAGGGGCAAAAAGTCCGGAACGCCGGTGATCTCAAGTGGCGTCTGCGCCGTGGAATCGTGTCGCATCTGCCGCAAGCGGCTGTCACGCAGATCGCACAGACCCGTGCGTCGCTGATCGCCACGCGGGCACGTCGGAGCGCGCACCAGTCATGACGGACGCGACTGTCAGCCCCGCTGCGTTCCACGGCGTGGCGTCCGCACGCCGGGACATATCGCTTTGGCCGACGCTGTTGGCGACCCTTGTCGGGCTCTTGGTGATTTCGGCACCGAACCTCATTGATCCGATGCTGCGGTTCGATGACTACCCTGCGCTTTTCGCGGACCCTTCGGGTTTTTGGCACAAGACCAAAGACGAAGGCCGCTGGCTAAGCTATCTTTGGCATCTTCGCGAGGTCACGACTCCGTCCTGGCTCAACTACTTCATGTACCAGGTCTGCTGGGCCACCATCGCGGCAAGCGTCGGTCGTTTGATGTTCCGAACAAACGAAAACGCGACGTGGTTTGCCGTTGTGGCATCGCTCATGATTGCGGTATCGCCATCGGCCTTGCTGATGTCGCTCTGGTTCAACACGTTGTTGCCGGGCATCGCGCTGGTGGCGCTGTTCGCGGTGATCGCACATCATGTGACGGTCAAGACCCTGCGCCTGCTCATGGTTCCGTTTATCGTGGCGACCTTCATGTCGTACACGAACTATCCGCTGCTGATCCTTGCGATTGTGGTCATGCGGACGGAAGACCGTTCGATCAAGGATCTTGCCGGACTGCTGACCTTGTTTGTGGTCAGCTTTGCGATTGCGGTGCTGACGGTGTATTCGATCAACTTCTACGTTCACGATGTCTTCGGCATTCCGCTCGCCGATTGGCGCGAAGCCACGCCAGCAGCGGATCTGGCAGGCTATCTGGGCAACATCCCGCTTCTGATAGATAGCTTGAAGAACTTCGCGATTTTCTCGACCTTCTACTTTGAACCGGCGATTTACACCCACCTGTGCTTCTTGGTCGCCGCAACGGTCGTTCTCATCAAACGCGCCCCGCTCGAAGCGCTCTATCTCTATGCTTTGCTTGGTCTTGCGCTGGCCATGCTTGCGGCTCAGGTCCTCAAGATGGGTCTCTATGTACCGCCGCGAGCCAACTTCGTGATATGGATGATCCACGCGCTGATCGTCGTGCGCGCAACATACTATATCTCTGCCGAACCGGGCTACATGGGACGGATTGCGCGCAATTTCATCCTGCTTGTTGTCGGCAGCTATGGTTTGCAATCCGGCCTCCAGCAAATGCAGTACCGGGACTGGCAAGATGAAACGCGGGCGTTTGCGACACAGGTTGCCGCGGTTGAAGGCCCGCTTGTGATCGTGGATGACGCGTTGCAGCTTGCATCGGCGCAAAAGGCATTTGTTCAGGATACACGCGGGCTGGCGTCGCGTTTGAAACTTCTGACCGGGCGTGACATCGCTGTGTGTCTGGACGGCAAGGATTGTTGTCCGTCTACGGTTCCGGGGCCATGCCCGTCGGAAATCTGGCTAAAGCCATCAGCGCAAGGTCCAACCCTGGACATCAGACCGGCAAGCTGACCTGACAAGGCGGCTTGATTGCGGTTCACCAAATGGGTTGCCGGATATTTGGATTGTGAAGGAGCGGGTCATCCGCTCCTTCGCGTTTCTGTTTGCACCTCTCCCCCAGAGGTGAGCCTTCAGCGCCGACGGTCCCGGCGCGAACTCATGGGCTGGAACGCAACGCCAACATGCGCCTCGCAATAGGGTTTGCCCTGCTGCACAGGAAGGCCGCAGAACCAGAAGTCAGGGGTTGCCGGATCGCCCACGGGCCATTTGCAGGTCCGCTCGGTCAGCTCCATCAGCGTCAGTTTCTTGGCTTTCTTCTCGACCGCGTTCACCTTGGCCAGAGCCTCGGGGCTGATTTCATTTGCAGAAGGCTGCGGCGGCAGGGGCTGACCTGCCGGAATGATCTGCTTGCGCGGGCTCGAGGGCGGGGTCGCGGATTTTGTCTCCATCAGCACTTCGGGCTTGACCGGCTTGACCACAGGCACAGGTTTCGGCGCCGCCTTGGGCTTGGCCGCCTCTGTCTTGGCTGCCGGTTTCAGGTCGGGCTTGGCAGTGCCAGCAGCACCGGCGCGGTTCGACAGGCCAAGGCGATGCACCTTGCCAATCACAGCGTTGCGGGTCACTCCACCCAGTTCCTTGGCGATCTGGCTGGCCGACTGGCCTTCGCCCCACATCTTCTTGAGCATGTCTACGCGTTCATCGGTCCAGGACATAGTCGCCCTCCATCAAAAAGAGCGGCCATTTGCCTTGGCCGCCCGAAATCTCTAAGTCGCTCTCTATTCTAATCATGCGCGGGCGAGTTACAACCCGCGCCGCACAGCAAGAGGCACGCAATGCAGCACACAGAGCATATGATCGCGAACGAGCGCCGATTTGGACGGGTGAACTGGCTGGGCCTCTACACGCTGGGTCAGCGGGAAATCCTGCGTTTCATGAATGTCTGGACCCAGACGTTGCTTGCTCCGCTGGTCACTGCCGGACTTTTCATGCTGATCTTCACCATCGCGATTGGTCCCCGGCGGGGCGATGTGATGGGGGTGGATTTCACCACCTTCATCGCGCCGGGTATCTTGATGATGACCGTGATCCAGAACGCCTTTGCCAACACATCGTCGTCGATCGTGGTGTCCAAGGTGCAGGGCAACATCGTGGACACGCTCATGCCGCCGCTGGCCGCCGGAGAGTTGGTTCTGGGCTACCTGGCCGGAGGTGTCGCGCGCGGGCTGATGGTGGCCATCGCCATTGCAGTGGCGCTTTGGGTGTTCCTTGGCATTGTTCCACACCATCCCATTGCCGCACTTTATTTCGTCATCATCGGTGCAGCGCTCTTGTCGGGTATCGGAATGGTCGCCGGAATCTATGCTGAAAAGTTCGATCAGATGGCGGCCATCACCAACTTTATCGTGACGCCGCTCGCCTTCCTGTCGGGCACCTTCTATTCGGTCGAGGCTTTGCCCCCGGTCCTGAACGACATCACCCACGCCAACCCGATCTTCTACCTGATCGACGGGGTCCGTTGGGGCATGATCGGTGTGTCCGACAGCAGCCCGGTCTTGGGAGCCGTTGTGGCCTTGGCCGGTACCGTGGCGATCAATCTAGTGGCGTGGTCATTTTTTCGGCGGGGTTACCGACTGAAGGCCTGATCCGGCCTTCGCGCCACATCAGAAGGCCTGCACCACACAGGATGATCAGTGTGCCTGTCACCGACACCGCATCGGGGCGCACACCGAAGATGGCAAAGTCATAGAGCGCGGCAAAGACCAGCGTGGCATAAAAGAAGGGGCCGACAAAACCGGCATCGGCGCGGGCAATCGCGTTGACGAAACAGGTCTGGGCCGAAGCCATCAGAAGTCCGATTCCCGCAAGAGCCATCCATTGCTGCGGCGTCGGCGCGATCCACACCCAGACCGCCGCCGCCGAGGCGATCCCGACCCCGATCACGTTGTTGATCAAAAGGATTTGCAGCGGCCCCTCGCGCCCGGTCAGACGTTTCATCACGATCATTTCAAGCCCAAGCGCAAAGGCCGCGCCAAGTGCGAGCAATGCGGCGGGCTGAAACGCCTCGGGCGTCGGTCGCAGCAGGATCATGGCCCCGGCCAGGGCAATTGCCGCCGCCGTCAGGCGCACCGGACCTATCCGTTCACCCAAGAATGGAATGGCCAGGAGCATACCAATGACCGGGTTCAGAAAACTGATCGCGGTGGCGTCCGACAACGGGATGAATGCGGCTGCGGCAAACATCAGGGTGACCCCGCCCCACCCGAACACAACGCGCAGCGAATGTGTCGTCCAGGCCACCTGTGTGAAGGTCAACCGCATTGCGAGCGCCACAATGGCAAAGGCCAGAAAGGCAAACACGAAACGGCCCTGACTGATCTGGAGCGGGTTCAGCGGCGGTCCCAGGCTATCGGTTCCAAGCATCTTGGCCAACAGGGTGGTTCCGGCCACAAAGGCCGATGCCGCCAGTGTCAACACCGCAGCCAGGAATGGATTTTGCGCCTTCGGAACGAACATGACTCAGCCATGCTCTGCTTTGCCGGCAAAGGCAATCACTGGCTGCGTGTCGGTACAATCTGCTTAACGATGCCAACGAGGATCAGGTAAAGCGATGTCGCGATCAGTCCCCAATGCGCCCAGCTTTCGGGGTGGAAATCGACCCAGGCCGCCCAGCCTGCAAAGAATGTCCAGGCCAGGGCAATCGGCAATGACAGATTGCGCCAGCGTTCCGTGCGCACCGGGTGGATGAACTTCAACGGCAGGAACATCGACACCGCAAGAACCGCTACCATCGTCAGCGACACCCAGAAATTCGGCTCGATCGCGAAAAGAACCAGCACCAGCATGTTCCAGCAGCCGGGAAATCCGTGAAACGAATTGTCCGTGGTCTTCATCCGGCTATCGGCGAAATACATGGCCGAGGCAAAGGTGATCACGATGATCGCGAACCAGCCTGTCCAGCCGGGCAACAGACCGGATTGGAACAGCGCAAACGCCGGGATGAAAACGTAGGTCAGATAGTCGATGATCAGGTCCAGAAGCACCCCGTCAAAGCGTGGGGCGTTGTTCTTGACGTCGTATTTCCGCGCCAGGGGACCATCCACGCCGTCCACGGCAAAGGCCACGACCAGCCAGAGAAACATGATCGACCACTCTTCTTGTGCGGCGGCAAGCAGAGCCAGCATGGCAAACACTGCACCCGTGGCGGTAAGGAGGTGGACACAGAGCGCGCGGGATTGATCGGTCATTTCGTGGTTTTGGCGGAAATGGTCAGGGCTTGCAACGCAGCCATGCCGCTGAACGACAATGGCGCGGGTTTGTCGATCCGACCTGTCACCTTCACGCAACGAGCTGGTGGCCGTCATGGCCTGTAATCACCGTGCTGACGATCTGGCCGACCGGCTGCGCCGTTGCAAAGCGGACCTCGGTAAACTGCTCTGTCCGGCCCATATCTGCGGCTTCAAGCAGCACCCGGTGTGTGCGCCCGGTCTGCGCCGCCAGATGGCGCGACACAGCGGCCTCTCCAGAGGCGCGCAAGCGTGCGGCCCGCTCCTTGATCGCTCGCCCATCGACCTGGGGCATCCGTGCCGCCGGAGTGCCTTGTCGGGGCGAATAGGGGAAGACGTGCAGCCATGTCAGGTGGCATTCCTCCACAAGCTTCAGCGAATTCTCGAAATGCGCCTCGGTCTCGGTCGGGAATCCCGCGATGATATCGGCCCCAAACGTCAGGTCCGGGCGCAGCTTGCGCGCGTCTTCGGCAAACCGGATGGCATCGTCACGCAGATGCCGCCGCTTCATCCGCTTGAGGATCAAATCGTCGCCATGTTGCAGGCTCAGGTGCAGATGCGGCATCAGGCGCGGTTCTGTGGCAATGGCGGTCAGCAGGTTCTCATCGACCTCGATGCTGTCGATGGAACTGATCCGCAGGCGCGGCAGGTCGGGCACCAGTTTCAGGATGCGCATGACCAGATCGCCCAGCTTGGGGTGCGCCGGCAGGTCGGCCCCCCAAGAGGTCAAATCGACCCCCGTCAGGACCACTTCATTGAAGCCCTTGTCCACCAGTCGCTTGATCTGGTCCACGATCACACCAGCCGGGACCGACCGCGAATTTCCGCGCCCAAAGGGGATGATGCAGAACGTGCAGCGGTGATCGCAGCCGTTCTGGACCTGAACATAGGCGCGGCTGCGTGTGCCGAACCCGTCAATCAGGTGCTGCGCGGTTTCTGTGACCGACATGATGTCATTGACCTGAACTGCCTCGGTCTCACCGATGAAATCCGCCGCAAGCCCCTGCCAGGTATCGGGCGTCATCTTTTCGGTATTGCCGATCACCGCATCCACCTCGGCCATCTTCGCAAAGGTCTCGGGCTCGGTCTGCGCAGCGCAGCCGGTGACGATCAGCTTGGCGTCGGGGTTTTCGCGGCGCAGCTTGCGAATCTCCTGACGGGCCTTGCGCACGGCCTCGGAGGTGACGGCGCAGGTGTTGATCACAACGGCGTTCTCGAGCCCCGCCTGTGCGGCAAGGTCTTTCATGGCCTCGGTCTCGTAGGCATTCAGGCGGCAGCCCAGCGTGGTGAACTTGGGTGGGTTCATCGAATGGTCTCCAACCAGGCTAGGGTGAACGATCCCGAGAACACATGCGCCGTTGGTCCGGTCATCCAGACGCCGTCCTCGCGCCAGTCGATGTCGATCCGGCCTCCATCCAGTTCAATCGTGACGCTGCGTCCCGTCAGCCCACGCCGCGCAGCCGCCACGGCGGTCGCGCAAGAGGACGACCCGGAGGCCAGTGTGACACCCACACCACGTTCCCACACCCGCATGCGCAGATGGTTTTCGCCGATCACGCTGGCAAACTGCACATTCGTGCGCTGCGGAAACAGCGGATGATGCTCGATTTCTGCGCCCCGCGACTCCAGATCGACCGATTCGGCATCCTCGACAAAAAAGGTGCAATGCGGGTTTCCCATCCCGGTCGCAGTTGGCCCCCCGTCGATGGGAAGCTCAAGCGTGTCCATCGCGTGCGCCAGCGGCACGTCCGCCCAGTCGAGTTGCGGCGGACCCATATTGACCGACGTGAGGCCATGGCCTGCATCGCGCGCAACCAGGCGTCCGCGGTCTGTTGTCAAAACCACCTCTGACATGCCGCTTTCGTCCAGCAGATACCGCGCAATACAGCGGGTCGCGTTGCCACAGGCCCCGGCAGTCGATCCATCCGCGTTGTAAAAGGTCAGACGCGCATCTGCGCCATCATCTCCCGGTTCGATCACGGCAAGCTGATCGAACCCCACACCGCGATGGCGGTCGCCAATCGCCTTCGCCATCGCTGCGTTCATCGAGACACGACGCACACGGCAATCCAGCACGACAAAATCGTTGCCAAGCCCGTGCATCTTCATGAAGGCAATGTCGTGTGTCGCGAGGGTCATCATGGCCGCGCATATACGCCCCTGCGATACATCTTTCCAGTGCGACGCGTCAGCAGCCCCGCGTCATTCTTTGCGTCAGGTTCGCTTTGTTCCGTTTTGGGGTTGACCGCCCACCTGCGTCTTTCTAGACAGCGCGCCAGTGGGCCGTTAGCTCAGTTGGTAGAGCAACTGACTTTTAATCAGTGGGTCGCAGGTTCGAATCCTGCACGGCTCACCACTGATCCTCCAAGAATCGTGATCTTTTCCCGGGTAGAACGCTCTGCTCCGGGGTGTTCTTGTCTGCCGCACTTGCGCCTGTGGACAGGTCGCTTATGTTAATGAGAATGATTTGCATTTTCATTCTCGCTGGACATACTGCCAACGGAGGCACGACGCATGAAGACCGAAAATCTTACACTTTTGTTCGCAGGGCTGCTGGCCGTGATCGCCAACGGAGCCGCCGCGCAGGATCGGATGAAGGTGGTCACGACCTTTACCGTCCTTGCGGACATGGCGGCGAATGTGGCTGGGGATGTGGCAGACGTGGTGTCCATCACCAAGCCCGGTGCCGAGATTCACGGTTACGAGCCGACTCCGCAGGATATCGTTCGGGCCTACGACGCTGACCTGATTCTCTGGAACGGTCTCAACCTCGAACTCTGGTTTGCGCAATTCATCTCGAACCTTGGCGATGTGCCATCGGTCACGCTCAGCGATGGCATTGATCCGATCTCGATCTCGTCTGGCAGCTACGAGGGGAAGCCAAATCCGCATGCCTGGATGGGGCTCGATAATGCCCTGATCTATATCGACAATATCGCCAAGGCCTTTTCCGAGCACGATCCCGAAAACGCCGCGACCTATGCCGCAAATGCCGCGCGCTACAAAGACGAGCTGCGCGCGACGATTGACCCGCTGCGCGACGCAATCGCCACGATCCCTCCAGAACAACGCTGGCTGGTTACCTGCGAGGGCGCGTTCAGCTATCTTGCCCGCGACCTTGGTCTGCAAGAACTGTATCTCTGGCCGATGAACGCCGATCAGGTGGGAACGCCGCAGCAGGTGCGGGCCGTGATCGACGGCGTGCGCGACAATGATATTCCGGTGGTCTTTTGCGAAAGCACGGTCAACACGTCTCCCGCAGAGCAGGTGGCGCGCGAAACAGGTGTCACCTATGGCGGCGTGCTCTATGTCGATTCGTTAAGCGAGGCAGGTGGACCCGTTCCGACCTATCTTGATCTGCTGACCGTCACCGCGCGGACCGTTGTGGAGGGTCTGACCTCTGCCACCAACTGAGCAGGAAGAGAATTCAGGCGCGCGACCCGTGGCGATCCTGCTGCGGGTGCGCATTTTTAGGGGCTAGTGGCCCGAAGAACGTAAGGACATGCCATGCTCGATGAGCAGAGCCGGATGACACCACAGACCGCACCCGCGTCACGGGAGAGCGGCTTGTCAGCGCAGGATGTGACGGTCTCCTATCGCAACGGTCACACGGCGCTTTGGAATGCCAGCTTCGAAATCCCGCGCGGCACCGTGACGGCGCTTGTCGGAATCAACGGCGCGGGCAAGTCGACATTGTTCAAGGCCATCATGGGCTTTGTTCCCGCATCAAAAGGCGAAATCCGCATTCTCGGAATGACGGTGAAAGAGGCGCTGGCCAAGAACCTGGTCGCCTATGTGCCCCAGTCCGAAGAGGTGGATTGGGCCTTTCCCGTCCTTGTCGAGGATGTCGTGATGATGGGCCGCTATGGTCACATGGGCTTTCTGCGTCGTCCCAAGACGGTAGATCACGCGGCGGTCGATGAGGCGTTGAAACGTGTGAACATGCAGGAGTTTCGCCATCGCCAGATCGGAGAGCTTTCCGGGGGACAGCGCAAACGTGTGTTCCTTGCGCGGGCTCTGGCGCAGGATGGTCAGGTGATCCTGCTGGACGAGCCGTTTACCGGCGTTGACGTGCAGACCGAAGATCAGATCGTTGCCTTGCTGCGTGAATTGCGCGACGAAGGCCGGGTGATGCTGGTATCGACCCACAACCTCGGCTCGGTGCCCGAGTTTTGTGACCGAACCGTTCTGGTCAAGGGAACCGTGCTGAGCTACGGGCCAACTGAAACGACCTTCACCCGCGAAAATCTGGAACAGGCGTTTGGAGGTGTGCTGCGCCATTTCACCTTGGGAGGTGATACGCTGCACGATGACGAGGACGCCCGCGAGGTCACGATCTTTACCGACGATGAACGCCCCTTCGTTCAATATGGCGACAAGACCCAGCGGACGGATCCAAATCCATGATCGAAGCGCTGCTGGAACCGTTTGGCTATAACTACATGGTCAACGCCATGTGGGTGTCGGCTCTTGTCGGAGGCGTTTGTGCCTTTCTGTCGTCCTACCTGATGCTCAAGGGCTGGTCGCTGATCGGGGACGCGCTGTCCCATTCGGTGGTGCCGGGTGTTGCGGGGGCCTACATCCTTGGCCTGCCGTTCGCGCTGGGCGCGTTCATCGCCGGCGGGCTTGCCGCAGGGGCGATGCTGTTTCTGTCGGACCGGTCGGGGCTGAAGCCGGATGTGATCATCGGGCTGATCTTCACCTCGTTTTTCGGGCTTGGTCTTTTCATTGTGTCGGTCAACCCGATGTCGGTGTCGATCCAGACCATCACCATGGGAAACATCCTTGCCATCACACCCGGAGACACACTGCAGCTGGCGATCATCGGCTTTGTGTCGCTGGCGGTGCTGCTTGCCAAATGGAAAGACCTGATGGTCACGTTCTTCGACGAAAACCACGCCCGCACCATCGGACTGCGTCCGCAGCTACTCAAGGCGCTGTTCTTCGTTCTGCTGTCCGCCTCGGTGGTTGCAGCGATGCAGACCGTCGGCGCGTTTCTGGTGATCGCCATGGTCGTGACTCCGGGGGCGACCGCCTATCTGCTGTGTGACCGGTTCCCACGGTTGATCATCACGTCGGTTGCGATCGGCGCCCTGACCAGCTTTTTCGGGGCCTATATCAGCTATTTCCTCGACGGTGCGACCGGTGGAGTCATCGTGTGCCTGCAAACACTGATCTTCCTTCTGGTCTTTGTCTTTGCCCCCCGCCACGGGCTTTTGGCGGCACGACGCAAAGCCCAAACCGCTCTTCGAGACGGTCCGGGCGACAGCCTTGTGGCAGGTAATGCTGCGCAGGACGGTGTGTGATGGATCTCGAAACACTTCTTTTGCCCTTTCGCTTTGCATTTATGCAAAACGCCTTTCTCATCTCGATGATGGTGGCCGTCCCGACAGCACTTCTGTCCTGCTTTCTTGTCCTCAAAGGCTGGGCCCTGATGGGCGATGCGGTCAGCCATGCGGTGCTGCCGGGGATCGTGCTGGCCTATATCCTTGGCATTCCGCTCCTCATCGGTGCGTTTGCGGCTGGCATGACCTGTGCGCTGGCCACCGGCTATCTGACATCCAACAGCCGGGTAAAGCAGGACACCGTGATGGGGGTCGTCTTCTCGGGCATGTTCGGGCTTGGGATCGTGCTTTACGTCTCGATCGAAACGAACGCGCACCTGGATCACATCCTGTTCGGCAACATGCTGGGGGTGGAAAGCCACGAACTTTGGACGGCAGGCATCATTTCAGCGCTGGTTGCCGCTGTGCTGGTTCTCAAATGGAAAGACCTCTTGCTGCACAGCTTCGATCCCGCGCAGGCGCAGGCCTCCGGGCTCTGGGTCAACACGCTGCACTACGGATTGTTGACCGTCTTGTCGCTGACCATTGTGGCCACGCTGTCTGCGGCGGGGCTCATTCTTGCGATCGGGTTGCTGATCGCCCCCGGCGCAATTGCGTTCTTGCTGGTGCGCAAATTCTCGACAATGCTCTGGGTGTCGGTCCTGATCAACATGTCCGCGATGTTGCTGGGCACATATCTGAGCTTCTTCCTCGACAGCGCACCTGCGCCGACAATCATCCTGATCCTGACCTCGATGTTCTTGCTGGCCTTCGTGCGCCGACAGATCCTGGCGCGCCGGGCCTCATTAATGCGCATCCAGCAGGGCTAGGGCAAAGGTCTTTGCAAAGACCTTGACCACGCGGTTTGCAAACCGCGTCTCAAGCGCGCTTGAAAGCGCTTCCCTGTCTATGTCATCACGTCGGGTCTGGTTCTTCCGGTCCGCTCGCGCAAACCGGTGATCCGCGCCGTGGCTTCGGAAATTTCCTGAAGAGCCGCTTGCGTTTCGATGTTCAGATCCCCGCCCGGTGCCTCGTACCGCTCAAGATAGACCCGCAGCGTCGCGCCTTCGGTTCCCGTGCCGGACAATCGCAAGACCGCCCGACCGCCGCCCTCGAAATTGATCCGCAGACCCTGATTGTGGCTGACCGAACCATCGACGGGATCGTGGTACGAAAAGGAATCGGCGGATACGACCGTGCAGGCACCAAAGCTCTGTCCTGCAAGATCGTCCAACCGCGCCGTCAGATCCGTCATCAGCCCATTGGCGGCCTCGCTGTCCACCGCCTCGTAGTCATGGCGGGAATAGTAGTTCCGGCCATATGTCTCCCAATGATCCTGCAGAATGTCCTTCACGGACATCTTGCGCTTGGCCAGGATATTGAGCCACAACAGCACCGCCCAAAGCCCGTCTTTTTCCCGCACATGGTCACTCCCGGTGCCGGCGCTTTCCTCGCCACACAGGGTCACGCGCCCGGCATCCAGAAGATTGCCGAAGAACTTCCACCCCGTCGGCGTCTCGAAACACTCCACACCAAGCGCCTCGGCGACCCGGTCACACGCACCGCTGGTGGGCATGGACCGCGCAACACCGGCAATGCCACGGGTGTAGCCGGGGGCGAGGTGGGCGTTGGCGGCCAGAACCGCAAGACTGTCGGACGGGGTCACATAGATGCCCTTGCCAAGGATCATGTTGCGATCACCATCGCCATCAGACGCCGCCGCAAAGTCCGGGCCGTCATCCGACATCACCAGATCGACCAGCGGCTTGGCCCAGATCGGGTTTGGATCGGGATGGCCCTTGCCGAAATCCTCTGACGGCACCCCATTGAGAACGGTGCCTTCAGGCGCACCCAGCGTGTCTTCGAGGATGGTTGTGGCATAGGGTCCGGTCACCGCATGCATGGCGTCGAACCGCATGGTAAATCCACCCGCAAACAGCGCACGCAGCGCGTCGAAATTGAACAGGTCTTCCATCAGAGCGGCGTAGTCGGTGACCGGATCGACGATCTCGACCGTCATGTCGCCCAAGGCACGCTCGTCTACCCGGTCAAGGTCGATATCGGCGGTGTCGAGGGTCTTGTAGCTGTCGATGGTCTTGGTCTGCGCGAAGATCGCGTCAGTGATCGCCTCTGGGGCCGGACCGCCGTTTGATGTGTTGTATTTCAACCCGAAATCCTCGTCGATGCCACCGGGATTGTGGCTGGCCGACAGGATCAGACCGCCATCCGCCTTGCGTTGCCGGATGAGGTTCGACGCGGCCGGTGTGGACAGAAGCCCCCCCTGACCGACAATCGCGCGCGCCGCACCGTTGGCGGACGCCATGCGCAGGATCGTCTGGATTGCATCCGCGTTGAAGTACCGTCCATCCCCGCCGATGACGAGCGTCTTGCCTGCAATGCCGCCAATCGCGTTGAAGATCGACTGCACGAAACACTCGACATAGCCGGGCTGCATGTAGACGCGCGTTTTCTTGCGCAGGCCCGATGTGCCGGGCTTCTGCCCCTCGAACGGGGTGCAGCTATGGGTCAGGATCGTCATGCGGGTATCTCCTTGGGCTGGTCCCTTGGGTCTTTGGCGGATGTCGGACCGCGACGGGTGTTCATAACTTCGGCAATATGCCGTAACGCGCGGCTCTGTTCCATTCCTTCGATGGGAACGCCAAGGCGACGGCGCCAGTTCGGGTGTTCGTCAATTGTACCGGGCAGGTTTTGCGCCTCAAGTTCGCCAAAGACGTCATCCATCTGGACCGACACCAAAGCGGCAGGCGATTTGGCCAATGCGCTGTGGATGGTGTCGACCACGGTGGAAATCGACGCATCCGCAGTCAGCGCGCACACCTTGCGCAGGCTGGCCCGTTGTCGGGACCGGTGCGCGTGTCGATCCGCCCTGTGAGTGCCGTCAAGCCATCCCACCCTGTGCCACCATTCGATGTCCGTGCCGTGCCAGAATCCGTTCAGCGTTGGCGTGTCATGGGTGCCAAAGCAGGCAAGACTGTAGGGAGGCAGTGTGTTGGCTGGAAGGATGTCCCCCAGATGGTTGGTTTCGAACTGCCAGACCGCATAGCTGTAAAGCCCCGCCGTGTTCATGGCGTCCCGGAACCCGTCTGGCACAAGCCCAAGGTCTTCACCCACGACCACACACCCCGCACGATGCGCCTCGATAGTAATCACTGCCAAAAGCGACTCGAGCGGCTGCGTTATGTAGCCCCCCGGACTGCCATCATCAGGAAGCCAGTAGCTGCGCAGCAGGCCCAGCGCATGGTCGATCCGCAGCAATCCGCATTTGGCCATCAGGCGCCGCAGCATGGAGCGGAGCGGCGCGTACCGCGCGCGGGCCAATGGACCAGGCGCATGGGCCGAAAGCGCCCAGGACTGGCCCTCCGGGCTCAGGTGATCCGGCGGCGCGCCGATGGTGACACCTCTGGCGATGGTGTCGACATTCATCCAGACCTCGGCCCCGTCCGGGCGTGGCCCGACGGCAAGGTCAAGATAAAGCCCAAGCGACATGCCGGACTGCATTGCCCTGTCCTGGGCGCCGTCAATCTGTGTTTCTGCCAACCACTGCAACCATAGATGAAACTCTGCCCGCGTCCCGGCGGCGGCCTTTGCGGCGGCACCCGGCGATTGCAGCTGGACAGGCCATGTGCGGAAATCGTGGCCGTATGTTTCGCTGATCGCCTCGAACTGCGAAAACTGATGCGTTTCGATTGAACAGGTCTTGGACCACCCGGCAAAAGCCGCCTTGTCCCGGTCCTGAAACGCGCGCTCCAACGCGGCGCGATGCCGTTTGCGAAACGCCGAATGGTCGATCAGCGCATCCTCCGGCGTTGGCCCAAGCCCGTCCTGAAGTGCGATATGATCAATGTTGAACATGCCGCGATGCGATGGTGAATAGGGGCTGATGATCTCTTGCATCGCCCACCCCAGGGCATGCAAAGGGTTCACCCCGAAAAACTGTGCTCCGGCCCGTCCAAATGTCGCGGCGGTTGCGCCCAGATCACCGTAACTGCCCAGCCCGCCATTCTGCGCCGACCGCAACCCGTAAAGCGCCCCTGTCGCGCCCCAGCAATGCTCCATCCGGCTTTGCGACGGCAGATCGGGCGCGCGATGGGGGCGCACCATCAGGAAGATGCTGCCGGACCAGGTTTGACTGGTCACATGCAGATCGAAATACCCGACGTCCAACGCGGGAAGGTCGATCCCTTCGCTGGATTTGCCCTCGGCCACGATCTGATCGGAGTCATCCAGCAGAGTCCAAAAGCAGTTCAACGCGACCGGAATACGCGTCTGCGCACCGGCAAACACGATGGTTTCTTTGGGAAGACCCTCCTGATCCAAGGCAAGCGCGCCCAGGGCTGTGTCGATGTCATTGGCTGTCTCGGCCTCGGTTCCAAGCGCCTTCAGCAACGCCCGAAGCGTTTCGGGGTCTGCCTCGTGGCGTTCCCCATGCAGATCGTGGAAATCAAGGTAGATGCCATGCGCTTGCGCAAGCTGGCGCAGTCTGTCGTCATCGCCGCTCATTCGCGCGGGCCGTCCCTGAGCACAAAGGCACTGACCGAATGTGCAGGTACGCGGATGCGTTCGCCGTCGACAGGTGTCGCGTCCTGGCCGGCATTTGAGGTTTCGATCTCGCGCACCCATTTGTTGGATGGGGTGTTCGGCACGAGCAGATCAAGGTCGTCATCCGACCGGTTGAAGGCAAGCAACACTTCGTCGCTGCACGCCTTGCCCGCAACGCTTTCGGCATTGCCGCGCAGGTGAAGACACAGGCTTGATAACGTTTCGTCCCCCCAATTCAGCGGTTTGCCGTCGAATCCGCGCCATTCCACATCCTTGCGTCGGTCGGTTTCGCGGGTTGCACCGTGCAGGAAATCCATCTGTCGCAGAACCGGCGTGTTCCGGCGAAAGCGGGACAGCGCGGCGGTAAACGTGATCTGGTCAGGATCAAGCGTGGACCAGTTGATCCAGCTTATTTCGGTGTCCTGACAATAGCTGTTGTTGTTGCCGTTCTGGCTATGCCCACCCTCGTCACCGGCCAGCAGCATCGGAGTGCCCTGAGACAAAAAGACGGTCGCCAGCATGTTGCGTTGGCGTTTGGCGCGTTGGGCCTGGATGTCGGGGTCGGGGCTTGGGCCTTCGACACCGAAATTGTCGCTGAAATTGGCCTTGTGCCCGTCGCGATTGCCTTCGCCATTGGCCTGATTGTGACGTTTCTCATAGCGGGTCGTGTCGGCAAGCGTGAAGCCGTCATGCGAGGCGGCATAGTTGATCGACGACCAGACGCGGCGACCGCGTTTGTCAAACACATAGGCGGTCCCCAAAAGCGCCGAACCCAGTTCCTGTGCGCCATGCGCATCGCCGCGCCAGAACTTGCGGACGGTGTCACGATAGCGGTCGTTCCATTCAGAGAACGTTGCCGGAAATCCACCCAGCTGATAGCCGCCGGGGCCGATATCCCAGGGTTCCGCGATTAGCTTGACCCCTGCCAGAACCGGATCCTGACGCAGCGCGGTCAGAAACCGTCCATTGCGGTCAAAGCCATCGGCCTCGCGACAGATCGTTGTCGCCAGATCAAATCGAAACCCATCGACCCCCATGCCCTGCACCCAGAATCGCAGACTGTCGAGGATCATGCGCGTGACAAACGGATGGGTGACGTTCAACGTATTGCCGCAACCCGTATCGTTGACGTAATAGCGCGGGTTGTCGTCCTGAAGGCGGTAGTAGGCGGCGTTGTCCAGTCCCCGAAAGGACAGGGTTGGCCCAAGGTGATCCCCTTCGGCCGAATGGTTGTAGACCACGTCCAGAATGACCTCGATCCCGGCGGCGTGGAACCGGTCCACCATCGCCCGGAAGCCGCGCACGCCCGCAGGTCCGAAATAGCGTGGTTCGGGTGCAAAAAACCCGATGGTGTTGTAGCCCCAGTAGTTGACCAGGCCGCGCCCCGAAAGTGCGCCTTCGGACTTGATCGACTGGACCGGCAACAATTCGACAGCAGTCACACCCAGCTTGGTCAGATGATCCAGCATCGCTGGCGTGGCCAGGCCATCATAGGTGCCCCGCGCGGTCTTCGGGATATCCGGGTGGCACTTGGTCAAGCCTTTTACATGGGCTTCGTAGATCAGCGTCTCGTGCCAGCCGTTGCCCAGTGGCTGCGCATCCAGCGGAAAAAGCGCCGGATCAGACACCACCGATTTCGCCACGAACGGTGCGCTGTCCCGGCTGTCAAAGGACAGGTCGGACTCGGGTGCGGCGTGCTGATAGCCGAACGTGGCAGTGTGATCGCTGAACGCTCCGTGAAATTCGCGCGTGTAGGGGTCGATCAGCAGCTTGTTGCGATTGAACCGATGCCCGGAGTCCGGGTCATAAGGTCCGGACACGCGATAGCCGTACAATGTTCCGGGCGCGAGCCCCGGCAGATACCCATGCCACACCGATCCGGTGCGTTCTGGCAAGGGCAGGCGCATCTCTTCAGTTTTGCCATCAGGGGAAAAGAGACACAGAAACACCTGCGCGGCATGTTCAGAGAACACCGCAAAATTTGTCCCACCGCCGTCAAAATGTGCGCCAAGCTGCGCCGGGCTGCCGGGTTCAAGAGTGGCGGAAACGGTGGTGTGGTAGGTCATCAGATCAGTTCGGAATAAAGGTCGCGATACGCCTTGGCAGAGCTTTCCCAGCTCACCGGGTGACGCATCGCATTACGTTGCATGGATTGCCAGAGCTTTGGATCGGAATGGGCCTCGATCACGCGGTCGATCACCTCGGACAGACCAAGGGCGCTGACGTCGCCAAACACAAACCCCGTCGCAACCTTGGCCGCGATGGCCGCGACATTGGCATCAATCACGGTATCGGCCAGCCCACCGGTGCGCGCGACCACGGGCAGCGTGCCATAGCGGAGACCGTAAAGCTGGGTCAGGCCGCAGGGTTCAAAGCGGGAGGGAATCAGGATGACATCGCTGCCGGCCTGAAACAGATGCGAAAGTGGTTCGTCATACCCGATAAAGGCGGCGACCTGACCGGGATAGGCCTCTGCCGCATCCATGAAGCCTTGCTCCAGTTCCGGCTGCCCACTGCCCAAAATGGCCAGTTGTCCACCTTTGGCAACAAGATGCGGAACCGCGTCAAGAAGCGCGTCCAGCCCCTTTTGGCTGGTCAACCGGCTGACCACGCAGAAAAGCGGTCCTCCCCTTTCCGGCTCAAGCCCCAACCGTGCGCACAGTGCAGTGCGGTTTGCAGTTTTTCGCTTGAGCGACTTTGCGTCGTAGGGTTCCGCCAATGCAGGATCGTCCGACGGGTTCCATGCGTCCGTGTCGATCCCGTTCAGCAGCCCGCTCAGCACGTCAGAGCGCGACCGAAGCACGCCGTCCAATCCCATCCCGAACTCGGGTGTAAGGATCTCGCGTGCATAGGTCGGGCTGACTGTTGTGATCCGGTCCGAGAACATCAAGGCACCCTTGAGCAGGTTCAGATCTCCGTGAAACTCAAGACCTTCGGGGTGAAACCAATCCGTCTTGAGATGAAGCTGCCCAAGCACCTGGGGACCAAAGCGGCCTTGGAACGCGATATTGTGGATGGTGATGATGGATCGCGGTGTCTGCTGGTTGGACATTTTCAGATACACGGGCGTCAATGCCGCTTGCCAATCATGGGCGTGCAGAACGTCCGGGTGGTAGCCGTCGATCTGACCCATGGCGATCCGCGCTGCGGCCATTGACAGTGCGCCAAACCGCAGGTGGTTGTCGGGCCAGTCCTTGCCTGTCTCGTCAACGTAAAGCCCACAGGGTCGGTCAAACAACTGTGGCGCGTCCAGCAGCAACAGGGTCAGCCCGTGGGCCGCCACCTTGACGATGCGCCCGGTGCCACCCGGAAGATCGTCGAACCGTGCCACCTCTGTGCCTGTTGGCAACAACGGAAACAGCGCCGGATAGGCCGGAAGCACAACCTGCGTGTCCACACCCAGCGACGCAAGCGCAGCGGGCAGGGCACCCACCACATCCGCCAGCCCGCCGGTCTTCACAAAAGGCGCACATTCCGAGGCGACCATCAAGACTTGCATATCAGCTGTCCAGTTTATCAATCATCGCTTGTGTGATCAGGCAGATACCGTTTTCCGACCGCCGAAACCGTTTGGCATCAAGCTCGGGGTCTTCGCCAACAACAAGATTTGGCGGGATCTTGACGCCACGATCGAGAACCACGTTCTTGAGAAAGGCACGCCGTCCCACCTCGGCATAGGGCAGGGCAACCACACCTTCGAGTTGCGAGAACGAATGGGTTTTCACGCCGGTGAACAACAGGCAGCGATACAGCGACGACCCCGAGATGATACATCCCCCCGACACCATCGAAGACACCGCCTGACCACGTCGTCCTTCTTCGTTGTGGATGAATTTTGCCGGTGGTGTGAGTTCCGAATAGGTCCAGATCGGCCAGTCGGTTGCGTAAATGTCCAGATCGGGTTTGAAATCGGTCAGGTCGATATTGGCCTGCCAATAGGCATCAATCGTGCCGACATCGCGCCAATAGGGTTCGGTTTCCAGACCGGACATCACACAGGACCGGTTGAACGGATGCGCCCGCGCACCGCCTTCCGCCACGATCCCAGGAATGATGTCCTTGCCGAAATCATTGTCCGAATCCGGGTTTTCGGCATCTTTTTGCAGGATAGTGTACAGGTATTCGGCTTCGAAGACGTAAATCCCCATGCTCGCCAGTGATTTGGTGTCGTCGCCGGGCATCGTCGGAGGGTCGGCAGGCTTTTCGACGAATTCAAGGATCTTGTCGGACTTGTCCACATGCATCACGCCAAAGCCCTTGGCCTCTTCGCGCGGGACGGCAATGCAGCCAACCGTCACCTTGGCCCCGGACCGAACATGTTCCTCGATCATGACCGAATAGTCCTGCTTGTAGATGTGATCCCCGGCAAGGATCAGCACATATTTGGGACCGTAGCCGCGAATGATCTCGATATTCTGGGTCACGGCATCCGCCGTGCCCTTGTACCAGTTATCCACGTTCAGCTGTTGCGAGGCGGGCAGGATATCCAGCGACTCGTTGCGCTCGGCGCGAAAGAAACTCCAGCCGCGCTGCATGTGGCGGATCAGGCTATGCGCCTTGTATTGTGTCGCCACACCGATGCGGCGGATACCGGAATTCACCGCGTTTGACAGCGCAAAGTCGATGATCCGCGTCTTGCCGCCGAAATAAACCGCCGGTTTCGCGCGCACATCCGTCATCTCTTTCAGGCGGCTGCCACGACCTCCGGCAAGAATGAACGCCATGGATTGTTGCGCCAGGCTGAAACGATCTTCTCTCATGTCTTTCCTCCCCTAAACCCGTGTCCGTCAGTTTTTGGCCAACTGAAAATACACGGTCGCCAATGGCGGTACGGTTATCTCGATCGAATATGGGCAGCCGTGCATCGAAACGTCTTCGGACCTCGCACCGCCGGCCGTTCCGGTATCGGTGCCGCCGTAGATCGCAGCGTCCGAATTCAGCTTTTCATCCCAATGTCCGGCCTCGGGAACGCCGATGCGAAAGCCGGTGCGCGGAATGGGCGTGAAGTTTGCGACAACCAGAACCGGCTGTGTGCCGTCCTTGCCATAGCGGACCCAGGAGAACACCGAGTCCGCCGCATTGCCGCCGTCGATCCAGCGGAAACCGTCTTCAGAGCTGTCTTTCTGGTAAAGCGCCGGGGTTTCCCGATAGAGCGCGTTCAAATCCCGCACGAGGTTCTGCATCCCCTGATGCGGCGCATATTCCAACAGATGCCAGTCAAGGCTGGTCTCGTTGTTCCATTCACCGCCTTGCGCAAACTCGCATCCCATGAACAACAGCTTCTTGCCCGGATGGCCCCACATGAACCCCAAATAGGCGCGCAGATTGGCGAACCGCTGCCAGTCATCGCCCGGCATCTTGCCCAGAAGCGACCCTTTTCCATGCACCACTTCGTCATGGGAAATCGGCAGGATGAAGTTTTCCGAAAACGCGTAATGCAGCCCGAACGTCATCTTGTCGTGATGGTATTTCCGGTTGATCGGGTCTTCGGCCATGTATCGGAGGGTGTCGTTCATCCACCCCATGTTCCACTTGAAGCCGAACCCAAGACCACCCCCGCTGGTCGGTGCGCTGACACCCGGAAAAGCGGTGCTTTCCTCGGCGGCCGTCAGGATGCTGTCATCGGCGGAATAGACCACCTCGTTCATCCGCTGCATGAAGGCGATGGCTTCAAGGTTTTCACGCCCGCCATCCTTGTTGGGCACCCATTCACCTTGCTTGCGCGAATAATCGCGGTAGAGCATCGAGGCCACGGCATCCACCCGCAGCCCGTCGATATGGTATTCCTCGAACCAGAATTTCGCGTTTGCGATCAGGAAGTTCAGCACCTCCGTCCTGCCATAGTTGTAGACCAGCGTGTTCCAGTCGGGATGAAACCCTTCCTTTGGATCGGCATGTTCATAAAGCGGCGATCCATCGAATTGACCCAGCCCATGCTGGTCGGTCGGGAAATGCCCCGGCACCCAGTCGATGATCAGGCCCAGACCCGCAGCATGGCAGGCGTCGACAAAGGCGCGAAACTCTTGCGGTGTGCCAAATCGCGAGGTCGGCGCAAAAAGGCCCACCGGCTGATACCCCCAAGAACCGCCAAACGGATATTCCGATACCGGCGTGAGTTCGATATGGGTAAATCCCATGTCCTTGGCATAGCCGACCAGCGACTCCGCCAGTTCGAGGTAAGTCAGCGACCGGTTGCCTTCTTCCGGGACGCGCCGCCAGCTTTCCAGATGCACCTCGTAGATCGAGATCGGCTGGTCGAACCTTTGCTTTGTGCCACGCGCCTTGAGCCACCCCGCATCGGACCACTCGTAGCCGTCCAGATCCCGCACGACGGAAGCGGTCTTGGGTGGCAGTTCCGCGCCAAACCCCACCGGGTCGGCCTTGAGCGGCAGCAGGTTGCCGGCCCCATCCAGAATTTCGTACTTGTAGGCCGTGCCGTCACCCAGCCCCGGCAGGAAAATCTCGTGGACACCTGTCGCACCGCGACGGCGCATGACATGACGGCGGCCATCCCACCCGTTGAAATTCCCCACAACCGACACGCGCGACGCATTTGGCGCCCATACGGCAAAATGTGTGCCTGCCACACCTTCATGTGTGCAGACATGCGCGCCCAAGGCATCCCAAAGCCGGTTATGCGTGCCTTCGCCCAGAAGGTATTCGTCGAGATCGCCCAGCTTGGGACCAAACGCATAGGCGTCCTGCTCTTCCCAGCGTTCTGCGCCCCGCGTCATGCGCAGCGTGTAGTCAAAGCGCTTCTTGCGGCGCGGGATCACACCGGCAAAAAGACCGTCACCCCCATCGACCCGGTCCAAAGCCGCAATCTTGCGGCCTGTCTTGGTGTCCAGAACCTCAACCGTATCTGCTTCGGGGCGCATGGCGCGCAGCACCAGCTTGCCGTCAACCTCGTGCAACCCGAGAACGGAAAACGGATCGCCGTGCCGCCCGTTGGATAGGGTGGACGCCGTGGCGCTGTCGATCAGGTCTGAACTCTCATTCATGCGGATTTCTCAAGCTTTGGGCGCGATACGCTCTCGGCGCCCCAGATGTCACGAGCATAGCCACGGATCGTGCGGTCGGACGAGAACCACCCCATGCTGGCCGTGTTGGCAAGCGCCATTGCCGCCCAGTTCTGCGGGTTTTGATAAGCCCTGTCCGCGCGACGCTGCGTGTCGAAATAGCTGTCGAAATCACAGGTCACGAGGAAATAGTCATGATCATAAAGCATTCCCACAAGGCCATGATAGCGGCTTGGGTCATGTGGTGCAAAACGTCCTTCGGCGATCTGGCCCAACACACGTTGCAGGCGCGGGCTGGCCTCGATTGCGGCGCGGGCGAAACCGTGATGGGTGCGGCGCTCCATCACCTCCTGCGCGGTCAGACCGAACAGGAAGAAATTCTCGGTTCCCACATGTTCGCGGATTTCCACGTTTGCACCGTCCAGCGTGCCGATTGTCAGCGCGCCGTTCAGGGCGAATTTCATGTTGCCGGTTCCCGACGCTTCCTTGCCCGCAGTCGAGATCTGTTCCGAGAGATCCGCCGCCGGGATCAGCCGTTCGGCCATCGTGACGTTGTAGTTCGGGGGATACACGATCTTGAGCTTGTCGCCCGTCACCTCGTCAGCATTGATCACCGCTGCCACGTCGTTGATCAGGCGGATGATGTCCTTGGCCACGAAATAGCCGGGTGCCGCCTTGCCGCCGAAAATCTTGACGCGCGGGGTCCAGTCGGCGTTGGGATTGTCGCGCATGTCATTCCACAGCGCGACGGTCTCCAGAAGGTTCATCAACTGGCGTTTATATTCGTGGATGCGCTTGATCTGCACGTCGAACATCGCGTCGGGGTCAAGGCTGACGCCCATTGACTGACCGATCCAGTTCGACAGGTTGACCTTGTTCTTGCGCTTGGACGCGGTGAACGCCTCGATGAACGCGGCATCGTCGCGCTTGGGCTTGAGCGCAGATAGCTGTTCCAGATCTGATACCCAGCCTTCACCGATGGTGTCAGTGATCAGATGGCGCAACGACGGGTTACAGCCATAAAGCCAGCGGCGCGGGGTGATGCCGTTGGTCTGGTTGATGATCCGGGTCGGGTGAATGCGGTGCAGGTCGGCAAACACCGTTTCCTTGACCAGTTCGGTGTGCAGCGCCGAGACGCCATTGACCTTGTGCGCCATGATGAAGGCCAGTTCCCCCATGCGCACGTCGCCGTGGTCAAGAATGCGCGGGCTGTCGGGAAATTCGGTCTGGTGGGCATGTTCGATGGCGCGGATGATTTCAATATGACGGGGCAGGATACGGCCCATCAAATGCTCGCTCCACCGTTCCAGCGCTTCGGGAAGCAGCGTATGGTTGGTGTAGGCCAGACATTTGCGCGCGAGCGGAATTGCCTCGTCCATCGGGATGTCGTGCTCATCCACCATTATCCGCACCAGTTCAGGTCCGGCAATGGCCGGGTGCGTGTCGTTGAGCTGGATCGCCACGTAATTGGGCAGGGCGCGGATGTCGTCGTGATCATTCAGGTAGCGGCGCAGCAGGTCCATGATCGACGCGGCGGTGAAGAAATATTCCTGCTTGAGGCGCAGTTCCTTGCCGCTTTCGGTGGTGTCGTCTGGGTACAGGACACGACTGATCGTGCGCGCCAACGCCTCGGACCGCCCGGCGGCAAGGTAGTCACCCCTGTTAAAGCTTTCGAGGTCGAACTCCTTGGCGGGCTCCGCCGACCAAAGGCGCAGCGTGTTGCCCCACTCACCTTTCCACCCCACAACGGGCGTGTCATGGGCCGTTGCCATCACGACCTCACCGGGATGCCAATGGGCCTTGCCCTCGTGGTGTTCAACATGCCCGCCGAACCCGATGCGGTACCGTGCTTCGGGGCGTTCGAATTCCCACGCATGGCGCTGGGTCAGCCATGTTTCGGGCTTTTCGACCTGCTGCCCCTGCGCAAAGCTTTGCTCGAACAATCCGTGTTCATAGCGGATGCCATAGCCAAAAGCGGGAATGCCGAGCGTGGCCAGCGAATCCATGAAACACGCGGCCAGACGCCCAAGCCCGCCATTGCCCAACGCTGCGTCCGGTTCGTCATGGACGATGGTGTCGTAATCCTGACCCAGTTCGGCAATCGCCGCCTTGACCGTGTCTTCCATTCGCAGGTTTGCGATCATGTCCTCGATCAGCCGCCCGATGAGGAATTCCATCGACAGGTAATAAACCCGCTTTGGCGAGGCTTCGTAGGTGGCCTTTGTCGATCGGAACCACGTTTCGACCATCTCGTCGCGCAGGACGAGCGAAATCGCGATGCGCCAGTCATAGGTCGAGGCATTTTCGGCGTCTTTGCCCAACGAATATTTCAGGCGGTTCAAAATGTCGGTTTTCATGGTCATCCAGCGGCGTTCCAAAGTCGGGTCAAAGGTTGCGATAGCGCTAACATTGGCTTCTAATAACCTATATTGCAGAAAATACCATTGCACATATTGCAGAGGTGCTTGCCAATTTCTTCAGGAATTGACTCCAAGGCAACAACCCGCCTTTGGCGTCGCCTCATTTCGAGGCATCTCTGGTGGTGTGGTTGGGGCAGTCAGAGAACGGACAGGGATTGCCTTTGCATCCCGTGTTCGTCGAAATTCTCGGGTGACAGCCAGCGGGTGAAACGCGCCTTCAGGTCCGGCCATTCGCTGTCGATGATCGAAAACCAGGCGGTATCGCGGTTGCGACCCTTGTAATGCGTGGCCTGCCGAAACGTGCCTTCATAGGTGAACCCCAACCGCTCTGCCGCTTTGCGCGAGGGCGCGTTCAGGGCGTCGCATTTCCATTCATAACGGCGATAGCCCAGATCATCAAAGGCGCGTGCCATCATCAGAAACTGGAACTCGGTCGCAGACCGGGTGCGTTGCAACGCAGGGGACAGGTTGATGAACCCCACCTCGATGCAGGCGCTTGCCGGCGCGATCCGCAGGTAACTGGCATGACCCAGAGCGCGCCCGTCCACGACAATCGCGTGCATCAGCGGATCGTCCATGACAATGGCCTGTTCGACCCAGGCGCGAAACGTTCCGGGGTCGTGATAGGGACCGTTGGGAAGGTAGGTCCAGATACGATCCTCTGTATCCTGTCGGAAGGCCGCATACAGATCGTCGGCATGGTCCATGGTCAAGGGCACGACCGAACAATAGCGTCCGACCATCTCCGCGCGTGGAGGAAAAGCGCGCGAAGATGGATCGGACAGAGGTAACCCGACGGGTTGGCCCAGCGCATTGCTGCGCTGGCCCGTGATCAATGGATCAGTCACCCAAATTCGCGGCCCAGGGCTTCGTCGACAGAGGCGATGATCTGGTCGATGTCGTCCTTGGTGGCAATCAGCGCGGGGCTGAAACACAGGGTGTTGTTCATGCCGGGCAGCGACCGGTTGGTCGCGCCAATGATGATGCCCTGCTGCATGCAGTCGCCCACAACCTTCTGCACCCGCTTTTCCGCCATCGGTGTGCGGGTTTCGCGGTCTTCGACCAGTTCGGCCCCAAGGAACAAACCCTTGCCGCGCACATCACCGATCACGCTGTGCTTGTCGGCCAGCGCATGAAGCTGGTCGAGCATGTAGTGGCCCATCGCCGTGGTGTTCTCGAGCAGGTCTTCGTCTTCGATAATCCGCATGTTTTCCAGCGCCGCTGCCGGGCCAGCCGTACAGCCGCCAAAGGTCGAAATATCGCGGAAATAGTTCATCGGATCGTCTGCATCGTCCTTGAACATCGAGAATACATCCTCGGTGGTCACGAGGCACGCAATCGCGGCATAACCAGACGCCACACCTTTGGCCATCGTCACCATGTCGGGCTGCACGCCGTAATGCTGGTAGCCGAACCATGTGCCGGTGCGGCCGACGCCGCAGACCACTTCGTCGATATGCAGCAGGATGTCATACTTGCGGCAAATCTCCTGCACGCGGTCCCAGTAGCCCTGCGGCGGGGTGATCACGCCGCCGCCCGCTGTGACCGGCTCAAGACACAGCGCGCCCACGGTATCCGGGCCTTCGCGCAGGATCACCGCTTCGATCTGATCGGCGGCCCATTCGCCGTAATTCTCGGTCGGGGCACCCTGATCGCCAGCGCGGTACTCAAGACAATGCGGTACGCGCACGAATCCCGGAGTGAATGGCCCGTACTGCGCGTTGCGTTCGTCCTGACCGCCAGCCGACAGACAGCCGATGGTGGTGCCGTGGTAATCGCGGTCGCGGTAAAGGATCTTGTGCTTGGTGCCGCCATAACGCTTGTGCGCGATCTGGCGGACCATCTTGAAGGCCTTCTCGTTCGCCTCGGACCCGGAATTGGTGTAATAGACCCGCGTCATGCCCGGCATTTTCGAGATCAGCTTTTCCGAAAACAGCGCACCGGGGATCGACCCGGCGGACCCGGCGAAATAATTCAGTTTCAGCAACTGGTCATAAACCGCCTTGGCGATGCTTTCACGGCCATAGCCGACGTTGACCGTCCAGACGCCACCGGACACGGCATCAAGGTGCTCTTTGCCCTTCTGGTCCCAGACCCGCATGCCTTTGCCTTCGACGATGATCCGGGGATCGTTCGTCTCAAACGGCTTGTGCTGGATAAGGTGATGCCACACATGGGCGCGGTCGGCTTCGACCACGCGGCTGAGATCGTTCTGGGACAATGTACCGTCCATGGGTGTCACCTCCGTCTGAGAATCAAAATGGGCCGGACGCATGTCTTGCTCTGGCGGGGCCATCTTGATCAGAACGCAGGACACACGTTAGGGCCAGACCTGCATCACGCATAGGTCCACATTGCAACCTGGCCATTGCCTATCACATCATCGGTTAAATGTCAGGCGGTCCGTATTGAAGGCGTTTCAGGTTCCGTCGGGTGCGGGGGGCTCTGTCGCACCGCCGCTGATCATCCCCATAATCGAGGCGATTTGCACATCGAGCCATGCGCGCAGCTGGTCGATCAACTGCACAAAAGTGTCAAGCGGCGCCTTGAGTTGCGGAATGGTATCCGCCAGTTGCGGCGCAAACACATAGATCGCCGCAGCGATGGCGAAGATCAAAAGTGTAAAGACAAAGCCGCGCCCAAACCCGCCGGACGTATCATCGTCATCATCAAGGTCTGCCTGAACCGTGCGGACCTCGCGCCGTTCGGTTGATGCACGCAGCGTCTGGTTGATCTCTTCCACATCCGGGAGCATATCGCCGCGCGATTTCGGGCGGTCGGTGACAGCCGATGCTGCGGCGGCGGCTGCTGCGGCCTCGGGGTTCTCTCCTCGCAGCTTGCGCATGCGGTCCTGTGCTTGCCGCGCGCGTTTTGCGGCCTCGTCCTCGGGCTCTTGCAGGCCAAGCTCGGGTTGTTCTTCAAGCGATCCCGCTTCGGCCTCGCGGCTGCGGGTTTCATGTTCGGCCTCTTCGCGCAGGATGTCGGCGATCGACGGGTCTAGCTCGCGGCGCTTGGGAGGGGCCGGGGGTGGTGTGCTGCCGGGCGTCGGCTTTTGATTGACCGAGGGCCGGTCCGCGATGTCGCTTTCGACTTCGGGATGCCACACGGCATCTTTGGGGGCTGCGGCCGCTGCCGCCATTGCTTCGGGGGTGTTGCTGGTGTCAGGCGCCTGAAACCAGGTGTTGCCGCAATTGGAACACTGAACGTCCCGTCCGTCGTCGGGAATGACGTCATCGGGGACTTCGTATTGTGCCCCGCAGCTTGGACATGTCAGCCGCATATTGCCTGTTGCCCCTATCCAGTTGGCCTTGATTTTGCGGCCAACCCCTTTGCTCACCGTTTGAAATGCACCATAAGCGGGCCTTTCCGCTTGTAAAAGCCTATTGTTAACCCTCCGCCGCATTGAAACCGGCACGATGCTCAGGCACAACAACGCGGAACAAGTGGCAGGGACAAGACCGCCGTGATCGAGTTGGAAAATGTGGCCTACAGTTATGGCGGTGGCGAATTGCTCACGGACATGACTTTGACAGTGCCGCCGGGGTCATTTCATTTCCTGACGGGGCCATCGGGATCGGGCAAGACCACGTTTCTCAAACTGTGCTACGGCGCGCTTCAGGCGACGGCGGGGCATGTGCGGCTTTTTGATCGGGATGTGCGCGGTCTGGGTCGGGATGACGTGGCGCTGTTGCGGCGCAAGATCGGTGTCGTCCACCAGGATTGTCAGTTCCTCGACCATCTGCCGGTGACCGAAAACGTCGCCCTGCCTCTGGCGGTGTCCGGACAGGATGCAAACGGCGCGGATGCCAACCTCAAGGAGCTTCTCGCATGGGTTGGGCTGACGTCGCGCGCGGATGCCTTTCCGCCAGAGCTGTCGGGTGGTGAACGCCAGCGTGCGGCGCTGGCCCGGGCAGTGATCATGTCACCCGATGTCATTCTGGCGGATGAACCCACCGGCAATATCGACTGGGAAATGTCCCAGCGCCTGCTGACCCTGTTGGTCGAGCTGAACCGCATGGGCAAGACGATCCTGATCGCGACCCATGACCTTGGCCTGATCCGCGCGGCAAAGGCGCAGGTTCAGACGCGGGTTCTGCGGATTTCCAACCGGCGTCTGCAAATGGCAGGGGCTGACCTGTGACCTTTGACCTGCGCACAACGGCCAAAATGCTGCAATTCGACGAAAAGTCGGATCGCGTTGTCCCGCCCACCGGGTTCACAGCTCGGCTGACCCTGTTCAGCGCGTTTGCCATGGCGTTCCTCGCAGTCTTTGCGCTGGCCTTGTCGCTGGCCGCAGGGCGCGTGGCGGATCGGTGGGGGGAAGAGCTTGCGCAATCGTCGACCGTGCGCATTTCCGCGCCGGCTGGTGAGGTGGCAACCCAGACCGAAGCCGCGTTGCGCGTTCTGCGCACGACGCCGGGCATTGTCGATGCACGGGCCCTGACACTTGACGAACAAAGGGCGCTTTTGACCCCGTGGTTCGGCTCCGATCTTCCGATCGAGGATCTGCCCCTGCCGCAACTGATCGACATTGTCGAAACGGATGATGGGTATGATTCCGCCGGCCTCCGACTGCGCCTTGCCGCCGAAGCCCCTGCCGCGGTGCTGGATGACCATGCTCGCTGGCGGCGTCCGCTGATCGAGGCGGCGGCGCGGCTTCGTTTGCTGGGCTGGGTCTCTATCCTGCTGATCGCCACAGCCACGGCGGCGATGGTCACGCTGGCCGCGAATGCGGCGCTTGCGGCGAATGCGCAGGTGATTGCCGTATTGCGGCTGGTCGGGGCCAAGGACACCTATATCGCCAGTGCCTTTGTCCGACGTTTTGCCCTGCGGGCGTTGACCGGTGCGGCGTTCGGGACGCTGGCCGGGATCATCGCCTTGTTCCTGATCCCGACCGGAAGCGACACAGCCGGGTTTCTGACGGATCTGTCCATTCAGGGCTGGGGATGGGTCTGGGTGATCCTGATCCCGCCGCTCTCGGGGATTGTCGCCTTCGTGGCCACCCGCTTTGCGGCCCGTCGTGTGTTGGAGGAATTGGCCTGATGGCATACGCAATTCAGTGGACCAGGTCACTTGTCTTCATCATCGCGGTTTATCTGTCGATCGCGGTTGTGGGTCTGGTTCTGTTTCCCTGGGCGCTGGTGTCGCGCAAAGGGGCGCGGACCGGGTGTATGAGCGTGTGCCACTTCGTGCGTTGGGCAGCGCCCTGGATGATCGGCCTCAAGACCGAAATTCGCGGCACGCCACCGGATTATGAATGCCTTGTCGCGTCCAAGCATCAAAGCTTTCTGGACGTATTCATGGTCTTTTCCGTGATGCCTGCGGGCAAATTCATCATGAAGCGTATCCTGATGTATTCTCCCATTGTCGGACAATACGGTCTGCGCATCGGCTGTATTCCTGTGGACCGGGGCAAGCGGGGCGCGGCGATCAGGCAGATGGTGGAAGCGGTGCGCAATGGGGCTGCGACGCCTGGGCAACTGATCATCTATCCGCAGGGCACCCGGATCGCGCCGGGGGTCAAGGCCCCTTACAAGATCGGGACGGCGGTGCTTTATGAACAGCTCAAACAGCCCTGCGTGCCCGTGGCCACAAATGTCGGATTGTTCTGGCCCAAACGTGGCATTTATCGCCATCAGGGCACTGCTGTGGTCGAATTTCTTGAGCCGATCCCGGCGGGACTGGCACGGGATGTGTTTCTGACCCAGCTCGAGACCCGGATCGAGGCTGCGTCGAACAAACTGAACGAAGAGGCTGGATTTCATGCTGCGCAGAATTGAGACGATCACCGACCTTGAGGCGCTGTATGGCACGCCTTCGGGACCAGCGCTGAGCAAGGTGACGGATCATCTGACCCCAAGTTATCGTCGCTGGGTCGAGTCATCCCGATTTTGCGTGGTCTCGACGGTGGGATCACGGGGGGCTCATGGCACGCCGCGCGGTGACATTGATCCGGTTGTCCGAATCCATGATGCAAAGACGCTGCTCTTGCCGGATTGGCAGGGCAACAACCGGCTGGATGGGTTGCGCGACATCATCGAAGACCCCCGCATCGCCTTTCTGTTCCTGATCCCCGGCACCAAGACCACGGTGCGGGTGAATGGTCGGGCCTTCCTGACCGACGATTCCGATCTGCGCGCCTCGTTCGAGAAGAAAACCCGTCGACCTGCGACGATCATCGTGACCGAAATTGTCGAGGTGTATTCCCAATGTGCCAAGGCTCTCATGCGGTCCGGTCTCTGGGACGGTGCTCCGGTGCCCGAGGGTTTGCCGACGGTTGGAGAGATCCTTGCCGATGCATCGGCCGGGGAAGTTGGCGGTCTCGCCTATGATGTGGATTACGAGGAACGGTCGATCCCGAAGCTTTGGTAAGCGCCGCCGTTCGGTCGGTTTCCAAATGCTTAACCCGGTCGCGGCAGTCTGGCCCCACGTTGCGCAACGAGCGGACAGGGTCACTCCCACACCGCGATCCAATTGACGTTTCTCTTATCCGGTGGTGACGCACCGACCATGAGAGACCGGTTTCAAAGGCCCTGAACAGGGGCACAGGTCCGGGGATTTCCCCGAATTCAAGAGAACCGTCAGCCCGAAAGGGGCGGCGCCGCTTCGATCATCAGACACGGTAAAGGCCCATCAAAGCGGCCTTGAGACGTGGTTTGCAAACCGCGTGAACAAGCGCGTTGAAACGCGCTTGAAGGAAGCCTTTTCGAAAAGGCTTCCCGCTTTGGCGTGTCCGTTTACATGTGAATGGGACCGTCGCCGCAGGCCAGCGCGGCCTCGCGCACCGCTTCGGAATAGGTCGGGTGGGCATGGCAGGTCAGCGCCAGATCTTCCGCCGACGCGCCGAATTCCATGGCCACGCAAATCTCGTGGATCAGATCGCCCGCCATCGGGCCGATGATATGCGCGCCCAGGATGCGGTCCGTGTCCTTGTCGGCAAGGATTTTGACGAACCCGTCACCCGCAAAGTTCGCCTTGGCACGGCCATTGCCCATAAAGCTGAACTTGCCGACCTTGTAGTTCCGGCCCGCTTCCTTGAGCTGTTCTTCGGTCAAACCGACATTGGCGACCTCGGGATGGGTGTAGATCACCCCCGGAATCACGCCGTAATTCACATGGCCTGCCTTGCCCGCGATCACTTCGGCGCAGGCCATGCCTTCGTCCTCGGCCTTGTGGGCCAGCATCGGACCGTCGATGCAATCGCCGATGGCGTAGACGCCTTTGACATTGGTCTGCCAGTGGTCGTCGGTCTTGATCTGACCGCGATCTGACATCTCGATCCCCAGCGCGTCCAGACCCAGACCATCGGTGTAGGGGCGGCGCCCGGTGGAGACCAGCACCACATCCGCATCCACGGTGTGTTCGCTGTCATCCTTGCGCAGTTTATAGGTGACCTTCGCCTTGGTCTTGCTGGCGTCGACCTTTTGTACCGCAGCCCCAAGGGTAAAGCTCAGACCTTGCTTTTGCAGCAGCTTCTGGAACGCTTTCTGTACTTCGCCGTCCATGCCCGGTGTGATCGCATCAAGGAATTCGATCACCTCGACCTCGGTGCCAAGACGGCTGTAGACCGACCCCAGTTCCAGCCCGATCACACCCGCGCCGATCACCACCATCTTCTTGGGGATCTTCGGCAGATCCAGTGCGCCGGTGGACGTCACGACGACCTTCTCGTCGATCTCGATGCCCGGCAGGCTGCTCGGTTCGGACCCGGACGCGACAATGATGTTCTTGGCCTCGTGTACCTCGTCACCGACCTTGACCTTGCCGGCCTCGGGGATCGACCCCCAGCCCTTGAGCCAGTCGATCTTGTTCTTCTTGAACAGGAATTCGATGCCCTTGGTGTTCTGGCCGATCACGTCGTCCTTGTAAGCCAGCATCTGTTTCCAGTCGACCGACGGGCTTTTGCCCTTGAGGCCCATCTTGGCAAAATTGTGCTCGGCCTCGTGCAACATATGGCTGGCATGCAACAGCGCCTTGGACGGGATGCAGCCGATGTTGAGACAGGTGCCGCCCAGAGTGTCACGGCCCTCGACGCAGGCAGTTTTCAGGCCCAGCTGCGCACAGCGGATCGCGGCCACATAGCCGCCCGGGCCGGAGCCGATAATGATGACGTCGTATTGTGCCATTGTGCGGTGTCCTTTGTATTGGGTGGGGAAGGGGGCGCTGCCCCCGTCGCCGTTCCGGCGACTCCCCCGGAGTTTATGGGCAAGATGAAGCTACATGAGGGCTGCCAGTAACAGGTAGAGCGTGGCCAGGAAACCAATCGCCCAGATCAGCGACCGCCAAGGCACCCAGCCGAAGACATAGGCGGGGATGTAAAGAACGCGGGCCAACAGGTAGAGCGCGGCGGCCAGCGCCGTCATGTCCGTATTCTGGCCGGAATAGGTGATGACCATGACCGCGATGCCGAAGAGGATCAGCCCTTCGAAATGGTTGTCCATGGCGCGTTTGAGGCGCCCTGCTTTGCCGGTGAGTTCGATCGCCCTATCGCGGGGCTTGAGTGCGGCCTTGGTCCCGGCCTGCTTCTGCCCGGCAATGGAATAGAGCGCCAGTTGCAGGACTTGCAGCAGCGCGGCGAGGGTGAGGGCGGTGAGTTCGGGGGTCATAGGCGCACCAATTGGTGCGTGAGATCACACACCCTACAAGGCCGTAGGGTGCGTGCTGGCACGCACCGTCCTTACAAATCCATCAACAACCGACGCGGGTCTTCCAGCGCCTCTTTCACTCGCACGAGGAACGTCACAGCTCCTTTGCCGTCGACGATGCGGTGATCATAGGACAGCGCGAGGTACATCATCGGGCGGATCTTGATCTCGCCGTTGATGACCATCGGGCGGTCCTGGATCTTGTGCATGCCGAGGATACCCGATTGCGGCGGGTTGAGGATCGGCGAGGACATCAGAGAGCCGTAGACGCCGCCGTTCGAGATGGTGAAGGTGCCGCCCTGCATTTCCGCCATCGACAGCTTGCCATCCCGGGCGCGGCGGCCTTTCTCGGCGATGGCCTTTTCGATCTCGGCAAAGCTCATCTGGTCGGCATCGCGGATCACCGGAACCACCAGACCCTGCGGGGTGCCCGCGGCGACGCCCATGTGGACGAAGTTCTTGTAGACGATGTCGGTGCCGTCGATCTCGGCATTGACCTCGGGCACTTCTTTCAGCGCGTGGCAGCAGGCCTTGGTGAAGAAGGACATGAAGCCAAGGCGCACGCCGTGTTTCTTCTCGAAGAGATCCTTGTATTCGCTGCGCAGCGCCATCGTTTCGGTCATGTCCACCTCGTTATAGGTGGTCAGGATCGCGGCGGCGTTTTGGGCGTCCTTGAGGCGGCGCGCGATGGTCTGGCGCAGGCGGGTCATCTTGACCCGTTCCTCGCGCGAGGCGTCATCGGCGCTGACGGGTGCGCGGGGGGCGGCGGGGGCCGCCGCCTGTGCCTGCGGAGCGCTTGACGCGGCGGCGACCGCCTTGGCGACATCGTCTTTCATGATGCGCCCATCGCGGCCAGAGCCCTGCACCTGATCGCTGGAAATCCCGGCTTCGGCCATCGCTTTCTTGGCGGATGGTGCGTGTTCCACATCTGCATTGCCCGAGCTGGCAGGTTGTGCGGCAGGGGCCGGAGCGGTTTCCTGCGCGCTGGCCGAGGCAGCGGCACCTGCGCTGCCGCCGATCACCCCAAGCTTGCCACCGGCTGCAACGGTGCTGCCTTCTGCGGCGATGATTTCGGACAGAACACCGGCGGCAGGTGCGGGAACTTCGACAGACACCTTGTCGGTTTCCAGTTCGCAGAGCATTTCGTCCTGCGCGACGGTGTCACCAACCTTTTTGAACCAGGTCGAAACGGTGGCTTCGGACACGGATTCACCCAGCGTCGGCACCATCACGTCAATCGCCGATCCGCTGTCATCCGAGGCCGCTTTCGGCGCGGGTTTCGCCTCTTCCGAGGGGCGTTTTTCGGGGGTGGTCGCGCCTGCCTCACCGGCCTCGGCGATATTGGCCAGAAGCGCATCGACACCCACCGTATCGCCTTCGTTCGCCACGATATCGGCCAGCTTGCCTTCCGCGGGTGACGGCACTTCGACCGTCACCTTGTCGGTTTCCAGTTCGCACAGCATTTCATCCATTGCAACGCTGTCGCCCGGTTTCTTGAACCATGTGGCAACCGTTGCCTCTGTCACGGATTCGCCCAGGGTGGGCACGCGCACTTCGGTGGTCATGTTTTAGTTCCCTTCGATCGTCAGCGCTTCGTCAACGAGTGCTGCTTGCTGTGCTTTGTGTTGGCTGGCCAGACCGGTCGCCGGTGAGGCGGACGTGGCGCGGCCTACATATTTCGGACGCGCGTTCTTGGCGCCGATGCGTCCCAGGACCCATTCAAGGTTCGGTTCCATAAAGGTCCATCCGCCCTGGTTCTTGGGTTCTTCCTGACACCAGATCATCTCGGCCTGCGGGAAGCGTTCCAGTTCCTTGACGGCAGAGATGGCGGGGAACGGGTAGAACTGTTCGAAGCGCAGGATGTAGACATCGTCAATGCCGCGCGCATCGCGTTCTTCAAGCAGGTCGAAGTAGACTTTGCCCGAACACATCACGACGCGTTTGATCTTGTCATCGGCGACGAGTTTGGTGTCCGAGTTGCCATATTGCGCATCGTCCCACAGAACGCGGTGGAAGCTTGACCCGGTTGTGAACTCGTCGGCCTTCGACACTGCCATCTTGTGCCGCAGCAGCGATTTGGGTGTCATCAGGATCAACGGTTTGCGGAACGACCGGTGCAGCTGACGGCGCAGGATGTGGAAATAGTTGGCCGGGGTCGAACAATTGGCAACGATCCAGTTGTCCTGACCGCACATTTGCAGAAAGCGTTCCAGACGCGCGGAAGAGTGTTCCGGCCCCTGACCTTCGAACCCGTGCGGCAGCAGGCAGACAAGACCGGACATCCGCAGCCATTTGCTTTCGCCCGAGCTCACGAACTGGTCGAACATGATCTGCGCGCCATTGGCGAAATCGCCGAACTGGGCTTCCCATAGGGTCAGTGCGTTCGGTTCCGCCAGCGAGTAGCCGTATTCAAAGCCAAGCACTGCGTATTCCGACAAGGCGGAATCGATCACCTCGTAGCGCGACTGGCCTTCTCGGATATGGTTGAGCGGGTAGTAGCGTTCTTCGGTGTCCTGATTGATCAGGCCGGAATGCCGTTGGCTGAACGTGCCGCGTGTGCTGTCCTGACCGGACAGACGCACCGGGTAGCCTTCGGTAAGAAGCGATCCGAACGCCAGGGATTCCGCTGTCGCCCAATCAAAGCCTTTGCCGGTTTCGAACATCTCTTTGCGCGTTTCAAGCAACCGGGTGATGGTCTTGTGCAGCGCGAACGTGTCCGGAGGCGAGGTCAGCGCGGTTCCGATCTCGGCCAGTGTTTCGGGCGTGATCGAGGTCTTGCCGCGCTGGTACTTGCCCTGCTTCTGACGGTCCAGATGTGACCAGCGGCCATCCAGCCAATCGGCCTTGTTGGGCTTGTAGGTCTTCCCGGCCTCGAATTCCTCGTTCAGGTGGCTTTGGAACGCCGCCTTCATATCCTCGATTTCGCCTTCGGGGATCAGGCCGTCCTTGACCAGACGTTCAGTGTAAAGCGAGAGCGTGGTCTTCTGCTGTTTGATCTTCTTGTACATCAACGGGTTGGTGAACATCGGTTCATCGCCCTCGTTGTGACCAAATCGGCGATAGCAGAAGATGTCCACCACGACGTCCTTGCCGAATTTCTGACGGAACTCGGTTGCCACCTTGGCAGCGTGGACCACCGCTTCGGGGTCGTCGCCATTGACGTGGAAGATCGGAGCCTCGACCACAAGCGCGTTGTCCGTCGGGTAGGGTGACGACCGCGAGAAGTGCGGCGCGGTGGTAAAGCCGATCTGGTTGTTCACCACGATATGCATGGTGCCGCCAGCCTTGTGGCCACGCAGGCCCGAGAGGGCGAAACATTCCGCAACCACACCCTGACCGGCAAAGGCCGCGTCGCCGTGGAGCAGGATGGGCATGACCTGACGGCGCTCGGTGTCGCCCATCTGGTCCTGCTTGGCGCGCACCTTGCCCAGCACAACCGGGTTCACCGCTTCGAGGTGCGATGGGTTGGCTGTCAGCGACAGGTGAACGGTGTTTTTGTCGAACTCGCGGTCACTGGACGCGCCAAGGTGGTATTTCACATCGCCCGAGCCGTCGACTTCGTCGGGTTTGAAACTACCGCCCTGGAATTCGTTGAAGATCGCGCGATAGGGTTTCTGCATCACGTTGGCCAGAACCGACAAGCGACCCCGGTGCGGCATGCCGATGACGATTTCCTGCACGCCCAGGTTGCCACCGCGCTTGATGATCTGTTCCATCGCGGGGATCAGGCTTTCTCCGCCATCCAGACCAAAGCGCTTGGTGCCCATGTACTTGACATGCAAGAACTTTTCAAAGCCTTCGGCCTCGACCATCTTGTTCAGGATCGCCTTGCGGCCTTCGCGGGTGAAGGCAACTTCCTTGCCGTAGCCTTCGATCCGTTCCTTGAGCCACGCGGACTGTTCGGGGTCCGAGATGTGCATGTACTGAAGCGCGAAGGTGCCGCAATAGGTGCGGCGCACGATGTCGAGGATCTCGCGCATGGACGCGATCTGGAGGCCCAGAACGTTGTCGATGAAGATCGGGCGGTCCATGTCGGATTCGGTGAACCCATAGGATTTCGGGTCCAGTTCCGGATGGGAGGTCTGTTCGCGCATGCCCAGCGGGTCGAGATCGGCGGCAAGGTGGCCCCGGATCCGGTAGGCGCGGATGATCATCAGCGCGCGAATGCTGTCGAGCACGGCGCGCTGGATCGCGTCGTCGGTGACCTCGACGCCCTTTTCCTGCGCCTTGGCCTTGATCTTGTCGCCGGCGGCCTTGGCCTCGACCGGGGCCACGGGCCATTGACCATCCAGCGCGGCTGTCAGGTCATCGTTTGGCTGTGGCGGCCAGTCGGCGCGCGCCCAGCTTGGGCCGGTCGCCTCTTTCTTGACGCTGATGTCGTCATCGCCCAGTTGCCGGAAGAACGCCTGCCAGGACTCATCGACCGCGTTGGGGTCATTGGCGTATCGGGCGTACATCTGTTCAAGATACGCCGCGTTGTGCCCCTGCATGAAGCTGGAAGCGTGGAAAAGATCGTTGGGGCTCTGGTCGGTCATGACGTCACCTTGGGTTTCTGGGGGCGAGCGGAATCAGGAGTGTTGGGTGGGCGGAGGCCCGTAGGCGTTGGTCTCTGGCTGTGACGGGCGCGTCAGCCACCACAGGAACAACAGGCTGACGATCAACTGCACAAAGCCGAGAATCGAGAAAAGCGCCATGTTGCCCATGTTGGGCATCTGCCCGGTCGCCATCGCGTCGGGGTCCGGCATGTCGGGGGCGAACAGTGTGGTCAGAAGGCCAAGACCGAAGGGAATGACGATATACCATCCCGGACGCCCGGTATCCTGCAAGCGCCGGAAGCCTGCACCAATCATTGGACTGAGCAGTGCAAGGGCGTACACGATATAAAGCCCCCACCAGATAAGCTGGGTGACGACCGCGCCGATCAGGAAGGCGAGAAAGAACCACCAATATTCAGAGCGCGACGCGCGGCCCTGAAAGCTGGCGTATTTTTGCATGAGACAGGTGCGAACGGCTGTCTGGAAATCCATCGTCATATCTGTAGCCTCCCTTGGTGTGGTTGAGCCGGGCTTGATGCCCGGCCTCGTCTTTAACCCTTGATCGCTTCAAGCACGGCTTCGCCAAGTCCGGCGGGACTTTCGGCGACGACGATGCCAGCGGATTTCATCGCTTCGATCTTGTCGTCGGCACCACCTTTGCCACCGGCGACAATCGCACCGGCGTGGCCCATGCGGCGGCCCGGAGGGGCGGTGCGGCCTGCGATGAAACCGGCAGTCGGCTTCCAGCGGCCTTTCTTCTTTTCATCGGCCAGGAACTGCGCCGCTTCTTCCTCGGCAGAGCCACCGATCTCACCGATCATGATGATGCTCTCGGTCTCGTCATCGGCAAGGAACCATTCCAGCACGTCGATATGCTCGGTGCCCTTGATCGGGTCGCCGCCGATGCCGACGCAGGTGGACTGGCCCAGACCCACATCGGTGGTCTGCTTGACCGCTTCGTAGGTCAGCGTGCCGGAACGGGACACGACGCCGACGCTGCCGCGACGGTGGATGTGGCCGGGCATGATGCCGATCTTGCAGGCGTCGGGTGTGATGACACCGGGACAATTCGGGCCAATGAGGCGCGACTTGGAGGTTTCCAGCGCGCGCTTGACCTTCATCATGTCGAGCACCGGGATACCTTCGGTGATGCAGACGATCACTTCCATTTCGGCGTCGATCGCTTCGAGGATCGAGTCGGCAGCGAAGGGGGGTGGGACATAGATCACGGAGGCGTTTGCGCCGGTTTGGTGCTTGGCCTCGTGGACCGAGTTGAAGACCGGGAGGTCAAGATGCGTCATCCCGCCCTTGCCCGGTGTCACGCCGCCGACCATCTTGGTGCCATAGGCGATGGCCTGTTCGGTGTGGAACGTGCCCTGCGAGCCGGTAAGGCCCTGACAGATCACTTTGGTGTTTTCGTCGATGAGGACTGCCATGTGGCGTTCTCCTGAGTAGGGTGCGTGATTTCACGCACCGATCATTCCGGGAAGGTGCGTGAAATCACGCACCCTACGAATTATCCTTTAACCGCTTTCACGATCTTCTGGGCGCCATCCTTGAGGTCGTCGGCGGCGATCACGTCGAGGCCGGAGTTCTGGATGATCTCCTTGCCCTTTTCGACATTTGTGCCTTCGAGACGCACCACCAGCGGCACCTTGAGGCCGACCTCTTTCACCGCCGCGATCACGCCTTCCGCGATCACGTCGCAGCGCATGATGCCGCCGAAGATGTTGACCAGAATGCCTTTGACCTGCGGGTCGGAGGTGATGATCTTGAACGCCTCAGTGACCTTCTCCTTGGTCGCACCACCGCCCACGTCGAGGAAGTTGGCAGGCTCAGCGCCGTAAAGCTTGATGATGTCCATGGTCGCCATGGCAAGGCCCGCGCCGTTCACCATGCAGCCGATCTCACCGTCCAGAGCGATGTAGTTGAGGTCGTACTTGGACGCCTCAAGCTCTTTCGGGTCTTCTTCGGTGGTGTCGCGCAGTTCCGCGATGTCGGGATGGCGGTAGATCGCGTTGCCGTCGAAACTCATCTTGGCGTCGAGGCATTTAAGGTCGCCCGCGTCGGTGACGATCAGCGGGTTGATTTCCAGCATCTCCATGTCGTTTTCGACGAACATCTTGTAGAGCGTACCCATGAGCGTGACGCATTGCTTAACCTGTTTGCCCTCAAGGCCAAGGTTGAACGCGATGCGGCGGCCGTGGAAGGGCTGGTAGCCGGTGGCGGGATCAACGCTGAAGGACAGGATCTTGTCAGGCGTATTCTCGGCGACTTCCTCGATGTCCATGCCGCCTTCGGTGGAAGCGACAAACGAAACGCGGGATGTCTGGCGATCCACCAGTATCGCGAGATACATCTCGGTCTCAATTCCCGAGCCGTCTTCGATGTAGATGCGGTTGACCTGCTTGCCGGCATCGCCTGTCTGCTTGGTCACAAGGGTGCGGCCCAGCATCTTCTTGGCTTCTTCGGCGGCTTCTTCCACCGACTTGGTCAGGCGCACACCGCCTGCTTCGCCCGCGCTTTCTTCCTTGAACGTGCCCTTGCCGCGACCGCCTGCGTGGATCTGCGCCTTGACCACCCAGAGCGGGCCGTCCATTTCGCCTGCTTTGGTCTTGGCCTCTTCGGCCTTGAGGACCACGCGGCCGTCCGACACCGGGGCGCCGTAGCTGCGTAGCAGTGCTTTCGCCTGATACTCGTGGATGTTCATCGGTCAACTGTCCCGTTTATTGCTGCGATTTTGGCCGATAT
>NZ_JBHYFV010000001.1:42165-293181 GCF_051859345.1 Marivita sp. | reverse complement strand
CCGTCTTTGATATCAAGATGCCCCGGATGGATGGCATGGATCTGCTCCAGCGGGTGCGCCAGAAATCCAAGATGCCGGTGATCTTTCTGACATCCAAGGATGATGAGATCGACGAGGTGCTGGGCCTGCGCATGGGGGCGGATGACTATGTCAAGAAGCCGTTTTCTCAGCGCCTTCTGGTAGAGCGTATCCGCGCGCTTCTGCGCCGTCAGGATGCCGTGGCAGGGGATGCTGCGGGAATCGAGGTTGAAGAAACCAAGCTGATGGTGCGTGGCAACCTGTCGATGGACCCGCTGCGCCACTCTGTGTCCTGGAAGGGCAAGGATGTGTCCCTGACGGTGACCGAATTCCTTTTATTGCAGGCACTTGCGCAGCGTCCGGGCTTTGTCAAATCGCGGGACCAACTGATGGATGTGGCCTATGATGATCAGGTCTATGTCGATGACCGCACCATCGACAGTCACATAAAACGGTTGCGCAAGAAAATGCGGACCGTCGATAATGAGTTTTCGGCCATCGAAACGCTTTACGGGATCGGTTACCGTTACAACGAAGAGTGACCATGGCACTGGTTGAGGGTATGACCCACGGAAAACCCGGAGGGCGCAAAGATGCAGATGTGGTTCTCGGGGATGACTGGGTCGCCCCCGACAGAACTGTTGAGTCTGAAGTGCGCAGCAACCGGGAAAAGCGAGGACTGTTTTCGCTCAACCGGTCGCCGCTGACCCGCAAGATCATCACCTTCAACCTTGTTGCCCTCAACTTTCTTGTTGCGGGTATCCTTTTCCTGAACTCATCGCGCGACACTTTGGCCGAACAAAAGGCAGAGTCCGTTCGTGTTGAGGCAGAGCTTATAGCCGATGTGTTTGAATCGCAGGCGATGGGTGATGTGGCCGTTAACCTTGGGACTGGCGAAGGTGTCAATGTTGGCAACACGCTCGACAATCTGGAAATGCGTCCCGGTCTGCATGTCTTTATCTTTGACGCCGCACGTTTCCTTGTCGGCGATGTCGACGGGGCGACCCTTGGCGCACAATTGCCTCCGCCTGCCGAAAAGCCGACGGTGATCTCTGATTTTCTGTTGACTGTCTGGAACAGCGTGTCGTCGGTATTCCATTCTGATGAAGGCCTGCAATCACTGACCCTTGAAGATATCCTGAGGCGGCAGATCGAAGAGACCGATCCGTCGCTAACCCGTGTTGAACGGTCCGAAGGCCCGAACGGACAGACGATCTTTACCGCCCTTAGCCCGATCGAGGTGGAAACAGGCGTCGCAGGCACGGTCGCCTTGGTGAGCTATGCGCCCGAGATAGACGCGGCGGTGCGGCTTGAGCGCGAGAACGTGTTGCAGATGTTTGTGATCGCCACCCTGGTGTCGATCGGTCTGAGCCTTGTTCTTGCGTCAACCATTTCGAACCCGATTTCAAATCTCGCCGATGCCGCCGAGGTCGGGCGGGATCGCAATCGTCGCAATGTGTCTTCGGGCCGCGTGCGCATTCCTGATCTGACGGCACGACCGGACGAGATTGGCCGCCTGTCCGGTGCGCTGCGGGGCATGGTCGCCGCGCTATATGATCGGATCGATGCGAACGAACAATTTGCTGCTGACGTGGCGCATGAAATCAAGAATCCCTTGGCCTCCTTGCGGTCCGCGGTCGGAACATTGCGCGTTGCCCGCCGTCCTGATCAGGTTGACCGCCTGTTGGACGTGATTGACCACGATGTCCGCCGTCTTGATCGCCTTGTCAGCGACATTTCGAACGCGTCGCGTCTGGACAGCGAGCTGGTCAAGGAAGAGGAATCCGAATTCAACCTGCTGGAAATGCTTGGCAATCTCGCTCAGTTTCTGGGTGAAGACGCCAAGCGCCAGGGTATCGAATTTATCGCTGACCTGCCCGATCGACCGATCCTTGTACATGGTCTTGAAGCGCGTTTGGCGCAGGTGTTCGTAAACCTGATCACAAACGCGATCAGCTTTTGCGAAGACGGCGATGCCATTCGCCTTTGGGCGCGTCGCCGTGAAAACCGCGTGCTGATCGTTGTCGAGGACACAGGGCCCGGCATCCCGGACGAGGCGTTGACAAAGATTTTCAAGCGCTTCTATTCCCAGCGTCCCGAGACCGATTTTGGCAACAACTCGGGTCTGGGCCTTGCCATCTCAAAGCAGATCGTCGAGGCGCATGGCGGCGTTATCTGGGCCGAGAATATTCGCCCGACCGAGGCGGATGTGACGTCCGAACCCCTTGGTGCGCGTTTTGTTGTTGGCTTGCCGCTGTAATATCTGAACATGGCCGATCCGGATACCCTTACTCTGCACGCCACAGCGGTGGCAGTTGGTGGGCGTGCGGCACTTGTGACGGGGGCGTCGGGTTCGGGCAAATCGTCTTTGGCGCTTGAGATGATGGCGCGGGGGGCGACGCTTGTGGCGGATGATCGTGTTCTGCTTTGCCGGGAAACCGATGCGATTTTGCTAACCTGCCCGGAACCGTTATGCGGGCTGATTGAGGCACGCGGTGTGGGACTTTTGCACGCAGATTGGCAATCGCCTGTTGAATTGTGTCTTGTGGTCGATCTGGATCAGACGGAAAAGGCGCGGTTGCCGCAGGATCACTGCATCACATACCTTGGGCAAACATTTCCATTGCTTCACAATGTTGCATCGCAGCATTTCCCTGCCGCAATTTTGCAATATCTAAGGGGCAAAGGGCGTGCGGATGTGCAGCCCTGAGCGCAGAAAAGGACATATGTCGACCCAACCTAACCAAACGCGCGTGGTTCTGGTCACCGGACCTTCGGGGGCCGGGCGCGCGACTGCGATCAACGTGTTGGAAGACTTGGGTTTTGAGGCGATCGACAACATTCCGTTGCAGATGATCCCTCGGCTGTTTGATGCGGGACCTCTGGATCATCCGCTTGCTCTTGGTATCGATGTTCGAAATCGGGATTTTACGTTGTCGCGGCTTCTGGACCTGCATCTTGATCTGGTGCGCCGGACGGACGGAAATGCGACCCTTCTGTTTCTGGACTGTCGGCCTGACGTTTTGTTGCGGCGATATTCCGAAACGCGCCGCCGCCATCCACTGGCGCAGGAGGACACTCCCGAGGTCGGGATCGCCCGTGAGATCGAGTTGTTGCGCCCAATCGAAGGCCGGGCTGACATTGTGATTGATACATCGCTTCTGTCGCCGCACGACTTGAAGGCCGAGTTGCACCAATGGTTCGCAGACAGCACATCGCTCAGACTGTCGGTGGCGGTTCAGTCTTTTTCCTACAAGCGCGGTATTCCGCATGGCGTGGACATGGTCTTTGACTGTCGTTTTCTTTCCAACCCCCACTGGGAAGCGCCCTTGCGCGACAAGACGGGCCTTGATCCAGACGTTCGGGCGTTTCTGCAGAACGATGAGCGGCTGAACCCATTCATCGCCAAGATCACTGATATGCTGACCTTTCTGCTTCCCGAAATGGAAGCCGAAGGCAAAACCCATCTGTCCATCGGGATTGGGTGTACCGGGGGGCAACACCGGTCGGTTGTCGTGGCGGAAGAGGTTGCAAGGGCTCTTGCAGAGGATGGCTGGCGGGTGTCAATTGGCCATAAGGAACTGATGCGACGGGGGGTCGTGCCAGCTGGCAGCACTGTGATGACAGATCGTGGAAGGGCAGAAAAGTGATCGGGATCGTGATTGTGGCTCACGGTGGGTTGGCGCATGAATATCTTTCTGCGGTCGAACATGTCGTTGGTCACCAACCCGGCATGGCTGCCGTTTCCATTAATGCGGACCACAATCGCGATGCCAAGCAAACCGAGATCTGCGCCTTGGCGGACGAGGTTGATAACGGCGATGGTGTCGTCATTGTGACCGACATGTTTGGTGGCTCGCCCTCGAACCTCAGTCTGCGCGCGTGCCAGCCTGACAACCGCCGGATTGTGTACGGCGCAAATCTGCCAATGCTGATCAAACTGGCGAAAAGTCGCGATAAATCGGTGCCAGAGGCTGTGCGTGCTGCACTGGATGCAGGTCGTAAATACATTGACAGCCAAGACATTACTCTGGATCAGAGCGCCTGATCACAAGGGTTAGGGAGGCCCGGCTGTATGACCGCCACGGCGCAACGCGTATTGAAAATCGTCAACGAGAAAGGGTTGCACGCTCGGGCGTCTGCGAAATTGGTCGAAGTTGTCGAAGGATTTGACGCGACGGCAGAGGTGCGCAAGGACGGGATGAGCGCGATGGGGGACAGCATCATGGGGCTTTTGATGTTGGCAGCTTCGAAAGGAACCTCTATTGAGGTAGTGACCTCCGGGCCAGACGCAGAGGCCCTGGCCACCGCAATCGAAACATTGGTGGCTGATTGCTTTGGAGAAGGCTGCTGATCGTGCGGGTCGGCGAGGACAACCGGAAACAGGACAGAACGCTGCCCCATGGTTGAAAGCTACCAGCACACAAATCCTGACGCGCGCCCGCTGGAATCGGGAGAAGTCCCGTACGACAAGCGCAAGCTCAGCTATGCCAATACGTTCACCAATCCGTGGAAAGCCAACACCATCCGCACGCTGGAATGGATGACGGGCAAGATCCCGTTGCTGCGGCTGGTGCGCAAGTTCGAACGGATGGGCCCTGCCGAAGGCCAGGCGTTCTGGGGTCAAGCGCTGGGCCTGATGAAGATCGCGATTGAAACACCTGCCGAACAGATGGCGCGCATTCCCAAGGATGGTCCGGTGATTGTGGTGGCCAACCACCCTCATGGGCTTGTTGATGGGATGGTTCTCGCCGAGCTGATTGGCCGTGTGCGGACGGATTACAAAATTCTGACGCGGTCCTTGCTCACCGGTGTGACCGAAGTCGAAGAGTTCATGATCCCTGTGCCTTTTCCACACGAGGAAGATGCGAGAGAGCAAAGCCTCGAGATGCGCAGCCGGGCGATGGGGCATCTCAAAGAGGGTGGCGTGATCGCGTTGTTTCCATCGGGCGTCGTGGCATCCAGTGACAGTCTTTTTGGTCCGGCCATCGAACGAAACTGGAATCCCTTTACCGCCAATCTGATCCAGCGGTCAGGGGCTACGGTTGTTCCCATTCATTTTCCGGGCCAGAATTCGCGGTATTACCAGATTGCCAACAGGCTGTCGGCGACCCTGCGACAGGGTTTGCTGATAAATGAAGTGATCCATGCCTGTGGAAAGCCGCAAAAGCCGATTATTGGAGAGCCGATTTCTTCAGAGGTTGTTCAGAGCTTCAACGGGCGCGGACGTGACTTCATGGTGGAATTGCGCCGCATCACGATGTCTTTGGGCAACAAGACTTAACGCGTCGGGACCGGCACATCGCCGCGATAATCGTAAAACCCGCGCTGGGTTTTCCGGCCAAGCCACCCCGCTTCGACATATTTGGTCAGCAATGGGCACGGGCGATACTTGGTATCTGCCAGACCGTCATGCAGCACGTTCATGATCGCAAGGCATGTGTCCAAGCCGATGAAATCCGCCAACTCCAACGGCCCCATCGGATGGTTCGCCCCCAGCTTCATCGACTGATCGATGGAATTCACGTTACCGACACCTTCGTACAGCGTGTAAACGGCTTCATTGATCATCGGCATCAGGATGCGGTTGACGATAAACGCGGGAAAGTCTTCGGCAGAGGCTGCGGTCTTGCCCAGCTTTTCCACCACGCCAAGGCAGGTTTCGTAGGTCGGCTTGTCGGTTGCGATCCCTCGGATCAGTTCAACCAACTGCATCACCGGGACGGGGTTCATGAAATGAAAGCCCATGAATTTTTCCGGGCGGTCCGTGCGGCTGGCCAACCGGGTGATCGAGATGGACGAGGTGTTTGACGTCAGAATTGTATTGTCCGCCAGATGGGGCAGCAGACTGTCGAAGATCTTTTGCTTGATCCCCTCGTTTTCAGTTGCGGCTTCGATCACCAGATCGGTTTGCGCCACTTGCGGCAGGTCCTGAGTGGTCACGATACGGGCCATCGCCTGATCGCGTTCAATTTGACTTATTTTTTCGCGGCTGACCTGACGGTCAAGATTGCGACCGATCACGTCGATTGACCGTTTCAAAGCCTCATCGCTGATGTCGTTCAGCACGACATCATAGCCAGCCAAGGCCATCACATGGGCAATACCATTGCCCATTTGCCCTGCACCAACAACGCCGATTGAATTGACCGTCATGCGCTTGCTCCGTCCGTTTCGCCGCAACAATGGCGTGTGGGGAAGGGGGCTGCAAGGTGGATCGGCGGGTTGTGTCGAAATTTAGGTTTAGCACTTTGGGAACCGAATCACGCCAGTCTCATCTCCGGGAAAAGAGAAGGGGGTGGGGATATGGAAATTTCCTCAGCGCGCGATCAAGCAATTGATTATGCGCCATGTCGATATAATGGATCACGCTTGTGGTTTCGGGGGCCGCGCAAGGCGCTGCGCCCGCCTTACGTCGTTTGTCTTGGCGGCAGTGGGGTTTACGGGCGCTATGTGGATCGGCCCTGGACGGCTGCGCTTGAAACGCAAATTGGCTGCACGGTTGTTAATCTGGGGGTCGAAAATGCCGGCATAGACGCCTATCTGAGCGATCCCGGCGCGCTTGTGACCGCGGCAAACGCGCAGGTTGTCGTGATCCAGCTGACCTGTAGCCACAACACGTCGAACCGGTTCTATTCGGTGCATCCGCGCCGAAACGACCGCTTTCTCAAGGCATCAGAGGCGTTGACGGCGCTCTATCCGGAAATGGACTTTACCGAGGTGCATTTCACCCGGCATCTTCTGGCGCGGTTGCGGTCGATCTGTCCTGAACGCTTTAACGTGGTCGCCCGCGAAGCGCGATGCGCCTGGCAAGCGCGCATGCGCAACCTGATTGGGCAAATGAACGGGGCGGTCTTCCTGCTCTGGTTTGACTCGTCACCATTGTCGGAAACTGTTGCGTTCAGCCCTGAAGGAGAGCCGTTCCTGACCCGCTCTGCCATCACGCCGCTGGACCCACATGTCAGGGCGATTCTCGAAGTGGTGCCGTCAGACTGGCGCGCGGGACAAGAAGACATGCGTGTTCCGTCGCTTGAACTGGCGCGGGCAGAACATTTGCCGGGTCCTGCGGCGCATGATGCGGTGGCAAGACTGGTGGCGCACGCGATCATCCCGGCCTTGCAATAAGAAACGGCGCGCCCGGACAGGCGCGCCGTCTCAATGCCTTGCAAGCTTTGTTCAGCTGAGCTTTTCGGTCAGCTCTGGCACTGCGTCGAACAGGTCTGCAACAAGACCGTAATCCGCAACCTGGAAGATCGGTGCTTCTTCGTCCTTGTTGATGGCAACGATGATCTTGCTGTCTTTCATGCCTGCAAGGTGCTGAATAGCACCCGAGATACCGACAGCAACGTAAAGATCGGGTGCGACAACCTTGCCAGTCTGGCCAACCTGCCAGTCATTCGGCGCAAAGCCCGAATCCACCGCAGCGCGCGACGCACCAACAGCAGCACCCAGGGCATCGGCCAGTTTTTCGATCATCGCGAAATCGTCCTGCGATCCCACGCCGCGCCCGCCGGACACGACGATCCCGGCCGAAGTGAGCTCGGGACGGTCACTTGCGGCGACCTTGTCCTCGACCCATTCGCTGAGGCCCGGATTGTCACCTGTGGAAATCGCTTCAACTGCGGCAGACCCACCTGTGGGGGCGACGTCAAATGTGGATGTCCGGAAGGAAATGACCTTCTTTGCGTCCGACGATTTCACGGTCTGAATCGCGTTGCCCGCATAGATCGGACGCTCGAACGTGTCGGCATCCACCACGGCGGTGACGTCGGTCAGAACCATCACATCCAGCAAAGCCGCCACGCGGGGCAGGATGTTCTTGGCATCTGTGGTGGCAGGCGCGACGATGTGGGAATAGTCGTCTGCAAGCGACGCAATCAGCGCTGCAACCGGTTCGGCCAGACGATGTCCGTAAAGTGCATCCTCGGCCAGCAAGACCTTGGATACCCCTTCGATGGTCGCGGCTTCGTCAGCAGCGGCTTTCGCAGTTGCACCAGCCGCGAGGACCACAACGTCACCCAGTGCTTTTGCGGCGGTCACTGTCTTGGATGTGGCGTCCATCGCCAACGCGCCATCGGTGATTTCGGCAATCAGAAGAACAGCCATTACACAGCTCCCGCTTCTTTGAGTTTCGCAACAAGCTCGTCAACCGAACCCACCTTGATACCTGCCGCGCGTTCTTCCGGTTCGGAGGTCTTCACGATTTCAAGGCGCGGAGTGACGTCGACGCCATAATCGGCGGCTGTCTTTTCATCCAGCGGCTTTTTCTTGGCTTTCATGATGTTGGGCAGCGATGCGTAACGCGGCTCATTGAGACGCAGATCGGTGGAAATAATCGCGGGCATCTTGACCTTGATGGTCTGCAATCCGCCATCCACTTCACGCGTCACAACAGCATGGTCGCCGTCGATGTCCACGTTGTTGGCGTACATTGCCTGGCTCCAGCCCAGCAGCGCCGACAGCATTTGACCCGTGGCGTTCATGTCGTTGTCGATCGCCTGTTTGCCGCACAGAACCAGGCCCGGCTCTTCTTCCTTGACGATGGCGGCAAGAATCTTGGCCACTGCCAAAGGCTCGATATCGGTGTGAACGTCGTCAGCGGCCACAACAAGGATCGCCCGATCGGCGCCCATCGCCAGCGCGGTGCGCAGAGTTTCCTGGCTTTGCTTGACGCCAATGCTGACCGCGATGATTTCTTCGACCTTGCCTGCTTCTTTCAGGCGGATCGCTTCTTCGACAGCGATCTCGTCAAACGGGTTCATCGACATTTTGACGTTGGCGAGATCGACACCGGACCCGTCCGCTTTGACACGAACTTTGACGTTGTAATCGATCACGCGTTTGACAGGTACCAAGACCTTCATATGCGCGTTCCTCTCGTTGGGATCACAGAAAATCTGCGATTCTGACAATTCGTTCCGGGCAAGGGATACCCAACACCGGGCTGGGGAAACAGGGTAAAATCGTCACGTTAGCGCCATCGGACGTCGCGTTTTCTGAATTTTCGGGGCAACAGCCTTCGTGCCATGACCAACCCGCGTCGTGCAGCTGGTGTCGATGTGATTGAGAATGCACAAAGCCTTTATCCCAATGGTGGTTTTTCAACGCTGTGCGATCCTGACCACAGCCAGTTCAGCTTTGGGAACCAACCTGGCCGCAGATGTTCTGCAGCGCGCGCCATTCATCCGCTGTCAGAACCGGCACAGCTTGGAAGCCATCGGGGGTGGCATCGCGGGCTGCTTGAATCCTATCACCAAGGGCAGGATGGCTCAGGAAATGGGTGACAAGACCGCTTGCATCCCCACCAGCGGCCTGGAGCCTTTCAAACATGCTGGCCAAAGCAGAGGGGGCTATTTGGGCGTCCCTCAGAACCGCATGTGCAAAGACGTCTGCGTCTGCCTCGGCTTCCCGACTGTAGGTTGCCTCAATCAACCGTTCCGCCAATAAAAGCACCGCAGCACCGCCGGCAAAATCGCCGAACAACAGTCCCAGAACGCCAAGCGATCCGGCAGAGCGCAGTGCGTGGCGGGTTGGATCACGGCTTATGACGTGGCCGATTTCATGCGTAAACACCGCCGCCACCTCTTCGGGAGTCTGGGCGTTGTCAATCAGCCCGCGGAAGAACACGATGTAATTTCCGGGGAGGGCGAAAGCATTGATCATCTCGTGATCGAGCACGGACACCGTCAAGGCCTGCCGTTCCGGCAAGGCTGCCTGTAACCGTGCCTCCATCTTTTCAAGTGCGGCCAGCCCTTCGCGGCCTTTGCAGACCGGAACGGGGTTCAATCCGGTCTGGTCCAAGGCAGTGCGAATTTGGTTGAACGTCACTTCACCCAAGGCGCGTTCGCCTTCGGGCGGGATGAACCGCGCGAGTTGGTTTGCCATTGTCGGCACAAGCACAAAGATGATCAACGCGACCGACGCAACCGCTGCCAAGGCCCAGGCCAGCAATGGTCCGCGTTTCGTCATGGCGCGCCGCCTCGTCCGATTGGGCAGGCGCGGCGCCAGATCGTGATCTGGTAGAAGCATGCGCTGCACCGGGTCATGCGCCAACTGGATCACCATCTGATCGCCGCCCGCCTGATCCGGGGCCTCGCGGATATCGGCAAGGGGCCATCGCAGGTCGACACCGGTTTCAGCCAGCCCGACAAGGGATCCAGCGTCTTCATCAATCGTCAGGGTGATGGTCAAAGGGGTCGCGCGGGAGCCGTCAAAATAGGTCCCTTTGGCGACAAACGGTTCGGGCGCACGGCCCACACGCAGCACGGTCACAGCGATGCCCCCACATCCAGTGCGTCGGCAAAGCCTTCGGCCTCTTCGAACTCATCGCGTGGGCGTTGGCGAATAGCGTCGATTGCCGCCGTCGGAGAGAGGGTCAGCGTCGAGAAGTAGTGTCGCATGACAGGCAAAGTGACGAACACGTTTGTCAGGGCCGACCACAGCAGGAAAATGGTGAAATAGATCGTCACGCTTGCGGCGATGATCGCGTAACGGCCCAATCCTGCAATCGGAGCGACCATGTCCTCTAGTCCCATTTCGGAAAGAAGATCTGCGGATTGGATCAGCAAGAGCAGAATGCCCAGGATCACAAGCGGAACAAACACCGCCGCTCCGGCCAATAATGTCCCAAGCACGTAAATCATCATCACCCGGAAGGCATTTGGTGACAGGTGCAGGGCGATACCCCGGACTGTTTTGGAATTGGTCAACCGGCGCAGCGTTTCCACCCTGTAATAGACCAAACCGTATAGCGCCACAAAGCCGGCGATCACGCACATGCCTGTCCCAACGGCAAGGTTTTCGAACAGGATGGCCGCGCCGCCGAGAAGGCCGATAACCAACGCCAGAAACAAAGGTTTCATCGCAGGATATAGCATGGTCCATGATCCGCCCTGTGTCATCCGGGCCGTGCCGTATTCCGTGCGGTCGGCCTTGTATTTTTCAAGCCAGAAAGTCATGCGCGGCATCAACAATCCAAGACTGAGGATGGTGACGATCCAGTGCAGCACCGCCCGCCACGCATAGCCCCAGGCGCCGGGTTCTTGCCCGAACCGCAAACCCCGCCAGCGAGTCCGTGCGAGGATGTAACGGCGTGCGCGGTATTGGGCGAAAAACCAAAGCGGAATGACACCGACTAGGCTGGTGGCATAGGCCGCGAAGTTGTCCTGAAACAGCGAAAAGCTGGCAAACATCAGGATAAGGTTCACGATCCCGATATAGAATGCCAGGACCACCACGGCGAACAAAAAACCAAGCAGTTTCTCGATCGGATCCCCCACATATTCCAGAGGATGCCCGCCGGGACGGATCGCGGACCAGTACCAGCGCCGCAGCCGGGTCTTCATCCAGAAGCGGTAAAATCCCAACGTCAGAATGGTGAGAAAACCTGTCTTGATCGCCAGCCAGAACAACGCACGCTTTGTGCCTGCGACATGTGTGGTCAGCGTATCAGGTAAAGGTGTTATCTCTGGGAAAGCCGCGCGGGGCCATGCGCCCGGTTCCGGCGCGTTTTCCTGTCCACTCGGCAAGGTCGGTTTCTGTTCTGGTGCGTCCGGCTGGATCGCGCCAGGTGAGGCCTTCTCCCAGGGTGAAGGTGGTTGCATCCGACAGGCCCCCGTCCTTGTACTTTTGCAGCCGCACACCTTTGCCGCGTCCCATTTCAGGCAACTCGTCCAGTGCAAAGACCAGTACCTTGCGGTTTTCGCCGACCACGGCAACCGCGTCACCGGTCACAGGTTTACACACTTTGGCGCGCACGTCGCCGCGGACGTTCAGCACCTGTTTTCCGGCACGAGTCTGCGCGACGACGTCGACTTCCGGCACGACAAATCCGTCTCCCGCGCTGGAAGCGACCAGTAGTTTCCGAGCTGCGGAATGGATGAACAGGTCGACAATCGCAGCCTCGTTGGGCAGGTCAACCATCAGGCGCAATGGCTCGCCCATGCCGCGCCCACCAGGCAAGCTTGCTCCAGAGAGCGTATAGAACCGGCCATTCGATCCGAAAACAAGCAGACGGTCAGTCGTTTCGGCATGGAAGATAAAGCGCGGTCCATCGCCATCCTTGAACTTCAATTCGCGGGTCAGGTCGATATGGCCGGTCATCGCGCGAATCCAGCCCATCTGCGAACAGACCACCGTGATCGGCTCGCGTTCGATCATGGCTTCGATGGGGACATCTTCGACCTCGGTCGCCTCGGCAAACGTGGTACGGCGCGCGCCGCCTTCATAGGACTTGCCGAAGGTTTTCTTGACCTCGCGAAGCTGATCCGCAATTGCGTCCCATTGCAACTCGCCACTGTCCAGAAGGTCTTCAAGCCCTGCGCGTTCCTCCATCAGGCGATCGCGTTCCGAGACCAGCTCCATCTCTTCCAGCTTGCGCAAAGACCGTAGCCGCATGTTCAGGATGGCTTCGGTCTGCACCTCGGTCAGGCCAAGTTCATCATCGCTGGCCACTGGCGGAGGCGAGACATAATCCGCTTCATTCATGGCGCGCGGATGGTCTTTGCCCCAATCCTCGCGCATCAATGCTGCCTTTGGTTCATCATCATAGCGGATGATGTCGATCACGCGGTCAAGGTTGAGGAAGGCGACGATCAGCCCTTCCAGCACTTCAAGCCGGTGGTCGATCTTGTCCATCCGGTGCTGGCTGCGCCGGATCAGAACCTCGCGCCGGAAATCAAGGAAGGCGCGCAGCACTTCCTTCATTGAACAGACCTTGGGCGTCAGTCCGTCGATCAGCACGTTCATGTTCAGACTGAACCGCGTTTCCAGATCGGAGTTGCGGTAGAGCATGTTCATCAGAACCTCGGGATCGACGTTCTTTGAACGCGGCTCCAGCACCATGCGGATGTCATCGGCGCTCTCGTCGCGGATATCGGCGAGGATCGGCACCTTCTTGGTCTGGATCAGTTCGGCCAGCCGTTCCACAAGCTTGGATTTCTGCACCTGGTAGGGGATCTCGGTCACGACGACCTGCCATTGGCCGCGCCCCAGATCCTCGATCTTCCAACGGCAGCGCAGGCGGATTGACCCGCGCCCGGTGCGATAGGCCTGCGCGATGTTCTCGCGGTCCTCGACGATCACCCCTCCGGTGGGGAAATCCGGTCCGGGCACAAAGTTCAACAGCGTGTCGTCGCGCGCGTCGGGCACCTTGATCAGATGCAGGCAGGCGTCGATCAGTTCAACGATGTTGTGCGGCGGGATATTGGTCGCCATGCCAACCGCGATGCCAGACGATCCGTTGGCCAGCAGGTTGGGGAATTGCGCGGGCAGGACAACGGGTTCTTCCAGCGTGCCGTCGTAGTTGCCCCGGTAATCGACGGCGTTCTCGTTCAACCCGTCAAGCAGGGCCTCGGCCACCAGAGTCAGACGCGCCTCGGTGTAGCGGGCGGCGGCCGGATTGTCGCCGTCGATGTTGCCGAAATTGCCCTGACCGTCGACCAGCGGATAGCGGACGTTGAAATCCTGTGCCAGACGCGCCATCGCGTCATAGATCGCGGCATCGCCATGCGGATGATAGTTCCCCATCACATCGCCGCTGATCTTGGCGGACTTTCTGAACCCACCGGTGGAACTTAGCCGCAATTCGCGCATTGCATACAGGATACGGCGATGCACCGGCTTCAGCCCGTCCCGCGCATCTGGAAGGGCGCGGTGCATGATTGTCGACAACGCATAGGTCAGGTAACGCTCACCGATTGCGCGGCGCAGCGGTTCCGCAAAGTCCTGCGGGGTCATCTTGGGGTCATCGACATCATCAACCATAGATGATGTGATACTCACCCCCTCTGAGGCCGTAAAGCAATTGCGGGAATATTTTTTGGCTTTCCCCTTCGGACCGGATCGAGAATCAAGGTACTCTTGGTGCGGTGGTTCTGGGTACGGCCACTTGGGGGTTGAGAATGAACAAGTATTTACTGGTTGCTTTTGCGCTGATGGCTGTGGCGTTTTACGAGATGTCGGGAGGTGCGGATTTTGAACCTGGTAACACGTCGCTTGTCGTATTTGCAGAGCCCAAACCGGTCATGCCTTCTCGTGACGCACAACCCGCAAGTGTCACACGCGCCAATGCAACTGGTCTGAACGATATTGCACCGTCCCGCGCGGTGATCGAGCCGATCCCGGATAACAGTGCTGCGGGCGGCGATCTTGTTGCGGACGTACCGAGGGTCGCCTCCGTTGATCCAGTGGTCGATCCGGTGCAGGAACCCGAAGTCGTCGCAGTCGAGCAGGAGACGCCCACGGAGGCGGAAACCCTGCCGGATCTGCGCTTTGTCGATGGGGACCGGGTGAACATGCGCGGCGGGCCGGGTACGGATTACGCCGTCATCGGCAGATTGGTTCGCAATGACATGGTTGAAGTGCTTCAGGACGACGGCAACGGCTGGTTGCATCTGCGCGCCACGGCAAGCGGTGACGAAGGATGGATGGCGGCACGGCTTGTGACGGCTGCCAACTGACGTGACTTCAAAGACAATCCTGATCACCGGGTGTTCGTCGGGCATCGGCCTTGATACCGCGCGCAGACTCAAGGCCCGTGGCTGGACGGTCTTCGCCGCGTGCCGCGCGCCCGGGGATTGCGCCGAACGTGCCGCAGAGGGGTTCACTGCGCCGCAACTGGACTACGAAGACCCGGCGAGCATTGCCCGCTGTGTGAAAGATGTCCTGTCCCGGACCGGTGGGACATTGGACGCGGTCTTTCACAATGGTGCATACGCCTTACCGGGACCACTTGAAGATATTCCGGCCGAGGCGATGCGCGCTCAGTTCGAGGCGAATTTCCTTGGCTGGCATGATCTGAACCGGCACCTGATTCCGGTGATGCGGACCCGGAAAAAGGGCCGCATCCTGTTCAATTCCTCCGTTCTCGGTCTTGTCGGGATGAAATATCGCGGACCCTATGTGTCCACGAAGTTCGCTCTTGAAGGTTATGCCGATGTGCTGCGAATGGAGATGGCCGAGACCGGCATCGACGTTGTGCTGATCGAACCCGGACCAATTGAAACCGATTTCCGCAAGAACGCGATCAAACAGTTCGAAAAATGGGTGGACTGGAAATCGTCCCCCCGACGCGCGCAATACGAGGAATCGCTTCTGGACCTGCTCCGCAAAGGGGGAAGCTCCGGTGTGCAATGGCCCGCCTCAGCCGTGACGGACGCAGTGGAAAAAGCGCTGGGCGCCCGCAGACCGAAGGCGCGATATCGTGTCACCACACCGACCCGGGTCATGGCATTTCTGCGCCGTATTCTTCCGACGCGGGCGCTGGATTGGATTTTGTCAAAGGGCTGACTTTTCATTCGCCTTGTGCCGCGCTACGCCTACATGGCCGGGGATATGAAGCGAAGAAAGACCACATGTCATGATGCAAGATCCGCTATTCGTCGTCGTTGCAATCGCCTGTCTGGCGGTTGTGGGAATCCTGCTTTTTGGCATTGGCAGTTTCGCCAAAGGTGGGGATTTCAACAAGAAATATGCCAACAAGGCAATGCGCTGGCGCATCATCGCACAATTCGTTGCAGTGCTGCTGATCCTGCTCTTTGTCTGGATGCGGGGGAATTAAGCGATGGTCGTGCTCAACAAGATCTATACCAAGACCGGCGATGATGGCGAAACCGCGCTGGGCAATGGCGCACGGGTCGCCAAACATTCGATGCGTGTCACCGCCTATGGCACTGTTGATGAACTGAACGCCATTGTCGGATTGGCGCGGCTGCATGCAAACGGCGATCTCAATGCGCAATTGTCATTGATTCAGAACGATCTTTTTGATCTCGGGGCCGACCTGTGCCGTCCCGAAATGGACAAGGACGCCGATGCGGAATATCCGCCGCTGCGTATTGTTCCGACGCAGGTGGACAGGCTCGAATCCGAGATTGATGTGATGAACGGACAACTTGAGCCTCTGCGCAGTTTCATTCTGCCCGGTGGCTCCGCGCTTTCTGCGCATCTGCACCAGTGTCGGACCGTGGCGCGTCGGGCGGAACGGCATACCGTCCAACTGGCCACGATGGAAAGCGTTAATCCCGCAGCGGTCAAATACCTCAACCGCCTCAGCGACTGGTTCTTCGTGTCGGCCCGGATGGCAAATGAGGATGGCAAGGCCGATGTGCTCTGGGTGCCGGGGGCAAACCGCTGATCGGGTTTCTTCGGGTCGAGAGCGTCCCGGACGTGTGAGGCGGGTGTGTTTCGGTCAACCGAAACACACCCGGCCAAGTCATCTCTGCTTGTCGGTCACGTTCTCTTTGAAGGCCACGTCGAACGCGGCTTTCTGCGCATCGGATGCTTCGGTCTGGTGCTTTGATTTCCACTCCGACATCGGCATGCCGTAATACACTTCGCGGGCCTCGTCCTTGCCCATGTCGATCCCGCGCTCATTGGCGGCTTCCTGATACCAGCGGCTCAGGCAGTTCCGGCAGAACCCGGTCAGGTTCATCATGTCGATGTTCTGCACATCCGGGCGATCCTCGATCAGATGCTGCCGCAACCGGCGGAAGGCAGCAGCTTCGATTTCGAGTTCAGTTTGTTTGTCCATGTCTGGTCCTCCGGGTCAATCTGTTGTCTGTTCCAGCGCGGCCGCCAGCATCGGTGCCAATCGCGCGCCCCAGGCGGCTTGGGTGGCTTCGGTTTCAATCAGGTCGTTGCGCACTTCGATAAGTGTGTTCTGACGGCCGTGATGCAAGGCATGTCGGTCAATCGCGTCGCCGGGCAAATGGCCGGGATAGGGTTCGTTGCGCCCGACAACCAGATCGGGTTCATTGTCCAGCGCCGCGATGAGCGGGTCCGAGAGGCGCCGATCATATGCGTGCAGAATGCCGATATGCCAGGGACGGCTTGGCCGCGACTTGAGCTGGCGGGTGAACGAATGGATCGAGACAATCACCGTATCGTCATGCCGTGCGGCCAGGCCTTCAAGCGCTGCGTGATAGGGGCGGTAATAAGCGTTCAGGCGTCGTTCTTTTTCCGCCGTGTTCGCGGCTCGGTTGCCGGGGATCACCGAGCCGTCATAGAGCCGCATCAACAGGGTCGGATCGTCTTCGCCCCGGTTCGGGTCAATCACCAGACGTGAGAAATTGGTCAGGATCGCTGGCGCGTCCAATGCATCGGCGAGCGCCCGCGTCACACCTGCGGCGCCGGGATCAAAGGCGATATGGCGCGCCATGTCGGACGCGGGCAATCCCAGCGTGCCTCCAAGGTCCGGCGGCACAGTGTTCGTCGCGTGATCGCACGTGATCAGCCAGCGCGAGGACCGGTTCTCTCCATGAACAAAATAAGGTACGAATGTCATAGGTGTTTGATCTCCCGGTCGCATCAGATAGTTGAGTTGCGCCAGAAAGGGAAATGGGCAATAACCCAAACCGAAGGTTAGCGGTAACATGGCCATGTCATCTTACCCCAACGCGGTGGCAGACGGGTCTGACCTGACAAGATCCCAATGACCGCCCCGAGCAAGAGTTGAAGGATGGGAATCCGAATGAGACGTATGCGGAGTGTGAAAATCGTGGCCACCCTTGGGCCGGCTTCCAGCACCTATGAAATGATCCGTGCCCTGCACGAAGCAGGTGCGGACGTGTTCCGACTCAATATGAGCCACGGCAGCCATGCAGAGATTGCCGAACGTCACGCCATTATCCGGCAGGTCGAAAAAGACCTCGACAGCACCATCGGCATTCTTGCCGACCTTCAGGGGCCGAAGCTGCGGGTGGGTGTTTTTGCCAATGGCGAGGAAGAATTGATTGAAGGTGCGTCTTTCCGGCTTGATCTGGCCGAGGAGGAGGGTACGGCAACCCGTGTCACGCTTCCGCACCCAGAGATTTTTGCGGCATTGGAACCGGGAGCGCATCTTCTGGTCAACGATGGCAAAATTCGTCTCAAGGTCGAGACCTGCGGCACCGATTTTGCCGATTGCACCGTGATCACCGGGGGCACGATTTCGAACCGCAAAGGCGTGAACGTTCCCGATGTCGTTCTGCCGCTTGCCGCGCTGTCGGAAAAGGACCGTGGTGATCTGGAATTCGTGGCCGAGCTTGGGGTCGACTGGCTGGCGCTTAGTTTTGTGCAGCGGGCTCAGGACGTGATCGAGGCGCGCGAACTTTGCAAGGGTCGTGCCGCGATCCTGTCGAAAATCGAAAAGCCCGCAGGTGTCAAAGCCTTTGAGGAAATTCTCGAAGTGTCGGACGGCATCATGGTCGCCCGTGGTGATCTGGGCGTTGAACTTCCCGTGCAGAACGTCCCGCCGATCCAGAAGCGTCTGATCCGCCGGTGCCGCGCTGCCGCCAAGCCGGTGATCGTCGCCACGCAGATGCTCGAATCGATGATCGAGTCCCCGATGCCGACCCGCGCCGAGGTGTCCGACGTGGCGACCGCGATCTACGAAGGCTCTGACGCGATCATGCTGTCGGCAGAGTCGGCTGCCGGTGATTATCCGGTCGAGGCAGTCACCACGATGAACAACGTGGCCATCGAGGTCGAAAACGATCCGACCTATACCGAAATCATGGAGGCCTCGCGGACAGCCAAGCGCAAGACCGTGGCTGACGGGATCGTCGCCGCCGCGCGGGAAATTGCGGAAACAACCGACATCAAGGCAATCTGCTGTTTCACCTCGTCTGGCACAACAGCGCTTTTGACCGCACGCGAGCGCCCCCGCGTTCCGATCATCGCGATGACCAGCCATATCGGCACAGCCCGTCGTCTTGCGCTGACATGGGGCACCAAGTGTGTCATCACGGGTGAGTTGTCGCGCTTCAAACAGGCCGTTGTGAACGCCGCCCGCGCCGCCCGCGCAGGTGGATATGCCACCGAAACCGACCAGATTCTCGTCACTGCGGGGGTTCCGTTCAACACGCCGGGCACAACCAACATTCTTCGTGTTGCCCCCTGCGACGAACGTTTGATCTACAACACCGATCCGGAGTAATCTTTCCCACGAGTAATCAGTGGGAGCAGGCGGCATGGATCCTGACACGTTCTTTGTTATCGGCCTCGGGCTTGGCGTTCTGTCCATTCCTGCGGTCGTGTCTTCGATTTCAAAGGGTCAGAGGCCCCGGATTGCAACGATCACGCTTATGATCGCCGGGGCCATGGTTGTTTGGGCAATCTCGAAAAAGCCGGGGGGCTATTCGATCGAGGTCATTCCTAGAATCGTGGCCAAAGTGGTGTCGGACTTCACCTGAAGCCGAGGCATCTCCCAAACCCCCTTGCATCAGGTCCATTCCCCGCCTATACGGCGCGCTCTATCCAGCGTGGCCGGTCGAAATGGCATACCGAGTCGCGCGTCAACCGATCTGATCTACAGGAGACGGAAATGCCGAAGATGAAGACAAAGTCGAGCTGCAAAAAGCGGTTCAAAGTGACGGCCTCGGGCCGGATCAAGGCCGGTCAGGCAGGCAAGCGCCACGGCATGATCAAGCGTTCCACCAAATTCATCCGCGACGCGCGCGGAACCACCGTGTTGTCGAAGGCTGATGAGCAGATCATCAAGCCGATGATGCCCTACGCGCGCTAAGGAGGAATTGACATGTCCCGAGTAAAAGGCGGAACCACCACTCACGCCCGTCACAAGAAGGTCATCAAGGCCGCCAAAGGTTACTATGGCCGCCGCAAGAACACCTTCAAGGTTGCACGTCAGGCCGTCGACAAGGCCAACCAGTACGCCACACGCGACCGCAAGAACCGCAAGCGCAATTTCCGCGCTCTGTGGATCCAGCGGATCAACGCGGCTGTGCGTCTGCATGACGAGGCGCTGACATATTCCCGCTTCATCAATGGCCTGACGCTGGCCGGGATCGAAGTGGACCGCAAGGTTCTCGCCGATCTGGCAGTACACGAGCCCGAAGCCTTCGGTGCGATCGTGGATCAGGCCAAAGGCGCACTGGCCGCGTAAGCGTTCCGAAATCACGGTTTTCAAAGCCCCGCTGGTTAAGCGGGGCTTTTTGTTTTTCCGACCATCCGTGATGGTGCATCCAGATCCGGCGCAGACGGCAACGCCAGAGCATCGTCTTTGCACGCACACGTGATCCCCGCACACTGGACAGCCTGACCCTGTGTCTTACACCAAGGGGATGCTCAATCGTCGCACCTTCCTCTCGACCGGCATCGCCGCGCTTTGCACACCGTTTGTCGCCCGCGCCCTGACCGATGACCTGAACCAGGCCATCCGTGACTTGCCGCAGCTGCACTCGCTTCAGATCAGCAGGGGGGACGCGACGCTTTTTGCCGAAGCGCCGCGCGGTCCCGGCCTCAACCGGCTCGCGAATATCAAATCGTGCTCCAAGAGTATCGTGGCGCTTTTGCTTGGTGCTGCCATCGACAGGGGGGATGTGGCCAGCGTCACAGCGTCTTTGTCGGATGTTGCCCCAAAGATCCTGCCCGCCAACGCCACGCCCGGCGCGGGCAATATCACGCTTGAAGACCTTGTCACCCTGCGCGCCGGGTTGGAACGCACATCGGGGGCGAATTACGGCGCGTGGGTCAATTCCCGCAACTGGTTGGCGGACGCGCTGTCCCGTCCGATGGAGGCAGAGCCGGGTGGCCGTATGCTCTATTCCACAGGATCGACACATATTCTGGGCGCAGCCCTGACCGAAGCCACGGGGCAAAGCCTTCTGGCACAGGCGCGCGAACGGCTTGGCCGACCTTTGGGAATTGAAATCCCGCCTTGGACCCGCGATCCACAGGGTTATTACATGGGCGGCAACAACATGGCTTTGCGCCCGACCGCCATGCTCAAGATCGCCAAGCTGCTGCGCGACGGCGGAGTCCATGAGGGTCAGCAGGTCATTGCACAAAGCTGGATCGACGCATCGACCGTTCCACACGCGCGCTCGCCCTGGTCGGGTCTTGCCTATGGCTATGGGTGGTTCCTGTCGCCGTCGGGCTATGTCTTGGCGCGGGGCTATGGGGGCCAGATCATTGCCGCGCATCCAGAGCGCGGACTTGCCGTTGCCATCACCTCTGATCCGACCCAGCCCGCGCGTTCGGGTGGGTATTTCGGCGACCTGATGCGCCTGTTGGACGGACCGATTCTGGACTACGCCTGACACGAAGGCCACTTGCCTTCGCAATGCCATCACGCAAGATGCATGTCCCAATTCCTTTTGCGGAGTCCGCATGCACATCGCGCCCCTTTGGCTTCTTGTCGCCCTTCAGGCCACTGTTTCTGCCGCCTCCATGGTGGTTGAGATTGTTGCGGGTCGTATGCTTGCCCCTTACGTCGGAATGTCGCTTTACACATGGACGTCGGTGATTGCCGTCGTCCTGGCGGGATTCTCTGCTGGTCACTGGTGGGGCGGACGGCTTGCGGACCGGCCCGGAACAAACCCGATGGCGGCAACCGGCTGGGCATTGGCGGCGGCGGCCCTGACCACCGCCTTGGCGGGGTTCGCCCTGCGTGCCGCAGCAGGCCCGGTTCTGACAGCGCTGCCACAACCGGTCTGGGGCATCACCGCGCTTACCTTCGCCGCGTTTTTCCTGCCGTCGCTGTTTGCAGGCATCCCGGCGCCGTTGCTGACGCAGGTGTCTCTCTCTGGCCCGTCCCGTCAAGGGCAGGCGCTGGGCGCGATGTTCGCTTCCGGGGCCATCGGGGCCATCCTGGGCACGCTTCTGGCAGGTTTTGTCTTTATCTCTTGGCTTGGCAGCCTTTGGACATTGGCCACCGTCACGGGGGTCTACATTGGTGGTGCAGCGCTTTGTTTTGTTCTGGCCAAACGCCTTGCCAAGCTCCAGGCGGCAACCCTTTTGGGTCTTGCTGTGCTTGCGATTGCCACATCGCTGTCGCCCGGTCCCTGCAAGATCGAAAGCCGGTATTTCTGTCTGCAAAGCGTCGATATTTCTGCCGACCCGGCCCACACCACGCGCGCGATGGTGATTGATCACATGGTCCATGGAATATCGGCCGAAGACGCCCCGGATGTGATGTTCACCGATCACGCTGCCATGCTCGACGCATTGGCCCGCTTGCGCGCGCCCACTGCAAATCCCTCAAGCTTTCTGATCGGCGGCGGCAACTATGCCCTGCCGCGTGCCTTTGCGTTTCGCGGTCGGACCGACATCACGGTCGCCGAGATTGATCCCGCTGTCACACTGCTTGCCGCAAGCGACTTCTGGTTCGATCCGACCACCACTCAAGTGCTTGACATGGATGCCCGCCGGGCCTTGCTGATCAATGACACCCGCTATGACATCATCGTCGGTGATGCCTTCACCGACACTGCTGTCCCTCAGCATCTGGTCACACTGGAGTTCTTCCAATTGATCAAGGCGCGTCTGTCACCTGAAGGCAGCTACCTGATGAATGTCATCGACTACGCCGACCGGATGAAGGCGGTTGGCAGCCTTGTTGCAACATTGCGTGAAGTGTTCCCCGTGGTCGAAGTCTGGTCCGAGGCCCGCCGACCTGCCCAAGGCGAACGGGTCGTCATGGTCATTGCCGCTGGAGTTGCCGAGACTGCGGCCAACAGCTTTGTCGTGCCCGCGCCCGACCGCACGACCTTTGCCGCGCTTGGTCCTGCCTTTGTCGACCAGATCGCCGCTGCGGGCCTTCGGCTGACCGATGACTATGCCCCGATTGATCGCCTCGTCGGGCCGCGCGACTAAAGCTGTCTGGGTCAACTCCCTGTCGACATTCGATTAAAGCGATGCGCACACTTCTCGAGCATGTCTTTAAGGATTGTGAAGGAGTGTGCCATGCGGGCTATCTGGGAAATGACGGCAAGCGAGATTGCGTCTGCTGTCCGGTCAAAGTCATTGTCTGCGGTCGAGGTCACAACAGCCCATCTTCGGCGGCTGGACGAGGTCAATCCAAAGATCAATGCCGTTGTCCAACAGTTTCCGGAAGAGGCGTTGCAAGCGGCGCAAGCCGTGGATGATGCCATCGTGCGGGGGGAGACACCCGGAGCCCTGTGCGGCGTGCCCGTCACCATCAAGGTAAACGTCGATCAGCAGGGCCATGCGACCACAAATGGATTGTGCGTGTTCAAGGATCAGGTCGCCAAAGACGACAGCCCGGTGGTTGCAAATATTCGCAAGGCAGGTGGCGTGATCGTTGGGCGGACAAACACACCGGCGTTCTCGCTGCGGTGGTTCACCAACAATGCCCTCCACGGGCAGACGCTCAACCCAAGAAACCGGGACATCACACCGGGTGGGTCTTCGGGCGGGGCCGCGTCTGCCGTTGCAGCCGGAATTTGCGCCCTTGGTCACGGGACCGATATTGCCGGGTCCATCCGGTATCCCGCCTATGCGTGTGGGTTACACGGGCTACGGCCAACAACCGGCAGAGTCCCGGCTTACAATTCCAGTGCGCCGGATCGCTTTATCGGGGCGCAACTGATGGCGGTGTCAGGACCGATCACCCGAAGCATGTCCGATCTGGCGCTGTCGTTGACCGCAATGGCCGCCCCGGACGCGAGAGACCCATGGTATGTTCGCGCGCCTTTGGATGGAGGTGACGTCCCAAAGCGTGCTGCGCTGACCATTGCACCCGATGGCATGCCCGTTGAAGACGACGTACGGGCCACTCTCATGGATGCTGCGGACACCCTGAGAGACGCCGGATGGATCGTCGATGAGGTGGACTGCCCACCGATGCGCCGCGCCGCTGCGATAAACGCGTGCCTCTGGATGGCGGAGACCCAGTTCGGCGCAAAGGCGTTGATCGAGCGCGAGGCGGAACCAGAGTCCCAATTCGTTTTCGAACAGATGTGCAAGGATGCAGGAAACGTTGATTTTCAAAGCCTGATGGAGACATTGCAAACACGCGCCGCATTGGTGCGCGACTGGGAACTGTTCCTGCAGACGTATCCGATCCTGATCTGCCCCGTTTCGGGTGAACTGCCCTTTGCACAGCAATTGGATGTCAGTTCAGAAGACGCATTTGCCAGGGTCTTTGAAGCACAGTTGACGCAAAGGGCGATTCCGGCACTGGGACTTCCGGCGCTTTCGGTTGCGATGGGCGATGTCACGGGACGGCCCGCCGGGGTTCAACTGGTTGCTTCCAGATTCCGGGAAGACATCCTCTTGGCAGCCGGCCTTGATCTTGAGAACGCACAAGGTATGCCCAAAGTCTGTACGCCAGATTGGGTTTGAACGGACGTTGCCGTGTCCTTTCGGACGGACCCGTTGAAACATTGATTTGCCCGTGTGAGTTTTCGGAAAAATGCCGATGCACTCACCGTGCAAACCCGATCAAATCTGCCCATCGGCATGAGGGCGAGCGGACGCAAGGCACCTTGACTTGTGCCCGTCACAGGGTTCAGGTTCTGACTTATATTCGCGTATTGCGATCATTGATCAAGCTTCCGGTCTCATGCTCAACATCTTGATTCTGGCTGGCGTTCTTCTGACCGGCGCAGTTCTGATTTGGCCACGCCTGTCCAACGCTGGGCTTTGGCGGGCGTCGATCACCCCGCTAGCCTCGATCATCGGCAGCGGGTTTCTCGTTCTCGGTCCGATCCTGGATGTCAGCTATGGGCAATATGCACCGTTGGTGATGGTCGGACTGTGCGCTGTCGCCTACCTTTTCGGGTGGGCGATCCGCTTCAATATCGCAAGGATCGACTTGGTTGATCAGCGATCGCGTCTTGCCGAACTGATCGAAACACTTGCCTCGGCGGTCCTCTCTTTTGCCTATGTGATCTCGGTCGCGTATTACCTGAACCTGTTTGGTGCGTTTGGTGTCAGCCTGACATCGCTTGATGACAGCTATCACGCACAGTTGCTCACATCGGGGATTTTTCTGGTCATTCTTCTGGTTGGCTGGTCGCGGGGCTTTTCGGCGCTGGAAAGGCTCGAACAGATCTCTGTCGGGCTAAAACTTTCGATCATCGCTGGACTGCTGGTTGGCCTATGCGTCCATTTCGCGGAAACGGCACAGGCGGGTGCCTTGGTGTTGCACAAACCCGAAGTTTCGGGCTGGCCAGCACTTGCATTGGCGGCGGGGTTGATCGTCACGGTTCAGGGGTTCGAAACCTCACGCTACCTGGGTGACACTTATAGCGCGGCATTGCGTATCCGTTCCATGAAGCTTGCGCAGTGGTTCTCGGCAGGGATCTATGTCGCCTATATCTCGCTTCTCACCTATTCATTCGAAGCCAATGTGATGTCGCTTGATGAAACGGCAATCATTGATCTGATGGAGATTGTTGCCCCCATTCTGCCAGTGCTTCTGGTTGCGGCGGCGCTCAGCGCGCAGTTCAGTGCGGCGGTTGCAGACACAAGCGGCGCTGGCGGGCTGATTGCGGAACTTTCACGCGATCTTGTTCGTCCAAGGCTGGCCTACGCCGTGATCGTCTTTTGCGGACTATTCCTGACCTGGACGGCGAACATTTACGAAATCATCAGCTACGCGTCACGCGCATTTGCCGCCTACTATGCGATTCAGGCTGGAATTGCGGCAGTCTCTGCGCGTGCAAGTGGCCAGCCACTAAAGTCAGTGGCGTTTTTCCTGATCGCGGTTCTTGGCATATTGGCGACGATTTTCGGAAAGCCCGTGGAATAGCTGACGGAATGGCCGTTGATGCAGGTCAATTGGGGCGCATTACCCTCTTTTGAATAAAAAATTTCGTGATCCGGGAAATTTAGGTTTGAACCTATCAAGTGTTTGGAAGTTTCATATAAAGAACGCAACGCGCAGGGGTCGGCCCGGTGCTTTGATCCGGTATATTTGAAAGGTCTCGTATGTTCACTCGACGCTCAATGATTGCATCGCTAACCGCTTTGGCTGCCCCCGCTTTGGTCGGTCCCGCCTTCGCCGCTCCGGCGGATTGGGACGCTTGGGATGCGCAGGTGACGCCCGCGAATTTCGATCTTGGAACCAGCAATCCTTGGGGATTACACCCGCGGTATCTTCCGCAACTGGTGCCGGCAAATCCCGGACTGACACCGGGCGATGTGCATGTGGATGCGGTTGCGCGCTATCTTTACCATGTTCAGGATGATGGCAGCGCAATGCGGTATGGCGTGGCCATTGGGCGTGATGGGCTTTACGAACCGGGCGTTTACACGATCAGGCGCAAGGCAAAGTGGCCGGGCTGGACGCCGACTCCGGCGATGATCAAGCGCGAACCCGATAAGTACGAGCGCTGGGAAGAAGGGATGCCCCCCGGCCCGGAGAACGCGCTGGGGTCACGCGCGCTCTACCTGTATCTGGGCAATCGGGATACCTACCTGCGTATCCATGGCACGCCCGCACCACGCTCTATCGGAACGCGTGCAAGTTCGGGATGTGTGCGCATGGTGATGGCACATATCAACTCGCTTTACGAAAAGGTGGACACAGGCGTCACCGCCTATCTTTACCCGACAGACGGAGGACGCCTGTAACCCGCAGTCGGCCCTAGCTGGCGGGTCTGGTGCAGATCGGGCTGCCATTCGCGGTGCGCAATGGCAGTTCGGTGGTTTCGACCGGACCCAGATGTGAATACCAGTAACACCCGTCCTCTGGCCGGACCCGCGCGGTTGTCAGGTCTTGATAGGGCGCGGCAATCGACGAAACGGATTCCGGTACTGTGACAAGGGGCCTCGCGTTTGCGGTGCCATTGGTGGGCACCGGTTCGCAGGCTGCAAGGCCGAGCAGGATCATTGAACTTGTTAGAAACACCATGGGTCTGGTCATTGTGAACCCACTCCAGTTTGTTGGTCTTTTGAACAGGTTGGCATTCCCCAGTCAGAGCCGCAAGCCCACCAGTGTGGCGCAAGCCAAGAGCATGTCAAAGGTGTTGCAATTTGAGTGGTTGGTTTCCACGACCTGCAGACTGCGTATGGGTCGCGTGCATCGCTGCGCCCGTCGACACTTTGTCCACGTTCAATAGCCGATTTCGCCTTCGCGCCTGATTCAATGGCGTAGCGGAAAACGCATCGGCCTTCAAAACGCATCCCACAGCGCCTTACCGACGGGATCCAGCCTTTCCGGAGAACTGAACAGCGAGATCGTCAGCTTGGCCGTCCATGACGGCCCTCCCATTCGCGCCAATGTGCCATCTGCCAGTTCATCGGCAATCGAAAGACTGGGCAACCACGCAAGCCCACCACCTGCCAAGGCCCTGCGCTTCAGGGATTCTGCCAAGGCATCCATGTAACGGATATCCAGTGCCGTTTCGCGCTCTGCGATGGTACGATCGACAACCGTGCCAAGGAACGTTTCGGGATCGTAGCTAAGATAGGGCACGGGTATACTGCTGCGTCCCCCCAAGACCCAACCATTGCGGGATGCAACGGCGTGGTGCGCCACCGGGATCAGATATTCCGTGCCGATATCCTTTCTGACGAAACGGGTTTCATCAAGGATCGGCTCGACGTTCTGGTGTCGGTAATACAACAGGAAATCGCAGCCACCATCTGTCAGCAACTGGCAACATGCGGCCATTGTGTCGGATACAACGCGGGTTCGTAGATCGGGGATCGTTTTTTCGAAGGCGGCAATGCGTGGTTGCAGGAAATTGACCGAAATTGCGTGCAGGGCAGCAATTCTCTGAAACGGCAACTTCCGCCGTTCGGCCGCGCGGATGGCCTGTCGTGTGTCGGTCAGGTGGGCGAGTGTTTCCTGTGCCGTTCCCAAGAACTGTTTGCCTGCCGCTGTCAGTTGAACCGGATAGGTCGAGCGATCAATCAACGTGGCTCCGACCCAGGTCTCAAGTGACTTGATGCGACGGCTGAAGGCCGATTGGGTGACGTTTCGCTCTTCTGCAGCGCGGGAAAAGTTAAGCGTTCTGCCGAGGCAGACAAAGTCCATCAACCAGTTGCTATCCATGGCTTTTTCCTCGAACGGGGCCGGTGAAAAATAGTCTAGTCCCATACTATGCGATTTCGGAATAGTTTTTTGTTGTATTGGCATTGGCGTCGATCAAACCGACTCGCTTAGCGTGAAGGGATCGGGGCGCACGCGGTCAGGTGCCTCTCAACAATAACGGCAAAGGCCATGCTTTCTGCCGACGTCCATCAACGGGGAGACCATCATGAACCAAAGCTTGAAGACTGTTCTAACGGCCACTGTGGCAGCGACTGCACTTGCCCTTCCGGTCGCGGCGGAAACCACGATCCGCCTGTCAACCTACGTCAACGAAGCCGATGTCCGATATGACGGCTTTCAGCACTTTGCAGAGCTTGTCGCCGAAAAAACCGGTGGCAGTGTTGAAGTTCAGATCTTTCCATCGTCCACTCTTCATGGCTGGTCCGAGGGCGTTGACGCGCTTCAGGGTGGCGTCTCGGATATCAGCTGGATTCCGGCGGATGAACGGTTGCCCTGCTATCGCGTGACCTCGCTATATCCGGCTGCGATTGACCTGGAAAACCAGGTCGAAATGGACGCGGCCTATGCGGTTCTGGTCCGCGATGAGGCTGCAAATGTCGGTCTCGTGCCGTTGTTCAATTCCAACTATTCCTACGATCAGGAATGGTGGTTCGAAGAGGCGCTGGATGACATCGGAGATCTTCAGGGCAAGCAGGTCCGTTCCATCGGGCCGCTGGTCAGCATGATGATCGAGACATGGGGTGGGGCACCGGTGTTCGTGGCGCCGAAGGAAGTGTTCCAATCCGCCGAGCGCGGTGTTGTGGATGGCATAAACATGGGTGTCGCCACCTATTCAAGCTGGCAGCTTTGGGATGTGATGCCCTACATGGTGAATGCCAGCCTGTTTTACGGCAACATCCAATACATGATGAACAAGGCCAAGTTCGATGGCCTGACCGCCGAGGAACAGGCGGCGCTGACCGAGGCCGCCATGGAGACCGAGATCTGGCTCAAGCCGCGCTACGAAGACTGGGTTGACCAGCGTGTCGGTCTGGCAGTCATGAAGGGTGGCGGCGCAGCTGTCTCCATCAGCGACGAAAAGCGGACCGAACTGATCAACAGCGTGCAAGGCAAGTGGAACGAGACGGTCACCGAAGCCTGCGGTGCCGACCTGTCCGGGGAAATCCTGTCGCTGTTTGACGCCAACGCGCGCTGATCCCCACAACCCGGCGTGTCGCAGGTCTAGCCCTGCGGCACGCACCTTATCCCGTTTCACAACCGTCAGGACAGGAGAGCAGCCATGACAGGCACTCTGGATCGGCTGATCGACTGGTTTGACCATTTCGTCGTGTGGCTTGCCGCCGCCGGTGCCGTGGTCATTTGCGTCCAGATGCTCTGGATCAGCTACGGTGTCTTCACACGCTACGCGCTGAATGCGCCAGACCGCATGGTGACAGAAGCAACGGCGCTCCTGCTGTTTCCGGTTGCTTTCGCGGGGCTTGCCTATGCCCTGCGCGAAGACGCCTATCCCAAGGTCACGATGCTGACCGACCGTCTGCCGCCCGCTGGGCGCAAGATCGTGGCCATCGTCAATCTTGGCATCATGCTGGGCGTGGGTCTGTTCTTTTCGGTGGCCGGTTTTGACGCGACGCTCCGATCGTTCAATTCGGGGGCTTCGTCCGAAATCCTGCTCTGGCCGCGCTGGGCGTTCTGGGCGCCGGGTGCGCTGTCGCTGATGGCCTTCTCTGCCTACGCCACTCTCAAGCTGGCCCGGCTTGTCGTCACACCCGCAGAGGAGCTTTGAGCCATGGAATGGTATGAAGTTGGCGCTGGCCTGCTTTTTCTCCTGATGGTTCTCATCGGGATCGGATTGCCCATCCCTTTTGCACTTGCCGCAGCGTCGTTGCCTTTTCTGTGGCAGATACAGACATTCCAGACGTCCCTCGTTTCTTCGCAGCTCAAGCTTTGGGGCGTTTGGATTGATTACATCCTCCTGGCGGTTCCGCTGTTCATCTTTCTTGGCGAATTGATCGGCAAATCGAATATCGGCCCCAATCTTTACCAGTTCCTGCACCAGGGTGTGCGCGTGCGCGGGTCTGCGGCCTATGGCTCTATCGGCGCCTGTGCCGGATTCGGGGCTGTGTGCGGGTCGTCGATGGTGGGATCCTTGACCATCGGGGGCGTGGCCCTGCCGGAAATGCTGCGGCTTGGATACGGAAAAGAACTGTCTTCCGGTGTGCTTGCTGCAGGTGGCACGTTGTCGGTTCTGTTGCCGCCCAGTCTGATCCTGTTGTTCTACGGGATCGTGACAGATCAAAGCATCGGTGATCTTTTCATCGCCGGAGTTGTGCCGGGTTTGATCCTTGTCACGTTCTTTTCCATCGTCGTGATGATCTGGGGCGTTCTGCATCCCGAAGATATCCCCGCGCGCGAAAAAGCCATCCGTATGGGGCTGTTCCAGATTGCAGCCACGGTTGGGCCGATTGCCCTGATCGGTCTCGTGATCACCGTTGCGATCTATGCAGGCATCGCGACGCCAACGGAGGCGGCCGCGGTTGCAGCCCTTCTCACGGTCATTCTGGCCTTTGGTGTCGGCGGTCTGCGCTTTGGCGGGTTCAAAGAAGCGCTGTTCTCGACCATGCGAACCATGGGGTATCTGGGTCTGCTTCTGTCGGCGGGCACGCTTTTTGGCTTCGTGCTGACCTATTACCGGGTGCCTTATGAATTCACGCAGCTTTTCCTGAGCTTTGATCTGTCGCCCTATGTGGTTCTGACGATTGTCCTGATCTTCTACATCCTGCTTGGCATGTTCCTTGAACCGGTGTCGATGACCTTCATCACCCTGCCGACAATCTTTCCGCTGATGGCGGCAGCCGGGTTCGATCTGATCTGGTTTGGAGTCGTCTACACCATCACCATGGAAATCGCGGTTCTGACGCCCCCTGTCGGGCTCAACCTCTATGTCATACAAGGCATCAGCCGGGGCCAGGTGACCATCGGCGAGGTGATCCGGGGGTGCCTGCCTTTCATCGCGGCATTGGTTGCCTTGATTGTCATTCTCATCGTCTTCCCGCAAACAGCGCTTTGGCTGCCAGAGCAGATGAAATGACCCTGATCACCACGGGTAAATCAGCACAGGACGCGTCAGTCCTGTCTCGGGATCTGCCCCTTGTTCTGATTCACGGCTACCTTGGCGGGTCTGTGCAATGGCAGAACGAGGTCGATGCGCTGTCGCGGGATTTCACGGTCATCGCCGTTGATCTTCCGGGATTTGGCCACGCTGCGAAAGATCCATCGCCAGCCACCATCGGTGCGTTTGCAGACCACGTTCTAGCGGCCCTTGACGCGCGCGGGGTGGACGAATTTGTGCTTCTGGGTCACTCCATGGGTGGCATGATCGCGCAGGAAATTGCACATCGCGCCCCTGCAAGGGTGGCCCGGCTGGTTCTTTATGGCACCGGTCCTCTGGGATGTATGCCCGACCGCTTTGAACCGCTTGAGGTGTCGGTCGAACGTCTTGCCAATGACGGTGTCGAAAAGACGGCCCGTCGTATCGTGGCAACCTGGTTCGTCGAGGGCGAGAAGCATCCGGGATATCGTCTTTTGCACCACATCGGTGCGGAAACAAGTGCCGAGGCCGCCCGGTCTGCGCTGCAGGCGATGGCCAACTGGGATGGCCGGTCGTATCTGACCAGGCTTGGAATGCCCACCTTGATACTTTGGGGCGATCAGGACCGGTCCTATCGCTGGCCGCAAGTCGAGACGCTTTGGAAAAACCTGCCAAACGCCTCGCTCGCGGTGATCCCCGGTGCCTCACACGTCGCACATCTTGAAAAGCCGGATGTCTTCATGGCGATCCTGAAAGATTTCTTGTTGCGGTAACTTCGAATTGTGCCCAGATCCGCACTGACTTGGCGAACTGCAACTGGAGACGAAGATCGACAGCGTTAAGCGCGCGCCGTCGGTGCATGGCGTTAAACGCGAACGTGGCCGAGGGTCGCTTCCAGAACCTGATCGGAATGTCGATCCATCATGAGCATATGCGAGCCACCCGAAGCAACCTCGTGGGCGGTGTCGATCAGACGCGCATCGGGCAATTCATCCGCCAAAGTGGCCCACCGGTCAGCCCGTGTGCGCCAGTGATCGGCACTGTCGAGATGATCCCCCTGAACGATCACAAGTGGACAGGTTTCAAGTGCCGCCGGATCATCCGGGAATGCCGAAGGCTCAAGCGCAATCAGGCCGGTTATGCGGTTCGGGTTTGTCGCGACTGCATCAAAAGCGGTCTCTGAGCCCTGTGAATGGCAGATCACAAGGGCCGGTCCTGTGCGGTCCAGAACTGCCAAAAACGCGGCAAGGTGCAGGTGGGCCGTCCCCTGCCAGCGCGGCACGAAACGGCGGGCGAACGCCTCGAGCGCGTCCACAGGGAATTGCTGATGAGCAAACGGCGTCCGGTCGGCAAACCCTTCGGCGGGACCAAAGCGGAACAGCGTCCACGCCTCTTGCATGCTGCGCAGGATAGGTTCTCCGGGCAGGTGGCCAGGGGCAAAGCCGGCGCGCCCGCGTTCGGGCAGATCGACAACATGCACGACGCGCCCCGCATCCAGTAGACGGTGCAGCCAACCGGGGCGACCATCCGGGGTGGTCTCCCAGCAACTTCCCGCCATGCCGCCGCCATGCACCAGCAAAACGGGCGGAGCATCCACGGCTTGCGCGGGGACGAAATACTGAACGTAAGCCGCGTTCACCGCGAAATCCCCGCGTGGGTCATAGGTAAACCGCGCATCGCGGGTGAACGCGATCTCACGCGGCGCACCTTCGGTGACGCACAGCACCTCGCCGCCTGCCCAGTAGCTGCCAAAGTCGGAAAGGGAATATGTCATAAGGCAAGGTCGGCCCCGGCACGGATTGCGCCGGAGCCTGTGTCCTTAGTCAAGGCTGTTCAGGGCTTCGTATTCGTCATAAGCGTCACTGAAAGCCCGGTAGCTTTCCATCACGCGGGCGAACATCGGATCAGACGCAGATTGCTCGGCGTAGACCTCTTCAGAGGCCGCGCGCAGGGCGTCGACCACCTCATCCGGAAAGCGGCGCACGTCGACGCCATTGGCCCGGAAGGCGTCCAGATATTCCTGCTGCCCGACAACGGCGGTGCCGATGGTCCACAGGTTCAGGTCCATACATCCCGTCTCGATTGCGGTGCGGTGCTGGTCGCTCAGACCATCCCATATGTCCTTGTTCATGTAGAACTCGATAAAGCCGGAGGGCTGGTGCCAGCCGGGAAAGTAGTAATTCTTGGCCACCTTGTCGAAGCCCAGAAGGCGGTCCACCATGGGAAAGCTCAACTCAGTCGCATCCAGACGCCCGGTTTCAAGCGCAGTCGAGATTTCGCCCGCAGGCAGGCTCATCGCATTTGCGCCCAGCTTGGCAAGGATCGCACCACCCAATCCGCCGATACGAATGTTGAGGCCCTGAAGGTCCGCCACCGTATTGATTTCCTTGGTGTACCAGCCCCCCGCTTCAGAGATGATCACACCGCAGGGCATGGGCACAACATTGAACGGCTCATAAATCTCGCGCCAAAGCTCCAGACCGCCGCCATGATTGACCCAAGAGACGTATTTGATCGCGTCCGGGCCAAAAGGCATGGACCCGAAAAGCGCTGCTGCCGGTGCCTTGCCAGCGGCGTAGGCGGCAAAGCTCATACCGGCGGGAATGGCGCCTGCTCCGACGTTGTCGAAGATTTCAAACGCCGGAGACAGTTCACCGTCGCCCAGGTGGATGAAATTCACCTCTCCGTTGGTCAAGGTTGATACGGTGGCGGCAAAGCGGTCGATGCCCGGACCAAGCACCGGCAATTGCTTGGCGAACGCCGATTGCAGATTGTAGTCCTCTGCCTGTGCGCCGGTCACTGACAAAGCCGCGAGTGCGGCCCCAAGGATAAGCTTCTTCATTCTATTTCCTCCCAGAATTGACCTCTATACGAGGCCCGTTATCAGCCATGGGAAAGCCATCAGCAGTCCCAAGGCAAGCAATTGCAACGCGATGAACGGGATCACGCCACGGTAAATTTCGGTGGTCTGGATCTGATCACCCGCCGCTCCGCGCAGGTAGAACAGGGCAAACCCGAAAGGCGGTGTCAGAAAGCTTGTTTGCAGGTTCACAGCGACAAGAATACCGAACCAGATCAACAGTGCCTGGCCGGACAATCCGTTTCCAAAGTCCAAGCCTCCGATGATCGGGGCAAAGATCGGGATCAGGATCAGCGTGATCTCGAGCCAGTCCAGCACGAAACCAAGGACGAAGATCGCACCCATCACCACCATCAGAACGACCCAGGGGCTGTCGCCGAACAGACCCAGCCCATCCCGTATCATCGCGTCGCCCCCCACACCTTTGAACACGGCGGAAAAACAGGTGGCCCCGACAATCACCATGGCCACCATTGATGTCGACAGCACGGTGTCGCGTGCAGCCTCGAGGATGATTGCGGCGTCGAATTTGCGATAAAGCACGGTGACAAGGATCGCACCAAACGCGCCAAGACCGCTTGCCTCGGTAGGTGTGGCAAGACCCGCGATGATCGAGCCAAGCACCGAAACCACCAGCAGCAGCAAAGGCGCGACATCGACCAGCGTGCGCCCGAGACCGATCAGCAGTCCGGTCGTCGGCCCTTTGGCCGCGCGCGGCAGGCCACGCGCCCGCCAGATGATATAGACGCCGTAAAGGACGACCAACAAAAGACCCGGACCGATGGCGCCTGCAAACATGTCCGGTACAGGCGTCTGCAACTGGTCCCCAAGGATGATAAGCATCACCGAAGGCGGGATCAGGATCGCCAGCGTTCCACTTGCCGCGATCAGCCCGGCAGAGGTGGGTTTGTCATAGCCCACTTCGGTCATTCGGGGCAGAGCCAGCAGCGCCAACAGGACCACGCTGGCCCCCACCACGCCAGAGGAGGCCGCCAGCAACACGCCAATGACCAGAACTGCGACACCCATGCCTGCCGCTGTGCCTCCCAGGGCGCGCTGCGCCCCTTTCAGCGCCCGTTCGGCCACGCCGGATTTCTCGAGGATCAGCCCCATGAAGATGAACATCGGGATCGCCACCAGCAGCCAGTTGGTCAGAACATTGGCGTAGATGCGACTGACGATCAGATTGAAGAACGCGGTGGGAAGGCCGGATAACAGGATGAAGATCGCCGACGTACCGGCCAGAACGAACGCCACGCGGTATCCCGCGAGGATGCCGCCCAAGGTCAAGACGGCCATGGCCAGCGGCAAGATGATATCGCTCATTTGCGCACCAGCAAACGGATCAGCCGAATGGTTTCAATCACTGCCGCCAGGGCCAGCAGGGACAATCCCAAAGGCAGCACAAGCTTGATCAACCACAGATCGTTCAGCCCGCCACTGGCCGAACCTTCTCCCGACCGCCAGGACCGTTCCCAGAACCGATAGGCCCCCGGAATGGCCATGACAAAGAACGGCGCTGCAAAGATCAGATTACCTGCGAGGTCGACCCGTTGGCGGACACGGGTTGAATATCGGTCGTACAGGAAATCGACGCGCACATGTTTGTCGCGCAGCCAGACAAGCCCCGCTGGCAACAGCGCAATGATCGCGAGCAAGTGCCATTGCAGGTCGAGCAGGGAATTCAGAGTCACCGCCTTGCCGAGCCAGAACACCGCTTGCGAGAATGTCACGAGAGGATTGATGTCAAACAGGTTGGCAAAGACCTGTAGCGTGATGGACAACATCAGAACGATCACCAGCACGGCAAACCCGTTCAGCGCAAGGCGTTCCAGACGTGCAAGCTGTGAATAGGCCTGTTCGGCCATCATTTCCTCCCGTCGTGGCGGCTCTGAAGGCCGCTCGTGAATTAAGCCTAGCAATATTTCGCTCCATATGGAACTAATATTCTGAGACTTGGAGAAACCATGAAACTGATCGACATTCTGGATGGTACGCCATTGCCAATTGGCTATCGTATGGCCTTTCTGACCGTTTTCTTCCGCGAACCCCTGTTGCGGCGAATTGAGCGTGATCAGGGTTTGGTGCGGCCTGAATGGACGGTGCTGGTTTGTCTGGCATTCCGGGACGGGTTGAATGCGCGGGACATTTGCGAGATCACGGAACAACCTTCAAATTCCGTCAGTCGAGGCGTTTCCCTTCTTTTGGACAAGGGCTTTGTTGCCCGCAAACCCGACCCCGAAGATGCGCGCCGCAGTCTTTTGACCCTGACACCTGCAGGGCGTGCGGCCTATGAGTGCGCGATGACCCTCTTCGTTGAGGCAGAAGCCGAGATGACGGCAAGCCTTGATACGCAAGAGCGGGCGACGTTGATCCGATTGCTTGACAAGATGGCACGCGATGTCCCGCGCTGGAAATCCCTTCCTCCTTATTCCGAGGCTGCTGATGACTGATCCATACCCCAACCCCGCCGCCGAGGCCTTGCGTGGCTTGTTGGCACGTCCCGGCCTTGTCATGATGCCCTGCTGCTATGATGCACTTTCGGCACGGCTGATCCAGCAGGCTGGGTTCGAGGTGACGTTCCTGTCGGGATTCGCCGCCTCTGCCAGCCGCATCGGCGCGCCTGACCTGGGGCTCATGAGCTTTGGCGAAGTGCGCGATCAGGCGCGCAATGTGCTGGAAGCGGTCGATATTCCCATGATGGTCGACGGTGACACAGGTTATGGCAATGCGATGAACGTGATGCGCACCGTCGAAGGTTTTGCGCGGGCAGGCTGTGCCGGCGTGATGATCGAGGATCAGGTCGCCCCCAAACGCTGCGGGCATACGCAGGGCAAGTCTGTTGTGGATCGCGAAGAAGCGTTTGACCGTATTCGCGCGGCGGTCGAGGCGCGCGGGCGTTCCGATATCGTCATCAAGGCGCGCACCGATGCGCGGCGCACCCACGGGTTGGCCGAAGCGATCCAGCGCGCACAGGTGTTTGCAGAGTTGGGGGCAGAGATGATCTTTGTCGAGGAACCGCTGAGCCAGGAAGAAATGCGCACAATCTGCACAGAGGTGCCGGGCGCTAAAGTTGCCAATATGCTGGAAGGCGGGCAGACGCCGATCCTGCCGCCCGCGGAACTCGAGGCGTTGGGGTTCAAGGTTGCGTCCTATCCCTTGGCCACGCTCTCGGCTGCGATGCAGGCGATGGTCACGACATTGGCTGCTTTGAAGGCGGGCAAGGACCACACCGGACAGCTCATGGATTTTGCCGAGTTGCGCGACCGGATCGGGTTTGGTGCCTATTACGAGCAGGAAGCGCGATACGCGCGCAAGTAACGCGCGGCGGTCAAGCCGCGCTGCGGGGTTTTGCGAATCTCGGGGACTGGACCACACCCGTATCAAAAAGCCTGGCGATTTCGGTGCCCGAGCAGCCCGCGATCTCTGTCAGGATTTCTTCGGTATGTTGGCCCAGCCTCGGGGCGGGTTGTGCCGCGACACGTCCCGACGCGCTGAAGGCGGCAGGGTGCGCGGGGACCGGGAATTGGCCGATGCCGGGTTGCATCACGTCGGCAAACATCGGGTTGTCCGGGCTGAGGTCCGCGTCAGTCTCGACAGCCTCGCGGACGGTGCGGAATTCCGACCAGGTCAGCCCGGCCTCGTTGAAGGCGGTATCGAAGTCAGGGACACGACGCTGATCGAACCATGGCTTCAGGACGGCGGTGATATCATCACGAAACCGCCAGCGGTTGCCTTCGTCAGCAAGGGATACGCCAATGCGCTGTTCCAGCGACGCCATCGCTTCGGTGGTTCCCGTCACCTTGCAGATGCCGCGCCATTGGCGGTCGGTCAGGCCGATCACCATTACGCGGCGTCCATCGGCACAGACAAAATCCTGTCCATACGCGCCATACAGTGCATTCCCCGACTTGCCCCGGTCCTGCGCGTTCAAAGCGACATCTCCGATCATCCCCAAATGCCCAAGCGTGGCGGCGGCCACATCCTTGAGCGCGATTTCCACCTCTTGCCCGCCATGTCCGCGCAGTCGGTGCCGTTCTGCGGCCAAAAGCGCAGAGACACACATGTTGCCCGCGATCAGATCCCAGGCGGGCAGGGCATGTGCCACCGGCGCGTCGCTGTCTGCCGGGCCGGTCATATGTGGAATGCCAAGGGCAGGGTTCACGGTATAGTCCACCTGCGGACGTCCGTGGCGATCACCGGTCAGTGTGACCATGATCAGGTCGTCCCGGTCTTTGCAAAGGGTGTCGTAATCCATCCAGCCACGCACGCGCAGATTGGTCAGGAAAAGCCCCGCATCGTCGGCCGGCGCGGTGATGATCCGGGTGATCAACTCGCGTCCCTCGGGCGATTTCATATCGACGGCAATGGATTTCTTGCCCTTGTTCATCCCCGCCCAGAACAGGCTTTCACCATTTGGGGCCAATGGCCAGCGACCGGCATCCAGACCGCCACCAAGCCGATCAAAGCGGATCACCTCGGCCCCCATTTGCGCCAGCGTCATTCCCGCCAGCGGAACAGCGACAAAGGCAGACCCTTCGACAACGCGCATTCCTTTGAGCACGCTCATTGGGCGTCTTCCCAGATGGCGGTGGCCTGCATACACTGATGGCCATTTTGCCCGGACCACAGGCTCAGCACGGCGTCTTCGGCCTCCATCGCGATGTCGCAAGGCGCACCGGCGAACATCGGATGCACGCCTCTGAAATCAAAATATTTGGGTGTGCTGCCCCGCTCACGGAGGGCGGCGCGCATCAGGAAGGTGGCTTGCAAGGGGCCATGTACAACCAGGCCGGGATATTTCTCGACCTGCTGTGTGTAGGGCAGATCATAATGGATGCGGTGCGCGTTGAAGGTGATGGCGGAATACCGGAACAGCAACGCTTCGTTTGTGTCGATCCGTTCGACAACATCTGCAGGAAGCGCCTTCTTCTTCGGCGGAGTGAACGTCTCCGGAATCTCCAGATATACGATGTCCTGCCGCTCTTCGATGGCAAGGCCGGCGGGGCCGTAGATTGCCTGATCCACCGTCACAAACACCATCGGCCCCGCCGCGCCGGTCTTCTCGGTCACTGCCCGGATCGAAGACCGCCGTTCAAGCGGATCCCCGATACACAAGGCCGGGCCATGGAATTTGAGCGCCCCTCCAGCCCACATGCGACGGTCCAGACGGACTGGGGGCAAAAGATCGGTTTCACGGGGATGTCCGTCTTTCCCAAGTTTGTCGTTCGGAGTGGACAGCGGGAAAGCGCACCAGTGCCACAGGGGGGGAAGCGGATCGCCATGGACGGGTATTTTGCCAGACCCGACAGTTGCATGGACCTGTCTTGCGAGCTCTGGGGTGATGCACCCGGCATCCTGGGTAACACGGCCGGTCCACGCATCAAGATTCAACATGTCCATGATCTTTCTCCCCCAAGATTGCATTTCAACTATCCCGAGATATTGAAAAAATCAAATGATTTTAGATACTTATGGGAATACCACGGTATACCGAAACCTGAGTTTCGCACCTGCGGCACTTGAGGGGAAAGGAAATTCCGGCGTTTTCTGCATGTGCAGCATCGCGCAAATGCATGTTGTTTTTGTTCACTCTGTGCGCGTTTCGGGGGCAAATGCCGAGACAAGATCACCGCTTCCGCGTGTCACCGCGACGGGTTAGCTTGGCGACATGGACTCATTCCCGAAGCTTATAGGACGCACGCGCAATTGGTGCAAAAGACTGCCGACATGACTAGGGAGACCGCATCGCATTTTTCGCTTCAACAAGGCCCATCTGCGGACGAGGCGCAGTTGTCCGGGATGTTGACGATCTACACCGTGACACGCGCACAAACCGCGCTGGAGGCGCTGAAACCCGGAGACGTGGCGCAGATCGACCTGTCGTCACTGACGCGTTTGGATACGGCGGGTGCATGGTCGCTGATCACCCTCAAGAACCGTTTCGCCCAATCGGATCAGCCGCTTCAGTTTGTCGGTGTCAGCGACAAAGCCGCGAGTCTGTTGGACAGTGTCGCGCGCGCATTGCCTGAACCAGAGCCGCCGTCCGCACACAAGATGTCCTTTGCAGCATGGCTGGACCGGTTTGGTCACAATGTGTTTTCCGGACTCATGTTCCTGCGGGCGCTGACCGGATATCTGGGAATTTTCCTGCACCGCCTGGCGCGCGCACTGTGCCATCCAAGTGAATTCCGCATGACCTCGCTTGTGCATCACTGCGAGGAAGTGGGGCTTCGGGCCGTGCCCATCGTGGCGCTGATGGCGTTCCTGATCGGGGTGGTGCTTGCCTTTCAGGGGTCCACCCAGTTGCGGCAGTTCGGGGCAGAAGTGTTTGTGGTCGATCTGATCGCCATTTCTATCCTGCGCGAATTGGGTATTCTTCTGACCGCGATCATCGTCGCGGGGCGAACCGCGTCGGCCTTCACTGCGGCCATTGGGTCGATGAAGATGCGCGAAGAGATTGATGCGATGCGCACGTTGGGGCTCGACCCCGGAATGAACCTGTTTGTGCCGCGCATTCTGGCATTGCTGATCATGCTGCCCATTCTGGGACTGATCGCCAATGTTGCCGGGTTGTTCGGAGGTGCCTTGATGGCGTGGATCGACCTTGGGATTTCGCCTGCGATGTTCCAGACACGGTTGGTCGAAGGCACGTCTGTCGATCATGTTTTCGTGGGATTGGTCAAGGCGCCGGTCTTTGCCCTGATCATCGGAGTGGTGGGCTGTCATGCCGGAATGCAGGTCCAAAGCAACGCGGAATCACTGGGGCGGATGACATCAAGCGCGGTGGTGACAGCCATCTTCGCGGTGATTGTGGCCGATGCGGTCTTTTCCATCTTCTTCGCACGGATCGGCATATGACCGGGCGTGAGGTGGTGATCAGGTTGCGCGGAATTCGCAATCAATTCGGCACGCAGGTGGTCCACGAGGACCTGGACCTTGATGTCTATCGTGGGGAAATCCTGGGTGTGGTCGGTGGATCCGGCACCGGGAAATCAGTTCTCCTGCGCACCATTGCCGGGCTGCAGAAACCGGCCGAGGGAACGGTCGATGTGCTTGGCACAGATGTGCTCACGGCGGACGAGGACACGCGGCAGGCGCTGGAAAACCGCTGGGGTGTGATGTTTCAAGACGGCGCGCTGTTTTCATCGCTGACCGTGCGTGAAAATGTCGAGGTGCCGATGCGCGGGGTCGACGGTCTGGACCCGGAGATCCGCAGCAAGCTGGCCGACCTGAAGATTTCGATGGTGGGGCTGCAATATCTGGCGGGTGACAAATACCCCTCGGAACTGTCCGGCGGCATGCGCAAGCGGGCGGGTCTGGCGCGGGCGCTGGCGCTGGATCCCGACATTGTCTTTCTGGATGAGCCGACCGCGGGTCTGGACCCGATCGGCGCCGCGGCCTTTGATCAACTGATCCGCGGGCTGAGCCATTCTCTCGGGCTCACGGTATTTCTGGTGACGCATGATCTTGATACGTTGCACGCGACCTGTGATCGCATCGCGGTGCTGGCGGAACGAAAGGTACTGGTGACTGGCACGATGAAGGATATGCTGGAGGTTGATCACCCTTGGGTGCACGAGTATTTCCACGGACCCCGCGCCCGCGCTGCCGCGTCCGAGGGAACGGGCAATAGCGCTCAGAAAGGCGACTGACTTGGAAACCAAGGCGAATTTTGTCCTTATCGGAGCGTTCACTCTTGCCGGGCTGCTGGGCATCCTTGGGTTCTTCCTGTGGTTTGCACAGGTCGAACTGGATCGACAGTTCGACTATTACGACATTCGCTTTTCGTCTGTCTCGGGTCTGGGCAACGCCTCTGACGTGCGGTTCAGCGGCTTGCCTGTGGGGCAGGTGGTCGATGTAAGGCTGTCGCCCGATCAGGACGGTACCATCCTAGTCCGTATCGAGGTGGACGCGGCCACACCTGTGCGCACCGACAGTATCGCCACCATCGAGGCACAGGGCGTCACAGGTGTGTCTTTTGTGGGCATTGGACCCGGAACACCACAGGCCGATTTGCTGGAACCAACCGAAGACGCCCCGGTGCCGGAAATCACCGCCGGACGCTCCACATTGCAAAGCCTTTCCGAAGATGCCCCCCGGCTTCTTGAGGAAACTCTGACCCTTGTCGCGGATGTGGCGGATTTGCTGGGAGCCGAAAACAGGGATCGCATTACCAGCATTCTGGCAAATGTTGAAACGGCATCCGCCGAATTCGCCAACACTCTGGACGGGTTTTCGTCGATCAGCACCACGGTCAATGACTTTGCCGAGCAGATCAACCTGTTCAACGAAACGCTCAACACGTTGACTGGTGATCTGACCGAAGTCTTGCAAACCGCCGACACGACCCTGACGTCGATTGGTGAACTCTCGGAGCAGGGCAAAGGTGTGCTTCAGACAGGTGTGGAAACGCTGAACAACGCACAATCGGCGATTGCGAGGACGGAAGACTATGTGTCAACGGATCTGAGCCAGACAACAGCAGAGCTGCGTGCAGCCGCCACTGCGTTGCAACAGGAGATGGCTACCCTTGGCGCGGATGCACGCGCCCTGATGGTCACGCTGAACAAAACAGGTGAAACCGCAACCGCCCGACTGGAAGAGGCGCAAGCGACGCTTGAAGCAACCGACGCCCTGATTGCCCGGCTGGACGGGACTGCCGTTCTGGTAGGCGAAGCGGCTGGTACTGTTGATACCCTGGTGCGCGAAGAAGGTGCACCGCTTTTGTCGGAGACCCGCGCGATGGTGGCCGAGGCAGATCGTGCCATCGCCTCTGTGGCAACGATTGCCAATGACGATCTGCCAAAAATCTTCGCTGATATTCGTCAGACGGCAGACACCTTTCGTACCGTGGCGACCGAAGTCGGCGGCAATCTCACGGCGTCCAGCCGATCGACCGAGGACGTGCTGGAAACTGTGCGGCTGACTCTCGAAGATGCGCGCGTGTCCTTTGCCAATGCGAATACCACGCTGGCAGCCATCAACGGTGCGTTAGAGACAGGTGACCGCGCGCTGAGTGCTGCCGAAAGCGCCTTTACCGGAGCGGACCGCGTGATCAACGAAGACCTGTCGGGGATCATAGCCGGGCTTGAGACCACGCTGGACAGTTTGAACGGTGCGATTGGTCAGGTGTCGGAGGATTTGCCCGGAATGTCGGCGGATCTGCGAACCGCAAGCCAGGCAGCGTCCCGGACCTTTGCGGAACTGCGCAACCTGACCGATGCAGCGTCACCGTCGATTCGCGAATTCACGACAACTGCATTGCCGCTCTATTCCCGGCTGGCACAGGAAAGCCGAACGCTGATTGCCAATCTGGATCGGTTGACGGAACAGATCCAGCGTGATCCAACGCGGTTCTTCCTTGACCGCGAAACGCCGGAGTTCAGACGATGACCCGCTTGCCCTTTTTTCGCCAGGCAGTTGCGCTTTTTGCCCTTGCCCTTCTGTCGGGCTGTGCTGCGATTTCGGCAGTCAGCAATGCGGCCACGCCACTGGACGTGTACGAACTTCGTGCGCCCGATATGCCATCGCCGTCGCGCAGAATGGTCGCGCGGGATGTGATCGTCGAATTGCCGACAACAAGCGGTGCGCTGTCCACGGACCGAATCATGATCCGTCCCAACGCGCTACAGGCGCAATACCTGCCGGATGTCCGCTGGAGCGAACCCACACCGGTGATGGTGCAGACGCTTATGCTGCGCTCGATCGAGGCGACGGGGGCGGTGCGCTATGTGGGCCGGACTCCGTTGGGAGTCAGCGGAGACTTTGCGCTGGTGACGGAAGTTGTCGATTTTCAGGCCGAAGTGAACCCGGATGGCGATACGGCGACGGTGCAGGTCACGCTGCTGGTGCGGCTTGTACGGGAACAGGACGCGCGCATCGTTGCCAGCCGGACCTTTGCCGCCAGCATGCCCTCGCCCTCAACCGACACATCCGCAGTGATCGAGGCCTTCAGCGGTGCGTCGGATCAGGTTTTCGCAGAGTTCGCAAGCTGGATGCAAAACGCGCTCTAACCCAGCAGTTTTGTTCCGGGCGGTTGACTCACGTCATGTTCGACGGGCCGAATTCCCTCTAGCGTTGGATAGGATCTCCAGCATTCAAAAGGCTGTCGCATCCGTGAAAGAGGCAGTTCCATCGTGACAGATCACCCCGACAAGCTGCGCCGTTCCTTGAATGTGCCCTTGTTGACGCTTTACGGTCTGGGTGTAACCGTGGGTGCGGGGATTTATGTGCTGGTCGGCGCGACTGCGGCTGCGGCCGGGGCCTATGCACCGGTGTCTTTTGCCATTGCCGCGATTGTGGTTGCCTTCACCGCCTTTTCCTACGCCGAACTGTCAACTCGTTATCCGGTCAGCGCCGGAGAGGCCGCCTATGTCGAGGCTGGGTTTTCGTCTGGAACGCTCGCCACCGTTGTTGGTCTGGCAGTTGCACTTTCGGGACTAGTTTCGGCGGCAGCGGTATCGCTTGGAGCGGCGTCTTATTTGCACGAGTTGACCGGAGCGTCGCAGACATTCCTGACAGTCGGTGTGGTTGTCGCGATGGGGATGATTGCGCTGTGGGGCATCACACAATCCGTCACCGTCGCGGCCATCATCACCGTGATCGAGGTGTCCGGCCTGATCTTTGTCATGGTCTGGGGTTTTGCGATTGCCGAGCCCGCGGGTGTTGCGCTGATCGACATCGTGCCACCCCTGACGGGTGGGCATTGGGCCGGGATCGGCGCAGCGTCGTTGCTGGCCTTCTTCGCCTTTGTCGGATTCGAAGACATGGCCAATGTCGCGGAAGAGGTCAAAGACCCCCTGCACACAATGCCAAAAGCCATCATCTGGACGCTGGTTCTGGCGACTTTGCTCTATATCGGGACAACAACCGCCGTTCTGGTTGCGGTGCCGCTTGGTACGCTTTCCGCCTCGGCAGCGCCGTTATCGCTGGTGTTTCAAACCGCCCCAGAGGGCGTGCGACAGGCGTTTGGCGTGATTGCCATCGTTGCCACGGTGAACGGTGTGCTGATCCAGATGATCATGGCCTCGCGGGTGATCTACGGCTTGGCGGATCGCGGACATCTGCCCGGACTGCTGTCCCATGTTTCGGCGACGACCCGGACTCCGGATGTTGCGACATGTGCGGTTGTCGCTGCGATCCTGCTGCTGGCGCTGACCTTTCCGATTGATGCCTTGGCTGAACGCACGTCGCAGATCGTGCTGTCTGTCTTTGTTCTGGTGAATATCGCGCTGATCCGGCTCAAGCTGCGTGGACCGTCCTTCGGGGCGCATTATCACGTCCCGATGTTTGTCCCGGTGATGGGCGTGGCAACCAGTCTCTTGCTGTTCGCCACCGCTTTCCTGTGATCCGGGCGTGCGATCCATGAGGCTGGAAAGAAGGTCATCGAGTTCGACCTTGCGTTTGGTCCTACACCCTGCCCTGATGATCAGAGGCTAACCGTCAGCGTCCCCAGACGTTCCGTCAACTTCATGTTTTCGCGGTAATCCACCGGAATCACGACCAGCGAGGGACCGTCCGTGTTCAACGCTTGCGCCAGTTGGGTTTGCAGGTCCTCGGGGCGGGTGCAGGTGCTCCCGTGCCAGCCAAAGCTCTTGGCCAGTCCCATCCAGTCGGGATTGCCAAAGGACAAGTCCGTATGGTGGCCGAATTCCTGCTCTTGCTTCCAGGCGATCAGACCGTAGGCGTTGTCTTCCCAAACCAGCATCGTGATGTCGGAATTCAGCCGCCGCGCGGTTTCCATTTCCTGCAGGTTCATCAGGAAATCCGCATCTCCGACAAGCCCCAGAACCTTGCGGTCAGGACAACTGATCGCCGCGCTGATCGCGCCGGGCAGGGGCATCCCCATCGAACAGAACCCGTTCGAGATGATGCAGGTGCCGGGTTCATGACATTGGAATTGCCGCGCGACCCACATCTTGTGCGCGCCGACACCGCAGAGCAGGATATCGTTGGGTCCAAGGCAGGCACGCACATCTGCGATGGCTTTTTGCGGCGTGATCGGGCCTTCGCCAGTCTCGTCTGCGTGGGCGGCGAATTCCTTCTGCATTGTTGTGCGCAGCGCCACCTGTGCAGAGAAATCATATGTCAGGGACGCGCGCTTGGCCCGCTTTTCCAGCGCCGAGATCGCCCCGGCAAGATCTCCGACAATCTCAACGTCCGGACTGTAATTGTTGTCCACCTCGGCGGGAAGAAAGTCGATGTGGACGATCTTGGTGTCGCCCTTCGCGTTCCAGCTGCTGGGTGGGTATTCCACCATATCGTATCCCATGGTGATGATAAGATCGGATTCCTCGACCATCGTCATTGGAAAGTCGCGTTGCCCCATGCCAATGGTGAACAGGCATCGCGGATCATCCAGATCAAGCGCACCTTTGGCCATGAACGTCATCAAGGCACCGATGCCCGTCGTGTCGCAGAATGCCCTGAGCGCGGCACTGGCGCGGGTGCGGATCGTGCCGTTGCCTGCGATGATCAATGGGCGCTTGGCCGCCGCGATCAAATCCCATGCCTGATCCAGCGCCTTGGTGTCAGGTGCGGGGCGGCGGACGGTGTTCACCTTCAGGGGGCGCGCGTCGGTTTCATGTTTTGCGATATCCTCGGCCAGTTCGATATGCACCGCGCCCGGCTTTTCCGCCTCGGCCAGTTTGACCGCCTTGCGCACCACTTCGGGGATAGCATCGGGCGACAAGATCGCCTGCGACCACTTGGTCACAGATTTGAACATGCTCACCACATCCATCACCTGATGACTTTCCTTGTGCTGGCGGGTGGTGGCCGCCTGACCGGTGATCACCAGAAGCGGCGCGCGGTCCATGTTGCCATCGGCCACACCCGTCATCAGGTTGGTTGCACCGGGCCCAAGGGTTCCAAGGCAGACGCCGACCGTGCCGGTCAAGCGCCCATGCACAGCCGCCATGAACGCGGCACCCTGTTCGTGACGACAGAGCACAAACTCGATGGAAGATTGCTGCAACGACATCATCATGTCGGCGTTTTCTTCACCAGGAACGCCGAAGATGCGCTTGACGCCTTCCGCTTCGAGGCATTGCACAAACAGGTCACTTGCTTTGGTCACGCGGCTCTCTTTCTTGTAGTGGCTCAGTCTGAAGATAGCGTTGCGCCCTTCGATGACGAGCCGAAGTGAGGGTTCCGTGACCCTGATGCAATGTTGTAGGCCTGTGGCGCGGCTTTATTCCAGGCGCTTGCCGGGTGACAGGAACGACGGATCGGCTTTCACTTCGATCAGGTTGACACCACCGCGATTGCGGGCTGCCGAGACGGCGGCGACAAAGCTGTCATAGTCCGGAGCCTTTTCGGCATGCGCGCCGAAGGATCGGGCGAAATCGCAGAAATCCGGGTTGGTCAGGGCCGTGCCCGACACGCGGTCCGGGTATTCGCGTTCCTGATGCGCGCGGATCGTGCCATAGCGGGCATTGTCGATGATGATCACCGTCAGGTTCAGATCATGATGCACTGCTGTCGCCATTTCCTGACAGGTCATCATGAAACAGCCGTCACCGGCGATGGCGAACACCTCGCGTTCGGGCGCACAGATTGCGGCTCCGATCGCTGCCGGCAGACCATACCCCATGGAGCCCGAGGTCGGCGCAAGTTGTGATCCCGGCGCGCGGTAGCGATAGAAGCGGTGCAGCCATCCCGCGTAGTTGCCCGCGCCGTTGCAAAGAATTGCATCGTCGGGAAGCGTTTCGGCCAGATGGGCGAAAAAGGGGGCAAGTGGGTCTTCTTCCACCGAGGCGGGGTTACTGAATCTTTTGTACGTTTCGTGAAGGTCATGTGTGCGGTTTGCAAACTGCTTGGGTGCAATTGCGTCCCAGGATGCGACTTCGGTGCAGAAACTCTCGGTGTCCGCGATCAGCGCGATTTCCGGTTCAAAAACACGCCCGATCTCTTCCGGTTCGGGAAAGACATGCGCCAGCGACTGGTCTGGCACCGGGGGCGTCAGGATCGAATATCCCGCAGTTGTCATCTCCCCCAGACGCGGGCCAATGGCGATCAATAGATCCGTTTCGGCCATAATTTTCTTGAGGTAAGGCGGCGTGCCGACACCGTAGTGGCCGATGTAATTCGGATGGCGGTTGTCGATCAGGCTTTGGCAGCGCAGCGAAACGGACACTGGCAAACCCTGCGTTTCGGCAAAGCGTTGCAATGCGTCGATACCTCGCTTCGTCCAGCCGCCGCCTCCGGCCATGACCAGCGGGTTTTTAGCCTGCGCGATCCGATGTCTTAGCGTATCCATCGCATTGGGCGACGGCGCAAATCGCGGCGTTTCGATGCGGGCAGGGGGTTTTGGCTGAATGATCTCGTCATACAGCATGTCCTCTGGCAGCGCGAGCACAACCGGGCCAGGCCGCCCTGACAGTGCGGTACGGAACGCGCGGCTGACATATTCCTGAAGTCGCGAGGCGTCGTCGATCTGGGCGACCCACTTGGTCATCTGGCCGAACATGCGACGGTAGTCGATTTCCTGAAACGCTTCGCGTTCGACCATGTCGCGGGCCACCTGACCCAGAAAAAGGATCATCGGGGTCGAATCCTGGTAGGCAATGTGTACCCCGGCGCTGGCATTTGTCGCTCCGGGACCTCGCGTGGCAAAACAGATGCCCGGACGCCCAGTCAACTTGCCATAGGCATCAGCGGCCATCGCGGCGCCGCCTTCCTGACGGCAGGTGATAAACCGGATGTCGGTTTCACGACCGTAGAACGCATCCAGCACCGGAAGATAGCTTTCCCCCGGCACGCCGAAGGCTGCGGTGATCCCCTGTGTCACCAATTGATCCACAAGATGATCTGCGGCGCGCACCGTGCTGTTTGTGAGGGTCATGTGGCTTGAGGCCTTCCAGTCGTTTTCCCGAACGCTAGACAGGTTTCTGGATCAGGGCAAACAGAAGGGTCGGTGGCGGGGTTGCTTGTGTCGGCTGTGGGGTGACAGGACCGCGTGGACACTGCCATCATGTAATCATGAAACTTCTGCATAAAACACAAGGCCAAGCCGCAGCCGTGCTGGCCGCTCTTGCCGACGTTCCGATGCCAAGCGACAATGCGGAGCGGCCTGCGCACTTGCTTGCGCGGTGCCCTGCCGCCGCTGTGACCCCGCTGGCCGATGTGCCGGAATTGGCCAAAGCCGCTGGTGTGGCCCAAGTCTGCATCAAGGACGAACGCAACCGGATGGGGCTGGGCAGTTTCAAGGCGCTGGGCGCGGCTTATGTGATTGCTCGGGATGCCGAGACCGGAACGGCGCAAGGGCGCACATATGTGACCGCGAGCGCCGGCAATCACGGGTTGTCAGTCGCGGCCGGGGCGCAAGCCTTTGGTGCCCATGCGGTTGTGTATCTGGCTGACACAGTGCCAGAGGCTTTCGCCGACCGCCTTCGCGCATTCGGGGCCCTGGTGACACGTCATGGGGCAATCTATGAAGAGGCGATGGCCGGTGCGGCGCAGGCAGCCGATGACAACGGTTGGGCGCTGCTGTCGGACAGTTCCTGGCCGGGATATTTTGATCGCCCGCATGTTCTTATGGAGGGGTATCTTGTACTTATGCAGGAGGCGGTCCTGCAGATGTCCGAGGCACCCAGCCACATCTTCTTGCAGGCAGGCGTCGGGGGACTTGCCGCGGCCTGCGCTGCCTATGTCAGACAGGCTTGGGGCAATACGCCCCGCATCGTCGTGGTCGAACCCGAATTTGCCCCGGCGCTCTATGCTTCGATCAAGTCGGGCACATCTCAGGTCACCGATGGCCCGAAATCCTCAATGGGCCGGTTGGACTGCAAAGAGCCGTCTTTGATTGCCCTGAAGGGATTGGCGCGGGATGCGGATGATTTTGTGCTGATCACCGAGACGGAGGGCGCTTTGGGCGCCATGGCCTGTGCGGAGGCGGGTTATGCCACCACCCCGTCAGGAGGAGCCGGATTTGCAGGGCTGCTTGCCGCGCGGGATCATCAGGACGCGTTGGGATTGTCGGCCAAGTCACAGGTGTTGGTGATCCTGAGCGAGCAAACCTCATGACTTCGCCCATCCGTGGATTTCCCGCATCGGAATTCCGGGGTCGCACAAGGGCAGCGCAGAACTTGATGGTGAAACACGGCCTGTCCGCGTTGCTGCTGACAACCGAACCCGAGATCCGGTACTACACCGGCTTCCTGACGCGGTTCTGGGAAAGCCCGACGCGACCCTGGTTCGTGATTGTTCCGGTTTCCGGCGATCCGATTGCGGTCATCCCGTCCATTGGTGCGCATCTGATGGGGCAGAGTTGGATTACAGATATCCGGACATGGGCTGCACCTGACTATACGGATGACGGGATCGGGCTGCTTCTCGAGGCGCTGCATGAGGTCACGCCAAAGGCTGGGCAAATCGGAATTGCCGATCAGATGGAAAGCCATGTCCACATGCCGCTGGCCGATCTGCGGCGGTTGGAAACAGGTCTTTCACCGCGACGGCTGGTCAGCGATGCCGCCATCACTCGTCAGATGCGACTGGTTAAATCAGAGGCCGAGATCGAAAAAATTCGCCATGCCGCTGCCATTGCGACCCGTGCCTTTGACCGGGTGCCGCAAGGTATCGGAGCCGGGATGCCGCTGTCGCATGTGTTTCGCAGGTTCCAGATGCTTTGCCTCGAAGAGGGGGCGGATTGGGTGCCGTACCTCGCAGGGGCTGCGGATCACTCGGGCTATGCGGACGTGATCTCACCCGCCACGGACGCGCCGCTTGCGCAGGGTGATGTGCTGATGCTGGACACCGGGTTGGTCTGGGATGGGTATTTCTGCGATTTTGACCGCAACTTCAGTGTTGGACCGCCAACTGAGACCGTGAAAACCGGCCATTCCCGTTTGGTTGAGGCCACGCAAACGGCGGCAGAGATGGCAAGGCCCGGTGCGACGATTGCCGATCTGTTTCATGCGATGAACGTCGTGGTGAACCCGTCCGGCACAATCATGGAGGCCGGGCGGCTGGGGCATGGTCTTGGAATGCAATTGACCGAATGGCCCTCGATCATTCCACAGGATCACACGGTCCTGATGGCTGGAATGGTTCTGACGCTTGAACCATCGGTTGATGTTGGAGCAGGCAAAATCCTAGTCCACGAGGAAAACATCGTGATCCGCGACTCTGGCGCAGAGTTCCTGTCACATCCGCAATCCCCTGACATCCGGGTGATCTGATGGCTTTGCCCTATTCCATAACCAGTGATCACCCGACCCAGATCGGGTTGATCACGCTGCAAAGCGATGAAACGATCGAGCGGGATTTCCGGACATTGCTGCCGCAGGATGTGGAAAGTCTGGTGTCGCGGGTTCCTTCGGGAATAGCAGTGACACTGGAAAGCCTGCGCGCGATGGAGGACAATCTGACGGCCTCTGCCGCCTTGCTTCCTCGTGGGGCGCACTGTGCCGCTGTGGGCTACGCCTGCACATCTGCCAGCGCCACGATTGGCCCGGCGCGGGTTGCAGAGCTGATCCAAAAGGGTGTGGCAACGCCGCATGTGACGGACCCGCTGACGGCGTTGATCGCGGTTTGCAAAACGGCCGGGATCACGCAGATTGGTCTTGTCAGCCCTTATGTCGCGTCGGTCAGTGACCGCCTCATTCAAGGGCTGGATGCGGCAGGTGTGACCGTGGCCTCGTTCGGGAGCTTTGATGAACCCCTGGAAGAGCGCGTTGTCCGCATCTCAAAGGAGTCGGTGCGGGACGCGGTCATTCATGTCGGGCGCAACGGCACCTGCGGGGCTGTCTTCATGTCCTGCACCAACCTGCGCGCGCTTGACGTGATCGAAGATTGCGAAGCAGAGCTTGATATCCCGGTTCTGTCGAGCAATCAGGTGCTGGCCTGGCACCTTGGGCAGCTTGGTGGGTTTTCGCGGCGGATCAACCGGATTGGGCGGGTGTTCGATCTTGGGTGACGCGTGTCTCTATTGGGGTGCCGACACGAGCCGAGCTATCCGCGATAGGTGCGTTCCTCCAAGGGTGTATGACGTATTGCGCGCGTCAGATCTGCGAGGAATTGGGTTTCAGCCCGGTTCATGTGTTTGCGTGGATTGACGGTCAGAAAGATATCAACCTCGGGCGGATCTTCGTAGGGTGGCAGACGCCAAAGCAATCCACGTTCGACGCTGTCCTGCACCACATGGATCGGGAATGCGCCGATCCCCATTCCGCACATGACCATGCGGCGGACTTCTTCCAACTGCGAAGATCGACCGGCGACTACGCGTGTCAGCCCCCAGGCGCTGCGCAGCATGACGATTTGTTGCAGGGCGTTGTCGATTTCCTCGGTGTCAAAAGCGACGGATGGGTAGGGGCGCAGGTCGTCCATCTTCAGGTTGTCGCGCCCGAAAAGCGGATGTGTCCGGCCGCAGAAGAAGCCGAAGAATTCGCGGTACATATGGGTGTATTCCAGATCGGGAAATTCCCGGCTCACGAGGCAGATGCCCAGGGTTGCCTGTCTTTCTCGGATATCGCGAATGACTTCGCTGCTGGTTTCGACGCGAATGCTGAAGCGGACTTTCGGATGTGACCTTGCGAATTCGGCAAGCAAATCATCCAGTAACGGTGTAACGACATAAGTGGCGACCAGCAGTCGCACATCACCGGACAGTTCGTTCTGCAATTGCCCGATGGTTTCCGGCAACTGCGCAACCCCGTCAAACAATCTGCGCGCCTCGGCCTGCAATTTGCGGCCCGCAGCGGTCAGACGAAACGCCCCTTTGCCGCGTTCAGCCAGTTTGCAGCCCAACTCTGCCTCAAGCCGCTGAAGCGCCTGCGTGACTGCTGGTTGACCCCGCAACAACCGGTGCGCGGCGCGGGTGATGCTTTGCTCTTCGGCGATCACAAGGAAGGTGCGCAACAGGTTCCAGTCCAGCTGAAAGGCAAATTTGTGGTCGATATCCACGGGCATTGATCCAATCAATATCAGGTATCTTTCATATCAATTGGCTCAATTCAGCATCCCTTGCAATAGTCACCGGCAGGAGGGCCGCCCTTGTCGGAACATCAATTTGATCGTCGTCCCTGGCTTCTGCTGTCGCCAGCGCTGGTGTTCATCACCGTGATGGTGGTGATCCCGATGGCGTTCATCCTTGTGTATTCGATGTACGAAAACATTGATCTGGCCGTCGATGTCCCTGCTTTCCAATTCGGCAACTGGCAGGAATTGTTCACCGACAGCTATTACCACACGGCGATCTGGAAAACCTTGCGGCTGTCGGTGATCGTGACCGTTCTTGCAGCGGTTCTGGGCTATGTTCCAGCCTATGTGATCGCGATGACGCGGTATCGGCACAAATGGCTGCTGCTGCTGCTTCTGATCCTGCCGTTCTGGATCAGCTTCATCATCCGAACGCTCAGCTGGATCCACATCTTCGGCAACCAAGGCGCGTTGAACGGGTTGTTGTCCTGGCTTGGCCTGACCGATGCGCCGCTGTCGCTCATGTATACGGAATTCACGGTGATCGTTGGATTTATCCATGTGTTCCTGCCGTACATGATCCTCAATGTTTACGTCAGTCTGGAAGGGATTGACCCAAACCTGGAACCTGCCGCGCGCACTTTGGGGGCAACGCCATGGCAGGCCTTTCGGGAAGTCACCCTGCCGTTGTCCCTGCCCGGATTGGCGGCGGGGTCATTACTGGTTTTTGTGCTCACCGGAGGCAGTTACGTCACGCCGCTTATTCTGGGCGGGCCATCCGATTTCCTGTTCGGCAATCTTGTCTATGATGCCATCGTGACAGAACTGAATTGGCCAATGGGAGCCACGCTGTCCTTTGCCCTGCTGATGCTCTTGGGCAGCGTTGTCATTCTGTACAGCAAGTTCATGGGCATGAACCAGCTTTCCAAAGCGTTTGGGAGGTAGAGCGATGCGCGTCTGGTCTGTCCTCAAATTTTACACGCTCCTTGTCTACGGTTTCATGTTCGCCCCGATCGCCGTTGTGTTGCTGCTGGCGTTCAATTCGTCGCAATTCGGCGGCTTTCCGATTGAAGGCTTTTCGCTGCGCTGGTTCTACGAACTGGCCGAGAACGAGGCGATTATCCGGGCCTTGCGGACATCGGTCATGCTTGGTCTTGCAACGGCGGTGATCGCCACCACTTTGGGCATCCTCGCGGCGATGGCGCTGGTGCGCTATCAGTTTCGCGGCAAGAATTGGATCACCACCTTCCTGATCTCACCCGTGCTTGTTCCGGAAACCGTTCTGGCGGTGGGTTTGCTGATCTTCTTGCGCTGGCTTCACATGCCGCGCAGCTTTGGTCTTTTGCTGATCGGACATTCGATCATTGCGCTACCCTTTGTGGTGCTGGTTGTGCAGGCGCGGCTGGTGGGGATCCGCAAGGATTACGAAGAAGCGGCGCGGTCTTTGGGGGCGTCGCCACTGCAAACGTTCTTCGAAGTGACGTTGCCGCTTTTGATGCCAGCGGTCTTTGCCGGGGCGCTGTTCGCCTTCACGATTTCCTTCGACAACATCACCGCCACGATCTTTTGGCGGCCCTCGGGCATGGAAACCGTTCCGACCCAGATTTTTGGCATGCTGCGCAACTCTGTCAGCCCGGAAATCAACGCACTGGGCTTTGTGATGATCTGCATCACGGTTGGCCTTCCGCTCCTGGCGGGTCTGCTGGCGCGATATTTTGCGCGCAGGAAAATTTGAACCATCCACAACTGGGAGAAAGACGATGACAAGAAAAATGGATGATACGACCCGCTACGAGCGGCTTCGCGAAGCGGCTGGAAATGGCGATGTCGACCGGCGGACCTTCTTCGGTCTGCTTGGGGCGGCTGGGCTTTACTCTGGTCTGTCCGGCGGCATCATGGCGGCAATGGGCACGCAAGCCCGTGCGCAAGGGGCAGAGCTTTATTTCGAAGGCTGGGGCGGCGTGGTGTCCGAAGCTCTGCGCGAACATGCGTTCAACCCGTATGAGACCAAGTCCGGGAACACCGTGGTTGATGCAACATTCGGTGGTGAAAACGAGGTCCTGACCAAGATCAAGGCCGCAGGCAACACCGATGGTCACAACATCCTGCACAGCTCGGGGGTAAGTTGGTATCAGCGCTGGGTTGAAAACGGATATGCGGTTCAGTTGAACGAAGACAACATTCCCAATCTTGCGAACGTCATGACCGCGATGATCGACCCGTTCCGCGCGATCACGCCGGATGGCTTGTCGGCTGTGCCTTACGATTACGGCACCACGGGGATCGCCTACAACACCAAGTATATCTCTGAAGATCGGGCCAAGGAGATGGGGGCGAACCTTTTGCTTGATCCGGACCTCAAGGGCAAGATCGGCGGTTGGGGTGGCGATTGGGCCAACCGTGCCTGGTATGGCGCACTGCAATCCGGGCAGGATCCCAACAACATTCAGGATTGGGATGCGGTCTGGGACAAGGCGCGCGAGCATCGCGATCTGGTGCTGAAATACTGGGCGTCCGGTGCCGAACTGATGGACCTTCTGGCAAAGGAAGAAATCTACGTCACCGAAGCCTGGTCCGGTCGCGTGGCGGCTTTGCAGGAGCAGGGGCATCCGATTGCCTATATGGACCCGCCCAACGGTCTGGCGTGGATGGAATCCATGTTCGTGCTCAAGGGATCGCCGGTGGATGCGGCGGAAGAGCTTTTGAACTTCATGCTGGCTCCGGAAACGGCCCTGGCCGTCGCGGCGGGGCAGAAATATCCGTCCTCGCTCGATCCGACCAAAGTGGACATGCCGGACAGCGTCACATCGCTGCCGGCGTTTGATCCGACGGGCAAGTTGGATGGGTTGGTCTTTCGGGATCCGGCGGTCTGGAACCCGCAGGAAAAAGAGCAGACAAAAACCTGGAACCGCGTCCAGAAAGGCGCGTGACCCGCTTGGGCGGGGCCATCTGGCTCCGCCCCTCAACACTTCTCTGATTAGGACACAGCAATGGCGCGTGTGGAACTCTCTGCGGTCCGCAAGACCTTTGGCTCCGTCGTCGCGGTGCAGGGCGCGGATGTGGTTTTCGACGAAGGTTCGTTCACAACGCTGCTGGGACCGTCCGGCTGTGGCAAGACAACCATCCTGCGGATGATCTCTGGGCTGGAAACGCCGACGAGCGGGGACATTCTGATTGGTGGGAACCGGATCAACGACGTGCCGATCCACAAGCGAAATCTGGGTCTGGTGTTCCAGAACTACGCGCTGTTTCCGCACCGCACGATCGCCGAGAACATCGCTTTCGGGTTGAAATATCGCGACGTGCCCAAGGCCGAAGTTGCAAGGAAAGTGCAGGATGCGCTGGATATTGTGCGCTTGCCGGGCGTCGAGGACCGCTTTCCCAATCAGTTGTCCGGTGGCCAGCAGCAGCGCATCGCGCTGGCGCGGGCGATTGTGATCGAACCTGATGTCCTGCTTCTGGACGAGCCGTTGTCGGCCCTGGATGCCAACCTGCGCGAAGACATGCGGGTGGAATTGAAGGCGATCCAGGATCGGATCGGTGTGACCTCGATCTTTGTCACACATGACCAGTCCGAAGCGCTTGCCATGTCCGACAAGATCATCGTGATGAGCGCGGGGCGGGTCGAACAGATCGGCACACCCGAAGAGGTGTATAACACGCCCGCGTCCGAATTTGTGGCGGGCTTTTTGGGGGCCTCCAACCTGCTGGACGCGCGTGTGGTGGCACGCGAGAACGGCCATGTCGTGCTTGAAACGCCTGAATTTGGCCGAACGCCTGTGCCGCTGTCACACGCAGCGACCTTGGGGGAAGGACCATCGGCAAGACTGATGATCCGCGCAGAGAAACTGACCCTTGCGGCCGCAGGGCAGGACGCGCCACAGGCCAAGGTCGAAACGGTCGATTATCAGGGCCAGCTTGTGCGCTATTTCCTGCGTCTGGGGGACACGCCGCTTCAGGCCATGAACATGATCGACGGCGCGCCTTTTTCGGAGGGTGACACAGTTTCCCTGAACCTCAATCCGAACGCCTGCGCCGCGCTGCCTGTCGGAGGCTGTAAATGACCCGGTTGTTTTACCAAAGCCGACTGACGCGACCCCAGCTTGCCCGAACCGACGGGATTTACATGTGGGACGTCACCGGGAAGCGCTATATCGACGGATCAAGTGGCGCGATGGTCAGCAATATCGGCCATTCAAACCCACGCGTTCTCGACGCGATGAAACGCCAGATGGAGACGGCGACGTTCGGGTATCGGCTGCATTTCCAGACCGAAGCTTCAGAGATGTTGGCCGAACGCGCTGCGGCGCTTGCGCCGGACGGTTTGGGACGGGTTTTCTTTGTCTCTGGCGGGTCCGAGGCAACCGAAAGTGCGATGAAGCTTGCCCGGCAATACGCCCTCGCTCAAGGGAAGGCGCAGCGCTACAAGATCATTTCGCGGACACCGTCCTATCATGGGGCGACTCTGGGTGCGTTGTCGGTCACAGGCTATGCGCCGATGACAGCGCCCTTCGATCCGATGATGCACCCGATGCCGAAAATCCCGGCGCCCCGTGCGTATCTCGATGGGCTGGATGCCGATGATCCGGCCACCGGTCTGTACTATGCCCAGATGCTGGAAGATCGGATCCTAGACGAAGGGCCCGAGACGGTTCTGGCCTTCATTGTCGAACCTGTCGGCGGTGCGTCCACCGGCGCGTTGGTGCCGCCTGTCGGGTACATGCAACGCATTCGCCAGATCTGTGATCACTACGGAATCCTTCTGATCCACGACGAAGTCATGTCGGGGGGCGGGAGAACGGGCCGGTTTTTCGCCGCAGACCACTGGGAGGTTGTTCCCGATATCATTTGCCTGTCCAAGGGTTTCGGCGGCGGTTATGTGCCCCTTGGCGCGGTGATCGCGCGCGACGACATTGTTGAGGACGTGCTGGATTCCGGTGGTTTCATCCATGGCCACACCTACGCGGGAAACCCGCTTGCCTGTGCCGCTGGATTGGCTGTCCTGGACGAAATTGCCGATGCGGGGCTGACCGAGAACGCCGCACATATGGGCGACATCCTCAAGAAGTGTTTGCGCGATCTGATGCAGAAGTATTCCCTGATCGGCGATGTTCGGGGAAAGGGTCTGCTTCTGGCATTCGAATTCATGGACCGCGCAACGAAGGTACCGCTTCCGGTCGACATCAAGGCGTTCGACCGGTTGGTCGAGATCGCCTACGGAAATGGGCTGATCATCTATTCACGCCGTACCCGAGGTGGGTTTTCCGGGGATCATTTCCTTGTTTGTCCGCCGATGATTGTGACCGAAGCTCAGATCGAAGAGTTGGTCGCACTGCTGGATCAATCGCTGGCGCAGTTCATGGATGAAGTGCCCGATAGCGCGCTCAGATCGGCCTGAATCATGTCAAAGACCATCATCACCTGTGCCGTTACCGGGTCCATCCACACGCCAAGCATGTCGCCCTATCTGCCATACACCCCGGAGGATATCGCTGCGCAGGCAATTTGCGCTGCCAGGGCCGGGGCTGCCATTCTTCACCTTCACGCGCGTGATCCCGAGAACGGTCGACCGTCAGGAGACCCAAAGCATTATGGTGCGTTTCTGCCAAAGATTGCGGCAGAGTGCGATGCCGTGATCAATCTGACAACCGGTGGCAGCGCGGTCATGACGCTTGAGGATCGGCTGCGCGCGCCCCTTCGGTTCGCGCCCGAAATGTGTTCGCTCAACATGGGAACAATGAACTTCGCCCTGTATCCGATGGCGGAAAAACCGCGCCAGTGGCACTTCGACTGGGAAGAGCCGTTTCTGAAAGAGTCGGATGACCTGGTGTTCAAGAACACCCCGCGCGACATTGCAGGCGTCTTGCAGCAGATGGGCGAAGAGCGCGACGCGCGGTTTGAATTTGAATGCTATGACATCGGCCATCTCTACATGCTGCGTCATTTTGTGGATCGGGGACTGGTCCGCAAACCGATCTTCATTCAGTTCGTGTTCGGAGTCTTGGGCGGCATGGGGCCTGACCCGGAGACCCTTGACCACCTGATCGCATTGGCGGACAAACTTCTGGGTCGAGATTACATGTTTTCCGTGCTGGCAGCCGGACGCCACCAGATCCCGATGGCGACCCATGCGGCCCGGCGTGGTGGACATGTTCGCGTGGGGCTTGAGGACAATCTTTTCATCACCAAGGGTCAGCTTGCGACAAACAACGCCGAACAGGTCGATCAGGTGCGCACGCTTCTTGAAGAGATGGGACACGACATCGCCACCCCCGACGACGCGCGTGCGATGCTGGGCCTCAAAGGTGCCGGGAAGACAGGCATCTGAGCCATGCAGATCACGGACGCAAACCCGTCAAACCTGGCGCTCTTCGAACAGGGACTTCGTGCCTTGGCGGCCGATCTGGGCGACACCTACAGGCTGGCGCGCAACGATCTGGAGGTGGCGCTGTTCGGTCCGTTCCCCTTGTGCCGTGGTCTTGTCGCCACCAAGGGAAGCGCCTTGTGTGGCGTGGCGCTTTATACGCCGGTCATGTCCACGATGTTTGGCGGGGTCGGGGTGTATGTATCTGACCTTTGGGTCTCAGCCGAAGCACGCGGACAGCGGCTGGGTTTGCAGCTCTTGCGAGAGATTGCCCGCAAGAGCGGCGCGGCCTTTGTGAAGCTGGCCGTTTACGAGGACAATCCTCGAGCTGCGTCGTTTTACACCAGACTGGGTTTTGTACCGAAATCCGGTGAAACCGTCATGCAGCTTTCCGGTGATGCGTTGGAAGCGCTTGTGAGGACTGAATGAACGGCTTTTGGGATGATTCCGGCACCCCCCCGTCCTTGCCTTCAAACAGACAATCTGCACAGGTTGGCATCGCAGTGATAGAGCGGGGTAGGCGATGACAGTCACATTGGCCGACATTTTGACAGCGCGTGCTGCAATACGCGGGCTTGCTGATGGGACGCCGTTTGTTCCGTCGCCGTTCATGACCCGGCAAACCGGCCAGGACTTTCTGTTGAAACTCGAAAACATGCAGCCCATCGGCGCGTTCAAATTGCGCGGCGCGATGAATGCGGTGTTGAAGCTGCCCGACGGAACGCGGGGCGTCACCTGTTGTTCAACGGGAAACCACGGACGTGGTGTGGCCTATGCCGCCGCACGGCGTGGGATACGGGCGGTCATCTGCATGTCGTCGCTTGTGCCGCAGTCAAAGATTGACGGGATCAGGGCGCTTGGTGCCGAAGTTCGGATCTGTGGCACCAGTCAGGACGATGCGCTTGCCGAAAGCCAACGGCTGGATTCGGCAGAGGGGCTTGTCGAAATCTCGCCGTTCGACGATCCGCATGTGATCGCGGGGCAGGGCACGATCGGGTTCGAGATGATGGAGGCGCGCCCCGATCTGGATACGATTCTTGTGCCTTTGTCCGGTGGTGGTCTGGCCGCAGGTGTGGCTGTGGCTGCGAAATCCATCAACCCGCGCGTGAATGTCATCGGCATCACGATGGATCGTGGTGCGGCGATGCATGCGTCACTTGCTGCCGGGCAACCGGTTGATGTGACAGAGGTGCCAAGCCTTGCTGACAGTCTGGGTGGCGGAATCGGGATCGACAACAAGCTGAGCTTTGCGCTGTGTCGGGAGTACCTTGATGACACGGTCCTTGTGACTGAAGACGAGATTTACCACGCGATGCAGGTTCTGTTTTACGAAGACAGGATTGTCGCAGAAGGGGCCTGCGTTGTCGGCATCGCCGCGATGCTTGCGGCCAAGCTCCCGGTGCCACGCGGACCGGTCGCCACGATCATCACCGGGCGCAATCTGGACATGCGCATCTTTCATCGGATCATGGCTGGTGAAGACATCGAACTGGGCGCTCTTACGGTGAAGGGACAACAATATGGCGCGTGACATTCGCATCGTCGCCGAAGCCGAGTTGCGGCGGGTCGTGAAGCTGGATCTCGGCACCATTGACGTGATCGAACAGGCCTTCGCGGCCCTGTCTTCGGGAAAGGTGGTGATGCCCCCTATTCTGTCGATGGAGTTTGTCGAAGCGAACGGAGAGGTGGATGTAAAGACCGCCTATATTCCCGGTCTCGACGGGTTCGCGATCAAGGTGTCGCCCGGATTCTTCGACAACCCCAAGATCGGGCTGCCAAGCCTGAACGGTCTGATGATCCTGTTCTCTGCCAAGACAGGGCTGGTCGAGGCGGTTTTTCTCGACAACGGATACCTGACCGACATTCGCACAGCCGCTGCCGGGGCGGTGGCTGCCCGGCACCTTGCGCCGGAAACCGTGACAGTGGCGGGTGTGATTGGCACAGGGGTTCAGGCACGGTTGCAGATGCAGGCCGCCCACCTTGTCCGTCCATTTTCGCGTCTGTTGGTCCATGGTCGCAATCCGGACAAGGCTGCGGACTGCGCCGCCGATCTGGGTCGCGCTCTTGGTATCGAGGTCGAGGTTGTTGCCGATCCCGCGGATCTGGTGGCGCAAAGTCAGCTTGTGGTGACCACAACGCCTTCGCGTTTGCCCATCCTGTCCGCACAGTGGTTGCATCCGGGGCTGCACATCACCGCCATGGGGTCTGATCAGGCTGGCAAAGTTGAAATCGACCCTGCCGCGTTGGTCGCCGCCGATCTTTATGTGTGTGATCGGGTCAGCCAGTGCGCCGTGTCCGGAGAACTTGAGGCGGCCTTGGCTGCCGGTCTTATGACGGATCTGCAACCGTCTGAACTGGGCGATATCATCACGGGTCAGGCACTAGGCCGCCGGTCAGCGGCCGACGTCACCATCTGCGATCTGACCGGCACCGGCGCTCAGGATACGGCGATAGCCAACCATGTGAATGGGCTCTTGGAGGGGACGGGCACATTGGTATCGGCTTAGCAGATGCCGTCCGCGCCGCTGCCTGTCGGGTCAGGAGGCCATATGTCTCATCCAGCCCAAACTGTCGTCCGTCTTGCCTCTCGGCCTGTATTCGGCCCCAAGTGGGTGTGACCAACCCATCGCCGCGATCTGGTCAAAGACAAACCCGTAGTTGACCTCGCCTTGATCAGGAGGGCCACGGTCCGGGACAGAGGCAAACTGGATATGGCCGATGATCGGCATAAGGGACTGAAAGCGGGTGACAATATCGCCCTCGGTCCGGCCAACATGATAGCAATCGAACATCATCTTGACGCCCGGCAGATCCAGCGTCGCAATCAGGTCCGCCGCCTGGTCTGTCGTTTGCAGGAAATACCCCGGCGCGTCATGCCGGTTCAGGGGTTCGATCAAGAGCATGATCTGCTCGGGACACTGCTCCCGCGCATAGCGAAGATTGGCAAGAAAGGTGGCCTCGGCTTTGGGGCCTTGTACGACACCTGCCATCACATGGACCGCTTGTGCATGGATGGCTTTTGCATAGGCAACGGCCTGATCAATGGCCGCGCGCGCCTCGGTTTCGCGGTCGGGCAGGGCGCAGAGACCGCTTTCTCCCGGTTTGCCCCGGACCGTGTTGAGGCTCAGCATCGGCAAACCGGTTTCGTCAAGCGAGGCCTTCACCTCGGTTGCGGGGGTGTCATAGGGCCAGTGGCATTCGACCGCGTCAAAGCCTGCCGCCTTGGCTGCGTGTATGGCCTGCGGCAAAGGGCGATCCGTCCAGAGAAACCCGAGATTGGCCGAGAATTTCATGTGTCCCACTCCAGAGTGACATTGCAGCCTTGGCCTGAACCATCGAAGCGGACCAAGCTCAAGGTCGCACATGTGATTTGCGGACGACCACGGGGCACTCCAGGCGCATCTGTTCTGTTTCGGGGTGAGATGCAGACAACAGCTTCTGCGCACACCAGTTGCCCATTTCGCGATGTGGAAGCAGAACGGTGGTCAGCGCCGGTGACAGATGTTGGGCGATTTCCTGATCGTCGTACCCCATGACTGCGATGGTTTGACCAATCACTTCGCCACGTTCTTTGAGCGCTTCGTAACACCCCACGGCCATCAGGTCATTGGCACAGAAGATCACATCGGGGCGGATCGGGCCGTCCAGCAGGCGCAGGGTGGCTTCGCGCCCCCCGCTTGGCAGGAAATTGCCCTGTTCGATCAGGGACGGGTTCACCGGAATTCCGGCGTTGCGCAGCGCGCGCTCATACCCTTCCAGACGCTGGTCCGACGCCTCCATCCATGCCTCGCCGGAAATGAATGCGATTTTACGATGGCCGGTTGACAGCAATAGTTCTGTCGCCGCCTCACCGCCGCGTCTTTCCGCAGGGACGATCGAGCTGAAGTAATTCTTTGCGTCATAGCAGTTCAGCATCACCGTCTTGTGCTTCGAGAGCGCCTCTGGCGGTTCGGCTCTGCGCGTCAGGATAGAGCCGTAGACCACACCTTCGACGCCATCCCGCGCCCATTTCCGCAAGGTGGCGTTTTCGTAGCTTCGATCACCACCGGTCATCACCACCTCGACCAGAACATTGTGTTTCCAGGCTTCTTCCTGAATGCCTTCGATGGAAATTGCTGCAAACGGGGATGTTGCGATCTCGTCGATCATGACGCCGATGGTGCGCAGACTGGCTTCTTTCGGCGGGCGTCCGGCACCGCAAGGCCGGTATCCGAGTTCCGCGATTGCATCCATCACGCGCTTGCGGGTCTCGGCACCGATCCGCATTCCTTCCTGACCGTTCAGAACAAAGGACACAGTCGATTGTGACACGCCAGCATGTGCGGCGATGTCTTTCATGGTCACTCGGGACGGGATTGCAGGCTTGCTCATGTCGGGAACACTACACCCGGCGGGGCGCTAATAAATATTGCTGCTAATAATTAGCAAAAGAGATTTACGGAGATTCGCTTGGGAGGGCGTATGTCAGGGAGGAGAAATGAGCATGGCGCGTTGACGGAAGGCCAAGCCGCCTTTGTCCTGTTGTTGCCGTTCCTCGCCACCTACGCACTTTTTCTCGTCTATCCGTTCTTTCGGGGCATCTGGATTTCGATGCACGACTGGAGCCTGCTGGCCGTCGCGTTCAACCCCGACGCCAAGGAATTTGTCGGCTTGCGCAATTACGAACGGGTGATGTGGGGCCGCGATATCACCTGGGGGGCCTTTGCCAGCCTCGCGTTACAGGCGCTGGGCCTTGTTGGTCTGGTGCTGACGTTCTTCCTTCGCCGGATGGGCAGGGTGAGCAAGGTGACGGCAATCGCCACAGGCATTGCCGCGGTCTTGCTCGTTCTTCCTCAGCCAGATCCTGTCGGTGACGGTGGTCACGCTGATCTGGCAGATCATTTTCTCTCCGCGTCAGGGATTGATCGTCAATATCACCGAGAGCTTTGAGGGATCGCCGATTGTCTGGCTGGTGCCGACACTCTGGATGGTATCCCTGTCGTTTCAACCAAACTAGGTTCTGGCCCGCACAACGTCGACCACCGCGTTCGGGCTGATCCCGATCCCGTTTACATGGGACAATTACGCGGCGCTGTTTTCGTTCGGTCAGACACCGATGTGGTTCCTCAATTCGCTGGTCGTCGCAGCTGGCATGACGCTGGGTGTGCTGGCTGTGTCCACTACAGCCGGTTACGCGCTGGCGCGGCTTGAATTTCCGTTCAAACGGGCGATCCTGGTGATCTGCCTTGTCGGCTGATGGTGCCGGAACAGGCGGTCTTTATCCCGCTTTACACGATGTTCGCCGATTTCGGTTGGCATAACAGCTATCACGCGCTGATCCTGCCGCGCATGGCGGTGCCCATCGGGGTTTTCCTGATGATGCAGTTCTTCAAGGCGATTCCGCAGGACATCGAGGAGGCGGCGCGCATCGACGGGGTCGGATGGCTCCAGATCTTCTGGCACGTCATGCTTCCGCTCGCGCGTCCCGCCATGATGACACTTGCAATCAACCAATCTGCCAGAAACGACAAAGGCGGCCCCGAAGGACCGCCTTCCCCGACAGAATTTTTCCAGCCCTGGAAATCAGTTCTCGAAAATCACGTCGAAATCCACCCGGCGTTCGCTCAGTCCGGGTTGCCCTGCAAGAACTTGCGGGGTCGAATGGGCCGCGATGATGATCTGTTCCGGGTCAAACCCTGCTCCAACCAGAGAACTCATCAGCGCCACGGCCCGAAGGCGTGCCGTCGCCGGGGTTTCGCCCGAACCCGGCTCGTCCGAATATTGTCCGACCACACGCAACCGCGCGTCGGGGCAGGCCGTGGCTTGCGTGACCAGTTGAACAACCGCTGGCAGACCATCGGATGGGGCAGTGACTGAACGCGGCGAATAAAAGAGCTTGGTCTGTTGGACCGCCGCCTGAAGCTGTGCCGCACAAGGGGACACTGCGCCTGTGGCAGCGCGTGAAAGGCCGGGTAGCTCGGTGGTCTGCGCCTTTTCGCGGACCACGAATTTGACCCGGCGGTCATAATAGGCGGCGGACTGGCGACCTGTCACTTGCGATGGCTCCTGACTTCCCCGCCCAACCGCGCGGAACCGTGTCACGTCGATGCCTGCGGCCGCGATCCGCTTGAGAACCTCATCGGCGCGCTGTTGGCTCAACCGAAGGTTTGCACCGGGATCACCCGAAGGATCAGAGTGGCCCTCTACGATGATTTCCACGTTATGACATTCTTGGGCCACGAGTCCGATCAAACGGGCCTGTGCCATGCCGGATTCCTCGGCTGTCAGGCCGCCGCTTGGGAAGTAGACATGCGTCTGGTCGGCCAGATTAAAAAGGTCTTCGACGCAGGATTGATCCTGAGCAAGCTTGGCCTGGGCCGCCGCAAAGAACGCGCCGGGATTGTTGGTTGGGTTTACTTCCGGATCGGGCGAGATCGACACCTTCTGCGGCTGAACCGGGGTCGCCGTGACCTCGGGCGGGCGCTGTGATTGCACGACGGCCGCCTGTACGGCGTCGGCACTGCCTGACAGTTGTGGCGCGATTGTTGACCTTTGGTCGCCAAAGGCAACGGGATCCTGCGTGATATTGCGCGAGACCTGAACGTCTTCAAAGCCTGACGCGACCTCGACCCGGTCGCTTTCCCTTGGTCCCAGATTGATGACCCCCGTAGCGGCCAAGACGATCGCGGTGGTTGGCGCGATCCACGGCAAATGTTCCTTCAAAATTCTCAACGACATGCTCTTCCCCCAGAGTTCAAATAGCAGCGTGAGCGTTTTCTCGCTCAACATATTGACAGTGATATCGTTAGCTTCTGCTGAATTTTGTGCATGGGTCAACATCTATGTCGCGGTGTTTTGCCGATCACTAAGATTTCCGGGTATCTGTTACTTTCCCGTGCCACCTCGAAAGAATCCTGCCTGACTTTTGGGCTGGCTTGCGTCCTTGCACGGTCAAGGCTAGGGAAAGCACAACACGGGCCGGAGGGTGAAATGGACGATCTGCGCGACAAATATATTGGGCTGATTGCAGCGGCGGGTGATGAAGCGGCGTTGGAAGAACTGCGCGTGCAGGCCGTTGGCAAAAAGGGCGAGATCAGCCTGAAGATGCGCGAGCTTGGCAAGATGAGCCCCGAAGAACGACAGACTGCCGGACCCGCCCTGAACGCGCTCAAGGACGAGATCAATTCGGCGCTCTCCGCGAAGAAAGCGGCGCTTGAGGATTCAGCACTTGATGAACGGCTGCGCGGCGAATGGCTTGACGTCACATTGCCCGGTCGGGGCCGCCGACAAGGCACGGTCCACCCGATCAGCCAGGTCACCGAAGAGGTCACGGCGATTTTTGCCGATATGGGCTTTGCGGTTGCCGAAGGTCCGCAGATCGACAGTGACTGGTACAATTTCGACGCGCTGAACATCCCCGGCCACCACCCCGCGCGGGCCGAGATGGACACGTTCTACATGCACCGCGCCGATGGCGATGATCGCCCGCCACATGTGCTGCGCACCCATACCAGCCCGGTTCAGATCCGGTCTATGGAAAAGCAGGGCGCGCCCATTCGCATCATCGCGCCGGGCCGCGTCTACCGCGCCGATTACGACCAGACACACACGCCGATGTTCCACCAGGTCGAGGGCCTTGCCATCGACAAGGACATCTCGATGGCGAACCTGAAATGGGTGCTGGAAGAATTCGTCAAAGCCTATTTCGAAGTCGACGACGTCGAACTCCGCTTCCGCGCCTCGCATTTCCCGTTCACTGAACCGTCGGCGGAAGTCGACATCCGTTGCTCGTGGGAAGGTGGCACGCTCAAGGTGGGCGAAGGTGATGACTGGCTCGAAATCCTTGGCTCCGGCATGGTGCACCCGCATGTCCTGCGCTCTGCTGGCGTCGATCCCGACCAGTGGCAGGGCTTTGCCTTTGGCATGGGCATCGACCGCATCGCGATGCTGAAATACGGCATCCCCGACCTGCGCGCCTTCTTTGACTCAGACCTCCGCTGGCTGCGCCATTACGGGTTTGCGTCGCTGGATGTGCCGACTTTGCATGGGGGGCTGAGTGGGTGAACGATACTATCTCCGCCTGCGAAAATGTCTGTAGAGATTTTTCGTGGCTAGTCCCATTTCTCTCAGTTTTTGAGAAACTAGCCATCATATGTGGGTTTCTTGCTGCAATCTATCAATTGAACGCATGGCGTAGAGAGAAGACTGCAATTCGAAAATCTGAGATCGCTGAGGAGACACTGGTTTGTATTTTTCGGTTGGAGCGATCCGTTGCTCTAGCCTTAAGTGAAGCGAGGCAATTTAAGAAAAACAATGATGGCTCAATGAAAGTAGAGATAGAAGCATTGATTGGAAGTTGTGCGAAAGATTTCGACTTTTTGGACCTATGTCGAGCGCGTTGTTCGGCAATCATGCGTGACACGCGAGTAGATGACGCTCTAACAAAACTGTCGAAATTCAGAGCTACGATTTTCAAGGATGAAGGCCTCTCGGAATTTGTTGCTGAAAGGCGGTTCAATCCGCCAAGAAGGTTGCCAAAAAGCAGTACCGCTATGCAGAGCGCTCTCTTTCTTGGCTCTAGCCCGTACCAGGGCATGGTTGACCAATTGAGCCGCCAATTGTCCGGTATGCTTGGAACTGGTCTATTTGGCGTGCCCAGCGATCCGTTGGAGCGATTCATCAGTGCAGCTGAAGAGACAAAACCCTTGTTGAGCCCCCATATGAGGATGGAAACACAATGAAATTCACCCTCTCCTGGCTGAAAAAGCACCTAGACACCACGGCGACCGTGGACGAGATCACCTATGCCTTGACTGATCTCGGGCTTGAGGTCGAAGGCGTCGAAAACCCGGCCGACCGGCTCAAGGCGTTTACGCTGGCCAAGGTGAAACACGCCGAGCAGCACCCCGATGCCGACCGCCTGCGCGTCTGTACGGTCGAGACCGAAGAGGGCGACAAGCAGATCGTCTGCGGCGCGCCGAATGCGCGCGCGGGGATCACGGTCGTTTTGGCAAAACCGGGCGACTATGTGCCAGGCATTGACGTCACGCTCAGCGTCGGCAACATCCGCGGTGTTGAGAGCCACGGCATGATGGCCTCGGAACGCGAGTTGGAACTGTCGGACGAACATGACGGCATCATCGAACTGCCTTCGGGTGAGGTCGGTCAGAAATTCATCGACTGGCTGGCACAAAACGATCCGTCAAAGGTCGACCCGGTGATCGAGATCGCGATCACCCCCAACCGCCCAGATGCGCTGGGGGTGCAGGGCATCGCCCGCGATCTGGCGGCGCGTGGTCTGGGTACGCTCAAACCGCGTGAGCTTGATCCGGTGCCCGCGTCGTTCCAAGCCGACACCAAGGTGATCATCGACGCAGACACGCTGGATGGCTGCCCGCTTTTCTGTGGTCGGATCATTCGCGGCGTGACCAATGGGCCAAGCCCGCAATGGCTTCAGGACTCGCTGCGCGCTATCGGCCTGCGTCCGATCAACTTCCTTGTCGATGTGACCAACTTCTTTACCTACGATCGCAACCGCCCTTTGCACGTCTTTGACATGGCCAAGGTCACGGGCGATCTGCGCATCCACCGCGCGCAGGGCGGAGAGGAATTGCTGGCGCTGGATGGCAAGTCTTATGCGCTCCAGCCCGGCCAAATGGTGATTTCCGACGCGAATGGCCCCGAAAGCATTGCCGGGATCATGGGTGGCGAGGAAACAGGTTGCACAGACGAGACCACCGATGTGTTCGTCGAAAGCGCCTATTGGGATCCGATCCAGATCGCCTATACGGGCCGTGCGTTGAAGGTCAATTCCGACGCGCGATATCGGTTCGAGCGTGGTGTCGATCCGGCTTTCACACCAATCGGGCTGGAACACGCCGTGCGCATGATCGTCGATCACGCGGGTGGAGAGGCGTCTGAGATGATCATGGCGGGGGCCGTTCCCGACACGTCCCGCGCTTACAAGCTTGATCCGGTGCGGGTGGTTTCGCTGGTCGGGATGGACATTCCCGAGGCCGAGCAGCGCCAGACCCTCACGGCGCTGGGCTTCCGGCTTGAAGGAAACTTGGCGCATGTACCAAGCTGGCGCCCCGACGTGATGGGCGAGGCCGATCTGGTCGAAGAAGTGGCGCGGATTGCGTCGCTGACAAAGCTCAAGGGCAAGCCTTTGGCGCGCACCGATGCCGGAGTGCCCAAGCCGATCCTGTCCCCGATGCAGCGCCGCGAACGCGCCGCACGCCGAACTGCGGCGACTTTGGGGTACAACGAATGTGTGACCTACAGCTTCATCGACAAAGCGGCAGCGACGCTGTTTGGCGGCGGTGATGACGCGACGATGTTGGCCAATCCGATCAGTTCGGAGATGAGCCACATGCGCCCGGCGCTCTTGCCCGGTCTGTTGCAGGCTGCTGCCCGCAATCAGGCGCGAGGTTTCATGGATCTTGCTCTGTTCGAACTGGGTCACGCGTTCAGCGGCAGTGAGCCGGGAGAACAGCATCTGATGTTGTCCGGACTTCTGGTTGGGCGCACCAGCCCGAAAGACGTGCATGGCGCATCGCGGGCGGTTGACGTGTTCGATGCAAAAGCGGATGCCGAAGCGGTGCTTGCTGCAATGGGTGCCCCGGCCAAGGCACAGATCCGGCGCGGGGCCAGCGATTGGTGGCATCCGGGGCGGCACGGCGTGATCTGTCTGGGCCCGAAAAAGGTGCTTGGCGTTTTTGGGGAATTGCACCCCAAGGTTCTCAGGGCGATGGATGTAAAAGGCCCCGCCGTGGCTTTTACGCTCTGGCCAGAGGAAATCCCGCTTCCGCGCAAGTCGGGATCGACACGACCGGCATTGTTGCTGAACGATCTGCAGCCGGTCGAACGCGATTTTGCCTTTGTTGTGGATGCTCAGGTTGCGGCGCTGGATCTGGTGAATGCGGCGGCTGGCGCCGACAAGGTGCTGATCGAAGATGTGCGTGTGTTCGATGAATTCATTGGCGGCAGTCTTGGCGACGGCAAAAAGTCATTGGCCATCACCGTCCGTCTTCAACCCACAAGCGGAACGCTGAAAGAAGCGGATATCGAGGCGGTTGGCAAAAAGATCGTCGAGAAGGTCGAGAAAGCCACCGGCGGCACGCTTCGCGGCTGATCTTTTTGCGGGAGGGCAAGACAAGCCATGTATCAGTCTGCGAAATTCTGGGATCGGATTGCGGACAAATACGCGGCGACGCCGATCCGCAATCAGACGGCCTATGAGGCGACACTGGATCAGGTGCGTGCTCTTGTGACACCGCAGGACACGGTTCTCGAACTTGGCTGCGGAACAGGATCTACAGCGCTGGCGCTTGCACCCCATGTGGCGCGGATCGTGGCGACCGATGTATCCGAAGTGATGCTGGACAAGGGTCGCGAAAAGCTGCGCGATCAAGGGATCGACAATCTTGATTTTGCGCAAGCCGATGCCGCCGACGCCCCGACAGGCCCGTTCGACATGGTTCTGGCGTTCAACCTCCTGCATCTGCTGGAGGACATGGATGATGCGCTTTCCGAGATTGCCGCGCGGGTAAAGCCGGGTGGCCTTTTCATCTCGAAAACATTCTGCATGCCGGAGCGCCGCAACCTGATCTGGCTTTTGATCCAGACCGGGTTGCCCCTGATGCAGGTGATCGGCAAGGCTCCGTTTTTTGCCAAGCTGTCGATTGCCGAGCTGGACGCGGCGATCACTCGCGCTGGTTTCACCATCGTCGACACCCAGATGGCCCCGGGCAAGGATCCCCGCCGCACGATCGTGGCGCGCCGGACCGCGTGATTGGCCTTCCCCGCGATCTGCGTTAACCCTTTGGGCAATCAGAAGGAGAAATCATATGGGATTGCGTGTTTACCTGTCCGGCGAGATTCACACCGATTGGCGTGAACAGATCATCGAGGCGTGCCAAGGGTTGGATGTGTCTTTTGACAGCCCGGTCACGGATCACGCCGCGAGTGATGATTGCGGTGTTGAAATTCTCGGGGCTGAAGACAACAAGTACTGGCACGACCACAAAGGTGCGATGGTCAACGCGATCCGGACCCGCAAGGGGATAGCGGATGCGGATGTGGTCGTGGTGCGCTTTGGCGAGAAGTACAAACAGTGGAACGCGGCCTTTGATGCGGGGGTTGCCAGCGCCCTTGGCAAATCACTTATCATCCTGCAGCAGCCCGAGCATGACCACGCTCTCAAAGAGGTGGATGCTGCGGCTTTGGCGATGACGCGCACTCCGCAGGAGGTGGCCCAAATCCTGCGCTATGTTCTGACTGGCACGTTGCCCGTCTGAACTGCGCCCGGAACGCCGCAGATTGCGGCGGGATCGCGTAAATTCCCCGTGGATTGTTTCTGCGCGCGTGACAATGACCGTGGCAGTGCTATCAAATTTGCGACCCCGGTTTTGACGCCGGATTCAAGCCAACACGAGGGAAAAGAGTAATGATTCAAGAATTCAAGGATTTCATCGCCAAGGGCAATGTCATGGACATGGCTGTCGGTATTATCGTCGGCGCGGCATTCACGGCGATCGTGACGTCTTTGGTGGGCGATCTGATCAACCCGATCATCGCGCTGTTTACCGGTGGAATTGATTTCTCCGGCTGGTTCTACACGCTTGATGGCAGCGAACATGCGTCACTTGCGGCCGCTCAGGAAGCAGGCGCAGCCGTGTTTGCAATCGGCAATTTCATCATGGCCGTTATCAATTTCCTGATCATCGCGTTTGTTGTGTTCCTGTTGGTCAAAATGGTCAACCGGATCAAGGAGTCGGCAGAAAAACCTGACGATGTCGCCCCCGAGGTCGAAACCGGTCCAAGCGAGCTGGATGTTCTGCTGGAAATCCGGGATGCCTTGAAGAAAGGGTGAGTTTGCCCTGCGGCGTCCCGTGTTTCGGGACGCCATTCAATCAGACGGCTTCGTGTGGGATGCTCCACACAAGACCGGCATAGGTGTTCAAACAGCCATGACCGGCTGACGCCGGGTTACGCCTCTTTCAAAACCAGTTGCGGAGCAGTGACGTCGATGCCGAGGGCTTTGCCGACCGCATAGTAGGTCAGTTTGCCCGCATGCACATTCAGCCCGTTCAACAGGTGTGGATCATCAGCGCAGGCCTGTTTCCAACCCTTGTCGGCCAGAGCCAGCATATAAGGCATCGTTGCGTTCCCCAAAGCGATCGTCGAGGTGCGCGCCACCGCGCCGGGCATGTTGGCAACGCAGTAATGCAGGATACCATCAACGTCATAGATCGGGTGTTCGTGGGTGGTCGCCCTGGAGGTCTCAAAACATCCACCCTGGTCGATGGCGACGTCGACAAGGGCCGATCCCGGCTTCATCGTGGCAAGGTCGGCGCGGCTGACCAGTTTTGGCGCGGCAGCACCGGGGATCAGGACGGCACCAACCACCATGTCTGCCAGCGCGATCATCTCGGCGATGTTGGCCTTGCTGGCGTACCGGGTGCGGAATGTGCCTCCGAACACATCATCCAGATAGCGCATGCGGTTCAGGGAGCGGTCCAGCACGGTGACATCCGCGCCCATTCCGGCGGCAACACGGGCCGCGTGCGTGCCAACCACTCCGCCGCCGATCACCACGACCTGTGCGGGGCCAACGCCGGGCACGCCACCCATCAGCACACCACGCCCGCCATTGGCCTTTTGCAGCGTCCACGCCCCCATCTGCGGCGCAAGCTTTCCGGCAACTTCGGACATGGGGGCCAGCAGCGGCAACCCGCCACGATCGTCGGTGACAGTTTCATAAGCGATACAGGTCGCGCCGGAAGCAATCAGATCATGGGTCTGGTCGGGATCGGGGGCGAGGTGGAGATAGGTAAACAGGACCTGGCCCTCGCGCAGCATCTTGCGCTCGCCAGCTTGCGGTTCCTTGACCTTGACGATCATATCGGCGCTGGCAAACACCTCTTGCGCTGTATCGACGATCTGCGCACCGATTGTGGTGTAAACCTCATCATCAAACCCTGCGCCGGCTCCCGCGCCTTTCTGGACAAGGACAGAGTGGCCATGCGAAATGGCTTCCTGGGCTGCTCCGGGGGTGAGACCGACGCGGAATTCCTGTGGTTTGATCTCGGTTGGGCATCCAATTTTCATGGCGGTCTCCTTGGTTGAACTTACGACCAGAGTGCGGCTTGGGCGGTGCAATTGTGTATGGATTTCTGGCGTATTTTCAGGCACCTTGCGAAGGTTCTTCGAACAACAGGCGCATCATCAGGAGAAACCGGGCGCAATGACCTTGGATGATATAGATCGGCGGATTCTGCGGGTTCTGCAACGCAAGGGGCGGATTTCGAATGCTGAACTGTCGGAAGCGGTTCATCTTTCGGCATCGGCCTGTCATCGGCGGGTGCAGAGATTGGAAGCAGATGGCTATATCCGCGATTACGTCGCGCTGCTGAACGCGCGCAAGCTGGGGATGCCCGCGACCGTGTTCGTCGAAATCAAGCTAAGCAGCCAGGCGGACGACCTGCTTGAGGCGTTCGAGAAGGCCGTGGCACGGGTTCCGGATGTTCTGGAGTGCCACCTGATGGCAGGAACGGCAGATTACATCCTGAAGATCGTCGCCGAGGACACCGACGATTTCGCACGCATTCATCGGCAGTATCTGACCCGTCTGCCGGGCGTGGCGCAGATGCAAAGCTCATTTGCATTGCGCACCGTGTTCAAGACGACGGCTTTGCCGGTGTAACCTTGTGTCCGCATTTCACCGGATTTGTGTTACGATAGGTGGATTGATCTGAGTCCTGGTGAAGGAAGATGGCTATGCCTACCCCACATGGCGCGGTTTGCTGGAGCGAATTGATGACCCGCGATGCAGAGGCCGCGAAAACCTATTACGCCAAGATCTGCGGATGGAGTTACGACGCGATGAAGATGGACGGGGGGCAGGATTACTATGTCGCCATGAGTGCCGGGATACCTGTTGCCGGGATCATGGACATGTCTGGCATGGCGGTTTTTGAAGAGTTGCCCCCGCACTGGTTTACCTACTTTGCGGTTGATGATGTAGATGCTGCTGCTCGGCAAACCAAGGAGCAGGGAGGCGAAGTTGTGAGACCGCCATTTGACGTTCCGGGAATTGGCAGAATCGCCATTCTCAAGGACAGCTCGGGGGCGGCGATGGGCATGATCACCGAAGCGGAACAGGCCTGATTTGCGTCATCGGGTCAGAGACACTATATAAACGGTTCATCCGGAGCACCCGCGTATAACCCGGCCTCCTGAACATGCACCCCCTTTGATACAAGGAGTATTCATGACCCAAGTCAAAACGGGCGATACCGTTTCCATTCACTACACCGGCACATTGGCCGACGGTTCGACATTCGACAGTTCTGCCGGACGTGATCCGCTGGAGTTCACTGTTGGCGCGGGCCAGATCATTCCCGGCCTCGATCAGGCGATCTCAGGCATGGCCGTCGGCGATACCAAAAAGGTCGATGTGCCCGCAGATCAGGCTTATGGCGCGCGTGACCCAAGTGCCCAGCAAGCCGTGCCGCGCGCGGACATTCCGGCAGAGATCCCGCTTGAGCCGGGCACACAACTTCAGATGCAGACCCCGACCGGGCAGGTTGTTCCTGTCATGGTGGCAGAGGTCAACGACACCGAAGTGACACTGGATGCCAACCACCCGTTGGCAGGTCAGGATCTGACCTTCGATGTCGAACTGGTCGAGATCAAAGCAGCCTGATTCGGGCTTTCATGTTTCAGAGTGCGCTTGCACTCCAACCGTCCGGGGGCATCGTCCCCGGACCCTTGGCGCGTTTTTTGGAATCCAACAAGACCGCTTTGCATTTTTGACGCGGCCCTGAAGCCGTTCCGATGTTTGCTGCCTTAGTTCCGGATGCCGGAAAAACGCTCCTGCCAGCCTGCACGTTCATCATCGCTGATCTTGCGGAATGTCACCTCTGGCACGGTAAAGCTGTGGCCGGCAGGCATTTCGTGCAGGGATGACGTCACATCTTCGGGCCACTCTGCATCTTCCGCATGCATTGCAGTCAAGAGCTGCGCCGCTGCGTCAGGGATAAACGGGCTTGAGATCACCGCATAAAAGCGGATCAGGTTCAGGGCCGTTCGGATCTGCATGGCGGCGGGGTCAGGGTCGTCCTTGAATGTGGTCCAAGGTGCTGCATCTTGCAGGTATTCATTGCCCAGAACCCAAAGTCCTCGTAGTGCGTTGGCAGATTTGCGGACGTCAATTGCATCCATATGCGCCTCGTAGTCCCGCAGACCTTTTTCAAGATCCTTGATCAGCTGCGCCTCGCGCTCACCCGGCGTGCCGTTTGCGGGCACCTCTTCCCCAAATTTGGAGCGGCAGAACTTGGTCACGCGGCTGGCGAAATTGCCCAGAACATCGGCCAGGTCCTTGTTCACCGAGCCTTGGAAATTTTCCCAGGTGAATTCGCTGTCCGAACTTTCGGGCGCGTGGCTTAGCAACCACCAGCGCCAGTAGTCGGCGGGCAGGATTTCAAGCGCCTGATCCATGAACACGCCGCGCCCCTGCGACGTGCTGAACTGGCCGCCATCATAGTTCAGGTAGTTGAACGACTTGATGTAATCGACCAGTTTCCAATCTTCACCAGAGCCGAGGATCGTCGCCGGGAAGCTGAGCGTGTGGAACGGCACGTTGTCCTTGCCCATGAACTGGGTATAGCGCACATCGTCCGCGCCCCGGTCGGTGCGCCACCAGCGTTCCCAATCGGCATCTGCCTTGCCATGCGCCTCGGCCCATTCGCCGGCGCAGGCGATATATTCGATGGGTGCGTCGAACCAGACGTAGAACACCTTGCCTTCCATGCCGGGCCAGTCTTCCTCGCCCCTCTTGACCGGGATACCCCAGTCGAGGTCGCGGGTGATGCCCCGATCCTGCAAACCGTCGCCGTCGTTCAGCCATTTCTTGGCGATGGACGTGGTGAGGATCGGCCAATCGGTCTTGCTGTCGATCCAGTCCTGCAACTTGTCGCGCATATCGGACTGGCGCAGGAAAAGGTGCTTGGTCTCGCGCACTTCAAGGTCAGTGGATCCGGAAATCGCAGATCGCGGGTCGATCAGGTCGGTCGGGTCCAGCTGCTTGGTGCAGTTCTCGCACTGGTCGCCACGGGCCTTGTCGTAACCGCAATTCGGGCAGGTTCCCTCGATATAACGATCTGGCAGGAAGCGTTTGTCCGTGTTCGAATATATTTGCTTTTCACTGACTTCGCGGATCAGGCCCGCCTCGGCGAGACGACCAGCAAGGTGCTGGGTCAGCTTGTGGTTCTGTGGGCTTGAGGACCGTCCGAAATGATCAAAGCTCAGACGGAACCCCTTGGCGATCTCGGACTGAACAGTGTGCATCTCGGCGCAATAGTCTGCCACCGGCTTGCCCGCCTTTGCCGCCGCCAGTTCGGCAGGGGTGCCATGTTCGTCCGTGGCACACAGGAACATCACCTCGTTGCCGCGCGCACGCAGATAGCGCGCGTAGAGGTCTGCGGGCAATTGGCTGCCCACGAGGTTGCCGAGGTGTTTGATCCCGTTGATGTAAGGGATCGCCGACGTGATCAGATGCCGTGCCATATTCTGTGCGCCCGCGTTTTGGTCTGAGGTTTTTGCCGCTTTAGCGGATCAGCCGCCCAAGTGCCAGAGCGTCAGTCTTTTTCGCGGCTCGAACGCATCAGGCGACCGATCAGGAATGACGTGCGTGGCGCGTAGACATAAGGTGTCTTCGACTGGGTCGGGCGGACGCGCATCCGGATGATGCCGAAGATCACCAATCCCGCATGACCTACCGCAATCATCGCAAACAGGGCAGGCGGTCCGAACATCCCCATGAGAACCGAGGCCAGATAAGGCGCGGCAATCGCCCCTGTCGCGTACCAGAACATGAGCGCTGCCGACAGTTCGACACGTTCGTTCGAGGATGCAAAATCATGGGCATGGGCGGCGGCGACAGAATAAATCGGAAAGGTGGTCAGGCCAAAGATCATCGCGGTCAGAAAGACGCCGGATGTCGGCAGATTGGTCAGGGTCGCAGTCATGACGGACGAGGCGATGGCGGCCACCGACAGCCAGATCAGCACCCAACGGCGGTCATATTTGTCGGCAAGCCAGCCCACGGGATATTGCGCAAGCGCACCGCCTGCGACGAAGGCCGCCATGAAAAGTGCGATCTGATCAAGGGCGAGGCCGACGCCCTGTCCATAGACCGGGCCGACCATGCGGAACGAGGCCGAGGACAGGGCCGCGACAACAACTCCGGCCGCTGCAAGGGGGGATCGTGCGACGGCCAGCATCGGACGCAGACGCGGCGCATTCGGCGTTTCCGGTTGTGGCCGGGTGGTAAGGGCCATGGGCAGAAGCGCCGCACAGCACAGGATCGCAAGCAGGTTATAGCTTACATAAGCGGCAGGGGTGAGCACACCGATCAGCAGTTGTGCCACCAGCGATGCGCCCATGTCGGCGATACGGTATAGGCCCATCGCGCGGCCGCGGGTTTCATTGGTCACCTCGGCCTGAAGCCATGCCTCGATCACGGTGTAGCAGCCCGCGACGCAGATGCCGGTGGCAATTCGCATGATGGCCCAGGCGTTGGGATCGGGCAGAATCATATGCGCCAGAAGGCCGATGGCTCCCAGAACCGTAAATGCGGAAAAGGCGCGGGCGTGGCCCACCGTGCCCATCAGACGCGGAGCCCACCAGCAGCCAACGAAGAAACCGAGGAAATGTGACGACCCCAACAGGCCAATTTCGGCTGTTGTGAAGCCCAGGGTGATGCCGGATATGGCGTCGAGTGGTCCAACACCACCCGAAGACAGCTGCAACATGACGACAGACAGAAAGAGGGCGGCAAAGGACAAGGGCAGGCGCATGACGCCAGCGATACCGCATTCCGCCGCGCTTGGGTGTCCCTATTCGACTCAGGATGTCGTTTCTTTGGTCGGGGTGAAGGAATTTCGTACGAAATTCCTTTGGCGGGCAGAAATTTCGTACGAAATTTCTGTGTCCGGCGCGCTTGGGTTCAGGCCTGTGCGTGTGTGGGTCATCAGCCAGTCGCGCGGTGGGGCCATGCGGGCGCGCAGGCGGCTGAGGATCCAGTGTCCGGCGCCTTCATGATGCGCAGGTGCAAGCGACCAGCGGGTTTCGATCCCCGGCGCACCACCTTCGTGCGGTGTAAGCAAAAGCGCCAGTGGACGGCAGATGCCTGCGCCGCACCCCGCCTCGGCAGCCAGATGCAGACGGCGAACCGGGACCATCGCAGGTGGCGCGGACAGATCGCCGATGACCACCGGGGCCTGCCCGTCGCGCAGCGCCTCTTCCATCGCCCAGAGAAGCATGTCGCGCTTTTGGGTGGTGACAAAAAGGATTTCGCCGGGGGGGATCAGAGGGGCGATGGCATCTGCACACAGGGTTTCGGACGTTGCCTGTGATGTGATCCAGACCACTGGCCCGCTGGTCTGTGCGGCAATCGCCAAAGCCAGCATGCGCCGTGCCTGACCACAAAGTTCGTGAACGCGCCCCAGCCGCAGCGCGATCTCTGCGTCCCCAAGCGTGATCTCGGGGGCAGGACGATGCGGGCGTCGGGACAGGAGAGCGGCAGCGGTTTGCATGGGCGCAATTATATATGTTCACATTTTGTTCTCAAGAGATTCGTCGTAGTCTGCTCATGGGCACTTGCCACTTGGCGGTACACTTGGTCTGGTACGCAGGATAAACGGCCTTGGCACAAGGACTTGGAATTCGTGATCTCGATGCTGCGCGCAACGCTGTTTCTCATGTGCCTTGCAGTGCCTGCCAAAGCCGCTGATCTGACCGTGTTTGCCGCAGCCTCTCTGGGGGACGCGATGGCAGATCTGGCCCTCGCATGGGACTCCGAGACCGGGCAGTCACTGACGCTTGTTCTGGCGGGCAGTTCAACGCTCGCCCGGCAGATCGACGCCGGTGCCCCGGCTGATGTCTATGTGTCTGCCAATGCGGCATGGATGGATTGGTTGTCCCAACGCGGACGCATCAATCCAGAGCAGCGTCTGGATGTCGCTGCCAACCGGTTGGTTCTGGTGGCGCATGATCCGGCCGCGCGCTCCGAGGCAGAGATCACGGCACACACCGACATCCAAAAGGCACTTGGCCCGGACGGGCGACTGGCCGTTGCCTTGCCTGACGCCGTTCCCGCCGGAATCTATGCCAAGGCCGCGCTGTCAGACCTTGGACTTTGGGACGGTCTGCGTCTTGCCCCGACGGACAACGTCCGTGCCGCGTTGGCCCTCGTGGCGCTGGGAGAAGCGCCCTTGGGCGTGGTCTATGCCACAGATGCCCTGGCCGAGCCGCGTGTCGTTGTGGCGGGTGTCTTTCCCGCAACCAGCCATCCCCCGATCCGCTACCCGGCGGCTGTCGTCACGGAAAGCACCGAGGCGGAAACAGCTGGAGACTTCGTCGATTGGCTGACCAGGGATGTGGCACAAGGGATTCTGGCCCGGAACGGGTTCTTGCAGGCGATGCCAACCCCGTGACGGGATGGCTGGGACCAGAGGAATGGCAAGCCGTTGCGCTGTCGCTCAAGGTGTCGTTCTGGGCCACGGGTTTAAGTCTGCCGTTTGGAGTGCTGTGCGCCCTGGCACTGGCTCGGGGCCGGTTTGCTGGCCGCGACGTGCTCAATTGGCTGGTGCATCTGCCTTTGGTCCTGCCACCTGTGGTCACCGGCTATCTGCTCTTGCTGAGCTTTGGGCGGCGTGGACCGATCGGTTCGATTCTCAGCGATGTGTTCGGGATCACGCTGGCGTTCCAATGGACCGGCGCTGCGCTGGCCGCGTCCATCATGGCGTTTCCGCTGATGGTGCGTGCGATCCGGCTGGCGATCGAAGCGGTGGATCCCAGGCTTGAAGAGGCCGCCGCGACCTTGGGCGCAAGCCGGATCAAGGTGTTCACCACGGTCACCCTGCCGCTGATCCTTCCCGGGATCATTGCAGGCGCGGTTCTGGCCTTTGCCAAGGCGATGGGGGAATTCGGGGCCACCATCACCTTTGTGTCGAACATTCCCGGTGAAACCCGCACGGTGCCCTCTGCGATTTACGCGTTCCTTCAGGTGCCTGGTGGCGAAAGCAGCGCGTTGCGGCTGGTTGGCGTCGCCGTGATGATCGCCATCGGCGCGCTGATCCTGTCTGAGTGGCTATCGCGCCGCGTGGCAAGACGGATATCGGGCGCATGAGCCTTCTGGTGGACATTCAGCGGTCATTGGGCAGGTTCCGTTTGGCGGCGCGGTTTGAGGCACCCGAAGGTGTGACCGTTCTGTTCGGGCGATCCGGCAGCGGCAAGACATCGGTGGTGAAATCCATTGCCGGGTTGCTTGCGCCGGAAAAGGGGAAGATTGCCGTCGATGGCCGTATGCTATTTGACCGGGCCGCAGGTGTGAACGTTCCGGTCCACAAGCGCCGACTGGGCTATGTGTTTCAGGACAGTCGGCTGTTCCCGCATCTGAGCGTACGCGAGAACCTGACCTATGCCGCGCGGGTCGGCGGGCGTGGCGCGCGACAGCCGGACGAGGTCGGGGCGCTGCTGGGCATTTCCCATCTTCTGGACCGGCGTACCCACGCGCTGTCAGGAGGCGAGGCGCAGCGGGTCGCCATCGGGCGGGCGCTGTTGTCAGAGCCGGACATGCTTCTCATGGATGAGCCTTTGGCGTCCCTTGATGGGCCGCGCAAGGCCGAGATCCTGCCCTATCTCGAAACGCTGAGGCGGGAAACCGGGCTCTCGATCCTTTATGTGACGCACAACATGGCAGAGGTCGCGCGTCTGGCCACACATATCGTGCTGATCGACGAAGGTCGCGTCCTGCGATCCGGGGCGCCCGAGGAATTGCTGACAGATCCTGACATGGTGCGCGTGCTGGGCATTCGCGACGCAGGCGCGGTCTTGTCGGCGACGGTGGCGGCCCAGCCGGATGATGGCATCAGTGAGCTGACGGTGTCCGGTGGGCGACTGTTCTTGCCTGCCGTGGATGCCCCTGTCGGGGCGAAATTGCGTGTGCGCATTCTGGCGCAGGATGTGATCCTGTCGCGAACCCGTCCAGAAGGGATTTCTGCGCTCAATATCCTGGCGACGAAAGTGCTGGCTGTGCGGCGCGGTGAAGGACCGGGTGTCATCGTGCAGTTGCAGGCGGGCGACGACCGGTTGCTGGCGCGGATCACGCGGCGCAGCGCCGACGCGCTGCACATCGTCGAAGGGGCCGAGTGCTTTGCGGTGATGAAATCGGTCGCCGTATCCCAGACCGATATCGCGGTTGGCTTGCAGAGCGGGCTTTAGCCGCTAGGTTGCGCCAAACCGATCACGAAGGAACCTGCGATGAAGATGAACCGACTGGGCAAAACCGATCTCATGGTGTCCGAACTTTGCCTGGGAACGATGACGTTTGGCAATCAAACATCCGAGGCCGAGGCCCACCTTCAGATGGACATGGCGCTGGATGCCGGGATCAATTTCCTGGATGCCGCTGAAATGTACCCGGTCAATCCAGTCAGCGCGGAAACGATCGGCCTGACGGAAGAAATTCTGGGGTCCTGGTTCCAAAAGACCGGACGCCGGAATGACTATATCCTCGCGACCAAGCAGTCTGGCGAAGGCATGCAACACGTCCGCGACGGTGCGCCGATCACGTCCAGAAGCGTGCCCGAGGCGGTAGAGGGGTCGCTGAAGCGTCTGAAAGTGGATCACATTGACCTCTTCCAGCTTCACTGGCCGAACCGTGGATCGTACATGTTCCGGCAGAACTGGACCTTTGACCCGACAACACAAGACCGCGCCACCACGTTGCAGAACATGGCCGATGTGTTGGGCGCGCTGGGCCGCGAGATCGAAAGGGGTCGTGTTCGTCACATAGGCCTGTCCAACGAAAGCACCTGGGGTACCGCGATGTGGCTCAAGGTGGCCGAGGCGATGGCTGGACCGCGCATGGAAAGCATTCAGAACGAGTATTCGCTGATGTGCCGTCTGGCGGACACTGATCTGGCCGAAATGATGATCAATGAACAGGTCTCGTTGTTGCCGTTTTCGCCATTGGCAGCGGGGTTGCTGACAGGGAAGTACCAGAACGGAGCGGTACCGGACGGGTCGCGCATGTCGCTGAATGGCAACCTGGGTGGACGCAAGTCGGACCGTGCGTTTGCAGCTGTCGATGCCTATGCAAAGGTGGCAGACGAGGCCGGACTTGACATGGCGTTGATGGCGCTGGCCTGGTCCGCACAACGGCCGTTTGTGGCGTCGTCGATCTTTGGGGCGACGACACCCACGCAGCTTGAGCATTTGCTGAAAGCTGTCGGAATGAGTTTGAGCGGGGATGTTCTGAAGACGCTGGACGAAACGCACAAGCAGCATCCGATGCCGTACTGACCCTCGGCTCTGCGGAAATTGTGCCGTTTCGATATCGTGTCGACCTGAAAGCCGGATCAGACCTGTTGTGGTTCAAGAACGGGTGCCTGTTCCGGGGTGACGCGTTGCTTGCCGGTTTTCCCAAGTCTCGCGGGCAGACCGTTCGCCAACAGCCATCCACAAAACAGCGCGGCCGAACCGGCAGCAAAGATGCCCGACAAGGGGGCCACCAACAGCACAAGCCATGCGACGCCGGGAGTCAGAATCCCGGACACGTCGCGATAGCTTGAATAAACCGCTGACATCTCGGTTCGTTCGGACGGTTTGACCGCCAAAAGAAAGGGCAGGCCGGCAGAGACGTCCAGCAGGATGAGGAAGAACGACCCAAACATCAGGCACAGAACCGCGATCCACGGAAAGCCGGACAAAAGCGCCGCTGCCGCAAAAAGCAGACCCGACACCATAAAGCCTGCGCGCACAGCGTGGCGAATGGACCGGCGCTGCATCCATCGCAGCATGAAAGGCGTCACAAACAGCGCCCCGTTCGAGATCGACAGGGCGATCCCGCCAAGCTGATCCCCCAGGCCTGACTCGATTGCAAAAATCGGAAGGTAGACAACATAGACCCACCAGCCACAGGATCGGATCACCGCAAACAGCCACCCCGCAAGAAGCCGGGGTTGCGCGCCAAATCGGGGTAGATAGCCCAGCGGATTGGTAGGTGCTGCACGACTTTTCGTGATCAGCCGGCCATTTCCAAGGCGCATCACAAGGAACATGAAGATCATGACGCCTGAGGCTGTCGCTGCGACAAGGAAGGGTGCAGGTGCCCACCAGCGGAGCAGGATCACACCAAGCGCCGGACCCAAGGTCCAGCCCATCGCGCTGTAGAACATGCGCGAGGTTTCGCATCGGCCCAGTTCGATCTTGGCGATGTAGTCCAGCACATAGGCGTTGAAACAGACAAACGTGGTCACTGTCGCGATCGAGGTCAGGAGCAGCGCAAGCACGATGGCCGCCGGTGATCCCTCGATTGCCAGCAATGCGCCGATGACAAAGCAGGATGCCCCGGTCACGTAGACCCAGCGCCTTGGGATATAGCGCGACAGGAAAGGCACTAGAAGGCCGGTGAACAGCGATAGAATGCCAATCAGGAAATAGACCTTCGAGACGACCGCCGCGTCTTGCAGGGCATTGTACATTTGCAGTGGAAAAACCGAAATGAGGATGCCGCGCGCCACCGCTTCAGCTCCGGCAAGCAGGGCAAACCCCCGGACGCTTGGCGCGGGCGCATGTCGGAGCCATTCTGGAATACGGCGTTCGTGCATGGGCGACTTTCGAAATGTTCTCGCGGTGTAATCGGCTGAATCTGCCGTGCATTGCCATCTGCGACCTGATGTCGTTTTTCTGAAGTCTGGACATCAGGGCTGCGGGTGCGTCCAAGCCTTCACAGATGCCGGCCCAGTCGTGTTATGCTCCGGCGATTTCACAGACCCACAAGGTAGGCATGTATGACGGAACGTCCTTTAACCGGAATCCGTATTCTTGAGGTCGAGGGCATTGGCCCGGGACCGTTCGCGGCGATGATGCTGGCCGATCTTGGGGCTGAAGTGATTGTTGTGCATCGCCCCCGAACCGGTCCGGCGGCGGGGCTCAAGGATCGCCCGGTGACGGATCGCGGCAAGCGGTCGATCATTCTTGATCTGAAGTCAGACAACGACCGCACGGTGTTTCTGCAACTGGCCGCGTGCGCGGATGGTTTGATCGAAGGCTTTCGTCCCGGTGTGATGGAAAGGTTGGGTCTGGGACCGGCAGACTGTCAGGCTGACAATCCGCGCCTTGTCTATGGTCGTATGACCGGTTGGGGGCAGGACGGACCTTTGGCGCAGCAGGCGGGCCATGATCTCAACTATATCTCTTTGGCTGGCGCGTTGTGGTCTTCGGCATTGCCCGGTGAGCGGCCAACGGCGTCGCCCACTCTGGTCGGAGACATTGGCGGCGGTGCGTTGTATCTTGTGGCCGGGATGCTGTCGGGTCTTCTGGCGGCAGGGCGCACCGGGCAGGGAACGGTTGTGGATGCCGCTATCTATGATGGGGTTGCACATATGCAGAACCTGCTGATGTCCATCGACGGCGCAGTCGATGATGGGCCATCGGCGCAAGCCAATCCTCTGGTCGGCGCACATTGGTCGCGCACCTACGAATGTGCGGATGGGCGATTTGTCAGTGTCCAATGTCTTGAGCCGAAATTCTATCACCTGTTCTTGGAGAAGATGGCGCTTTCGACGGACGCCGACTTTGCCACCCATCAATTCGAACGAACAGCGTGGCCGCGCCTGTCAGAACGGTTGTCGGCGCTTTTTCGTGCCCAACCCTCATTACATTGGACGACGCTGTTCGCGGGCAGCGATGCCTGCGTCGCGCCGGTGTTGTCGCCACGCGAGGCTTATGCGCATCCCCACAATGCGGCGCGGGGCACATGGCATATGAGGGAAGACGGGCCGCAGGCGGCACCCGCCCCGCGTTTCGGCGGTCAGGCCTCGCAGGCCCCAGCCAAGGTGCGTGCCCGTGGCCAGGATACGGCCGCCATTCTGGCAGCGATCGCATCCGGAGATGGCTGGCTATCGGAAACCTAACCCTCTTTGTCCAAGAGCTTGCTCAGATCTGTCAAGTGGTCTGGAAACGCGCGCGCCGTGATCTGCGCCTCGCGTACCAGTCGGTCGAAATGGTCGGAAAACGCCCGCACCCGCTGGGTGTCGCGGAACGCAAGGTAGTTGCTTCCGACATAGATCACGGACAGCAACGGTCCGAATACGGTGATTGGTGCGGAAAAAAGCTGGCGCGCGTCGAAAAGGTACAGGCGCATCCGGGGATAAAGTGAAGTGGTCAGGTCAAGCCAGTGGTCGATCTGCCGTCGCCGCACATCAAGCGACAGACCGTCGTAATAGCCTGTGCCTTCGACGAAACTTTGCAACTCGTAGAGCGGCATTGCGATTTCGTAATCCGATGCCGAGCGGCGCATCCATGCAAGCCTGTTGGCCGAGGCGGTGATCGCCTGTTCTGCCGTGCGGCCCAGATGGGGACCGTATTCCCATTTCAGAACCTCATGGGTCTTCAGCATGTCGGGAAGGGCCGCAGGCACATGCCGGATCTTGTAACCGTCAGCTTCCCTGTGCCAGTCAAAGATCTGCTGATCCACCAAAGCCCGCGGTGCATTTGTCAGTGTCAGGGCACTGGCCAGCAAATCAGCTGCGTTCTCCGGATGTTCCGCCAGACCAAGCAGCCAATCCGCCGACACACCCAACGCACTTGCACAGGCCCCGACCACATGCGCGTTCGGCAGGCGTGCGGCGTCATCGCGCAGCAATTGCGAAATCGTTGACCGGTCGACACCGGTTTTGCGCGCCAAGGCACTTTGATTGGTGCCTGCGCGGGTGATCGCCACATGAAGGCGCTTGCGAAACAGATCGGCGCGATATCGTTTGTCCATGATGTGAATATAACAGGTGGTGACCTAAATCACCAGATATGACGATTGTGCATCATATCCGGAATTCTACGACATCCTTGAAATCCGTACTGTTCGCTGTGGGAACAAACACGGTGAACTGATGAAAGACGTGCTTCTGGCGCGACCGGCAGAGCTGCGACGGGTCACAGAATGGCCAACGGTCTTGCTCTTGGTCGCAACCTATTCGCTTTGGGCCTGGGCCTCGGTCTGGGTTGCCGCGTGGTCTGTGCCTTTGGCGATCGTGTTGTGCGCATTGGCCGCCGTGCAGCATTCCTCGTTGTCGCACGAGGCGCTTCACGGGCATCCGACACGATATCCAACGCTGAATACGGCGCTGTTGTTTCCGGCGCTGACCGTTGTCGTGCCGTACCTGCGGTTTCGCGACACCCATCTGGCGCACCATTGTGATGAGACATTGACCGACCCTTATGATGATCCGGAATCCAATTACCTCGACCCTGCGGTCTGGGCTGTTTTGCCCGGTTGGCGCAAGGCGTTGTACCGGGGCAACAACACACTTGCCGGACGTCTGATCATTGGTCCGATCCTTGGACAGATTTCGTTCATGCAGGCCGATTGGGCGCTGATCCGGGCTGGCGATCGACGGGTCTTGCTTGGATGGGTTGTCCACCTCCCGGCAGTTGCCCTCGTCCTGTGGTGGGTCCTGACAGTGGCGACGCTGCCGATCTGGGCATGGCTTCTGTCCGTATATCTTGCACTGTCCATGCTCAAACTGCGCACCTATCTTGAACACCAGGCGCATGACCGCTCGTTGGCGCGCACCGCAATTGTCGAGGATCGCGGGTTGTTCGCGCTGCTGTTCCTGCACAACAACCTGCATGTCGTGCATCACATGCACCCCGGCGTGCCTTGGTATGCGCTGCCCAAACTTTACCAGTCGCGGCGCGCGCAGTACCTGTCGGCCAACCTCGGTTATCGTTACAGCACCTATGCCGAGATCGCGCGCAAGTATCTGTTCCGGGCGAAAGACCCTGTTCCACACCCGCTGTATCGGGATGGACAACACCACTGAGCGGACGCCATAGAGGCGCATGGAGTTTTGGGTTTTCGCAAGCGTCGTCGCGGCGCTATTTCAGACTGTGCGGTTCATGCTGCAAAAAGTGCTGAGCATGGATGTGCTGAGCACTGCCGGGTCGACATTTGCACGATTCGCCTACGCAGCCCCGGCGGCTTTTTTGGTGATCGCAGCTTACCTTTGGATCCAGGGCGCGCCGGTTCCCCAACTTGATGGTTGGTTCTGGTTCTACGCGTGGCTTGGTGCCGTGACCCAGATCCTTGCCACCGTTTGCGTCGTCGCACTTTTCCGCCAGCGCAATTTCGCTGTGGGGATCACCTTCAAGAAGACCGAGGTGATCCAGACCGCGATTGTCGGCGTGGCCTTTTTTGGCGCGGACATCTCACTGGCCGGGTGGGGGGCTATTCTGATCGGTTTGATCGGAGTGCTGCTCTTGTCCCGGACTCCGGGGCTTCAACAAGGGCTGTGGAAAAGCATGAGCAGTCGGGCCACGGTGTTGGGTCTGACGTCAGGGTTTTTCTTCGCGTTTTCCGGGACAAGCTACCGTGCGGCGTCGCTGCGAATCGACAGCGAGGATGCGCTCTTGCGCGCGGGTGTCACTCTGGTGTGTGTGACGGCGTCGCAGTTCCTTGCCATGGCGCTTTGGCTGCGTTGGCGCGAGCCGGGACAGGTGACCGCTGTGTGGCGTGCGCGCAAGGTGGCGGTCTGGGTCGGGCTGACGTCGATGGCCGGATCGCTGGGCTGGTTCACGGCCTTTACACTGCAAACGGCCGCCTATGTGCAAGCTGTTGGTCAGGTCGAATTGATCTTTTCGCTTCTGGCCTCGGTGTTGTTCTTCCGGGAAACGGTCACTTCGCGCGAATTTATCGGCATAGGATTCCTGGCCCTGTCGATCCTGACGTTTATCCTTGTTCTTTAGTCTGGCAAGGGCTGGCCGTAGAGGCGCAGGAACAGGCTTTCTTCGTCATCATTGCGAAAGAATGGAACGGATGCAGGAGGATGCCGGTCAGCAGCGCGGGCGGCCACTTCGGCCAGGACCACCTCTGTGATGAAAGGCAAATCAAAGCCACGCACCTTGTCCAGCGCGATCCATTGCAGGTGGGCCAATTCATCAGATGCTGCTGAAAAATCGTCAGGATCGCTAGCCAGGTCATCTGCATCGAGCAGGAAAAATCGCGCATCAAAGCGGCGGGGGCGGCCTGGGGGCGTGATGGCGCGGAACACGAACTGCAACGGCGCGGCGTTGGGCAGGTGACCTTGGGCCGCAAAGTCGCGCCAGTTTTCCGGCGGAGTCTTGGCCCAGTCACCCGGATGTCCAAGGATCTGGCCGGTTTCCTCCCACAATTCGCGGATCGCCGCAGCTGCAAGCGCTGTTGCGCGATCATGCGGTGCGTTGTCGATCAGGCGGCTGGCACACAGCGTTGACAATGGCTCTGCCAACGAGACATGGGCATCTTCGGGGTCCACAGCACCACCGGGAAAGACGAACTTGTTGGGCATGAAGGCCGCTTTGGCTCCTCTCTGGCCCATCAGAACGCTGGGTTCATGGTTTCTGTCGCGCAGGACGATCACCGTGGCGGCATCGCGGATCGCGGTCTTGTCGATTGTTGGTGTCTCGGTCACGCGCGACCCCTTTTGTGGCGTAAGGGGTCAGGTCGGCGTGTCCGCAAACCCGTGCATGTGTCGTGACCACTGGAACGCCACGATAGCCCCTTTCAATCTTGGCAGAAGATATAGCGTCAGGGCGACGCAGCCAACTGCGAAGATTGTGAAAAGCACCAGAGGTTCTGGGCGGAAGTTCACAAACACAATATGCAAGAGCGGGGCCATCAGGTGCCCGACGATCAGAATCGTCAGATATGCCGGGCCGTCATCGGCGCGATGATGGTGCAGTTCCTGGCGGCATACAGGACACGAGTCGCGCACCGTCAGATAGCCACTCAGCAAGGGGCCACTGCCGCAATTCGGGCATTTCCGCCGCCAGCCTCTGCGCACGGCAGGCCATGTCGGACGGTCGTCCTGCGTCGTCGTCTCAGATGTCGTCATGTTCGCTCTCCCGCCCCTAAAATGCGTGTCCTCTGACGGGATGAACAGCCGTCAATCTGTCATTGCGGCTGGATGTCGCAAATCACGCGTCTGTGATGCAGGTCTCGCATTTCTTGCGACGGGATTTCTGTCGCCCGGCGTGGAACGCAGTGGATGCAAGGACGAAACGGTTTCGTCCCGGTCCACTGGTTGAAAAGATCCGGCATTAAGGCCGGACATGGAAAGGATAAGTCATGACATTGAACAAGCAGGTTTCGGGTCTCGTAATTGCAGCACTTCTGGCGACGGGCGTTGTTACGTCGGTGTCTGCACAGGACGCCACACCACGCGCAGATCGCCGCGCCGAGGCCTTCGCGCAGTTGGATACAAACAGCGACGGCTCTGTGAGCGCGGACGAATTTGCAGCCGGAGCAAACCGCTTTGCCCGTGCCGACGCGGATGGCAATGGACTTTTGACGGCGGAAGAGATTGTGGCCGCTGGACAAGAGCGGGCGGCGCGTCGCGCGGCGCAGATGATCGAACGTCTGGATGCCAACGGCGACGGGGCATTGTCGCAAGACGAAATCAAGTCACGCCGCGATCCCGCCCGGATGTTCGAACGCCTCGATGCCAATGATGATGGCAGCGTCAGCGCCGAAGAATTCGCCGAAGCACGGATGGGCGGACAAGATGGCAAGCGTGGTGGTCGCGACGGCAAACGCGGGGGTCACGACGGCAAACGCCACGGACATTGCAACCGCTGACCTTTTGAATAGAAGATGAGCGGTGCCGTGTGTATCGCTCATCTCCCTGCTACACTGGACCAGACCTCTTAGCCGCGCGGTGGAATGACCCAAAGCCAGACTGATCCTGCTGCGGAAGCGGCTTTGCTTGAGGCATATGCCGCCGGTGATACCGCTGCGGCACAGTCATTGGCGCGAAGGTATACGCCGTTGGTCTTTGCCCATGCCTTTCGCATGCTCAATGACCGGGCCGAGGCGGAAGACGTGGCGCAGGACGCGATGCTGCGGCTTTGGCGGCAGGCACCCGGATGGGACGCAGAGGGCGGTGCATCGGTTCGAACGTGGCTTTACCGGGTGACGGCGAATCTCTGTATCGACCGGTTGCGCAAGACCCGCCCGGAGGGGTTGCCGGAAGAGTTCGAACTGGCGGATGGGACACCCGGCGTTGAGGCGCAGATGCAGAACGCGGCCCGGCGATTGGCGCTGGAAGAGGCGCTGATGCAATTGCCGGACCGCCAGAGACAGGCCGTGGTGCTGCGTCACATCGACGGTCTGGGCAACACCGAGATTGCCCAGATCATGGACATTGGGCCTCGTGCGGTGGAAAGTCTGACCGCGCGTGGCAAACGGGCTCTGACTGCGCTTTTGAGCGGCCAGCGCAAAGACTTGGGGTATACAGATGACACAGTCCAGACCTCCGACCACTGACCCGCTGGAGTCTGCTTTCGCAGAAGCGCGCCAGTCGACGCCTGCTCTTCCGGATGGGCTGATGGCGCGTGTCATGGCCGATGCCATGACCGAGATGCCCAAACCCGAACGGCGACCGATCTGGCGTCAGATTTTCGGGACCGTGGGCGGATGGCCTGCGGTTGCGGGATTGGCAATGACGGCGTGCCTTGGCATCTGGGTGGGCGGCGCGCTGACCGATGATCTGATGCTGGCTCTGACTCCGTTGGAAAGCGCCTCGTTCGAGGCCGGAATGGGGCTTGGAGCATTTGATCTGTTGCTGGTGGATGGCTGACATGGCTCAGACATCTTCGCAAAAAACCCCTTTGTGGTTGCGCCTGACGCTTTTGGCCTCGCTTGCGGTCAATGTGCTGGTCCTTGGGGCCGTGGCCGGGTTCCTGATCCTCGGCGGGCCGGACCGTCGTGCGGATCGGGACCGCAGTGATTTCGGAACCTTCTACACCCGCGCGCTAAGCGAAGAAGACCGCCGCGCATTGCGCCGCGATTTCATGTCCGGGCTGCGCGAAAACGGACGTGACCGCGGCGCGCTTCTTGCCGATCTGCAGACAACGTTGGAAACCCTGCGTGCCACCCCGTTCGACCCCGAGGCGTTTGCGACCGCGATGGCCGATCAGTCCAATCGCCGCCTGCGGCGTGAAGAGATCGGACGACAGCTTCTTGCCCATCGAATTGCCGCCATGAGCGATCAGGATCGTGCGGCCTATGCCGACCGGATTGAAGAGCGGCTGAATGATCTGGCGCAGCGCGTCCGCAGATAGCCGCGATCAGCCAAGGCGTTTGACGACCGGTTGAATGTGCTGCGGCGGCAGGGTCTGAAAGTCTTGATCACTTGCCATTTCGATGCGGTTGCGGCCGTTTCTCTTGGCCTCGTACAAGGCGCTGTCGGCGGCGCGCCTGAGATCCTTGGTCGATTTGCGGTCGGTACGACTCACCAGCGCCAGCCCAATGCTGACGGTCGCGCGAATATGCGTGCCGTCCTCGATGGCCTTGAAACTGCTGGCCACGGTGTTGCGCAACCGCTGGGCGACGCACCGCGCCTGACCGGCCCCCACATCCGGCAGGACGATCAGAAACTCCTCACCTCCATATCGCGCAAGAAAGTCACCTTCGCGCAGGTTGTCCTTCAGGATCGACGCAATATGGGCGAGGATGTCATCACCCGCCGCATGCCCGTGGTTGTCATTGATGGCTTTGAAATGGTCTATATCAACCATCAAGAGCGCCATCGGCCTTGGCTGATCCGTCAGCGCCCGGTCGGTCTTTTGTAGGTACTCTTCTGCTGCGGCACGATTGTTCAGCTTGGTCAGCATGTCGGTATAGGCTTTTTCACCCAGCTCGTTTGTCGCTTTGCGCGCACGGTCCGCATCGTGTTTGCGCCGCGCCAGCCGTCTGATCCGCAGGGCCAGTTCGGTTGGCGACACAGAAAGTGGCACCTGATCCTGCGCGCCAAGGTCAAGCGGTGAGGCCGCGGCGATGGTGCTGTCGGTCACAAACAGAATGCGCGCATGACGACTGGTTGGATGGGACTGCAACGCCCCCAAAAGATCACGGGCTTCTGTGCTTTGGCCGATTTCGAACAGGACGTAGACATCGGTGTCCGGGTCAGGCTGTCGGCGGGCGGTCTGTGCCGACATGATCCGGGTGACGAAACCTGTTTCCTCAGACAGCTCTGACATGCGGGACGAGACATCCGTGATGTCGCCCGACGCGATGAAGGTGGCCACTGTTTTCGGGGCAAAGTCCGGGCTGGCTTCGGCCAGGCCTGACAGACGGTCCGTGCCCGCCTGATGCCGTGTGTCTTCGGTGAATTGCCGGATGCGCATGAAATTGCGCAGGCGCGCCTTCAGATCGCCGGGGTCGGATTGATGGTCGATCACATCATGCGCCCCCGCAATCAGGGCGCTGACGCGGGCAGAGTGGTTTTCGCATGCGACCGCCACAACAATCGTGGTCAATTGGGTACGGGTGTGCGCGCGCAGTGTCTTGCAGAACTGTCTGAGCCGCAGTCCCGGCAGGTCATCGGCGATGATCACGACGTCTGGCGGATCGTCCTGAATTCGCATCAGCCCTTCCATCTGCGATTCTGCCAGATCAACCGCATAGGCCGCAGTATCCAGTTGCGCACGCAGATGGATGCGTCGGTTTGACAGGGCGTCGATGATAAGGACGTGACCGGACACGAAAGCTCCGAACCTGGGACATGCGTTAAGACTTTGCTCACCAATTCATTGCCGCTATTGGTTAAAAAAGAGTTTGGGAAATTACTAAAAATGGCGCTTTCTCAGGATGGGGCAGAGCGGATCGCTTTGACGGCGATTGTCTGGCTTGCCGGAAATGATGAACTTTTGCCTGTGTTTATGGGATCGACAGGGGCGGATGAGTCGGCGTTTCGCGATGGCGTCGGCAATCCCGACTTTCAGGCCTCGGTGCTGGATTTCATCATGATGGACGACGCTTGGGTGATTGCATTCTGTGACAATGAAGGCATTGCCTATGACCGCCTGATGCAGGCGCGCGCCGCGCTTCCGGGTGGGTCGCAGGTGCATTGGACATGAGCCGCCCACCCCCGCGCGACATTGGTGCCATCCTGTTCGACAAGGACGGAACGCTATTCGATTTCGCCGCAACATGGGAAGTCTGGGCCATCAACCTGTTGACCAAGCTGTCGGACGGCGATGCCCAACGCGCCGCTGCCCTGGGGGGTCTGATCGGATTCGACACTCAAAAAATCCGGTTTGCGCCCGACAGTTTCGTGATCGCCGGCACGCCGGATGAACTTGTCGATATGCTTTCTCCAGAATTTCCGGGTCTGTCGCGGTTCGAACTCTTGACGCTCATCAACACCGAAGCCGCCGCTGCCCCGATGGCGGAAGCGGTTCCGCTGGCACCGTTGCTTGACCGGTTTGCGAGGCACGGGCTGCGCCTTGGCGTGGCGACAAATGATGCCGAGCAACCTGCGCTTGCACACCTGGATGCGGCAGGCGTTCGCGGACGGTTTGACTTTATCGCCGGATCAGACAGCGGTTTTGGCGCAAAGCCGCAGCCCGGACAGTTGCACGCCTTTTGTCAGGCGGTCGCGGTCGCGCCCAACCGTTCGGTGATGGTGGGGGACAGTACGCATGACCTTGTTGCCGGACGCGCCGCCGGGATGTGGACTGTCGCTGTCCTGACCGGAATTGCGCAGGCAGAAGAGCTTGATCCCTTTGCTGATGCCGTCTTGCCGGATATCGGGCATCTGCCAGAGTGGCTTGGTCTGGGCTGATCTGACTGCCAAACACCAAAAGCGACGGTATGAGTCGTGTTCCGACAGGATAAGCCGCATCTGCGATGCCTAGCTAAAGGGGCAACTCAGGAGGGTTTCATGACCGATGTCATCACACGCAAACGTCGCAGCGGCGGACGATCCGGTCACGCGGTCCGACGCGGAACAGCGGCGATCGAACAGTTGCCCTGGAGCCTGCCCATCAACATCGACCGTCCGACAGAACCTCTAAGCGAAGAGGGTGTCGCGCGCATTCACGATACGGCCATGGTGATCCTTGAAGAGATCGGGATCGAATTCCTGAACCCCAAGGCGGCGCAAATCCTGAGCGATGCAGGCTGCACCGTTGCCGGTGAAAACGTGCGCATGGATCGCGATTTCGTGATGGAATGGGTGCGCAAGGCCCCGTCGTCCTTCACGATCACGCCGCGCAATCCGGACCGGCAGATCACCGTCGGCGACGGCCATATCCTGTTTGGCAACGTCTCTTCGCCGCCCAACTACTGGGACATGGAAGTGGGCCGCAAGATGCCCGGCACCCGCGAGATGTGCCGCAACTTTCTCAAGCTGTCGCAGTATTTCAACTGTATCCATTTTGTCGGCGGCTACCCGGTAGAACCGGTGGATGTACATGCCAGCGTCCGGCATCTTGACGTGCTTTATGACAAGCTGACACTGACCGACAAGGTCGCCCATGCCTATTCGCTTGGCAAGGAGCGCGTCGAGGACGTGATGGAGATGGTGCGCATCGCCGGGGGGCTGACCCACGCCGAATTTGATGCCAGCCCGCGCATGTACACCAACATCAACTCCACCTCACCGCTGAAACACGACTATCCGATGATGGATGGCTGGATGCGCTGCGCCGCGCGCGGGCAGGGCTGCATCGTCACACCCTTCACCCTTGCCGGGGCGATGGCACCGGTCACGATGGCTGGAGCCGTTGCGCAATCTCTGGCCGAGGGTCTGAGCGCGATTGTGCTGGCCCAGATCATCCGCCCCGGCACACCCTGTGCCATCGGGACGTTCACCTCCAACGTCGACATGAAATCCGGCGCGCCTGCCTTTGGGACACCGGAATACATGCGGGCAACCCAGATGACCGGCCAGATGGCGCGATTCTACGGCCTGCCGCTGCGGTCCTCGGGCGTCTGTGCCGCCAATGTGCCGGATGGTCAGGCGATGTGGGAAACCGAACACAGCCTCTGGGCTGCGATCCAGTCGGGCACCAACATGGTTTATCATGCCGCCGGTTGGCTAGAGGGCGGGCTGATCGCCAGCCCGGAAAAGTTCGTCATGGATTGCGAGGTCATCCAGCAGATGATCCGCTACATGGACCCGGCGATCTGTGATGTCAGCGACGACGGTCTGGGGCTTGAGGCGATCCGCGAGGTCGGCTGCAATGGCCATTTCTTCGGCACGAAACACACGCAGGAACGCTACACGACCGCATTTTATCAACCGTTCCTGTCGGACTGGAAGAACTACGAAGCCTGGGAAGCCGCCGGCAGTATCTGGACCGCCGAACGCGCCCATGTCACTTACAAGGCCATTCTCGAAGATTATCAGGCTCCGCCTATGGACGACGCCATCCACGAAGAACTTGCCGACTTTGTCGCCCGCCGAAAAGCCGAAGGTGGAGCACCGACAGATTTCTAAAACTTTAATGGTTTGCGGAATTTTAAGACCGGCATGCAAAGCTGCGCACCAAGTCAAAGGCGCAGCTTATGCATGGATTGATCTTTCGTACGGTTGAAGCGTTCGTTTCGGACGGTTTCGGGGCAGAGCTTTGGGCGAAAGCCGTAGCTCTGGGCGAAGTCGAAGTCACCTCTTTCGAAGCGATGCTGCAATACGATCCGGCCTATTTTCCAAAACTTCTGAACGGCTGTGCCCAAGCGCTGGATCGGTCGCAATCGGTGATCCTGGAAGATGTCGGGGCCTATCTGATCACACATCAAAACCATGCCTCGGTGCGACGGTTGATGCGTTTCGGCGGGGACAGTTTCTCGGAGCTGCTGCATGCGCTGGATGACCTGCCGGGACGCACACGGCTTGCTGTGTCCGGCCTTGATCTTCCGCAAATCCATGTGCGTGAACCGATCCCGCACCGTTTCACCATTTCCTGTCGTGGCAACCCGGTGGGATTTGGTCATGTTCTGGTCGGGCTGTTGCGGGCGATGGCTGATGATTACGGCACGTTGGCAGTGCTGGATCACGTCGGCATCCGCGACGGGTCGGAAATAATCGAAGTGACTGTTGTCGAAACGGCTTTTGCAGAAGACCGGGGGTTTTCGCTGGCCAACACGCCCAGAGCGCACTTCACATGATTTCCGCGCTGGACCTGCTTGTGCGTTTGCGACCCTTGCACGTCTGTGTGGGCAAGACCGGACATATCAGTCAGGTCGGCGCAGGCCTTGCCAAGCTTGGAGCAGGCGATCTGCGCAACAAGCGCTTTCTTGAAACATTCGAAATCCTGCGACCTGCGCAGCCAACTGATATGGCGGATCTTCGCAAACTTGCGGGGCAGGTTCTCAAACTTCGGTTGCGTTGTGAACCTGATATCGTTCTCAGGGGGCTGGTCATCGAAGACCATGCAGAAGGTGTGATCCTTGATCTGTCTTTCGGCATCGCGATTGTCGAAGCGGTACAGCGGTTCGGCCTGACTGCGCAGGATTTTGCAGCAAGCGATCTGGCGGTCGAATTGCTGTTCTTGCAAGAAGCGAAATCAAGCGCGATGGCGGCCTCCTTCAGCTTGAACTCTCGATTGCAAGGCGCACGCCTTGCCGCAGAAACCGAAGCACTGACCGATGGTCTGACGGGCCTCCATAATAGGCGTGCGCTGGATGGTGCGTTGTCCCGCCTTGGGCAATCGGACACCGAATACGCTGTTCTGCACATGGACCTTGACCGTTTCAAACAGGTCAACGACTCGATGGGACATGCCATTGGCGATGCAATCCTCAAACGTGTCGCTGCGATCATGCGCGCCCAAACCCGGCAGGACGATCTTTTGGTCCGTGCGGGCGGCGATGAATTTGTGATTGTCTGTCCCGGCCTGACCGAACACACGCGTCTGGGGGATCTCTCACAAACTCTGATCCGCGATGTGTCCATCCCGGTGATGATCGACGGGCAGGAGGTAGCCGTTGGTGCCAGCATCGGCATCGCTGCGTCGGAGTCAGAGGAAAGGATTGATCCCTGTGTTCTTGTGCAACGCGCCGATGTGGCACTGTATGCCGCCAAGAGATCGGGGCGTGGGCGGCACATGTTCTGGTCCGCACCCATGGGGCAAAGCCTGACTGATCTGGAAATCCCCGACAGCCCGGCGCAAGGTTGACACCCGATCATGGCTCTTGAAACGCCCAAGCGCCTCGCGCAAAGTTGCCGCCATGGTCCACTTCTCCCGCCTCATTTTGGTTTTGACCCTATGTGTGCTCGCCCTGACAAGCGCACCGCTTTGGGCGCAAGGCGCGGATCAGCCCAGTGGCACCATCGCCGTCGCGGACAGCGCTGAACAGGACGCCGCCATCGCGCGGCGCATCCGCGAAATCCTGGGCGAACTCGACGGCTATGAAGATGTCACCGTCACGGTCAGTTCGGGTATCGTGACATTGCGAGGCACCGCGATCGACGGTCCGGCGCTAAGCCGCCTGAACGAGATTTCGGGCCGTGTCGAAGGTGTCGTCACGATCGAAAACCGGGTGCAGGAGACCACGGATGTGGCGCGCCGCCTTGATCCCGCCATCGAACGGTTTCGCATCCGGATGGAGCAATTCATCAATTACCTGCCTTTGGCCGGTATCGCCATTGCGGCCTTTGCGCTTGTGGTTTTCGCCGGTCTTCTGATCGCGCGCATGAATCGGCCTTGGGACCGGCTTGCCCCGAATGCCTTCATCGCAGACATCTACCGGCAGGTGATCCGCATCGTGTTCATGCTGGGTGGTTTGGTCATCGCGCTGGATATTCTCGGTGCAACGGCGCTCTTGTCGACGATCCTGGGTGCGGCAGGGATCATCGGTCTGGCGATAGGTTTTGCGGTCCGTGACACGGTCGAGAATTTCATCGCGTCCATCATGCTGTCGATTCGCCAGCCCTTTCGCCCCAACGATCAGGTCGAAATCGAAGGCGATATCGGCAAGGTCATTCGCCTGACCAGCCGCGCGACGATCCTTCTGAGCTTTGACGGCAACCACATCCGCATCCCCAACGCGACGGTCTTCAAAAGCCGGATCGTGAATTATACCCGCAACGATGAGCGTCGCTTCGTGATCGACCTTGGTGTCGCCTACGACACGGATCTGGCGCGCGCCCAAGACCTGGCGCTGCGGACCGTTTCGTCATTGCCGTTCGTGATCAATGAACCCGCGCCGGCGGTCTGGATCGAGAAGCTTGGCGACAGCGCAGTCATCCTGCAAGTCGCTGGATGGATCAGGCAGCATGAAACAAGCTATCTCAAGGCCCGCAGCGAAGCATGGCGCCTGTGCATGGCGGCTTTTGATCACGCAGGAATCGTAATGCCCGAAACAACTTTGCGTGTTCTGGGCGTCGGCGGTGGAGCATCGGGATCATCAACCGTTCCGTCAGCCACAAGTGCGCCCAAGATCACCACTTCCAGCGCGGCTGCCATAGCGGCCGTTTCGGCAAATATTGGGGATGTCGACGCATCCATGGACAAGGAACTGGAACGCATCGTCGCGACCGAACGTGCCGAGAAACACAATGACGATCTTCTCAAGAAAGACGCCCCGGAAGAGTAGGCAATTTTTCGGTTTTAGGGGTCTTGATCCTGCTACCGTAGCCGAGTAAACACCGCCGCACGGTTGGGATGTAGCCAAGTGGTAAGGCAACTGTTTTTGGTACAGTGTACCGTAGGTTCGAATCCTACCATCCCAGCCAGTTCTTACCTACTGTGGTATCCAGCGTGAATTGGAACCTATCCTGCTTTAGATGGAACTGAGACCATTCAGCCACTCATCTTCAGCAATCACAATAGTTCCAGCCGTGCGACTAAGTTGGACAGTCAGAGTGGATTTTCCAGAAGCAATTTTTCCGCACAACAAGTGCAGAGTTGGTGTTGTCGCGAACATATGAATAACCTTGTTCGAACCGCGCCGGGTTTGGCGGAGGCTCCAACTCATGAGTAGGATGGAGCATCATGACAAAGACGACGAACAAGTATTCACCAGAAGTGCGCGAGCGTGCTGTGCGGATGGTTTTGGAAGGCGCAGGGCAGCATGAGAGCCGTTGGGCGGCCAGCGCCAAAGAATAGTCTGCCATCAACTCTCGCGCCAGAGCCGCCGAAAGTCCGTCGCCGACCCCAATGATCACAGCCTGTGGTTTGGTCATCGAAATTCCTTCCCCAATGTTCAGCAGATACTTGACCTCCGAACGAGCATGAAATACCCCGTAGCATGTTGAGCGGGCGTTGTGTAATGGTAAGACCTCAGCCTTCCAAGCTGATGATACGGGTTCGATTCCCGTCGCCCGCTCCAAAGGACTCCTGAAAATTTGGTTTCCGCTTGATCGCAGCAGTCTTGGCGCGGCAAATCGGCATTCGGGGCGCGTTCGGCTTGACCATTGTGGTCATGCCAAGGTTTAAGCATGCGCAGCAAAAACACAGGTATTCAATGGCGGACGCAACTCCTTTACCGGCAAAGAACGAAGAACGAGAAAAGTCCAAGAAGCTGGGTTCGCTGGCAGCGCTTTGGCCGTTTGTCGCACCCTACAGGCTGTTGATGTTCGCGGCGCTGTTTGCGCTTTCCGCAACGGCAACGGTGTCTCTGATACTGCCGATGGCCGTTCGGCGCGTGGTGGATAATTTCAACACGTCCGATGGCGCGCTGCTTGACCTGTATTTCTCGGCTGCTTTGGGTATTGCCGGGCTCTTGGCGATCGGCACGGCCCTGCGCTATGCGCTTGTCACGCGGTTGGGTGAACGGGTTGTGGCGGATATTCGCAAAGCTTTGTTCGCGCGGGTGATCGGATTAAGCCCGTCGTTTTTTGAACGTGTGATGACCGGAGAGGTCTTGAGCCGCATCACGACCGATACGACGCTAATTCTGAGCGTGATCGGATCGTCCATTTCCATCGCGCTGCGCAATGTTCTGATCTTTTTCGGCGGTATCATCCTGATGCTGTTCACCTCGGCCAAGCTCACCGGGATGGTGTTGTTGATCGTGCCGGCCGTGGTTGTGCCGATCCTCGTGCTGGGTCGTAAGATGCGCAAGCTTAGCCGGGAAAATCAGGATTGGATCGCGGCGTCCTCGGGCAACGCCTCCGAGGCGCTTTTGTCGGTGCAGACCGTGCAGGCGTTCACGCATGAAGAGATTTCGCGCAATGCTTTCGGTGATGTGACGGAAAAGAGCTTTGATGCTGCGCGTCGCCGGATCTGGACGCGCGCGCAGATGACAGCGATCGTGATTTTCCTTGTCTTTACGGGGATTGTCGGTGTGCTCTGGATCGGGGCCACCGATGTGCGGGGCGGCGAGATGAGCGCGGGGTCGCTTGTGCAGTTCGTCATCTATTCGGTGATGGTTGCAGGGTCTGTTGCGGCTTTGTCCGAAATCTTTGGCGAATTGCAACGCGCGGCAGGCGCGACCGAACGGTTGGTGGAATTGCTGCATGCCGAGGATACGGTCAACGATCCTGAAACACCGGTGACATTGCCGGAACCGGTGCAGGGCGAGATCACGTTCGAGAATGTGCATTTCGCCTATCCAAGCCGTCCGGGTGTGGCCGCTTTGGACGGGGTGAACCTTCGGATTGCGCCCGGTGAAACGGTTGCGGTGGTTGGGCCAAGCGGTGCTGGCAAGACCACCATCATCCAGCTGATCCAGCGGTTCTATGATCCCGATTCCGGTGCGGTGTGCATCGACGGGATGAGGGTCGATGCGCTTAATCGCGATGCCTTCCGCAAACATATCGCGCTGGTGCCACAGGATCCGGTGATCTTTGCCGCGTCTGCGCGTGAGAACATTCGTTTCGGCCGGCCAGACGCCTCGGATGCAGAGATCGAGGTCGCGGCGCAGGCGGCGGCGGCGCACGATTTCATCACCGCATTGCCTGACGGATATGACAGTTGGTTGGGCGAACGGGGCGTGATGCTGTCTGGTGGTCAGAAACAGCGCATCGCGATCGCCCGCGCGATCCTGCGGGATGCGCCGGTGCTGCTGCTGGACGAGGCGACCAGCGCGCTTGATGCAGAAAGCGAACGGGCGGTGCAGCACGCGGTGGACGAGTTATCGGAAGGACGCACGACGGTTATCGTCGCGCATCGTCTGGCCACCGTGAAAAAGGCCGACCGGATCATCGTGATGGATCAGGGACGTATTGTCGCCACCGGTGCGCATGATGCGCTGGTGTCCGAAGACGGGCTTTATGCACGGCTGGCGCGGCTGCAGTTCACTGACGGAATGGCCGCCGAATAAGACATTGTGCCTTTGCAGACATGCAGGCGTCGGTTTTGACCATGACAGGATCAGGCTGACGGCTGCACCTTGTTGCCAAACGGGCAAACAGGGAGTGCGGCATGCGGGTTGGATTTGTAGGTCTGGGGGCGGTCGGAGCCAAGCTTGCCGGAACGCTGGCACGCAACGGCGTGGATTTGACGGTGTTCGATCTTGATCCGGCGCGCATGGCCTTGCTGGTTGCGAAAGGGGCCAAGGCCGGAGGCAGCCCGGCGCAGATGATGCGCGATTGCGACGTGGTCATCACAAGCCTGCCCAGCCCCGCAGCGTCACAGGTGGTTCTGGATCAGCTTTTGCCGGAAATCGCGCCGGGAAAGATCTGGATCGAAATGTCGACCACCGATCCCGAAGCGATCCGTGCGCAGGCCGAGGCGGTTCACGCACAAGGCGGGCAGGCCGCCGATTGTCCGGTTTCGGGGGGATGCCATCGCGCTGCGACGGGCAATATCTCGATCTTTGCGGGCTGTGACCGTGCGACCTTTGAAACGGTTCTGCCTCTGCTGACGCATATGGGCCGCCGCGTGCTGCACACAGGTGAGGTGGGCAGCGCATCGGTGCTCAAGGTGATGACCAACTATCTGGCGACGGTACACCTTGCTAGCCTGTGCGAGGCGATGACAACCATGGCGGCGCACGGGATTGACCTTGCCACCACCTACGAGGCGATCAAGGCGTCTTCGGGTACGTCATTTGTACATGAAACCGAAAGTCAGTTGATCCTGTCGGGCAACCGGGATGTCGATTTCACGTTGGATCTGGTGCTCAAGGATATCGGGCTGTTCCAGGCACTGGCCGACGCCAGAAACGTGCCGCTTGAGATTTCGCCCAAGCTGATCGAAATTGTCAAGGACGGGCAGGCGCGCTATGGCGACCGGGCCCAGTCGGACCGTTTGATCGAGCGTCTGGAAGAAGCGACCGGGCTGTCGATCACTGCACCGGGTTTCCCCACAGAACTCATCGACGACGAGCCGGAAGAGCGTGGACAGGAGGTGTTTCGCGCGCTCTCGCCTTGACCCGTGGAATGCGGTACTGGCGTCTTCGGATCACGGGAGAGACGCAATGCGCGACGAGATTATTGCAGAGGTAGACCCGCGCGGCCCGCGGCGCATCGTCGGCATCTCGCTGTTTCTGATGCTGGGGGGGCTGGTTCTGTATCTCGCATTTGTGCAACCTCCGGCCAGCCTTGTCTGGCAGGCGTTCCTGATTGGAATGGGGCTCATTTCACTGTTGATGGCGTACAAGCTTCAGGTTGCGACCACGCGGAAGCTTTTGTTGACCGAAACGGCGTTGACCGACAGTGACGGCACGGTTCTGGCTATGATCGAGGATGTCGTTGCGGTGAACCGGGGCGCTTTTGCGATGAAGCCGTCCAACGGGTTCGTTCTGACATTGAAAAACCCGGCGCCACGGGTGTGGCAGCCGGGTTTGTGGTGGCGTTTAGGGCGCCGGGTTGCTGTGGGCGGGGTGACCCCTGGGGCTCAGGCCCGCCCGATGGCTGACATCATTTCGATCATGATTGCCAAGCGCGGTATGTAGGCTCAGGATCCGTTGCCTTCACCATCGCCGTCATCGTCGCCGTCGCCTTCACCGTCGGCAACCACGATTTCGCCGCTCGGAGCGTCGTTGTCGCCATTGCCCCAGCCGTTGCTGAACCATGTGCGGCCAGACCCGTCATTGATACCTTCAAAGATGACCTGCGGTGCAAACCGTGGCCGGGTGAAGGAATAGGTCGAGATGTCGAACGCATCGACACCAGCCAAGTGCAGGGTTGGTTCGTACCAGTCGCGGGTTTCAACCACGATGGTCTGGTCGCCCGAGTACAGGATCGGCAGGCGGTTCTGGTAGTTCACCAGGTCACCCTGTGTCAGCGCCGACCAATCGCCACGGGACGTTGACCAGATGAGTTGGTACGATCCCTGACCGACACCGTCACCGACATATTGCACAACCGAGATGCGCAGATCGACATCGTTACCCTGAGCCTGCGCCAGATGGAACAGAAGCTCTCGGGCATTGTCGACATAGGCATCGTCGAGAACCTCCGTCTCACGAGAGACGATATCCCCGATGGTGTAGTTGGCCTTCTGGTTGATGGTATGCTGACGCATCACATCGAAGTACACCCAGGTCGCCGCAAAAATGACAAGCAGGGCCGGCAGAACGATCATCGCTTCAAGCGTGATGTCCCCTTTGTCGTCGCGGGCAAACCGCGACACGAGTTTCTTGATACGATCAGACATTAGTATGGCTCCTGTACGAAGGCCGAGAAGGAGACGATGGCTGCGTAGCCTTCGCTGTCTTTCGGCATTGCGGCTGCAATGGCACCCGCCGGAGTGATCGGCCGATACTTGTAGCACGCACGAAGCATCATCAATTCGTTGGGTTCCCCCGAGTCGAACTGACGGAGCGGTTGGACCGGCTGTGCCGAGTCAACACAGTCAGCAGCACGCGGCGGTTCGTTCCAGGCGCGCAGGTCGAGCGGGATCATCTCGAGCCGAAGCATCTGTTCGCAATCGCCAAGAATGGTCGTGTTGTCGCAAATCATCTGCTTGAGCGTGTCGTGGTCGAGGTTTTCACCCGTTCCCAGCCGAACCTCACGAACCGTCAGGTCCAGACCACGCTCGAGTTGCGTGTGGCGGATGGAAAGTGCGCCGATTTCCAGGCCCGCAATGATGATTGCAAGGAAAAGGGGCAGCCAGATTACGAAGGGGATCAGAACAACCGAGCCACTTTCGTCCCGCAGAAAGCCGCGGAGTTTCATGAATTTAGGCCGTGTCATTGTGTCAACCTCAACTGGTTAATGGTCCGGGCAATCGCCCGAAACGCATCGGAAATCTCAAGGCCTTCGACTGGAAAGTAGTGGGCCGGTGACGACGCACAGTCCCGCATGGCCTGTTGACCCTCTGAAGGTGCTTCGAACCCGATTGCAAAGACAGTGATGTCGGCATCGCGTGCCTGCGAGCAGATCGTGGACAGACGCGCGTCCGCCTCGTTCCCGCTGACAATCGGTACATACGAATAATAGGCGTTGTAGTACTGATTGTACGACAGGTAGTTGTCGTAATACGGCTGCCGGAAGAATTTGTTGCCAAAGGCGCGTGTGCCCCAGCGTGCAAAGACTTCCGCATTGGTCATACGACGCGCGTTGTTGCCGCCATCCGGATCATTGTCATACCGGTTGTTCCAGGAAGAGTTTTCGTAACGCTCCCAGAAATAGACGTCGTTGCTGGAGCCGCTGTAATCGCGCACCCGGTGCGAGAACCGATCGTTGCTCGCGTAGTTGTCACCCCGATCATCAATCCAGATGTTCGACATGCCGCTGGCGTATTCAGGTGCCAGATCATACTGCGTCGTGTTCATGCCGTCTGTCATGACCACGGCAATCTTGAGCGCATCCTCTGCATCATAAGCCGCAGGGCGACCGGTTGCTTCGGCCACCGCATGACCATCGGAAATCAACGCGTTCACGACCGGTTGGGCCGACGGATCCAGAAGGGCGACGCCCCACTTCATCCCAAGGTCAATCGCCGTGTTGCCGCCAGCACCAAGGCTTTGGATATGAGCGACAAGCTCGGCCTCGTCAGAGCTGTGGGCAATAACCGAGCCGTAGTCATCATCCGGGCACCAGGGTGTGGGAATCGACGTTGTGCTTTCGCTCAGCGAGTTTGGATCGAAATGCGCCAGACGCTGAAGCGCCTCGTTTGGTGAAATCGCGCGGGACGTAAATACGTTGTCCGGGAAGATCACACAGCTTGAGTAGTCGTGCTCGTCTGTCAGTGTGTAATACTGCGAAAGGGTTGACCCCAGGTTCACCGTCGCATTGTAGGGAACGATGTTGATCGTCGTCAGTCCGGTGCTGTCACTGTCGATCACCGTCTCAACGAATTCGACCGCAGCGTTGCGAAGGTTGTTGATCTTCTGGTTCGACCCCATCGACCCCGAAATATCGAGGATGAGCGAGATTTCGATATTGGAGATCTTTTCCTCGGCAGCCGAAATACCGGTCGCCTGAAGCTCTTCGACACCAAAGACCTTCAGAAAGCTTGTGGGGAAAATGCGCTGGGCGTTGGCAGCCACTGTCCGGAAGTTGAGACCCTCATCCACAGAGATGTTCACTGTGGCTGACACGTCCTCCAGATTCATCTTCGCGAGGTAATCGTGAACGATCACGGTCGGTTCGATCTGTTGTTCAAGGTCCGCCGCAGCAAGAACTGCACGGTCCAGCGTGTTTTGCAGGCGTGTCCGTTCAACTTCGGCGTGGATCATATCGATCCCGATGCCGCCGTAGGCCATCATAATCAACGCCCCGGCCATCGCCAGGAACGACATGTTGCCATCGGTTTCCCGAGCGTAACGGTTCAATGTCACGGCCACACTGGACCGCAACAAGGACTTTTTCCGTTTCCCGACCGGCAGCCTTGGCAGAAGGTTGCTTAATCCGATCATTTGTTACCTCTTTCCCGCCCTTTCAGGACAGACTGACACCCCACTTAGATTTTGGGAGAGATGAAGGCGAAACACGGCGGGATTGCGGCTCCAATTGTGGAAAAAATAAGGAGTGTATTGTTTTTTCGGGATAATTTTTGCTTTTCAGGCCCCATTGATGCCATGGGTGAAACAGTCAACCGCAATCTTCGGTTTCGTCTCGGCAACTGGGGTGCGACAGTATTGCGTGCGAAATTAACTTAGCTGTCATAGGCTCATGTCAAAGAAGGGTCGAATGCCTGCAACTCCGGGAGGGACAGATGAACTTGATACCAGCCAATGAACCGACATTTCGGGAATCGGTAGACCTGATGTTCAACCGCGCTGTGGCGCTGATGGACCTTCCGCCCGGACTAGAGGAAAAAATCCGCGTCTGCAACGCCACCTACACGGTGCGCTTCGGCGTGCGTCTGCGGGGCCAGATCAAGACGTTCACCGGATATCGTTCGGTCCATTCCGAACACATGGAACCCGTCAAGGGCGGCATCCGCTTCGCCATGTCGGTCAATCAGGACGAGGTCGAGGCGCTTGCGGCGCTGATGACCTACAAATGCGCTTTGGTCGAAGCACCGTTCGGCGGCTCAAAGGGGGGCTTGCGGATAGATCCGCGCGAATATGATGAACATGAACTTGAACTGATCACCCGGCGCTTTGCCTATGAGTTGATCAAGCGCGACATGATCAACCCGGCGCAAAACGTTCCTGCCCCTGATATGGGAACCGGCGAACGGGAAATGGCCTGGATCTCGGATCAATATGCCCGGATGAACACGACCGACATCAATGCGCGTGCCTGTGTGACGGGCAAGCCGCTAAACGGGGGGGGCATTTCGGGCCGGGTCGAGGCAACGGGACGGGGCGTCCAATACGCCCTGCGCGAATTTTTCCGTCACCCCGAAGACGTCAAGGCGGCGGGATTGTCAGGCTCCCTGGATGGTAAACGCGTTATCGTGCAGGGCTTGGGCAATGTGGGCTACCACGCTGCCAAATTCCTTCAGGACGAAGATGGTTGCCGGGTCATCGGGATCATCGAACGGGATGGTGCGCTTTTCAACGAAAACGGCATCAACGTCGATGCTGTGCGCGACTGGATCGTCAAGCATGATGGCATCACCGGGTTCCCCGACGCCGCGCATACCGCCAACGGTGCCAAGGTGCTTGAACAGGAATGCGACATCCTGATCCCGGCCGCCTTGGAGGGGGTCATCAATCTGACCAACGCGGACAATATCAAGGCGCCTTTGATCATCGAAGCTGCAAACGGTCCGATCACCGCCGGTGCAGACGAAATCCTGCGGGACAAGGGAACGGTTATCATTCCTGACATGTTTGCGAACGCCGGGGGTGTCACGGTATCGTATTTTGAATGGGTCAAGAACCTCAGCCATATCCGCTTTGGCCGAATGCAGCGCCGGCAAGAGGAATCCCGCCACGAACTGATCGTGCAAGAGCTTGAACGGCTGAGCAACCATTTGGGGGACCAGTGGTCGATGACACCGGATTTCAAATCGAAATACCTGCGTGGCGCGGACGAGCTTGAACTGGTGCGTTCGGGTCTCGATGACACCATGCGGATTGCCTATCAGTCCATGAGAGAAGTCTGGCACGGGCGCGGTGATGTCAGTGACCTGCGGACTGCCGCGTATATCGTGTCGATCGGCAAGGTGGCGGCAAGTTACCGCGCCAAGGGTCTCTGAAAGATGACAATCCGGATGGGCCGGTCTAGGTATACCCCTATATGACCGGCCCATCCAAAGAGGACACTCATGATCCGTAATGCGTTTGCCACCACTGTTCTGATGCTTGGCCTGACGGCCCCGGCGATGTCGCAACAAGACGACACCGAATGCCGCAAGCAGGGTCAGATCGCGACCAACATCATGACCGAACGCAAAAACGGCGCTAACGCCCGGCGCGCGGAACGCCGCGTGATCCAGGCACTGCCCGCCGATGCGAAGAACTATGAAGTGGCTGTGCCCGCCCTTGTCGAATGGATCTACAGCCTGCCGCAGGAGCAGCTTAACGCAGAGGTCAGCAACGCCCTGTATCAGGCCTGTCTGGCCCAGTAGGATTATTCGCAAAGACCACACGCAGATCGCTGTGTCGTACTGGACTCTCGGCTGTCGAAACCCGATATTCTTGGGATGAGTCTGCCACCCAATTTTCTGGATGATCTGCGAACACGCACCAGCCTGTCCCAGGTTGTGGGGCGCAAGGTCTTGTGGGACACGCGCAAGTCAAATCAGGCCAAGGGCGACATGTGGGCGCCGTGTCCGTTCCATCAGGAAAAATCGGCCAGCTTTCACGTCGATGACCGCAAGGGCTATTATTATTGCTTTGGCTGTCACGCCAAAGGCGATGCGATTTCCTTTGTGCGCGAGACTGAAAATGTCGGTTTCATGGAAGCGGTGGAAATTCTCGCCACCGAAGCCGGGATGTCGATGCCCGCGCGCGATCCGAAGGCGCAGGAAAAGGCAGATCACCGCACCCAGCTGGTCGAGGTCATGGAACAGGCGGTGCGTTTCTTCCGGCTACAACTGCGCAGCGCTGCCGGGTCCGAAGCCCGCGATTACCTTACGCGGCGTGGGCTGGATGAGGCGACACAGGACAGGTTCAACATCGGGTTCGCCCCGTCGGGTTGGCAAACGCTTTGGGATCACCTGACAGGGCAGGGTGTGTCGGCCGAACGGATGATCGAGGTCGGTCTGGCCAAGCCGTCGCAAAAAGGCGGCAAACCTTACGACACTTTCCGCAACCGCATCATGTTCCCGATCCGCGACGCGAGGGGCCGTGCCATTGCCTTTGGCGGGCGGGCCATGGACCCGGACGACAACGCCAAGTACCTCAACAGCCCCGAAACACCGCTTTTTGACAAAAGCCGAACGCTTTACAATCAGGCTCCGGCGCGAGAGGCTGCTGGCAAGGGACAGCAGTTGATCGTGGCCGAAGGCTATATGGACGTGATCGCGTTGGCCTCTGGCGGGTTCGAAGCCGCTGTTGCGCCACTGGGCACGGCTGTCACCGACACACAGTTGCAAATGCTGTGGCGCATCACCGATGAACCGATCATGGCATTGGACGGAGACAAGGCGGGACTTAATGCAGCTTACCGTGTCATTGATACGGCGTTGCCTTTGCTCGAAGCTGGCAAATCGCTGCGCTTTGTTCTACTGCCCGAAGGGCAGGATCCGGATGATTTGATCCGTTCCGAAGGGCGCGATGCCATGCGCGCACTTGTTGAATCGGCCCAGCCGATGGTGCAGCTGCTGTGGCGGCGCGAAACCGAAGGTCGGGTTTTTGACAGCCCTGAACGCAAGGCGGCGCTCGACAAGACGCTGCGTGAGCGCATCCGTACTATTCAGGATCCATCGCTGCGCAGCCATTACGGGGAAGAGATCAAGCGCCTGCGCTGGGAGCTTTTCCGCGGGCCTTCAAAACCGAACACACGCCCGTTCCGGCGCGGCGGCACGCCCGAACCTCAAAAACCGTCAGAGGGCACCCGGACGTCGGTGCTTGTTTCTGGTGGAAAAGGTATCGAAATGCGTCTGCGCGAGGCGGTGATTTTGGCGGCGCTGATCACATCACCCGACTTGATTTCGGAATTTGAGACCCATCTCGAAGACATGCCGTGTGCAGATCCCGATCATGCCGCGCTAAGAGCGTGTCTTTTACAACACGCCGAAAGCCCGGCGGATGTGGTCAAGGCAGCGGCGGATGCGACTGTAGGAGGCGACGCTCTTGAAAAGCTGTGCCGCGCACGCCATGTCGCCATAACGCCATGTCTGCGCAATCCCGGTGATCGCGAAATGACCCGTTTGACCATCGCGGAAGAGCTTGCAAAACTCGAAGCGGGAATTGGGCTTGATGCAGAAATTGCTGAAGCTGCCGAGGATCTGTATGGTCCGGCGGACGAGACGCTGACATGGCGGTTGAGTCAGGCTGCAGAGGCACGGCAATCTGCGCAACGGGCGCAGTCCGAAGACAAGGCCGAATACGATCGTGGTCCCAACGGGGCCGCCATCAACCGAGACGAACGCAGCGCATTTGCCGCTTTGATGGAAACCATTCGCTTCGATAAACCCCGGGGTTAACGGTGTTTTGCTAAGGAAAGCGTAAACGAAAAAGGGTAAACGGGTGTGCGAATCACTTATTCGCGCTAATGATTCGGGTCAATCGAATCGCCCCGCCTCGACAGGAGCATCCATGGCCGCCAAAGATAACGACGACGCCAAGACCGAAGACCGCGAGGAAGACGTCAGCCTCGACATGAGCCAGGCCGCGGTCAAAAAGATGATCGCCGACGCTCGGGAACGTGGCTACATCACCTACGATCAGCTGAATGAAGTGTTGCCGCCCGATCAGGTCAGTTCCGACCAGATCGAGGATGTGATGTCGATGCTCTCGGAAATGGGCATCCAGGTCACCGAAGAAGACGAAGAAGCCGACGACGACGACAAGGGCGCAACCGACCTTGTCCAGACGGCGAAACCCGGTGAAGTCACGCTGGCGTCCGGCACGTCCGAAAAGCTGGATCGCACGGACGATCCGGTGCGCATGTACCTGCGCGAGATGGGCAGCGTCGAACTGCTGTCCCGCGAAGGCGAAATCGCGATTGCGAAACGGATCGAGGCTGGTCGCAACACGATGATCCTCGGGCTTTGCGAAAGCCCCCTGACGTTCCAGGCAATCACAATCTGGCGCGAAGAACTTCTGAGCGAAGACATTCTGCTGCGCGATGTGATTGATCTTGAAACCACGTTCGGCAACCAGATGGGTGACGACGAAGTGGTTGCTGCGCCGGTTGTGTCCGGTGGCGATACAACGTCGGAAAAGAAATCTGACGATAGCCAGGAACTTGATGCTGACGGCAACCCGATCAGCAGCGATGACGATGACGATGAAGACGAACAGGCGAACATGTCGCTTGCGGCGATGGAAACCGCGCTCAAGCCGCGCGTTCTTGAAACACTGGATCGCATCGCGCAGGACTACGAAGAACTGGCCAGCATGCAGGACAACCGCATCTCGGCCACTCTGAACGAGGATGGATCGTTCAGCAAAAGTGATGAAGAACGGTATCAGAAGCTGCGCTCGGAAATCGTGGTTCTGGTGAACGAACTTCACCTGCACAACAACCGGATCGAAGCGCTGATTGACCAGCTTTACGGTATCAACAAGCGCATCATGTCCATCGACTCTGCGATGGTGAAACTGGCCGATCAGGCGCGCATCAACCGTCGTGAATTCATTGACGCCTATCGCGGGCGCGAACTCGATCCCAACTGGCTCGAAGAGATGGGCGAAAAGGCCGGTCGCGGCTGGCAGATGTTCATCGAACGCTCCTTGCCCAAAGCAGAAGAGCTGCGCGCTGACATGGCGCAGGTGGGTCAGTATGTCGGCCTCGACATCAGCGAATTCCGCCGCATCGTGCAGCAGGTCCAGAAGGGCGAGAAAGAAGCGCGGCAGGCCAAGAAAGAAATGGTCGAAGCCAACCTGCGCCTGGTGATCTCGATCGCCAAAAAATACACCAACCGCGGGTTGCAGTTCCTCGACCTCATCCAGGAAGGCAACATTGGCCTGATGAAGGCCGTGGACAAATTCGAATACCGTCGCGGTTACAAGTTCTCCACCTATGCAACCTGGTGGATTCGTCAGGCGATCACCCGGTCCATCGCAGATCAGGCGCGCACCATCCGTATCCCCGTCCACATGATCGAAACGATCAACAAGCTGGTCCGTACCGGTCGCCAGATGCTGCACGAGATCGGCCGCGAACCGACGCCCGAGGAACTGGCCGAAAAGCTGCAAATGCCTTTGGAAAAGGTTCGCAAGGTGATGAAGATCGCCAAGGAACCGATTTCGCTCGAAACGCCCATCGGTGACGAAGAAGACAGCCAGCTTGGCGATTTCATCGAAGACAAGAACGCGGTGCTGCCGCTGGATGCGGCCATTCAGGACAACCTCAAGGAAACCACGACGCGGGTTCTGTCATCGCTCACCCCGCGTGAAGAACGCGTTCTGCGGATGCGTTTTGGCATCGGGATGAACACCGACCACACGCTTGAAGAAGTTGGCCAGCAGTTCAGCGTGACGCGCGAACGTATCCGCCAGATCGAAGCGAAGGCGCTGCGCAAGCTCAAGCACCCCAGCCGGTCGCGCAAGCTGCGGTCGTTCCTGGATCAGTAAGCGATGTCGTTTCTGAAAAAACTCTTCGGCGGGGGCGGGGGATCAGCCCCGTCCACCCCTGCCGAAACGCATAATGGCTACACGATCTATGCCGAGCCGGTCAAAGACGGTGGGACGTGGCGCATCGGCGCGCGGATCGAGAAAGAGATCGACGGCGACGTCAAATCGCATTTCATGATGCGTGCCGATACATTGCAGTCGTTCGAAGATGCGGCGAAAGCCTCTGTCGACAAGGCCCGCATGTTGGTGGACCAGCAGGGCGATACTATTTTCCGGTGATGTTACCAAGGCCAGTTCTGACATGAGCCACATTCGCAAGCTGCTGGCCTCTCTTCCGTGGACCATTCTGCTGGTGTTATGTGCAACACTTGGGCTCGCACCCTTTGTGCCTGAACCCCATATCTGGGGAAAGCTCACGCTCTTGATCGTGGGTGAGCTCACGCAACCCATGGATATCTTCGATCTTCTTTTACACGGCACGCCGTGGCTATTGCTGATCCTCAAGGTTGTCTTGCGGGACCGTCGCGCGTCGTTGTGACGGAAAATGCCCGCCAGAAGGCGGGCACCGTCGTCATGTGCGATCTGCCTGATTGGGGTCTCGCGTCGTTCCCGGTCCGCTTGCCGGATCGGGGTTGGTTTGCTTTGGCCCCGAAGATGTATCAGGCACGTCCTTGAACCTGTCACGTCCGGGATAGCCGGTGCGATCCGCTTGGTTTGGATCTGACGTGGTGCCAGGACCTGACGCGGGATCGGTGATCTTGTCTGACATGGTACACTCCTCCTTATTGGGTTGGCATCAGGAACACTTCCTGAACGTTCATGCGGGGGTCCGCTTCGAGGGCAAAGACAACTGACTGCGCCACATCTTCGGGTTGCAGCTTGTCTGGTTTCGCCTCGTCAAAGAACGGCGTATCGACCATGCCCGGCGCAATCACCGTGCAGCGCCCGCCGAATTCCCGCATCTCTTCGGCCACGTTGCCGCCATATCCGTGTACGAACCATTTGGACGCCCCGTAGACCGATCCCTTGATGTGGACGCGGCCTGCGGCAGAGCCGGTCATCAGAAGATGCCCCTTGGTTTCCTGAAGATGTGGCATCGCTGCCTTGGTCGTCCACAACAGCCCCAAGATGTTCAGTTGGATCATCTGGTGCCATTCTTCCGCATCACCGGCGTCGGTGCCGGCAGCGCTTAATCCGGTGCCCGCATTGGCATAGGCCGCATCGACCGATCCAAAATGCTGCGCCAGTTTGTGAACCGCGTCTGTCTGCGATTGCAGATCCGTGGCGTCCCCCGGCAAGGCAAGCGCGTGGTCACCAAGCTCATCCGCGAGCTGTTCCAGCTTGTCTTCGGATCGGGCGAACAGGCCGACATTCCAGCCTTGGTCCACCACCGCCCGCGCCGTGGCCTCGCCGATGCCGGTCGATGCGCCTGTGATGAAGAGGGTCTTTCGAGCCATGAGATGTCCTATGCGTTGATGTCTGTGTTCAGCCCATCAACGCGTAGGGGGCCGGTCCGGGTTCCTCCGGACCGGTAAATGGCATCAGCTCAGGTGTTCGTTGAAGAACGCAATGGTGCGATCCCATGCCAGATCTGCCGCGGCTTCGTCGTAACGGGGGGTGCTGTCGTTGTGGAAACCGTGGTTCACATCCGGATAGATATGGGCCGTGTAGGTTTTGCCATGCTCTTGAAGCGCGGCCTCGTAAGCTGGCCAGCCCTCGTTGATCCGCTCGTCCAGTCCGGCGTAGTGCAGCAGCAGCGGAGCCTCGATTTTCGGCACGTCTTCGGCACTTGCTTGCCGCCCGTAAAACGGCACCGATGCGCCCAGTTCGGGATAGGCGACTGCCATCGCGTTACAGACGCCGCCTCCATAGCAAAAGCCGACGCAGCCAACCTTGCCAGCTGTGTCAGAGTGATCAGCGAGGAATTCATACGCGGCAAAAAAATCATTCATCAGCTTTTCACCGTCAACGGTTTGCTGAAGGTCACGCCCCTCGGCATCATTGCCGGGGTAGCCGCCGACGCTGCTAAGCCCGTCCGGCGCAAGCGCGATAAAGCCCGCCTTGGCCACGCGGCGCGCGACATCTTCGATATAAGGGTTCAGGCCGCGGTTTTCGTGGACAACGACAACCGCCGGTGCCGTTCCGTCCAGTGCCGCAGGCTTCACAAGGTAGCCGCGCACCTCTCCGTGGCCGTTGGGCGACGGGTAGGCGATGTATTCGGCGACGATATCCGGATCGTTGAAGCTGACCTGCTCGGCCAGGGCATAGTTGGGCGACATCATGTTCAACAGTGCCGCTGCGGTCAGCCCCCCCACCGCGAACTTTCCGGCACGGTCCAGAAACTCGCGCTTGGTGATCTTGCCGTGCGCGTAATAATCGTACAACTCAAGCAACTCCTGATCGAAGTCCTTGGCCGTCATCCGTTTGGTCGGAGTGATCTCGTTCATTGCAGTGCTCCCTGTTTTGGTCTTCGATCTTGAGACAAGCCGAAGTCAGTGCAAAAAAGATAGTACACAGAACCTTTGGGGGAAGACGTCATTAATGCAAACGACCTTTCAAATAAGCACAAGCGGGCCGGGTTTGTGTGATGTCACCCAAGAGGTCGCCGCGTGGGTGCAGGGCACGGGGCTGTTGACGCTGTTCATTCAGCACACCTCGGCAAGCCTGCTGATCCAGGAAAACGCCGATCCCGAAGTGCAAACCGATCTGGCGGAATTCTTTCATCGCCTTGTCCCGCCGACCACCGATCCAGCCATGTCCTATCTCACGCATACGTACGAAGGGCCGGATGACATGCCGGCCCATATCAAGGCGGCGATGCTTCCGGTGACCCTGTCGATTCCGGTCAGTGACGGTCGCATGGCGCTGGGAACGTGGCAGGGGATCTATGTCTTCGAACACCGAAGCGCCCCGCATACCCGTCGCGTGGTGGCGCATCTGGGCTGAGACGTCCTGTGTCGCACGACCCCGAAACGCCAATCTGATGCAACATGACCACCAGTGCTTGCGGCGCGAATTCCCCTCTACCCAAAACTTCGCGGCTGACCTATAGTGACTGTGGATAAGTGGGACAAACCCACAGTCTGAGGCAGAGACGAATAAGAGGGGAACGGCCAATGCGCTGCCCGTTTTGCGGAAATATCGATTCACAGGTGAAAGACAGTCGTCCCGCCGAGGACCACGTCGCCATTCGGCGCAGACGCTTTTGCCCGGCCTGTGGGGGCCGTTTTACCACCTATGAACGTGTGCAGTTGCGCGATCTTGTGGTGATCAAGACCAATGGACGCCGCGAGGATTTCGACCGCGACAAGCTTGAACGCTCGATCCGCATGGCGATGCAGAAACGCCCGATTGATCCGGAACGGATTGATCAGATGATTTCCGGCATTGTACGGCGGCTGGAAAGCCTTGGTGAGACAGACATCGCGTCCAAGCAGATCGGTGAAATCGTGATGGAGACGCTCGCGCGGATCGACACGGTGGCCTATGTGCGGTTCGCCAGTGTCTACAAGAACTTCCAGGAAGCCGACGATTTCGACAAATTCGTCAGTGAACTGCGTCCGAACGAAAAAGACAAACCCAAACCCGAAGAGTGACCATGTTCGATGCGCCCGGATGATGCGCAACATATGGACCGGGCTTTGGATCTGGGCCGGCGTGGATTGGGCAACACCTGGCCCAATCCTGCGGTCGGCTGCGTCATCGTGCGCGATGGCAAGGTGGTTGGTGAAGGCTGGACCCAGCCCGGTGGCCGGCCCCATGCCGAGACCGAAGCCCTGCTTCAAGCGGGTGCGGGGGCCAAAGGGGCGACGGCCTATGTCACGCTCGAGCCTTGCGCCCATCATGGACAAACGCCGCCCTGTACCGATGCCCTGATCGCCGCCGGAATATCCCGCGTGGTTGCGCCGTTTGCAGACAGCGATCCGCGTGTCTCGGGGCAGGGATTTGACCGGTTGCGCGCCGCCGGGGTCACGGTGGATACCGGCGTCGGTGCCGAGGCGGCAAGCCAGGATCACGCCGGGTTCTTCTGCCGCGTTGCCAACGGGCGACCTCTGCTGACCCTGAAACTGGCGACCAGCCTGGATGGCCGGATCGCCACGGCAAACGGTGACAGCCAGTGGATCACCGGCCCCGAGACGCGGTCCCACGTTCACAAACTTCGCGCCAGCCATGATGCGGTCATGGTTGGGGCGGGAACAGTGCGTTCGGACGATCCGTTGCTGACCGTGCGTGGGTTCGAGGTGCCGCAACAGCCCGTCAGGATCGTCGTGTCCAGACGGCTCGACCTGCCTTTGGACGGCAATCTGGCCCGCACACTCGACACGGCGCAGCTGTGGTTGTGCCATGCCGCGGATGCGCCGGAAGACACCCGACTGGCATGGTCAGAGATCGGGGCAAAGCTTCTGCAAGTGCCGCTGCAGGGCCGCCAGCTCGATATTTCGACATTGATGCAGATGCTCGGGGCCGAGGGGCTGACACGGGTGTTCTGCGAAGGTGGTGGTGAACTGGCCGCAAGCCTTCTGGCAGCCGATCTTGTCGATCAGCTTGATCTGCACATGGGTGGTGTCGTCATCGGTGCAGAAGGACGCCCTGCCCTTGGGGCGCTTGGGCTTGATCGGCTGGCGGATGCCCCGCGATTTGCGCTTCGAACGGTGCGCCAAAGCGGTGAGGACGTTGTGCAAAGCTGGACGCGTCAGCGCCGCCATAGCCACGAATAGCTGGCCAGGACACCCTGTGCCTTGGCCAGCAGCCGCAGGGTCTTTGGCGACGGCACCTGACCCGATGCCAGGCGATCCAAAGCGACCTCTACCGGGCAGGGCTGTCCGGTCACGGGATCGAAATAGCGGGGATAGTCGATCAGCGCCGCGTGAACCAGACCTTCCAGGCTGACCACCTGCCTGCGCCGGTCGGGAACAGGGCAAAGATCCGTGGTCAAACCCCATCCGGCATAGAACGGCAGGCCCAAGGTCGTCACGGGAACCTCCCGCAACAACGCTTCGAACCCGGTCAGGGACGTAAGGGTCCAGACGGCATCGACATGCTCCAGTACGGCCGCCATCGGCGGATCGGTGATCACCTGATCCGCCCAATCCAAAGCCGTCTCCACGCGACCGGGGCGCAATCCGGCAACCACGTCAGGATGCGGTTTGTACAGGATATACGCATCCGCATTTGCATCGCGCACCCGTTTCAAAAGCGCTGCATTTGTCGTGATGTCCGGGCTGCCCAATTGCACGGACGCATCGTCTTCGACCTGTCCGGGAACAAGAATGACCGGCTTCCCATCGGCTTTGATGAAAGAGCCGCCTGCATGCCCCGCAGCATATTTCGTGACCCGTTCCGCAACAATGCGCTCGATCAGCGACCGTGCCCGGCGCAAAGCGTGATCGGGCAGCTTTACGCTGTCACCAATCAGCGTCTCCAGCCGAGAGGGGCGGGTCGGATCGAAATAGACACCAAGGTCATCAAGGACAAGCGACAGCGGCGGAACAAGTTCGGCCCCCAGACCCTGCGAGCGGATGAACCCATCCTCGACGCACCATTCACTGTCCGTCGCGGCTGTGCCCCAAGCCATCACGCGTGGCGTATCCTTTGCGGCGGACGGCGCAAAGCGCATGGGCTTTTGTGCTCCGAACATCGCCTGCATATGTGGTCGTTTCCACAGTCGTATGTTGCGCCCAACCCATCCACGGCGATCCTGTGCCCAGGCCCGGCCCGTCGCCTCCAGCGTCCCGACCACGCGATCAAGGTCGCACAGACAGTCGTTGTAAGGGTCGTACCAGACTGGAAATCGCATCATTGCACCCGCAAAAAGCTGTGCGCGCGTCAGGTTGCGTTGGCGGCGGATCAGTTGGTGTTCGTCATCGGTCAATCCCCACCCGGCGTAAAACGGCGTGCCAAAGACACGCGGCTTGTGCCCGGCAAGGATCGCCTCGAACCCCATCTGGGAGGACAGCGTGTAAACCGCAATTGCTCCGTTCAGAAGGTCCATTGGGGCAAAGGCCCCGTCGATGAATGAAATGCGTCCCTGTGCCTGATCGGCGGCGAAATGCCCGGACCGCTTGCCCGCGCGGGTTTCAGGGTGCGACCGGATCAGAATGCGCGCGCTGGGGTGTTCGGTCTGGGCGTAATACAGCATTTCGGAAAATCGCACCTTGGCCATGTCCGCCCCCGGTACAGAGGCGAGAACGGATGCGTCTCCCTCTGCCTGATCGAGAACAAGAACGTATCCGGGTTCTGGCAGGGTCAGATCCGGGTCATAGGCGCTGTATTTCGAAAGCCTTGCATCGCAAATCCGCGCCATCAGATCGCGCGCTGTGTTGAGCAGGGCAGTGTCGTCCAGCGGGTCTTCAATCAGGAGCGTTTCAAGGTCAGATGGCCGCGACGCGTCGAAATGCAGCCCTGTCTTGTCCAGAAGCAATCCCAACGGGGGTTCGTTCCCGACACGTCCGGGATGCAGGGAGCGCAGAAAGGCATCCTCGACCCGCAGGACGGGTGCATCGCGTCCCGCAGCGACGGCAAGCCCGCGTTGCGCACTTGGCGCGCCGCCCCAGACACCGACCCAATCTTCGCCGGACGGGCGGCCAAGCGAAACGGACCAGCCGGACAGGTCCAGAATGCGCTTGATCCGGCTTTGGGTCAGAAAGCCACTGTTATAGACACACAAACGCCGGGAAGGTGTATTCCCGGCGTCTGGTTCTGTCTGGAGGGTTCGCATGATCTTTCTACGGCGACAGCGTTCCACCGGTTGCCGCAGATGTCAGACCCTGCGCGCCGCCAAGCGTACCAGTGATGGACGCAATCGTACGGTTCCACTGTACGATTGGGGCTTCGGTGACATAGATCGTATCTCCGTCCCGGATCAGAAAGTCACGCGCGACGAACAGGCCGTTGGGCTCGGTCAGGTCCATCACATAAATCAGACGCTGCGCTCCAACGAGGTCCGAGCGATTGAGGACAGCGTTCGAGATCTCTGCCGGTTCATTGCGGAAGACAAACACCCCGGTCGGATCGGCCGTGGAGGCGCTCAGGCCGCCAAGTTGCGCAAGCGCTTCGACCAGCGAAAGCGTGCGTGTGTCAAAGGTCAGCCGGGTCTGTGATCCAGCGGCGCCAAGAGCGGTGAACGCGCGTTGGTCGGCCTCGACCAGAATGCGGTCGCCGTCGCGCAGTGCGATATCAAGATCGGGGTGATCGTAAAGATCCTCGAACCAGATGGTTTCGCTATGTCTGCCGCGTGTCATTGTGATCTGTGCAATCTCGGGTGACATGCCCACACCGCCGGCACTGGCCAGCATGGAGCCCAGCGTCCGCGTCGGACGTGTGATCGGGTAGACGCCCTGCGCTCCGGCAGAGCCAAGGATGGACACGGTTGCACCATCGCCCGCAGTCCGGCGTACCTGAACCTGCGGATCAGGTGTCTGGTCTTCCAGCTTTTGCGTGATGATCCGGCGGATCGCTTCGGGTGTGTTGCCCGCCGCCTTGATCCGTCCGGCATAGGGAACGAAAATGAACCCGGACCCATCGACCTGAACGCTTTCCAGGGTTGTGGCATTCGACGCTTCACCCGCCAGCAGACCGTCATCCACGTTTTCCCAGATCGTCAGGCCAAGCGTATCACCCGGTCGGATGATATCGGCACTTTGCACACTTGCATTCTTCAGACTGTCGGAAAATCCAAGTGCCGGGACCACAGCGGTGGTGCGGGTGACGCGGTCATTGACGGCGACGACAAAGGCATCGCCTTCGCGCTGCACAGAGCCTGCAAAGATCTGGTTCTTGGTCGGGCCAACTCCGGGCAGGCCACATGACGCCAAAAGTGATGCCGACAGCATCAATGCGATAGGCCGCGCCCACCGTAATTTCGAATTGAACACTGCTCGGTCTCCTCGACCAGTTATTGACTGCCTCGGTTTATATTTTTGAGGTAAGCTACCGGAATCCAGTCAGTTTGGCCAGTACTAGGGATTGTGCGGCCTAGCGAACAAGCCGCAACTGTTGCGCCTCGGTCTCGCGTGTGCGCAGCCGCAGATCGTAGGGATCATGCGCCGAAAGCATGCGGTCAACCACCTGCCGCAACAGTTGAGCACGACCTTTCGCGGAATAAAAGCCACCTGGGATCTGGCTCGTTTCCAGAAGGAATTGACGGTAGGTCGCATATGCTTCGGGGTGTGGGGGATGCGGATCCGTGAAAAAGTCAGGCAAGGCCTGATGCGACACAAGCTGCGGTTTGTCGTACACGCTTGTCCCGAAACTGCGCACGGGAAGACCGCGCCAGAGTGCCTGATGGGCGGATGTCGAATTCACAGTGACCGCAGATCGCGCCGACTGCAAAAGATAGGCCAACTTGCCTCCCCGAACAAAATAGACACGATCCGCAACGCCGTGCGCAGCAGCCCGCGCGCGAATGGTCGCCTCCAGAGGGACGCGCCCGTCTTCCAGCGGATGGGCCTTGAAGACCAGGCGATGATGCGACGGCGCGCCCGAGGCAAAGCCCGAAATGACAAGATCCACAAATTCAGTCTGTGATGAAAAATCGGAAAACGCGCGAAAACTGGCGTCATGTTCAAGCTGCAAAAGCGCGACATGATAGGGTCGCCCACCTTTACGGATGCGACGTGTGGCCAGCCAGCGTTCCACATTGTGGCGCGGTCGCCGCAGGAGGCGCAAGACGTGCAGGCGGAACTCTTCGGCCACGCTTTGGTCGCGGTGGGGCCGATAGTGCGGAAACGCCTGATTTCGGAAAAGCACATGCCAGTGGTACAATGCGCCATGGACCATGTGCATGCGCAGATCCCCCCACCGATCCGGCGGCAACGCGGGCACATCGGCGGTCCGGGTCAGTGCTGTCGCCATCTGCTCCAGCGTCAGCTGCATCAGTCTGGAATTGCCGTTCGATCCGTCCCGTTCATACGTTGCCCAATAGGGGCGCAGATAGCCTTCCTCGAAGACGTGAATGGTCAACCCGGCCTTGCGCGCCGCAACGATGGCCTCTGCGTGGTGCCGACGCACATCGCCATAGAGAACCAGATCGGTGGCGTGCGTCATCGCCATCCAATTCGCGAATTGTGCGGGCCAGTTCTCGATCCTGCCGCGAAAGGCCAAAAGTCTTTTGGGGTTTTTCCACGCGGCACCATCTCCGGCGTTGAACGCCACGCGCCAGCAGGCGACGCCGGTTTCGTTCAGACGGTCTGCCAGGTCACTGAAGAACGGGCCATGCGGACCCTGCAAGAACAGGAACACGCGCTGGTTCGATGCGTCCGGCTTGCCCGTTGTGTTTGTCATGGCGTCGCAGTATCCCTCTGGATGACGCGAGGCTACCACACTCGGCAGCCCAGTGAGAACGCAATTCCGCAAGATTTTGTGCGGGTGACGGCAATAAGGGCAAGATCATGTTTACCGGCATCGTGACCGATATTGGAGATATCCGCAGTTTGGAGCGCAAGGGCGACCTGCGTGCCCGGATCGGGTCAAGCTACGACACCCGGACCATCGACATCGGGGCTTCGATTGCCTGCAGCGGCGTGTGCCTGACCGTGATAGATCTTGGCCCGGACTGGTTCGATGTCGAGATCAGCGCGGAAACGTTGGACAAGACCACCATCGGTGGCTGGGTCAAGGGGACGAAAATCAACCTCGAACGTGCGCTCAAGGTGGGCGATGAACTGGGAGGGCATATCGTGTCCGGCCATGTTGACGGTCTGGCCGAGATTGTCGAGATGCGCCCCGAGGGCGACAGCGTTCGCTATACGTTCGAAGCCCCGCGCACTCTGGCGCGGTTCATTGCGTCCAAGGGTTCGGTGGCGTTGGATGGCACATCGCTTACCGTGAACGAGGTCGAAGATACGCGATTTGGGGTGAACATTATCCCACACACCCAGGAGGTGACGACATGGGGTCGATGCAAGGTCGGCGACAAGGTCAACCTCGAGATCGACACCCTCGCGCGGTATGTGGCCCGTCTGGCCGAAATGTCGGGATAAGGCGCACGACCGCGTCAACGCGTTCGTGTGTTTCAGTTGACTGAAACACCACCGCCGTTGGGCATCGTCGCGATCGCCTTGCGGCCCAGCACCCATGTCACGATCACACCAAGCCCATAAGCGGTGATCAGAAAAAGGAACGGCCCAAGCAACGGCGCGCCCTGATGGAGCGCGATCAGGATCGGGGTTCCGCTCAGGTTGCCAAGGTTGCCCATCTGCGCCAGTGCCCCGTTTGCCAAGGCACGGGATGGCGCGTCCGGATTGATCTGGGGAACCACGGCGAACCCGGCACTTTGGACAAGAGCCATGCTTGCAAACAGGATCAGGATGCTCAGAGTGCTGAACCCTGTGACCAACATGAAGATCGCAGCACAGGCACTTGACGCAAAACCGATCGTGACCACCGGAAGCGCCCGCCGCCGCGACAGGATGGCAACGCCCACGGTCAAGGCAACGCCAATCGACACAAGCGGGGCAATCGCGGCAAGCCAGGACGGCGCGTCGCCTTGGGTCAGCAGGGGCAACGCGGTCAGCACGGACACAAAGGTCAGTGTATAGCACAGCCAGGAAAGTGCAGGTGTTGCAATGCCGGGTGTCGCATAGGCGGTCAGGTGGCGGCGCAGGACAGACATGCGGGCACCCGGTGCTTCCGTCTGCATGATCGGATGTGGCAAGACCAGAAGCGTCGCGATGCAGGACGTCGCCATCCAGATTCCATGTGCGCCGACCAACAGGGGCAATCCGCCGCTGGCGATCACCGATGGTGCCACAATCGCGGTCAGGGCAAAGGCCACACCAAAGAACGTGCTCCAAAGCGTCAATGCCGCAGGGCGATACCGGTCGCTGGTGGCCTCTGCGATCAAGGTCGGGGCGGCCACCACGATCAGCAGATGCGAGGTGCCTTCAAGCACCCTGCTGAACATGAGGAGTGCCAGGGATGGCAATGTTGCCTGCCAAAGCGACATCACCGCGCCAAGCGCAAGGGCCACCACCAAAGCCCGTCGCGCCCCGATGCGGGACACCACCATCCCTGCCACCAGCCCAAGGATCAGGCCGACAAGGCTGATCAGGGACACCGCAAGTCCCAACACCGCCTCACTTGCACCGGAATAGACATCGCTCAGCGTGACGAAACTGACGGCGAGCTTGGAGAATTGTCCAGCCGCGCCAAGCCCCGCGACATAGATCGTCGCGATCAGAAGCAGCGGATGAGGGGTGCGCATCGGGTCGGCCTTTCGGATTTGCCGGCACATTCCGCGAAGTCGGATCAGGCTGCAATGCCGCCGGACGTTTTTCTTTGTCCCTGCGCAGGTTATGTAAGGCGCATGACCAGTTTGCCGCCCTCCCTTCAGACATGGTTCGACAGCCGCAACTGGACGATCCACCCGCACCAGCAACAGATGCTGGACCGCGCGTCCGACCCCTGTCTGTTGCTCATCGCGCCGACCGGCGGGGGAAAGACGCTGGCTGGATTTCTGCCGACGCTGGTGGACCTGGCCACCGCGCCCCGCGGCGGGTTGCACACGCTCTATGTCAGCCCGTTGAAGGCACTGGCGGCGGATATCAAGCGCAACCTGCGCACGCCGATTGACGAGGCCGGGTTGGCGATCCGGGTCGAGGACCGCACCGGCGACACCTCTCAGCACATCAAGAAACGCCAACGCGCCGACCCGCCGCATATCCTTTTGACCACGCCGGAATCACTGGCGCTCCTGATCAGTTACGAAGACGCGCCGCGCATGTTCAAAGGCGTGCAGCGCGTGGTGGTGGACGAGATTCACGCGCTGGCGGAATCCAAACGCGGTGACCAGTTGATGCTGGCGCTGGCGCGCTTGCAAGCGATGTGTCCCGATCTGCGCCGCGTCGGCCTGTCCGCCACGGTCGAAGATCCTGCCGCCATCGCGCGGCTTCTGGCCCGCCATCCCGATCCCTGCGAGGTGCTGCTTGCCGATCCGGGGCCAGAGCCGGATATTTCGATGCTGGTGACGGACGAAGCACCACCCTGGTCCGGCGGCGGGGCGAAATACAGCATTCCTGCGGTGCTGGAAGAGGTGAAGAAACACAAGACGACGCTCATTTTCCACAACACCCGCGCGCAGGCCGAAATCTTTTTTCACAACCTTTGGCTTGCCAACGAAGACGCGCTGCCCATCGGCATCCATCACGGCAGCCTTGATCGCGGTCAGCGTGAAAAGGTCGAAGCGGCGATGGTGCGCGGCGATCTGCGGGCGATTGTCTGCACCGGCAGCCTGGACCTTGGCATCGACTGGGGGGATGTGGACCTCGTGATCCAGATCGGTGCGCCGAAGAACGTCAAACGTCTGGTGCAGCGGATCGGACGCGCGAACCACCGCTACAACGCGCCGTCAAAGGCGCTTCTGGTGCCCGCGAACCGCTTCGAAGTGGTCGAATGCGTCGCGGCTTTGGAGGCGGTCAAGGCGCATGATCTGGACGGCGAATGGCGCGGGCGCGGCCCGCGCGACGTGCTCTGCCAGCACATCCTGATCGCCGCCTGCTCCGGCCCGTTCGATGCCGATGCGCTTTTTGCCGAAATGACCGCCGCCGGGGCTTATGCCGATCTAAGCCGCGAGTCGTTCGACGCCTGCCTGAATTTCTGCGCCACGGGCGGTTATGCTCTGCGCGCCTATGACCAGTGGCAGCGGCTCAAGCAGCTTCCTGATGGTCACTGGCAATTGCGCGATCCGCGGTCAGCTTTGCGCATCCGCCAGAATATCGGCACCATCCAGGACACCGACACGCTCAAGGTCAAATGGCGGGGCAGGGGCGGCGCGCCTCTGGGCGAGATCGAGGAAGGCTTTGCCGCAACGCTGACCAAGGGTGACACCTTCCTGATCGGCGGGCAGATCGTGCGCTATGAAGGGTTGCGCGAACTGACCGTCGAGGTCACGCGTGACCCCGGCAGAAAGCCCAAGATCGCCACCTTCATGGGCACCAAGTTCGCCACCTCCACGCAGCTTTCCAACCGCATTGTCCGAATGTTCCAACAGGACGACTGGCCCGACCTGCCACGCCACACGCGCGACTGGCTGCACATGCAGCGCCGGATCAGCCGGTTGCCGGAACCGGGGCGCCTGTTGATCGAAAGCTTCCCGCATGACGGGCGCGAACAGCTCGTGGCCTATGGCTTTGCCGGTCGCAACGCGATGCAGACGCTGGGGCTCCTGCTGACCAAGCGGATGGAGGAGGAAGGGCTGGCCCCTATGGGCTTTGTCGCCACCGATTACGCGGTGCTGATCTGGGGGCTGGACGCGGTGATCGACCCTGCACCGCTGTTCGATTTGACAGCGTTGGAGGCAGGTCTCGAAGGCTGGTTGGCTGGCAACGCGGTGATGAAACGCACCTTCCGCGCCTCGGCCACCATCGCGGGGTTGATCGAACGCAATCTTGGCGGTCAGCGCAAGACCGGGCGACAGGCGACCATGTCGTCGGACATCCTTTATGACACGCTGCTCAAATACGACCCCGACCACCTGCTCATGCAGATCACCCGCGAAGAGGCGATGCGCGGTCTGGTCGATTTTGCGCGCATCCGCGAGATGGCTGAACGGGTGGGCGACCGGATCGACCTGCTGCATCTTGACCGGGTGACGCCGCTCGCCGCGCCCTTGTTCCTTGAACCCGGTCGCGTGCCAGTGCGCGGCATGGCGGATGAGCGCTTGCTTGAGGAAGAAATCACGCGCCTGTTGGAGACCAGCGGTCTGGCGCAGGTCGAAGCACCGCCCAGCAAGCCGAAATGGCGTGTGCCGTATTGAGATTGGAGCGCGCAAGCACCGCACCCGACGTAGGGTGTGTGCTTGCACGCACCGCTTTGCTCAGGTCACATCCCTATACGAGATTTCCTTGACGTCCTTGCCCGTCTTGCCGCGCCGCACGATCAGCCGGTTGAGCGCGTGGATATAGGCCTTGGCCGAGGCCACAACGGTATCGGTATCCGCCGACTGGCCGGTGGCGATCATCCCGTCCTCTTCCAGACGCACGCTCACGGTGGCCTGCGCATCGGTGCCTTCGGTCACGGCGTTGACCTGATAGAGCTGCAACCGAGCCTTGTTCGGGTGCAACATGCGGATCGCCTTGAAGGACGCATCCACCGGTCCGTCACCTTCGCTCACCGCTGACATGTCCTCGCCGTTGATTTCCATTTCAAGCGTTGCTTGTGCCGGGCCGCCGGTGCCGCAGACGACACTGAGGTTCACCAGTTGCAACGCATCATCGCCTTCGGTGGTGGCGGTCACAAGCGCAAGGATGTCGTCGTCGAACACCTCTTTCTTGCGGTCGGCCAGATCCTTGAACCGCACAAAGATGTCCTTGAGCTGGTTGTCACCCACCTCGGTCCCCAGTTCCCTGAGCTTGGCGCGCAACGCAGCACGGCCCGAATGCTTGCCCAGCGGCAACGAGGTGCCCGCAAGGCCCACATCCTCGGGGCGCATGATCTCAAAGGTCTCTGCATTCTTGAGCATGCCGTCCTGGTGGATGCCGCTTTCATGCGCGAAGGCGTTCTTGCCGACGATGGCCTTGTTGAACTGTACCGCAAAGCCCGACACCGTCGCCACGCGGCGCGAGATGTGCATAATCTTCTTCGTATCGACGCCGGTGTGATACGGCATGATGTCGTTGCGCACACGAAGCGCCATCACCACCTCTTCCAGCGCGGTGTTGCCCGCGCGTTCACCCAGACCGTTGATCGTACATTCGATCTGTCGTGCGCCGCCTTGTACGGCGGCCAGCGCGTTGGCGGTCGCCATGCCAAGGTCGTTGTGGCAATGGGTGGCAAAGATGACCTCGTCACCACCCGGCACGGTTTCGATCAACCGGCGGATCAGGTCTGCGCTTTCCACCGGTGCGGTATACCCGACGGTGTCTGGAATGTTGATGGTGGTGGCCCCGGCCTTGATCGCGATCTCGACCACGCGGCAGAGGTAATCCCATTCGGTGCGCGTGGCATCCATCGGCGACCATTGCACGTTGTCACACAGGTTGCGCGCGTGGGTCACGGTCTGTTCGATCCGCTCGGCCATCTCGTCCTGTGTGAGGTTTGGAATCGCGCGGTGCAGCGGCGAGGTGCCGATGAAGGTGTGGATGCGCGGCTGTTTCGCATGGCGCACCGCCTCCCAGCAGCGGTCGATGTCCGGCAGTTGCGCCCGCGCCAACCCGCAGATCACGGCCGACTTGGAACGCTTCGCGATCTCGCTCACCGCACGGAAATCGCCTTCGGAGGCTATGGGAAATCCGGCCTCGATGATATCCACGCCCATATCATCCAAAAGCTCGGCAATCTCGAGCTTTTCGTCATGGGTCATGGTGGCGCCGGGGGATTGTTCGCCGTCGCGCAAGGTGGTGTCGAAGATCACCACGCGGTCTTTATCAGTCTGTGTCATTGTCTTGATCTTTCTGTCTTGTCCAAATCCGTCGGCGCGAAACGGTCATCCTCTGAGCGGTCGCGCCGGGTCGGCCGCGCTCAGAGGCGGATTAGGAGAAGACGGGTGGCCAGCGCAAGAGGCGCGCTAAAGCGCGGCAGGGTTGCGGTATGGGCCAAACGTGTCATGGGCGCGACTATACGCGGCAAATCCCAAAAGAAAAGTCATCAAAGAAAAAAAGACGCCCCCGGTGTCGAGGGCGTCCTGTGCTTCTTTGGTTAATAACAAATCCCGTGGGTTTAGGGGCGGGCCGCAAGAGTTTCCGTCAACGGAAACTCCACGATGCGTTAACGCATCGTGTTCCCTGCTCAGAGGTCGGGATAGATCGGGAAGCGGGCGCACATTTCGGCGACTTCGCCGCGCACCTTGTCCTCGACCGCGGCATTTCCATCCTCGCCATTGGCGGCCAGACCGTCAGTCACCTCGATGATCCAATCCGCGATCTGGCGGAACTCGGCCTCACCGAACCCGCGCGTCGTGCCGGCAGGTGTGCCAAGGCGAATGCCCGATGTGATGGTTGGCTTTTCCGGATCGAACGGCACGCCGTTCTTGTTGCATGTGATATGCGCGCGGCCCAGTGCCTTTTCGGTTGCGTTGCCCTTCACGCCCTTGGGACGCAGGTCAACCAGCACGACATGGGTGTCGGTGCCGTGGGTCACGGTGTCCAGACCACCCTTGATCAACTGGTCCGACAGCGCCTGCGCGTTGCGGATGACGTTCTGCTGGTAGGTCTTGAATTCGGGGCGCAGCGCTTCGCCGAAGGCAACCGCCTTGGCCGCGATCACATGCATCAGCGGACCGCCCTGAATGCCGGGGAAGATGGCCGAGTTGAATTTCTTGGCTAGCGCCTCGTCATTGGTCAGGATCATGCCGCCGCGCGGGCCGCGAAGGGTCTTGTGCGTGGTTGTGGTTGCCACATGCGCGTGCGGGAACGGGCTGGGGTGTTCGCCCGCCGCCACCAGACCGGCGAAATGCGCCATGTCCACATGCAGGTACGCACCCACCGAATCCGCGATTTCGCGCATCTTGGCAAAGTCGATCTGGCGCGGGATGGCCGAACCACCGGCGATGATCAGCTTGGGTTGATGTTCGGTCGCCAGCGCTTGAACCTGGTCGTAGTCCAGCAGGTTGTCTTCCTTGCGCACACCGTACTGGATCGCGTTGAACCACTTGCCCGACTGGTTCGGCGCAGCGCCATGGGTCAGGTGACCACCGGCATCAAGGCTCATGCCAAGGATCGTGTCGCCGGGTTTCAAAAGCGCGGTGAACACGCCCTGGTTGGCTTGCGATCCCGAATTGGGCTGCACATTTGCAAACTCACATGCAAAGAGTTTGCAAGCACGCTCGATAGCAAGGTTCTCGGCCACGTCGACAAACTGGCAGCCGCCGTAATAGCGACGACCGGGATACCCTTCGGCGTATTTGTTGGTCATCACCGACCCCTGCGCCTCCATCACGGCGCGGCTGACGATGTTTTCCGAGGCGATCAGCTCGATCTCGTCGCGCTGGCGGCCCAGTTCATCGGTGATCGACTGGTACAGGTCCGGATCACTGTCGGCCAGGGATTTGGTGAAAAAACCGGTTTCGCGGTGCGGGGCGTTCATGGGCGGGGCCTCCTTGAAGCGGGTGTGAATTAGGCGGCTACGTATCCGAATTGCGGCAAAAGGCAAAGATGGGAAAGCGACCAGATGCAACAAAGCCGCGCCATGGCTGGCGCGCGGAAGGTGTTTGTGATTGTTTCGGAACGGGATGCCCCCGATAGGATCGAACTTCTCATGTCATTGCGCATCGCTTTTGCTGCCAGTTCCGCGCCGATTGCTCAGGCCGCGAAGGCGGGGTTGACCCGTCGCTACGGAGATCACACCGAAGACGGTGCGGATGTGATTGTCGCACTCGGCGGGGATGGCTTCATGTTGGCCACGTTGCACCGGACACAGGATCTGGCGGCCCCTGTCTATGGGATGAACCGCGGGACAGTAGGCTTCCTGATGAACGAGTATTCCGAGCACGATCTGGAAGAGCGTCTGGCCGAAGCCGAGGAAGAGGTGATCAATCCGTTGTCGATGATGGCCGTGACAAAAGACGGGTCGATCCAGCGGGCCCTTGCGATCAACGAGGTGTCGCTTTTGCGGGCCGGGCCACAGGCGGCGCGATTGAGGATCAGCGTCGATGGCAAGGTGCGGATGTCGGAACTGGTCTGCGACGGCGCACTGGTGGCGACTCCTGCCGGGTCCACGGCCTATAACTATTCCGCGCACGGGCCGATCCTGCCGATCGGGTCGGATGTCCTGGCTCTCACCGCCATGGCGGCGTTTCGACCACGGCGGTGGCGGGGCGCTTTGTTGCCGAAGACGGCACAGGTCACGTTCGACGTTCTGGACCCGGACAAACGTCCGGTGATGGCCGAGGCGGATGCGCGCGCCGTGCGCGATGTGGTTCAGGTGGATATCCGCTCTGAACCGTCGATCGCGCACCGTGTGTTGTTCGATCCGGGCCACGGGCTTGAGGAACGGCTGATCCGCGAACAGTTCGTCTGAGGTCTTTCCAGCAGCAAAGTTGCATCTGGTTGACGCAAACCTGCCCATCTTGTGCCATCTCGGTCCGATAGCCTGCCATTCTGTGAAATGTGCTGGGAAGGCGGTTCGCGATGGGGTTTCTTCGGTTTGTCATCAGTATTGCGCTTGCGCTGACGCCAATGTCACTCACCGCGCAGGAGCGGGACAGGCTGGACAACCGGGGCGAACTGCTTGGCTGGGAAGGGGTCGGTCGGCTTGATCTGGGGCGCGGCACCTGTACCGGCACGCTGATTGCCAAGGATCTGGTGCTGACCGCCGCACATTGTGTTGTCGATGACGCCAGCGGGCAGGTTCTGCCAAGCGACCCCATGCGGTTTCATGCGGGATACACCCACGGCCATACGGCCGCATCGCGCGGGATCACCAAGATCGTCGTGGCAAAGGGCTATCGCGCCGGGGGTGCGGCGTCGCTGACCGAAAAGGTGCAGAGCGATCTGGCACTGTTGCGTCTGGACAGCCCGGTCTTCAGCACCGAGGCCGAACCCTTCAAGGTTCATACAAATCTGGTCGCAAACGGGCAGGTGACGCTGGTGTCCTACGGGCGCGGGCGCAACACGTCTTTGCAACGCGAATCCGGGTGCCGCCACAAGGGCACTTATCTGGGCGGCTTGATGACGTTTGATTGTGACGTGACGTTCGGATCATCAGGCGCGCCGGTTTTCGTCAACGAACAGGGACGTCTGCGGATCGTGTCGGTGATTTCCATGATGTCGGAAACGCCGGGTCGCGAGAAAGAGGCGATTGGCATGTCTCTGCCACTGGTGGTCGGCACCCTGATGCGCGAGATGCGCAACGATGCCGCCCGCGCGCCAGTGTCGGTCGGGGCCAAGCGGGTCACCGTGGGACAACGTTCCGGCGGGGCGCGGTTCGTGACCGTGGATTGAGCCGGGACGAGAAATCCTGTTCCGCGGGCGGTCGGGTGACGGCGTCTTCAGGACGGCGTGCAGGTCCAATCAGAACGACCGGGCGCTAGCACAGCCGACACTTCTCAGGTTCAGGTTGACGAAAATCCCAAACGGGGTCAGCCATCCGTGAGCGCACCGTTGATCCATTCGCCGGTGGCTTCTTCGCCTGACGCATACCGCATGGTTCCGGTGCCCTGGCGTTTTCCGTCGAGGAACGTGCCCTCATAGACGTCGCCATTGGCGTAGGTGGCGACTCCCTGGCCGCTGATCTCGCCATTGGCCCATTCGCCGGAGTATTTGAACCCGTCAGCCATGGTGATCTCGCCTTGTCCGTGGCGTTGGCCGTCTTCGAACTGTCCGACATACACCGTGCCGTCGGTATAGGTGGCTGTGCCTTGGCCGTGGCGCTGGCCATCTTGCCATTCGCCTTCGTACTTGTAGCCATCAGGGTAGGTCATAGTGCCGACGCCGTGATTGCGGGCGTTCTTGAAGTCGCCCTCATAGACCAGCCCGTTGGCATAAACCGCGCGTCCCTGGCCGTCGATCACACCATCGACCCAGTCGCCTTCGTAGGTCGAACCGTCCGGATAGGTGATCTGGCCCTCGCCATTGGCAAGATCGCCGCGGAACTGACCTTCGTAGACAGAGCCGTCCGGATAAGTGACTTTGCCAAGCCCTTCGATCTGGCCGGCGACCCATGCGCCTTCGTAGCGGTAGCCATCGGTGCCGATGAACGTGCCCTGACCGTGGCGCAGGTCGTCCTTGAACTCTCCGTCATAGATGTCGCCATTGGCATAGCTGACCTTGCCCTGCCCATCACGGCGGCCTGCCACCAATGCGCCTTCGTAGATGTCTCCGTTGGATTGCGTGAGCGTGCCGTTGCCGTCGATCTGGCCGTCTTTCCACGCGCCCTCGTAGATCAGGCCATCGGGCATGGTCAGCTTGCCTTGCCCTTCGCGGTCGCCATCCGCAACGCGGCCTTCATAAAGCGATCCGTCGGGATAGGTGATCGTCCCGTTGCCTTCCTTGACTCCGTTGACCCAGTCGCCGTCGTAGACGTAACCGCCGGGGCTTTGCATCGTGCCGCGACCGTGGTGCAGGGCGTTGCGGAACGACCCCTCGTAGCGCACGCCATTGGCATAAAGCGCCACACCCTGGCCGGTGATCTTGCCGTCAAGCCACGAGCCTTCGTAGGTGGACCCATCGGCAAACACGATCTTGCCGATGCCCTCGGGTTTGCCCTTGGCGAACTGGCCTTCGTAGACCGACCCGTTTGGAAAACGCGCGACGCCGTCACCACGAATCTCGCCGTCTACCCAGTCGCCGGTGTATTCATAGCCGTTTGGCAGACGATAGGTTCCGGTGCCGTGCTGAAGGCCGTTCTGAAATGTGCCTTCGTACACCCCCCCATCGTCATACTGCTTGGTCTGAACCTCGCCATCCTGCGCCAAAGCGCCCTGTGCGAAGGCCAGCACGATCGCTGCACCCAGAATGACTTTGCTGCGTGGTCTCATCTGTCTGCTATCCCACTCATGTCCGTTGCCATGACCCTTTCACGAAACCTAAGCGAGGCGGCGGGGTCAGACAATGTCTTATCCGACAAGATGCTTTCCCTCGCGCGGGGTTCTGCTATGTCACCGGCGATATCGGCAAAGGAAGATGTCCCCATGGCGGACCGGTTTCGCATCACTCTGGCGCAGTTGAACCCTACCGTGGGCGATCTGGCGGGCAATGCCGCCAAAGCGCGTGCCGCATGGGACGCAGGCAAGGCGGCAGGGGCCGACCTCGTGGCGCTGCCCGAGATGTTCATCACCGGCTATCAGGCGCAGGACTTGATCATCAAACCGGCTTTTGTGGCTGCCGTACAGGCCGAGCTGACCGCCTTGGCCGAAGCCTGCGCCGATGGGCCTGCGCTGTGCATCGGTGGGCCAAGTGTGGGCGAGGACCTGAAGCTGCACAACAGCTATTTCGTTTTGCAGAATGGTCGGATTGCATCCGTGGTCCACAAGTATTTCCTGCCCAACTTCAACGTCTTCGACGAGGTGCGCCATTTTTCGCGCGACATGATGCAGGGGCCGGTTTCGGTGAACGGCGTACGCATCGGCATGCCCATCTGCGAAGATGCGTGGTACCCGGACGTGGTTGAAGCGCATGAGGAAAGCGGCGCTGAGTTCATCCTTGTTCCCAATGGCTCGCCCTATTTCCGCGACAAGTTCGAGACACGCCTGAACCACATGGTCGCCCGCGTTGTGGAAAGCGGGTTGCCGCTCATCTACCTGAACATGGTCGGCGGTCAGGACGATCAGGTCTTTGACGGCGGGTCGTTCGTACTCAATCCCGGCGGCGTGCCTGCGGTGCAATTGCCGATTTTCGACGAGGTGATCAGCCATGTCGATCTGGAACGCACCGATGCGGGCTGGCGCGCCAAGGATGGCGATTTTACCCAGCATCCCGAAGAAATGGAGCAGGACTACCGCGTCATGGTCACCGCGCTGCGCGATTACATGGCCAAGACCGGGTTCAAAAAGGTGCTGCTTGGCCTGTCGGGCGGGATCGACTCGGCCATCGTTGCCACCATTGCGGTTGATGCGCTGGGGGCCGAAAATGTCCGCTGCGTGATGCTGCCCTCGGAATACACCTCGCAAGGATCTCTGGACGACGCCAAAGCGGTGGCCGAGACCCTTGGCTGCCGGTACGATTTTTTACCAATTGGTAAAACCCGCGATGCAGTGACGGAAACGCTGGCGCCTTTGTTCGAAGGCACGAAACCGGACCTGACCGAAGAAAACATCCAGTCCCGTATTCGCGGCCTGCTGCTGATGGCGCTTTCCAACAAGTTCGGCGAGATGCTTTTGACCACCGGCAACAAGTCCGAAGTCGCTGTGGGGTATGCCACAATCTATGGCGACATGGCGGGCGGGTACAATCCGATCAAGGACATGTACAAGACCCGCGTGTTCGATGCGTGCCGCTGGCGCAACCTGAACCACCGCGCCTGGATGATGGGACCGGACGGCGAGGTGATCCCGGACGCGATCATCACCAAACCACCTTCGGCCGAACTGCGCGAAGATCAGAAAGACAGCGACTCGCTGCCCGATTACCCGGTGCTGGACGGTATCCTTCAGATCCTCGTCGACGACGACGGCTCCATCGCGGATTGCGTTGCGGCGGGGTATGACCGCGCTGATGCCAAACGGATCGAGCACCTGCTTTACATCAGCGAATACAAACGTTTTCAGTCGGCCCCCGGCCCACGGTTGTCAAAAAGGGCGTTCTGGCTGGATCGGCGCTATCCGATCGTCAACCGCTGGCGCGATCCGAGTTGAGCGGAAAGCCCGTTTGAACGGGCTTGGACCAAGGCATTTCAAAATGCCTTGCCGCCTATTCCCACCAGCGGTCTATCTGGGAAATCTCGGCATCGCTCCACCCGAAATGATGGGCGATTTCGTGGACAACGATGTGTGTGACGAGATCCTCAAGCGTCACCGATTTCCGGTCGCGCCATTCGTTCAGAATAGGTTCGGCAAACAGCCAGACCCTGTCAGGATAGGGCGACGGATCGACGTTCGATTTCAGCGTGACGGGAATGCCCTCGTACAGTCCGGTCAGATCAAGGCGGTCCTCGATGTCAAGTTCATCAAGGATGTCGGGATCGGGCCAGTCCGTGACCTCGAGCAGTACGTCCTGACACAGATCGCGAAACGGCAAAGGCAGCCGTTGGAAGGCTGCCTCGGCGTAGCGTGTGATGTCGTCGATATCGTCTTGCGCGGTCATGCGCGTATCAGCACCGCACTGGGTGACCGCGTCAAGGCTGGATCAGAGCAACAGTTGATAGCTGTGCGGCATGTAGTGGAAACCGTCACCGCGCGTTTCGACATAGCCGACTCCGGGGAATGGCATGTGATACCCGATGAACGGCACCCCATCAGCCGCCAGCATGCCCAGCACGTTTCGGCGAGACGCGGCGGCGGCGGCCTTGTCCATGTCAAAGCGCACCTCCCAATCGGGATGGGCCAACGACCAGACATAGTGGTTGGCCACATCGGCGAAGATCAGAAACTGCTGATCGTTGCTGTCGAGCATGTAGGTCATGTGACCCGGCGTGTGTCCAAATGCAGCCATCGCGGTGATCCCGGAGGTGACGCTGCCGCCGTCTGCGAGGAAGGACATTTTTTCCGCCAGCGGTTTCACGTTGTTCGCAAAGCCTTCGTTGTCGGTGCCGGACCAGTGGTCGAATTCCGCCTGACCCGTGATGTAGGCGGCATTGCCGAAGGTTTCGGCGCCATCGGTCATCAATCCACCGATATGGTCCCCGTGCATGTGGGTCAGAACCACATGGGTGACCACATCGGCAGAATAGCCTGCCATTTCCACCGCCTGAGCCGTCGCCGCGCCATTCAGGCCGGTGTCGAACAGGATCAGTTCCGATCCGGTGTTCACCAGCGTGGGAGTGAAAAAGAACTGGGTCTTGTCGATCGGGATACGGGCCTCGGACGAGACGGTTGCAAATTCATCCGCGTCGACATTCATGCCGAAGATGCCTTGGGGCTCTTCCACGGTCCGGCTTCCGACAAGCAGTGTCGTGACCTCGAAATCGCCCACGCCAAACCGGCTCACGCGCGGAATTTGCGCGCCTTGCATATGGCCAGCGGCGCTTGCCCAGCCGACGCCAAGACCGGACGCCATTGGAATGGCCGCGGCCCCGGCAAGCAGTGCGCGGCGCGACATTGAAAACTCGGACATTGTGATCCCTCCTGATTGACCTGAATTGGGAAATAGCGGCAGACTTTGCGCAGGCGCGTCCAGTCACGTCTTCGTGACAGGGCGTTGCCCTGCCGCCTTGATGCGCGGCTTTCTGGACAAAACCATCCGGTTATGTGAAAGCGCGACCCAACAGGAGATGCACCCCATGACCACCACCCGTTTTGCGCCGTCGCCCACCGGTTACATCCATGTCGGCAACCTGCGCACCGCCTTGTTCAACTTTCTGATTGCCCGGAAATCCGGCGGGACGTTCATCCTGCGCATCGACGACACCGATCCCGAGCGGTCGAAAGAAGAATATGTTGACGGGATCAAGCGGGATCTGGAGTGGCTGGGCCTGACATGGGATCGGGTGGAGCGGCAGTCTGAACGGTTGGATCGCTATCACGAGGCTGCGGACAAACTGCGCGAGATGGGCCGGTTCTACGAAGCGTTCGAGACGCCGACCGAGTTGGACCTGAAGCGCAAGAAGCAGCTGAACATGGGCAAGCCGCCGGTTTATGACCGTGCGGCGCTGGCGCTGTCCGACGAAGAGCGCGACGCATTGCGGGCCGAACGGGGCGATGGTGTCTGGCGCTTCAAGCTGGATCAGGAACGGATCGAGTGGACAGATGGCATTCTGGGCGACATCTCGATTGATGCGGCCAGCGTCAGTGATCCGGTCTTGATCCGGGCCGACAGGCAAATTCTGTATACGCTGGCCTCGGTTGTCGATGACACTGAAATGGGTGTGACCCATGTCGTGCGCGGGTCGGACCATGTGACCAACACAGCGACACAGATCCAGATCATCCGCGCGCTGGGCGGCACGGTGCCATCCTTTGCACACCATTCGCTGCTGACCGGGCCGCAGGGGGAATCGCTGTCCAAGCGGCTTGGTACGCTGGCGCTGCGCGATCTGCGCGAACAGGGGATCGAACCCGAAGCGCTGTTGAGCCTGATGGCGCGGCTTGGGTCCAGCCAGCCGGTCGAATTGCGGGTGTCGCTGGACGAAATCGCAGATGGGTTCGATCTGGACCAGTTCGGATCGGCTCCGACAAAGTTCGATGTTCAGGATCTTTTCCCGCTGACCGCGCGCAAGCTGCATGGTCTGGATTACGCCGCGATCAAGGGTGATCTGCTTGCGATGGGGGTGCCCGAGGACAAGGCCGAGGCGTTCTGGAATGTCGCGCGGGACAATATCACCACACGCCATGACATCGCCGGTTGGTGGAGATTGTGCGTCGAGGGGGCCGAGCCGATGGTTGCGGATGAGGACAAGGATTTCGTCGCCGAAGCGATGGCGCTGCTTCCAGAAGGTCCGCTTGGGCCAGAGACCTGGAGCAGCTGGACCAACGCCGTGAAAGAGGCGACGGGTCGCAAGGGCAAGGGTCTGTTCATGCCGCTGCGCAAGGCGATCACGGGGCAGGAACGCGGGCCAGAGATGGTCGACCTGCTGCCGCTCTTGCAAACCATTCCGGCGCGGAAACTGGCGAAGGGCTAGGCGTTTGCCTTGCCCTTCAGGCGTTCTGCGGTTTCCGGATCACCGATACGACGATCAATGATTGTCAGTGCGCGCTCCTGCGTCGCACGCGCAGCGTCCGACAACTCCTGCCAGTCGCTGCGAGAGAGGCGACTGCTCGCTTTCAACACCTGTGACATCACGTCGAACCGCCCGCCACCATCCTCCATCAGGGCCGCAAAACCGTCTTGCAGCAGGTCCGACGCAGACACTTTGCCGGCAATCACATTGCGATAGCGCGGTTCGGTCTTGCGGTCGTCGGCGGTCATGCGGAGGCCCAGATCCCAAAGCACCCGTTCCAAACGGTGAATGACGTCGATCGCGGTGCCCGGATCGTTGACGCCGGGTGACAGCGCGCGCGAGGCGATCTCGGACAGGATCACGAGGCCGAAGCGGGCGTCCTGTTCGTGGTTGCGGTCGTCGCCGATGGTGAACTCCTCGGCGAGCAATCCAAGGTTCGCATCACCCAACACGCGGGCCAGCGGCATGCCTTCGAGAACCCAGCGCCCCGGTGGGGCCAATACCCAGAGTGTCGCCCCCGCCTGATCAAGCTTTTCATCAAGCGCGGCCATGCTGATATGCTGCACGAAGCCCGAGCGCGGCGCAAAGATGGTCGCCGCCTGATCCGGCGCTTTTGGCGCATCTTCGGCAGGGCGGGCTCCGAGATTGGGCGCGTCGGCCATCTGATTCAGCGGTGGCTTCGCGGCGGCTTCCACCTTCATCAGCGTGTGATCCATGCTGCCCAGAAGGCTGAGATGGGCGATCCAGCGCAGGATCGCGATGATGATGAGCAGGATGCAGACCAGCGTCATGCCGAACACCACGACCGACGCGCCTTCGCCGTAAAGCCCGGCGCGGAACATCACGATGGCCGACAGCGAAAACAGGAACGCGCCGACAAAGACCGACAGAACGTTCTGCGTGGTCATGTCCTGCATCAGGATTCGATAGGCGCGCGGTGTGGCCTGACCGGCGGCGGCGCGGAACGCCTGCACCATGATGCCCAGCGAAAAGGTCGTGACCGCCAGCATCGAGGAGGCGAGGATATTCAGGATCGGCAGCACCGTCTCGGGCGGCAGGCGGTCCTTCAGATCGGCTGGGATCGAGCGGTCGAAAAACGGTGCCAGCGCGGCAATCGCCAGAGCGGCCATGCCGAAGATCGAGATGCGGACTCCCGGCCTGTGCCACAACCGTTTGAGCCAGAGCAATATGCGTTCCCGCATCAGGATATGACCTTTGCACGGGCGGTGGCCAGCATGTCGTCGACAAGGGTGCGCTCTTGCACGGACAAGGTCTGTGCCCGTGGATAGATCGGCGCCGCGCGGTCATTTCGGACAGGCGTGTCCCAACCTTCAGTGGTTTCAATGAACCGGGTCGCCCCAGCCTCTCCGAATTCACGCAGATAACCTTGCAGCACGGCGTCCACATAGCTTAGCAGGATCGGATGATCCGCGTCTGGCCGCGCCGAAGTGTCCGGTGGGATGGCGTAGATCGAAATGTCGCGCACGTCTGCCGCAGTGTGTTGAACCAGGTCGGTAACGGCAATCCGATCATAGGAATATTCGCGCGCATCCAGCGCGACCCAATCATCATTCGGCACCGGCGCGATCACACCATCTATTTGCGCCGACGAGTCCGCGATCACCGACAGGAACGCTGCTGGCCGGTTCGGGGCACGCCGCCAGATCCGACGCCAGCCGGTGATCTGAGAGAGGTGGATCGGTGTGAACGCGTGTGTGTTGCGGTTGACCAGCGATCCGTAGCCAAAGAAATGCGGGTGTTTCACAGTGAAAGCATGCTCACGATTGGTTGATGTATATCAAAGACAACTTTGCATGAACGGGTAGGTTTGGCCAATTGATCTGAAAGGATGCCTGATTTGCGTGTCACCAAACGAACCAACATTGCGATGCGTGTCCTCATGTTTTGCGCCGCCAATACCGGGCGGCTTGCGACCAAGGCGGAAATTGCCAAACGATGTAACGCCTCTGAAAACCATTTGGCGCAGGTGATCAACCAGCTTGCGCAGCTTGGGTTCCTTCATACGCAACGTGGCCGCAACGGGGGGCTGTCGCTTGGCCGTCCTGCGGATCAGATCAATATTGGTGAAGTGTTTCGCGTTCTGGAAGCGCCGGTTCCCCTGGCCGAGTGTTTTGCCGACGTGGACAACACCTGTCCCCTGACCGAGGCCTGTCGCCTTCGAACTGCGCTGACGGATGCGGTTGAAGCGTTTTACAGGTCTCTTGATCCGATCACCCTGGAAGCGTTGCTCTGCGATAACCTTGATTTGCTGGACATCCTGAACCCCAAGGCGGCCTGTGCGGCACGCGAAGCCGCTTTGGCAGTTTGACCCCTTTTTGCCCCCTTGAGGCCATTCCGAAAACGGTCTACCACTGCATACATCCACGATGGGAGAACCGGTTCGACCGGTGCCGAAGGAGCAACCGCCCCCGGAAACTCTCAGGCAGACGGACCGTCGCGGACATAGACTCTGGAGAGATTTCGGGCCTGACCCGGAACGCCGAAGGGATAACGATCTCAGGCGAAAGGACAGAGGGGGCATAGGACGAACGCGCTTTGGCGCGATTTGGAATATGCCGGTTGTGGTTTCACATGCACCCGGTTGGACAGGAAGGGATGCCGTGTGAGCGATCTGAAACGCACACCTCTTTACGATCTGCACGTTTCGCTTGGCGCGAAGATGGTGCCGTTTGCGGGCTATGACATGCCTGTTCAATACAAATTGGGCGTGATGAAAGAGCATCTGCATTGCCGCGCGGCAGCAGGGCTGTTCGATGTGAGCCATATGGGTCAGGTGATCTTGCGCGCCGAAGATCCCGAAGCCGCCAAGGCCGCGCTGGAACGGCTGATTCCCCAGGATGTGCTTGGCTTGGGTGAAGGTCGGCAGCGCTATGGGTTCTTCACCAATGATGCAGGTGGAATCGACGATGATCTGATGTTCGCCAATCGGGGCGATCATCTGTTTGTGGTGGTCAATGCCGCCTGCAAGGAGGCCGACGTGGCGCGGATGCGTGCGGCTCTCGAGCTGGAGGTGACGGTCAAACTTCTGGAGAACCGCGCGTTGTTGGCCTTGCAGGGGCCGAAAGCCGAGGCGGTTCTGGCCGAGCATCATCCGATGGTGGCCGAAATGCGGTTCATGGATGTGGCGACAGTGCCGTTGGCGGGGGCAGAATGCTGGGTGTCGCGGTCCGGATATACCGGGGAAGACGGATATGAGATATCCGTACCTGTGGCAGCCGCCACAGGGGTGGCGCAGGCGTTGCTGGCGCACGAGGACGTGGAGGCCATTGGCCTTGGCGCACGCGATTCGCTGCGTCTTGAAGCGGGCTTGTGCCTTTACGGCCATGACATCGACGCGACGACATCTCCGGTCGAGGCTGCCCTGACCTGGGCAATGCAGAAAGCCCGCCGTTCGGGTGGCGGGCGCGCAGGTGGGTTCCCTGGTTCGGAGCGTGTTCTGAGCGAGATGACGGATGGCACGAAACGGCGCAGGGTCGGCTTGCAGCCCGAGGGCCGCGCGCCGATGCGCGAAGGCACCGCCCTTTTCGCCAACGAGACCGATGCAGACCCGATCGGCGTTGTCACATCAGGCGGTTTTGGCCCCAGCGTCAATGCCCCGGTTGCCATGGGATATGTCGAAACGGCTCATGCAAGTGACGGAACCGCGCTTTTTGGCGAGGTCAGGGGCAAGCGCCTTCCTGTCACAGTTGCATCCCTGCCCTTCGTCGCGGCAGGGTTCAAACGATAATCTGACCAAGAGGGAACTATGAAATTCACAGAAGAGCATGAATGGCTGCGCGTCGAAGGGGACGAAGTGGTTGTAGGAATTACGGCGCATGCGGCCGAGCAACTGGGTGATGTGGTGTTTGTCGAACTGCCCGATCCGGGAACAACCGTCAGCAAGGACGACGAGATCGTGGTGATCGAGTCGGTCAAGGCCGCGTCCGACATCCTTGCGCCGCTGGATGGCGAAATCACCGAGGTGAACGAGGTGCTGGTGGATGAGCCGAGCAAGGTCAACGATGATCCCGAGGGGGATGCGTGGTTCTTCAAGATGAAGATCGAGGACATGTCCGCGATGGATGATCTGATGGATGAGGCTGCCTACAAGAAATTCATTGGTTGAAATCGGTGTGGCGGGGGCAACCCCGCCCGATCACCCTTGATCCGGCGGCGTGCAGGTCAAGCCGCGTTGGGCGGGCATATTTTTGAAAAGAAGAAGCAGGGGACGGTGCGCCGTTCCGACAGTCTGGGAGACGTTCCAATGGGTTATGATGCCACTGATTATCTGCCGTATGATTTCGCCAATCGGCGGCATATCGGCCCGTCTCCGGTGGAGATGGCGGATATGCTGGCAGTGCTGGGTGTGTCGAGGCTCGATGAGTTGATCGACCAGACGGTGCCGGCCAGCATCCGGCAGGCGACTCCGCTCGACTTTGGCAAGGCCCTGTCGGAACGCGAGCTGTTGTTTCACATGCATGAAACGGCGTCGCGAAACACGGTTCTGACCTCGCTGATCGGGATGGGCTACCACGACACCGTCACTCCTCCTGCGATCCAGCGCAACATCTTCGAGAACCCCGCCTGGTACACGGCCTACACGCCTTATCAGCCCGAGATCTCGCAAGGCCGTCTTGAGGCGTTGCTGAATTATCAGACGATGGTCAGCGACCTGACCGGGCTTGAGATTGCCAACGCGTCGCTGCTCGACGAGGCGACGGCCTGCGCCGAAGCGATGACGATGGCGCAACGGGTGGCGAAATCGAAGGCGCGCGCGTTTTTTGTCGATGAGAACTGCCATCCGCAGAACATCTCGGTCATGAAGACCCGCGCAGCGCCGCTGGGCATCGAGGTGATTGTCGGGGATGTGTCCCAGATGGACACAGGCGCCGTGTTCGGCGCGATCTTCCAGTATCCGGGCACCTATGGCCATCTGCGCGATTTCACCGATGACATCGCGGCGCTGCACGCGGCGGACGCGGTGGCGATCATGTCTGCGGACCCAATGGCGCTGTGCCTGTTGAAAGAGCCCGGTGCAATGGGGGCGGATATCGCCGTCGGGTCGACCCAGCGCTTCGGGATCCCGTTGGGCTATGGTGGTCCACATGCGGCGTATATGGCAACGAAAGACGCCTTCAAGCGTTCGATGCCGGGGCGTATTGTCGGGGTGTCCATCGACAGTCACGGGAACAAGGCCTACCGACTGTCGCTGCAAACGCGCGAACAGCATATCCGTCGGGAAAAAGCGACGTCGAATGTCTGCACGGCACAGGCGTTGCTGGCCGTCATGGCCGGGTTTTACGCTGTATTTCACGGACCCAAGGGCCTGCGCGCAATTGCGCAGCGTATCCATCGCAAGACGGTCCGGCTGGCCAAGGGGCTTGAGGCGGCAGGCTTCAAGGTGGAGCCGGAGGCATATTTCGACACGATCACTGTAGATGTCGGCCTTTTGCAGCGCGGGGTGTTGCAGGCGGCTGTGCGTGAGGGGTTGAACCTGCGTCCGGTGGGCAAGACCAAGATCGGCATCTCGATGGATGAGAAATCCCGTCCCGCAACGATCGAGGCCGTGTGGCGGGCGTTTGGGTTGCTTCAGAGGGACGACTCGTTGACACCGGAATACCGTTTGCCGGATGCCTTGCTGCGCAAATCCGAGTATCTCCAGCACGATGTCTTCCACATGAACCGGGCCGAAACCGAAATGATGCGCTACATGCGGCGTCTGGCGGACCGGGATCTGGCGTTGGACCGGGCGATGATCCCGCTGGGGTCCTGCACGATGAAGCTTAATTCGGCGGCCGAGATGATGCCGGTCAGCTGGCGTGAATTTGCGGATATTCACCCCTATGTCCCGGATGATCAGGTCACGGGATATCGGGACCTGATCGCGGACTTGAATGACAAGCTTTGTGCGATCACAGGCTATGACGCCATTTCGATGCAGCCCAATTCCGGGGCGCAGGGCGAATATGCGGGACTTCTGACCATTGCGGGATTTCACCGCGAGAACGGGCAGGGGCATCGCAATATCTGCCTTATTCCGGTGAACGCTCACGGGACCAACCCGGCGTCTGCGCAAATGGTGGGCTGGAAAGTTGTTCCGATAAAATGCGATGTGAACGGGTCGATTGATCTGGTCGATTTTCGGGCCAAGGCCGAGCAATATTCAGAGCATCTTGCCGGGACGATGATCACCTATCCGTCGACCCACGGTGTGTTCGAGACGACCGTGAAAGAGGTCTGCCAGATCACCCATGATCATGGTGGGCAGGTCTATATCGACGGGGCGAACATGAACGCGATGGTCGGTCTGTCGCGGCCGGGCGATCTGGGGGGCGATGTCAGCCACCTGAACCTGCACAAGACGTTCTGCATCCCGCATGGCGGCGGCGGGCCGGGCATGGGGCCGATCGGGGTGAAGGCCCATCTGGTGGCACATCTGCCGTCGCATCCGTTGCAAGGCGAGGGTGCCGTGAGCGCCGCTCCGTTCGGGTCGCCGTCGCTTTTGCCGATCTCTTGGGCCTATTGCCTGATGATGGGCGGTGAAGGGCTGACACAGGCGACGCGTGTGGCAATCCTGAACGCCAATTACATCGCGACGCGGTTGGAAGGGGCGTTCGACGTGCTGTATCGGGGAGAAGACGGGCGGGTGGCGCATGAGTGCATTCTGGATGTCCGCCCGTTCGAGAAATCCGCCGGGATCACCGTGGAAGATATCGCAAAACGGTTGATGGATTGCGGGTTCCATGCCCCGACGATGAGCTGGCCGGTTGCGGGAACGCTGATGGTGGAGCCGACGGAGTCGGAAACCAAGGCAGAGCTGGACCGTTTCTGTGATGCGATGCTGGCAATCCGCGAGGAAATCCGCGCCATCGAAGAGGGTCGGATGGATGCAGAGGTGAATCCGCTGAAACTGGCTCCTCACACGATGGAGGACCTCGTGAAGGACTGGGACCGGCCCTATACGCGGGAACAGGGGTGTTTTCCTCCGGGGGCTTTCCGGGTGGACAAGTACTGGCCTCCGGTCAACCGTGTGGACAACGTCTATGGCGACCGGCATCTGGTCTGCACCTGCCCGCCGATGGAAGATTACGCCGAGGCGGCGGAGTAGCTATGTCATGCGGGGCGGGCAGATTTGCCCGCCTTGGCCGGCGTTGGCGAAAAAGTTGCACGCCCTGTGCAACCCGGTGTCCTGCGCTACGTTTCACCGATATGACACGCTTATATTGCTTCCTTGAGAATCTGATGCAGCGCGCCGGGGGCAAGGCCTTTGCCGCCGCGCAAGCTGCAATCCCCGTGGTGACAGTTGCGGCAAATCGCGGCGATCTTTTCCACATGGTGTGTCTTTCGCAGCAGTGGTGCTTTGCGACGTGTTGCGAGGACAATCCAAGATGAGTGCGCGGATCCTGATCATGGGCGCGACGTCCGGCATCGGGCGGTGCGTCATGGAAGAGGCCGTGGGTCGGCGGCTTTCGGTGCGGGCTTTTGCGCGCAGTGCGGACACGATTGAGCCATCCGATCTGATCGAGCCTTTTGTCGGGGATGCGAGAAATCCGAATGATGTGGCCAATGCGCTGTTCGGGGTGCACGCTGTGATCTATGCGCTTGGTATCACAGAGCGGGTGTCCATGTTGTGGGAGACCGAGACCCTTTTTTCCGAGACGACCCGTGTGTTGCTGGACCAGATGGCCAAGGCAGAAGTGGCGCGTCTGGTTGCGGTCACCGGGTTCGGTGCGGGGCGCAGTAAATCCGCGATGAGCTGGGTCGAACGTGCGGGGCATCGCGCCGTTTTGGGGAGACCCTACGCCGACAAGGACAGGCAAGAGGCGCTGATCACGGAATCGGCGCTGGATTGGACGATTGTGCGCCCCGTGATCCTGACCAGAGGAGCGCGGTCCGAGCGATATCGCGTGTTGCGGGACGCATCCTCATGGCGCAATGGCCTGATTTCGCGCGCCAGTGTCGCACATTACCTGGTGGACGCCGTTGAGCAGGATATGGATATCCGGTTGGACGTGGTTCTGGCGCAGTGAAGATGCAGCGTGTTTGTCGGAGCGTAGCTATTTCTTGGTGTCGTCTTCCAGCAAGAAGGACATCGCATCCCTGATCCGGCCCCATGTCGCCGCATCAGGCGCGCAAAGCAGGTAACCGGAGCGCATCTGGGCACGGTAGTCCGATCCATCAAGACACGCGACATGCCCGCCAGCACGCCGCACGATCAACGCGCCTGCGGCGTGATCCCAAGGTGTCAGATTGGAGCAGAGCACAAAATCGACGTGACCCAAGGCAACCATCCTGAATTCATGTGCCGCGCAGCGCAGCATATAGAGCCGCTGAAACCGGGTCATGAGATTCGTCATTTGCGGGCGTTTCGGCTCTGGCAGGTTGTAGAACGACGCAAAGCCGCTCAGTTCTTCGATCGGGCCCCCTTTTGACACCGAAACCGACCGCGCCGGGCGGCGGGGTGCAATGACATGGGCATGGCTTGTTTCGTCGGCGATCAGCAGTTCGTCCGTGACCGGGTCGTAGATCAGGCCAAAGACCGGCACGCCAAATCGGGTCATCGACAGGATCACGCCGAATGTCGCAAGGCCGTGCGCAAAGTTCCAGGTGCCGTCCACCGGATCAATGGTAAAGCCCATCTCTGCGTCTGCCAGCGCGGCGATCTTTTCTTCGGTCATGGTTTCTTCGCCGACCATGAGCGCATTCGGGAACATCGCCAGAAGCCCGCGCACGATCATTTTTTCCGCTTCCCTGTCGGCGGCTGTGACCACATCCATCGGGCCGGATTTCTGGTCGATATCGCTGGTGCCAAGCGTGCGGAACCGGGGCAGGATTTCTGCGCGCGCGGTCCGGCGGACAAGGTTGATGATCTGGGTGCGCTGAGCCTGGGTCAGCGGCGCGGGGATCGTCATGGGCAAACTATCGGACATGAGGTGACTCGGTTTGTTGCGGCTGTTGCGAAGGGCATGCCAAGGGAATGGCTGCGGGGCAAGGTGTCATATCGCCATTTGTCCGGCCTTTTCGCCAGTCTCGCGATTGTTATTCCCGTGCGCGCAGAACCTGCGCAGGGCGCGCAGCAAGGGGCCGCCAGGCAAAGATCAGGCCCGCAAGCAGGGTCGCCATCACACCGCCAACCACAATGCCAAGAGCGGAAGGCCAGACGACGGCAAAGCTGCTGTCCATGACAAAGGTCATGACCGCCCAACTGCCCAGGATACCCGCGCCAAGGGCAACAAGGCCCGCAGCTCCGCCCAAAAGGGCCGAGCGGAGTGCAAAGCTCTGGAGAATGCGGGCGCGGCCGGCACCAAGTGTCTTCAGCACAGCAGCCTCATAGGTGCGCGCGCCTTCACCTGCGGCAGCGGCTCCGATCAGGACAAGAAAGCCGGTCAGCAATGTCGCGGCGGCGCCCCAGCGCACGGCCGCGCCGATGCCTTCGAGAAGGACGCTGACGCGGTCGATCGCGTCGCGCACCGAGATCGCGGTGATGTTGGGAAAAGCGGTGGCCAATTCGCGCAGGATGCGGGCCTCGTCTTGCTGCGGAGTGTAGACGGTCGAGATGAACGTATGTGGCGCCCCTTCCAGGGCATTGGGTGTCAGGGTCATCACGAAACCCATGCCAGCAGTCGAAAAGTCCACATCGCGGAAACTGGTAATTGTCGCGGTGATGTCACGCCCAAGGACGTTCACGGTAAGCTCGTCCCCAAGGCTGAGACCCATTTCCTCGGCCTCTTCGATGGCAAAGCTGACCTCGGGTGGGCCGTCGTGGTCAGGGGCCCACCATTCGCCGGCGACCACGCGGGTGTTTGCGTCCGGCGCGGTGGCGTAGGTGATGCCTCTGTCGCCGGTTACAACCCAATGATCCCCGGCGACTTCGCGTGCCGGGCGGCCATTGATGCGCGACAGGACTCCGCGCAGCATCGGGGCGCTGTCGATCCGGGCCACAGCTGGATCGTTCTCCAGGATCTCGCGGAATTGCGGCATCTGGTCGGGCTGAATGTCGACAAAGAAGTAGGCGGGTGCGACCTCGGGCAAATCCCGGTCGATGGCGGTGCGCAGATTGCCGTCGATCTGGCCCACAGCGGCGAGGACCGAAAGGCCAAGGCCAAGCGACAGCACAACCGGCGCAGCCGCATCGCGAGGGCCGCCAATGGATGCCAGTGCCCACCTCCAGACCGGATGCCCGCGTGTGGCCTTGCCCGACCGTTTGGCAAGCCAGCGAATGGCGATGGAGGCCAGAACCAGCACCACAAGCGCGCCGATCAGGCCACCTGCGGTCCACAGGGTCAGGAAGGGGCTGCCGGAAAAGAGCGATGCGACACCGACAAGCAGAGCCAGCAACACCAATGTGGCAATCACATAGCGCCACGCGGGCAGGATCCTGGCCCCGTCAAGCGCGTCCCGAAAAAGCATCGCGGGGCGAATGTCTTCGGTGCGGGCGAGGGGCCAAAGGGTAAAGACCAGCGCCGTCAGGATACCATAAAGGGCGGCTTCGATCAGGGGGGCGGGATGGATCGTGAAGATCGCAGGCACCGGCAGCGAGGCGCTGATCAACGGGCCAAAGAGGATGGGAACAAGGGCTCCCAGCACAAGGCCGATGGCGATGCCCAGCAGGCTCAGCACACCGATCTGAAGGAAATAGGTCTGGAAGATCGTGGCGCGGGTCGCTCCAAGGGTGCGCAGGGTCGCAATCACAGAGGTCTTGCCCGCAAGATACGCGCGCACCGCGGCTGAGACGCCGATACCGCCCACGGCAAGCCCTGAAAGGCCGACAAGGATCAGAAATGCGCCGAGCCGTTCAACAAAGCGCGCCACTCCGGGCGCGCCATTTCGGGCATCACGCCAGCGCAGGCCACTGTTTGGAAATGCCGACTCGGTTGCAGTTTCCAGCGCGTCGAGATCCGGGTTTGGTGGCAGCAGCAGGCGGTATTCGGTTTCGTAAAGCGTGCCGGGTTGCAGCAGGCCAGCGGCGCGCAGGGCGTCTGTCGTCACCAATGTGCGGGGTCCAAGGGAAAAGCCGGTTGCGGAACTGTCCGGCTCTTGGACCAGGATGGCTGACAGGATGAAATCCTGCGTGCCAAGGCGAAAATTGTCACCAGGGCTTAACCCCAGACGATCAGCAAGCAGCGGTGCCATGACTGCGCCGGGGTGCGTTCCGTTGCCCTCCAACGCATCGGCCAGGGCCATTTGTGGATCAAGGATGACCTCACCGGTAAGCGGATATGCCTCGTCCACGGATTTGACCTGTGTCAGCGCACGCTCGGCATCGCCGTCCGGATCGCGCACAACCATGGACCGGAAATCAGAGATTTCAGAGAGTCCGGTGGAAATGCTTTCGAGATAGGCGCGCTCGTCCGGTTCGGCAAAGCGGTAGGTGAATTCAACCGAGGCGTCGCCCCCAAGAAGGATGGATCCCTGCGCTTCGAGACCGGACTGGATGGCAGACCGTACAGACCCAACGCCCGCAATCGCGGCGACACCCAATGCAAGGCAGGCGAGGAAAATGCGAAAACCTTTGAGGCCACCGCGCAATTCACGACGGGCGAAACGAGCCGCAGTTGCAAGGGCCATTATTCGGCCGCCTTCATCGCGCCATCAGAAATATGACCATCGGTCAACCGAACCACCCGAGAGCATTTGGCCGCAAGTTCGCGGCTATGCGTCACCAGCACCAGCGTTGCACCATGTCGGTCCCGCAGATCAAAAAGCAGGTCGATGATCGCCTGACCGTTCACGCCATCCAGATTTCCGGTCGGTTCGTCCGCCAAAAGGATTTCCGGACGGGTGACAGAGGCGCGCGCCAAAGCGACGCGTTGCTGTTCACCGCCCGACATCTGCGCCGGGTAATGGTCGGCACGGCTTTCCAGACCAACCGCCTTGAGCTCTGCCTGCGCGCGGACATAAGCGTCTTTTTCGCCTGCCAGCTCCAACGGTGTCGCCACGTTTTCCAAAGCTGTCATCGTGGGAATCAGGTGGAAGGACTGGAACACAACACCCATGTGATCGCGACGAAAGCGCGCCATGGCGTCTTCGTCCATCGCGGTCAGGTCCTGCCCCAAGGCCACAACGCTGCCCGACGTGGCATTTTCCAACCCACCCATCACCATCAACAGCGAGGATTTCCCCGATCCGGATGGGCCAATGAGGCCCAAAGTCTCGCCCTTGTGAACAGAAAGGGTGATCCCGTGCAGGATCTCGACCATTCCGGCATTGCCCTTGAGGCTGAGCGTGACATCTTTGAGGTCGAGAACTGGCTGGGTCATAGGGGGCGGTGCTTTATCATGTTTCGTTCATTCACATATGGGGCGTCGCGGATGCTGAGCAAGGTGTACATGGTGGCTGTGTGTCTGTGCACAGTAACGGCCGCACGGGCAGAGCCTGTTGAAATCATTGCGTTGGGCGACAGCCTGACGGCGGGTTACGGGTTGATCGACGATAATGGCTTTGTCCCAAAGATGCGCAACTGGCTCGAAGAGCAAGGGCTAGATGTGCGTTTGGTCAATGCCGGGGTCTCGGGTGATACGACGGCGGGTGGCCTGTCACGGGTAGCATGGTCTTTGACCCCGGCGACGGAAGCGCTGATCGTGGCGCTTGGGGGCAATGACCTTTTGCGTGGGCTGGATCCGGCAGTGTCACGGGCCAATCTGGAGGGTATCCTCAAGGTGGCACAGGAGAATGATCTTGAGGTTCTCGTGGTGGGGATGGAAGCGCCCGGAAATTACGGACCCGATTACAAAGCCGAGTTCGACGCGATGTACCCTGAACTGGCCAAGGACTACGATGCGCTTTATTTCCCGCGTTTTTTCGAAGGGTTATACAGCGTCGGGGATACACCGGCTGAATTGCGGGACGTGATGCAGATGGACGGGATTCACCCCAATGCCCAAGGCGTGGACCTGATCGTCGAGGCGATGGGGCCAGCGGTTGCGGAATTGGCCGAACGCGCGTCGGATTGATGCACGGGCGGGTCTTCCTGATCTTGGATGTGTCTGAGTTGGCAGCAATGGCCGGGCATTGCTTCTGGACCATATGACGGCAAGCAATGTTTTACGGGCGACAGCGACGCCGCCCGTGGCCTGTTTCCGCCTTGGCCTGATGGCCGATTGAACATCGCCGAGGCCAGGGATGTTGGACTGGACCCAGTCCTGATCGCGGGTCAGGCGAGCGAAATGTTGATCGCTGCTTCGCGACCGTCGCGACCTGCTTCAAGATCGTAGGTCACTTTCTGATCATCGGCGAGTCCGGTCAGACCGGACCGTTCGACTGCAGAGATATGTACAAAGACATCCTTGCCGCCCCCTTCGGGTGCAATGAAGCCGTAACCTTTAGTCGTATTGAACCATTTGACGGTGCCAGTGGCCATCCGTTCTACTCCTGTCTGTCTTGTCTTCCGCCGGGCAAGACGGCACGACGGGCTCGGTCAGTCAAAATCGCTTAACTGAGCCGTGTCGGAGCAGTGGTCGATATTGGTAACTTTGCCCCACAAGTTTTCAGGTGATTCCAATTTCGACGCAAGAAAAAAGCCGCACCGTCGCTTTGACATGAAACGGGGTTGTCTTAGTTTCCAACGAAGCCATCATTAGGGGGTCTTTGACTTCAGGGAGAGTGAACATGTCAGGTTTGGACGCGAGGGCCGCCGCCAAGACAGAACAGCAATCGTTGGACGCGCGCTACGCCGAAGCCCGCGCAGAGATCGAGCGTAACCGCTTGATCGAAAACGGACAATCTGGCGCGCTTTTATTCGCGGCAATGGCCTATGGCGATGCTCTGGAAGAGAATAAATCGTTTCGAATGGCGTCACACTGGGCAAAGCTGATTTGCATTGCCGCCGTGTTCATAATTCCCAACCTTTTGGTCATCAGCGTTCTGCTTTAGCCAAGGAAAGCCATCGGCAAAATATCGCGCGCGGACCATGCGAATGGTTCACGCGTGTTTTTTCACGCCTGTTGCGGCAATCTTGTGCTGGCGGCGTAAAGCGTGATGGCGGTAAAAGACAGGCTGGTAAGGAGAAAGACGATCAATGCCGTTGACGCCAAAGTGCCCGCAATCAAGGCACCCGCCGCAACGAGCCAGCCCAATACGCTTCCAGCGATGAGTGAGATAACTGCCATGACCATGCTCCTTTGCGATGAGGATGCACCAACACCTTTTAACAGCCGATTAAGGGCCGAAGATTGTGCAGGTAGTGTGGCAGCAGGATGGAAAACCGGAGACGCATGCAGATCGGCCCCCGGTTCTGCACTATATTTCAGAGAACGGTGACAACGGTGCCGATCGGCACACGCTCGTAAAGATCCTGAACGTGTTCATTCAACATCCGGATGCACCCGTTGGAAACCGACTGTCCGATTGATTGCGGTGATGTCGTGCCGTGAATCCGGAAAAAGGTGTCACGTCCGTTCTGGAACAGGTAAAGAGCGCGCGCGCCCAGCGGATTGCCGGGGCCACCCGGTTGAACGTAATCATTGTCGACGAATTCCGAATAGGTCTTGGGTTCGCGTTCGATCATCTCGTCGGTAGGACGCCAGGTCGGCCATTCCTTTTTGACGGCGATCTCGGCAGTGCCCGTGAATTCCAGTCCCGCACGACCGACACCCACACCATAGCGTCGCGCGACACCCGGCTCGGTTACATGATACAGGAAATGCGCGCGCGGTAGGATCACGATCTGACCCGGAGAGATTTCGCTTTTGATCCGCACGTCCTGAGGGCGATAGATGGGATTGATCTGAAATCCCTGTGCTGTGACAACGCTTGGAGCTGCCAGACCAGCGGCAGCGGCAACTAGAAAATATCGACGGGAAACCATGAGAAGTGACAGTCCTTTGTTTGCGTGGCTCACTTTTCAGCCGAGCAACGGGATTTTGCCACCGCTTTGAGCGAAGGCAAGAACATAGCCATAGGGTTCCTGCTTCCTGGGGGCGCAATTGCGGCACAAAGGCAACAATTCGCGCGGCCGCTCACCCAAAGGTGATGCAAGAGCGTTGCTGAACATCTTTGATCCCGAAAAGAAAAGCCGCCCGGACGCAGAGCATCCGGGCGGCTTTCGATCCGAAATTCGGGTGTGGCTTACGCCAGCGCGAGGTTGATTGCGCTTTCGCGACCGTCGCGACCGTTCTCGATGTCGAAGGTCACTTTCTGATCGTCGCTGAGGCCTGTGAGGCCGGACCGCTCAACAGCGGAGATGTGGACGAAGACGTCCTTGGAGCCGCCATCAGGTGCGATAAAGCCGTAGCCTTTGGTGGTGTTGAACCATTTCACTGTGCCAGAAGCCATGTGAAGTATCCTTGTGTTTTCCGTTGCCCGCGATATGCGGCAACCCGGCAAAGTCACGTCTGGATCGAAAGCTGCGTGCCGGTGTCGGAAAACAGTAGGTCGAGTAGAAGATCGTTAGCCCTGCCGCGTATGACAGATTGCACTGAGTCTGGCAAGAGGGATGTCCCTTGTGGCGTTGGCCTTGTTGAAGAAGTTGACGCATCATATATTGAAATTTGAATGTAATGAAGGAGACTGAGAATGTCCGGCAAGAAACTCACATGTCTCGACTGTGGTCAGGTCAATCGCGTACCCGAAGAGCGGCTCAATGCCGGTCCGAAATGTGGCACCTGTGGCGCATCATTGATGCCCGGCAAGGCGGTCGAGGTGGACTGGACCACACTTCAGAAGGCGGCACGCAATGACGAGGTTCCTTTGGTCGTGGACTTCTGGGCGCCATGGTGTGGTCCTTGCAAGATGATGGGTCCGGAGTTCAGCAAGGCCGCTGGCTCGCTCAAAGGCTCGGCCCGACTGGTCAAGCTGAACACCGAGGAATTCCCGAAATCCGGTCAGACCTACGGTATCCGGGGAATTCCGACGATGATCCGCTTTGTCGGTGGCCGCGAGGCGGCACGCCAGTCCGGCGCAATGCGCGCGGATCAGATCGTTGGGTGGGTCGGCTAGCGCCCGCATTGGCTTTTCCGTCGCAACCTGTACTCTGCCCCTCGCAACGGAAGGGAGTACAGAATGGGCTGGATGATCACAGGTGTTCTGATGGGCATTGGAGGCACATTGGCCATGGACCTCTGGGCGCTCCTGCTTCGGCAGGTGGCCGGGCTGCCCTTGCCGAACTGGGGCAATGTCGGGCGCTGGTCGGTGCAGGTGACAAAAGGGCAGGTGTTCAACGACGATATCGGTGCGATTTCACCGGTCGCTGGAGAAACCGGCATCGGCTGGGCCGTACACTACGGAGTCGGCATCTTCTACGGCGTGCTGTTCCTGGTGATCGTCGGGCCCGGCTGGCTGACCGGTGCGGCATTTCTGCCGCTCTGGGTGTTCTCGATCCTGACCATTGCCGCTGGCTGGTTTCTGCTGCAACCGGGCATGGGACTTGGCTGGGCAGCAAGCAAGACCGAAGACCCGTGGCGTGGACGTCGCATGGGCCTTGTCGCACACACCGTTTTTGCGCTGGGCATGTGGGTCGTGGCTTTGGCGGTCGGCGGGACGGTCTGAGGCGCGGCTGTACTGAAGCCGCCCCAAAGAACACCCGACCGGATTATACTCCGCTTACCTCACAAATTTCTTGAACTTCACGCGCTTCGGTTCAACCGCATCCGGCCCCAAGCGGCGCTTCTTGTCCTCTTCGTAATCTTCGAAGTTGCCCTCGAACCATTCCACATGCGCATCGCCTTCAAAGGCAAGGATATGTGTACACAGCCGGTCAAGGAAAAAGCGGTCGTGCGAGATAACCACGGCACAGCCCGCGAAATCGGCGATCGCGTCTTCCAGCGCGCGCAGGGTTTCGACGTCCAGATCGTTGGTCGGTTCGTCAAGCAGAAGGACATTGCCGCCTTCTTTCAAGAGCCGCGCCATGTGGACCCGGTTGCGTTCCCCACCTGAAAGCTGGCCGACCTTTTTCTGCTGATCGCCACCCTTGAAGTTGAACGCAGAGCAATAGGCGCGGGAGTTCATCTGGGCATCACCCAGCTGGATGATCTCGGCCCCGCCGGTGATCGCTTCCCAGACGTTGTCATTTGCCGCGAGATCGTCGCGCGACTGATCGACATAGGCGAGTTGTACGGTATCACCGTATGAAACGTCCCCGGCGTCCGGTTGCTCTTGCCCGGTCAGCATCTTGAACAGCGTCGATTTACCCGCGCCGTTCGGGCCGATCACGCCGACAATTCCGCCGGGAGGCAGGGAAAAGCTCAGGTCCTCGATCAAGAGCTTGTCGCCCATCGCCTTCTTCAAGCCATTGACTTCAATCACTTTTGACCCAAGCCGCGGACCATTCGGAATGATGATCTGGGCACGGCCCATCTTTTCGCGTTCGGACTGGTTGGCCATCTCGTTATAGGCGCTGATCCGGGCCTTGGATTTGGCCTGACGCGCCTTCGCCCCCTGCCGCATCCATTCCAGTTCGCGCTCCAGCGTCTTCTGCTTGGATTTGTCTTCACGCGCTTCCTGCTCAAGGCGCTTGGCCTTTTGTTCCAGCCAGCTTGAATAGTTTCCTTCGTAAGGTACACCCCGCCCACGGTCGAGTTCGAGAATCCAACCAGTGATGCTGTCCAGGAAGTAGCGGTCGTGGGTGACGATCAGAATTGTCCCTTTGTATTCAATGAGATGGTTCTGAAGCCACGCAATCGTTTCTGCATCAAGGTGGTTGGTCGGTTCGTCCAGCAGCAGCATGTCAGGCGCTTCGAGCAGCAGTTTGCAGAGTGCGACGCGGCGCTTTTCCCCGCCAGAAAGCGAGGTCACATCTGCCTCGTCCGGTGGGCAGCGCAAAGCCTCCATGGCAACGTCGATCTGACTGTCCAGATCCCAGAGATTGTTGGCATCGATCTCGTCTTGCAGAGTGGCCATTTCGTCAGCGGTTTCATCGCTGTAGTTCATGGCCAGTTCGTTGAACCGGTCCAGTTTGTCTTTCTTTTCCGCCACACCCAGCATGACGTTTTCGCGCACATTCAACGCCTCGTCGAGCTGCGGTTCCTGTGGCAGGTAGCCGACTTTTGCACCCTCTGCGGCCCATGCCTCGCCGGTGAAATCGGTGTCGATCCCGGCCATGATCTTCATCAGCGTGGATTTACCCGAGCCGTTGACGCCGACAACACCGATCTTGACGCCGGGGAGAAAGTTCAAGTGGATGTTTTCGAACGTTTTCTTGCCACCCGGATAGGTCTTGGAGACTCCGCTCATGTGGTAGACGAATTGGTAGGCGGCCATGGCTGCGTTCCTTTGGATTTCGGTTTTGCCGAGGGATACACGCGCAGACGGGGCCGTGCAATCACGCGTCTTCAGGCTTTGTTCGGATTTGGTCGCTAGCGTGGCTGGATCATGTGTCGGAAGGGTGATTCACGCCATCATGCCAGCCAATTGGTTCATAGTCCTTTGGGTTCACGCCTTCGATGCAGCCCATGTTCACGCCATATTCGTTTGGGTTCGAACGGCGCTGGTGATGGGTGTAGATGCCGCATGTCTTGCAGAAATAATGCTTGGCGGTGTGCGTTCCAAAGCTGTAAAGTGCCAAGTTTTCTTCACCTTGGATCACCTTCAGGGTATCAAGGGCCACCGTGGCGGTCGGGGTCCCCCGACGGCGGCAATAGGAACAATCGCACCTGCGCGCTGTGCTCAGGTCTTCGCTTGGAACGGCTTCCAGTTCAACTGCGCCGCAATGGCAGGTGATCCTGACCGGCTTGATCATTTCCGACGAACCGCCGGCACGTTTGTGCGGGACAGCTTGTATTTTGCGTCAGGGTGCGGCGGGTGGCCGTCGGTGCGGCTCCAGAATGCCGGTCCGCCAAGGCGCACCCACACCGGAAAGGTTAGCACAAGGCCAATGACGAAACCGCCGACATGCGCCCAATAGGCGACGCCACCTTCATCAGCGGCCGTGCCGAACCCGCCGAAGATTTGCATTGCGAACCACAGTCCCAGCATGATCCAGGCCGGGATCGGAAAGATGCGGAATATGATGACGATGATGATCAGAATATCGACCTTGGCCTTCGGAAAAAGGAGAAGATAGCCCCCCATGACCCCGGCAATGGCCCCTGATGCACCTACCGTTGGCACAGGTGAACCTGGCGCGCTGATGTAGTGAATGAACCCGGCCCCCAGCCCAGCCGCAAGGTAGAAGAGCAGAAAGCCGACGTGACCCATTTCGTCTTCCAGGTTGTCTCCAAAAATGAAGAGAAACAACATGTTGCCCAGCAAGTGCATCCATCCGCCGTGCAAAAACATGGACGTCAGAAATCCACCCCAGCCCTGACCGTCGTTGACCAGTGCAGGAATCAGCGCCCAGTCGAAGTAGAAGCGCATGATCTGCTGGTCGCTTTGCATAAGCGGCCAGTAACTCAGGAAGATGCCCACATTCGCGACAATCAGCGCGTAGGTGACATACGGCGTGCGCCCCGAAGGATTATGATCGCGTATGGGAAACATGCCGCGAGAGTTGTGCCAAAGCGGCGGCGCGTCAAGCCGCGCCGCTCAGGAGTTGTGCATTTCCGCCCGACGCCGTTGTGTCGACACAGACATGTCGTTCGCGGCAAACATGGCCGGTGTCAGGCAATCCCGTGATCAGTGGCAGGATCGGACCGGTGCGTTGGGCCAACGCTTTGCGATAGTCGCGCGCAGTTGCATCGTCGCCCCACCAGATAATCCCGGCCACCGGCAAGTCAGACAGCCAGTCTGCGGCCACATTTCCTTGGCCGATCACAGCCACGCCGCCCAGCTTTTCGACGGCGTGCGCCTGCTTTTGCGTGGCGTTCTTGCCCGGACCAAGGCACAGGACGGGACCGCGCGACAGGGTTGTGAGAACGTTGGATTCGCCGGTTGGACCTGGCAGGGACCGGGTGCTGACCAACGTGTCAGAAGTGGCAGTCCTGAGCGCTTTCGTCAGACGGTTCCGGTCGTCCTGGCTTGTCCATTGAGAAGCCTCTGCAGAAGCCGGATGTTTGCGAAAGCGATCAAGGTAATGCGGACCGCCCGCTTTGGGGCCAGTGCCGGAAAGGCCTTCACCGCCAAAGGGTTGGCTGCCGACAATTGCGCCGATCTGGTTTCGATTGACGTAGATATTGCCCGCTTCAATCCGGTCCGAGACATGCTGGACCCGATCATCAATCCGCGTTTGCAGCCCAAACGTGAGTCCGTAACCCGTGGCGTTGATCGCATCGATCACCTTGTCGATGTCTTTTGCTTTGAAGGTTGCAATGTGCAGAACCGGGCCAAATATCTCGCGCTCCATCTCGGCGATGCCGGTCACCTTCACAAGGGCGGGCGGAACGTAGGTGCCTCCCCCGGGAAGAGCAATGCGGTGCAGAACGCGGCCCTCTGCTTCGGCGGTGTCGATATAGGTGGTGATGCCATCGCGGGCTTCGGCGTCAATGGCCGGACCAACATCGGTGCCATACGTCCATGGATCGCCAATCACCAATGCATCCATCGCACCGGTCAGCATTTCCGTAAATGGTTTGGCAATATCTTCCTGCACATAAAGACAGCGAAGGGCCGAACACCGCTGGCCCGCCGATTGGAAGGCGGATTCGACAATGGCTTGCACGGCCTGTTCGGGTAGGGCTGTGCTGTCGACGATCATCGCGTTAAGGCCACCTGTCTCGGCGATAAACGGCGCGCCGGGATCAAGGTTGTCTGCCATGCTGCGATGAATGATCTGGGCGGTTTCGGTCGATCCGGTAAAGGCGACACCCTTTACCTTTGGGTTAGACGTCAGTGCGGCTCCGACATCACCTGCACCGGGCAGGATTTGCAGGGCTGTGCGTGGCACACCGGCCTCGTGCAAAAGCTCTGCTGCACGGTGCGCGACAAGTGGGGTTTGCTCTGCCGGTTTGGCCAACACGGCATTTCCGGTGGCAAGGGCCGCCGCGATCTGACCGGTGAAGATGGCAAGGGGAAAGTTCCATGGGCTGATACAGGCAAACACACCTTGCGGTTCCGGGCCTTCGGCGCGGGCTGCATAGAAGCGCAGGAAATCCACGGCCTCGCGCAGTTCCGCCACTGCGTCGAGCAGTGATTTCCCGGCTTCGCGTGCCAGAATTGCAAAAAGTTCGCCGTAATGCGTCTCGTAAAGATCGGCGGCGCGATTCAGGATCTCTGCCCTCCTGGATGCCGTTTCTGTCCAGGGCGCTGCCGCGTCGCAGGCGCTGGCAACCGTGTCTGCGGTGGCCCATGTGACCTGTCCAACGGTGTCGCCAAACCGTGCAGGGTTGATGACCGGGCCGGTGTCGCCCGTATTGGCCTTGCTCGCCAGCAATGGGGCGGCTGTCCATTGCGAGGATGCAAAGGGATTGCGCGCCTCTTCGATTGCCGCGCGGGTTGGACGATGTGTAAGATCCCAGCCCTTGGAGTTCGGGCGCTCTGGCGCAAAAAGGTCGGGGCCGGTGGGCAGGTTGGGTACTGTGCCTGCATCAAAGGGATCAGCCGCGACTTCCGAAGGCGGAACCTCCGTATCGACGATCTGGTTTACAAATGAACTGTTGGCACCGTTTTCCAAGAGTCTGCGCACGAGATAGGCCAGTAAATCGCGATGCGCGCCAACCGGTGCATAGATTCGGCAGCGTGTGTGCTCACCGCTTTTGACAATGTCATGAAGCGCTTCACCCATCCCGTGCAGGCGCTGGAATTCGAAGGCGGATTTGTCGGTGCCCATGTGCAAAATCGCGGCGACGGTGTGCGCGTTATGTGTCGCGAACTGCGGATAGATGCGGTCTGTCATCCCAAGCAGTTTGCGCGCGTTGCTGATGTAGCTGATGTCGGTGTGGTGCTTTGCCGTGAAGACCGGAAACCCGGAAAGACCGGCGACCTGGGCGCGCTTGATTTCGGTATCCCAATAGGCTCCCTTGACCAGCCGCACCATAATCTTGCGGTCCAGACGTTCAGCAAGGTTGTAAAGCCAATCGATAACATGGCCTGCACGTTGGCCATACGCCTGAACAACCACGCCAAATCCGTCCCAGCCCTTGAGCGACGATTCCGACAGCACCGCTTCGATCACATCAAGGGAAATGGACAGGCGATCTGCCTCTTCCGCGTCGATGTTCAGACCAATCCCGGCCGAGCGCGCCAATTGGGCCAACGTGCGCAGGCGCGGGACAACTTCGTTCATCACCGTGTCGTGCTGCGCCTCTTCGTAGCGCGGGTGCAGGGCCGAAAGCTTGACCGAAATACCGGGATTGTCGCGGATGTCTTTTGATTTGGCGGCCTCGGCAATCGCACTGATCGCCCGCGAATAGGACAGGTGATATCGACGTGCATCGGTTTCGGTGCGGGCCGCTTCGCCCAGCATGTCATAGGAATAGGTATAGCCCTTGGATTCCATCTTGGACGCGCGTGTCATCGCCGATTGGATGGTTTCGCCCAAAACGAACTGTGCGCCCATTTCCTTCATCGCGCGTCCGACCGCAGACCGGATCACGGGTTCGCCCAAACGTTTGATGGCACCTCGAAGATGGCCGACAGGGCCCGGCGTTTCGTCTTGCAAGACCTTGCCTGTCAGCATCAGCGCCCAGGTTGAGGCGTTGACCAAGGGTGACGTGCTTTCACCCAGATGGCTGGCCCAGTTTGAAGGTGCAATCTTGTCTTCGATCAGCGCGTCGATGGTCGCAGCGTCCGGCACACGCAACAGGGCCTCTGCCAGACACATGAGCGCAATGCCTTCTTCGGTCGACAGGCCGTACTCGCTGAGGAATACTTCCATAAGCCCCGGACGCGAATCTTCGCGGATCGCGGTGACCAGTTTCGTCGCGTCGGCCTTGATGGCGTCGCGGTCGGCTTGGGTCAGCTGCGCGTTGGTGCGAAGTTGGTCAAGGACACGCGCCTCATCGGCGTAGGTGTTGTCGTCGATCAGGGGGCGCAGGTTTGGCAGCTCATCACGGGGCATGGCGATCTCCAGTCATATACTCTACACTAACACTGTATTGACAGTCCAAGTGCCGGATTATCGGGATTTCACGGGGCAAATACACTGATCTTGGAGTGAAAGGCGGGCGATTTGGACATATCTGATCTCGATAGATTCGACCGGGCGATCCTTCAGGAAATGGCGCGGGACGGGCGCGTGTCGATTACCGAATTGTCTCGTCGGATCGGCTTGTCGAAATCGCCGACGCAGGCGCGTTTGCGACGGCTGGAAGAAGTTGGCGCTATTCAAGGGTATCGGGCCCTGCTGGACCCAATCCGCCTGGGTTTGGATCACATCGCTTTTGTCGAAGTGAAGATGACCCAAACGCGTGAATTGGCATTGGCGGCCTTCAACGAGGCTGTGGCCAAGATCCCCGAAATCGAACAGGCGCATTTGATCGCCGGAAATTTCGATTATTTGCTCAAGGTGCGCACCGCGAATATGCGCAGTTATCGCAAGGTGCTCGCCGAAAAGATATCGACCCTCCCGCATGTGGCGGCGACATCGACATATGTGGCGATGCAGGCCGTCAAGGAAGAGACTTTCGGGAACGTGACTTGACCGGCGTGGGTCGTCATTGCCTAATGTCGGGATGAAATACCTGGTTTCGGTTTTTGCGCTTGTTGCCGCCCAAGGGGCTGCGGCGGATGGCTGTCCTGTTGCCCCGGATCATTCTGCGGCACTGGATGGACTCTATTCCGAGGTGCAGCGCGCACCAAACGAGATGATTGCGCGGATCTTTTCCAACCAGATGTGGGAGTTGTGGCTCGAGGCACCGGACGAGCCGTCCCAGATGATACTTGATGAGGCGTTGAGGGCCATGCGGATCGGCGATTACCTCAGGGCGAAGAAGCGTCTGAATGCCTTGGTGTCGTACTGTCCGTTCTATGCCGAAGGCTACAATCAAAGGGCCTTTGTCAGTTTTCTGACCGGTGACTTCGAAGCAGTCTTGCCGGATATTGATCAGGCCATTGACCTTGCTCCTCGGCACACAGGGGCGCTGACGGGCAAGGCCCTGACCTTGATTAAGCTTGGCCGTGAGGACGAAGCCCAATCCGTGCTGCGCGAGGCCGTCGCCCTGAACCCATGGTTGGGTGAGCGTTTCCTGATCAAGGAACCTGACGGCGAAAAGCTCTAGACGCTCTGCACGTTTCGCGATTTTACGTTCCGGGTGGTGCAATCGCGCACGCATCCCATTGTTTTCGCCCAAGGGCCCCGCTAGGAGTATCGCCACGCGGGCGTGATGGAATGGTAGACATATCGGACTTAAAATCCGAAGGCCTCAGCGCCGTGTGGGTTCGAGTCCCACCGCCCGCACCAAATTCCGAATAGTCCACATTCATTCACATGGTTTGAGGCAGCGCTGGTTGGTGCCCAATTTATGTGCAGCGTTTTTGGGAGATGTCGGAAACCGGGGTCAAGGGTTGACAGGGTCGGTCTGACGCGCATTGTGTACCATTGTGGAATTGGTTCGCTTCGCCGCGAACCTTCGAACCGGAGATCGCATTGAGTGAACTTTGACGGCGTTGATATTTCCAAGCCGGAACAATCCGGATCCGCACCGCTGTTGCAGTTGCAGGATCTTGCACTGCGGTTTCGCGGTCAGACCAACGATGTTGTCGATGCTGTTTCGCTAACCGTTCGGCGTGGTGAAGTTCTTTGTGTGGTCGGCGAATCCGGGTGTGGAAAAAGCGTGACCGCAATGGCGCTGATGGGGTTGTTGCCGGAAGACTCTGCACGAATTTCCTCAGGAAAACTGACGATTGATGCAGAACATTTCGATCTGTCCAAAGAGGCGCTGCCAAGTGCGATGCGTGGCAACACGATCGCGATGATCTTCCAGGAACCGATGACATCGCTGAATCCGGCATTCCGGATCGGGGATCAGATTGGCGAGGCCGTTCTAAGACATCGCGGCGGGCGTCGGGTCGATGCGCTGGCCCGCGCGGAAGAGATGCTGACGCGTGTGGGTATCGCCAATCCTGCGCAGCGGTTGCACGAGTACCCGTACCAATTGTCCGGTGGTATGCGCCAGCGCGTCATGATTGCCATGGCGCTGGCAAATGATCCGCAGATCCTGATCGCAGATGAACCCACGACGGCGCTGGATGTGACGATCCAGGCGCAAATCCTTGATCTGATCCGGGGGCTTCGGGACGATACTGGCATGGGCACCATCATGATCACCCACGATCTGGGTGTGGTGGCCGAAATCGGCGACAGCGTTGCGGTCATGTATGGCGGGCAGGTGGTCGAACAGGGGCCCGTGGCAGAGGTCTTCAACAACCCGCAACATCCCTACACAATCGGCTTGATGAGCGCGATGCCGCGATTGGACAAGCCGGGCGGCAGGCTGGCCATTGTGCCGGGGACGGTTCCGAGCATTGCCAATATGCCCGAAGGATGCAGGTTCCGGACCCGCTGTGCCTTTGCCACGCAAAGCTGTGCAACGCGGCCCGCGTTGACCAAGGTGGCAGATGGACATGACGTCGCCTGCCATTATGCGCCGTTGGAAGACAAAGTGGCGGTGTCCGCATGACGCGCGATGTCATCCTCGAGGCGACGGACCTGGTCAAGCATTTCGGCGACGGCGGAAACTGGTTGTCACCTTCTCCGGTGGTTCAGGCGGTGGATGGCGTGTCACTTCAGGTGCGTCGTGGCGAAACCTTTGCCATTGTCGGCGAAAGCGGCTGTGGAAAGTCCACACTTGCACGTTTGCTGATGCGACTTTTGACGCCGACGGCCGGTACGGTCCTGTTCGACGGGCACGAGATTGGCGCGGCCAAGGGTGCGGCGCTGAAAGCGCTGCGCGGCGAAATGCAGTTCATCTTTCAGGATCCGTTCTCATCGCTTAATCCGCGTATGACCGTTGGCAAACTGGTGGGCGAACCGCTTGAGGTGCATGCGCCTGAGTTGAGCGCGCAAGAGCGGCGCGACAAGGTGTCTGACCTGTTGCGCCAGGTCGGTCTGCGTGCCGAACATGCGGGCCGCTATCCGCATGAATTCAGCGGTGGACAGCGCCAACGCATCGGCATCGCGCGGGCGCTGGCATCGGGGCCCAAGCTGATCATCGGGGACGAACCTGTCTCTGCGCTGGATGTGTCCGTGCAGGCGCAGGTGATCAACCTGTTGGGCGATCTGTCCCGCGATCTGGGCCTGACCCTTGTCATCATCGCGCATGATCTGGGGGTGATCCGCCACATGAGTGACCGCGTGGCGGTGATGTATCTGGGACGGATTGTGGAAAGCGGAACAACCGAAGAGGTGTATGCCCATCCGCGCCATCCTTATACGCAGGCGTTGCTTGCCTCGATCCCCAGGATGAGCGGTACATCCGAAGGTCACAAGGCGACCGTGCTGGGCGAAATGCCAAGCCCGTCTGCCCCGCCGCCGGGGTGCCGGTTCCACACGCGATGCCCCCATGCACAGCCGCGATGCAAGACCGAGACTCCGCTTCTTGAAGCGGGCCAAACGGAGGAGCACCACGTCGCCTGCCATTTCTGGCAGGACATTGCGGCAGAGGCACCATCCTCCGCACCCGACCATAAATCCGAGGCCGCAGAAGCCCGGTTCGCCCTTTATCGCGCTGCGACAGAGGGCGGAACCGTCACCCACAAGACCAATAACACCATCCAACCGACAGAGAGGACCTGACATATGTCACATCTCAAGACTGCCCTGATCACCGCGCTGCTGGGCGCCACCGCGCTGACCGCCAGCCCGGTTGTTGCAAAAGACCTGCGCATCGCGCTGCAATCGGACGCGGACGTGCTTGACCCGGATCAGTCGCGCACGTTTGTGGGCCGGATCGTCTATACGTCGCTGTGCGACAAGCTGGTGGATATTACGCCAGACCTTGAAATCATCCCGCAGCTGGCGACATCCTGGACAACGTCCGACGATGGCACCGCGATTACCATGCAATTGCGCGAAGGCGTTGTCTTCCACGATGGCACGCCGTTCAACGCCGAAGCGGTTGCCGCGAATATCGAACGGTCGCAGACGCTTGACGAGTCACGCCGCAAATCCGAGGTGCAGTCGATCACTTCGACCGAAGTGACCGGTGAATACGAGATCGTGCTTAACCTTGCCGGGCCGGATGCCACGCTGATGGCCCAGTTGGCTGACCGCGCGGGCATGATGGTGTCCCCGACAGCCGCTGCCGAAGCAGGCGCGGATTTCGGTCTGAACCCGGTCTGCTCGGGTCCGTTCACCTTTACCGAACGTGTTGCACAGGACAAGATCGTGCTGAGCCGGTTCGACGATTACTGGAACGCCGATGCGATCCATTTCGACAGCGTGACGTTCCTCCCGATCCCCGACACAACTGTGCGTCTGGCGAACCTGCAATCGGGCGATATCGACATGCTCGAACGGCTGGCCGCGACCGATCTGGCGCAGGCCGAGCAAGACCCGGACATCGTCGTCAACAGCGCTGTGTCGCTGGGCTATCAGGGCATTACCTTTAACATCAACAACGGCGAAAAAGGCGACAACCCCTGGGGCAATGACAAACGTCTGCGGCAGGCGCTAAGCCTTGCCATCGACCGCAACGCGATCAACCAGGTGGTGTTCGAAGGCGCCTTTGCTCCGGGGAACCAGCCGTTCCCATCGACGTCTCCCTGGTACAACAAGGACTTCCCCGTGCCAGCGCGGGATGTCGAAGCTGCTAAGGCGCTCTTGGCCGAAGCTGGTTATCCTGATGGCATCGACCTTGAGGTGCAGGCGCCCAACACGACGGTGCCGCTCCAGATGATGCAGGTGATCCAGTCGATGGCCGCCGAGGCCGGGATACGGATTTCGATCGTCGCCAAGGAATTCGCGACCCAGTTGGCCGATCAGTCGGCGGGCGACTATGTCGCAAGCCAGGTGGGCTGGTCAGGTCGCGTCGATCCGGATGGCAACAACCACCAGTTCGTGACCACCGATGGCGGGATCAACGATTCCAAGTTTTCGGATCCGAAAGTCGATGAGTTGATGAACGCCGCCCGTGTGGCCGCCACCACCGAAGAGCGCAGGGCGCTTTACAACGAAGCAATGGTGATCATGCTCGACGAACTGCCGCGCCTGTTCCTGTACCACCAGACCTGGATCTGGGCGCACAATGCCAGCCTCAAAGGGTTCACCCCTTATCCCGACGGGATGATCCGTCTGGAAGGCGTGACCTGGGAAGAGTAAACTTTCCGTGCCCGCGCCTTCCATCCGGATGGCGCGGGCGCTTTGTCCAAGGGGCCTGACATGCTGGCGTTTTTGTTGCGACGTATCGTCATCGTGATACCGACCATCATCCTCATCTCGATCTTCGTGTTCCTGCTGCAAAAACTGCTGCCGGGCGATCCGTTGCTCGTGCTCGCCGGGGAAGAGCGTGATCCGCAAGTGCTGGAATTCCTGCGCGAGAAATACCGCCTGAACGATCCGATCTGGAGGCAGTATCTGGCCTGGATCGGAAACGCCCTTCAGGGGGATCTGGGGATTTCCCTGCGCACCAACCAACCGGTCACTGAACTGATGGCGCAAAAGCTGCCTGTGACCATTCAGCTTGCCGTCATGTCGATGATCTTTGCGTTGGTGATCGGCATTCCGGCGGGCATCCTGTCGGCCGTCAAGAAAGGCACAGCGACGGATTACATTGCCAATGTGGTTGCGCTGTCAGGGCTGTCCATTCCCAATTTCTGGCTTGGGATCATGCTGATCCTGCTGGTGTCGGTGAAATGGCAATTGTTGCCCGCCTCTGGATATGTGCCGCTGTCCGAGGATTTTGGACAATCCATCAAGACCATGCTCATGCCCTCCTTCGTGCTTGGCACGGCACTGGCCGCCACTCTGATGCGGCACACCCGCTCTTCCATGCTCAGCGTGCTGAGCGCCGATTACGTCCGAACCGCCCGCGCCAAAGGATTGGCCGAGCGCGTGGTGATCCTGAAACATGCGCTGCGCAACGCGCTGACGCCGATTGTCACGCTGACAGCGCTGCTTTTCGGGGAACTGGTCGCGGGGGCGGTTCTGACGGAACAGATCTTCACCATACCGGGTTTCGGCAAACTGGTTGTCGATGCCGTCTTCAACCGGGATTACGCGGTGGTGCAGGGGATCGTGCTGGTCACGGCGGTGGGCTTCATCTTCATGAACCTGTTTGCCGATGCGATGTATTACGTTCTCAATCCGCGGCTGAGGGGGCAGTGACATGACAGATGCCACAACCAATACACCCCTCGCCGCCGATCCGGTTCTGACTGCCAAGCCCGAAAACCGCGTCTGGAAGAAATTCCGCACCCACAAGAGCGCGCTCCTGGGTGGCCTTCTTGTCACGTTCTTTGTCCTCATCGCGCTTGCCGCGCCGATCCTGCCGATCCCGGATCCGTCGGCCACAGACTGGGGCGCGGTGCGCAAAGCGCCCAGTTGGGATCACTGGATGGGCACGGACGAGATTGGCCGCGATGTGATGTCCCGAATGATCTGGGGCGCGCAGGCATCTTTGCTGGCCGGAGTCGTATCGGTTGGCATCGCGGTGCTCTTGGGGGTGCCTTTGGGCATCGTCGCGGGGTATTTCGGCGGCTGGACGGACGCGGTGATCTCGCGCTGCACCGAAGCGCTTCTGGCTGCGCCCTTCCTGATCCTCGCCATCGCGCTGGCGGCGTTTCTTGGCCCCTCGCTGACCAACGCGATGATCGCCATCGGGATCTCGGCCACGCCGATCTTCATCCGCCTCACCCGAGGGCAGGTGATTAACGTCAAATCCGAGGATTACGTCGACAGCGCCCGCGCCATTGGTTTGCCGACCCCCAGAATTCTAAGCCGCTATATCCTGCCCAACGTGTTGCCGCCGATCCTTGTGCAGGCGACCTTGACCATTGCGACCGCCATCATTGCCGAGGCGTCGCTGTCGTTCCTTGGCCTTGGCCAGCAACCGCCCGCGCCAAGCTGGGGGTCGATGCTGAACACCGCCAAGAATTTCCTCAACCAAGCCCCCTGGATGGCCCTGTGGCCCGGAATTTCGATCTTCTTTGTGGTGCTGGGATTCAACCTTCTGGGCGACGGGTTGCGCGATGCGCTTGACCCGCGCGAACACTGATCTGGAGTAACCATGTCCGACTTTACCACCCGTCCCGAAATCCGAGGCACCTTTGGTGTCGCGACCTCGACCCATTGGATCGCATCAAGCGTGGGGATGAGCATTCTTGAAAAGGGCGGCAATGCGTTTGACGCGGCGGTGGCGACCGCGCTGACCCTTCAGGTGGTTGAACCACATCTGAACGGTCCTGCCGGGGACATGCCAGCGATCTTCTATTCGGCGCAGTCCGGCAAGGTCGAAGTCCTGTGCGCCCAAGGTGTCGCGCCCGAGGCCGCGACGATTGACCATTATACCGAACAGGGTCTGACCCTGATCCCCGGATCGGGCCTGTTGGCGACCGTGGTGCCGGGCGCATTCGACGGGTGGATGCTGATGCTGCGCGATCACGGAACGATGACACTTCGCGAGGTGATGCAACCCGCCATCGACTACGCGCGTGACGGACACCCCATGCTTCCCCGCGTGGCCAACACCATTGCCGGGCTGTCGGAGTTCTTTGCCGAAGAATGGCCAACCTCTGCGGCGGTCTGGACACCGGGAGGCAAGGCACCGGAACCGAATGCGTTGTTCAAGAACCCAGACATGGCGACAACCTATGACCGGTTGGCCTCATCTGAAGGAGATACCCGCGAAGCGCAGATTGACGCCGCCCGCAGGGAATGGCGCGAAGGCTTTGTGGCGGAAGCGATCTTTGACTACCTCAAGGACGCGCATGTGATGGATGTGTCGGACGCCAAGCATTCCGCTGTTCTGGCTCCGTCGGACATGGCCGACTGGCGCGCCACCTATGAAGAACCGCTGTCGTACGATTACCATGGCTGGACCGTACACAAGACCCAGGCCTGGTCGCAGGGGCCGGTGCTGTTGCAGGCGCTGGCGATCCTCAAAGGGTTTGACCTTGGCGCGATGGACCCGAACGGGGCCGAATTTGTGCATCATGTGATCGAGGCAATGAATCTCTCCTATGCCGACCGCGAGGCCTATTATGGCGACCCTGACTTCAGCGAAGTCCCGATGGCGACCCTGCTGAGCGAAGAGTACAACGCCGAACGGCGCAAGCTGATTGGTGCCAAGGCCTCGATAGAGCAGCGCCCTGGACGTGTGCGAGGGTTCGAACATCAGGCCGATGCCTATATCGACCGCGCGAAACGTGATTTCAACGTGGGCGCGGTCGCCGCGCAGGAACCGACCATGTCGCACCTCACCGAAAAGCGCGGTGATACGGTGCATCTCGATATCATCGACCGCTGGGGCAACATGGTGGCGTCCACGCCCTCGGGCGGCTGGCTGCAAAGCAACCCGGTCATTCCCGGTCTTGGCTTCCCGCTGAACTCCCGCGCGCAGATGTTCTGGCTGGAAGACGGGTTGCCGACCTCGCTTGCTCCGAAACGCAGGCCGCGCACAACGTTGACACCCAGCATGGCGGAAAAGGACGGGATGCAGTTGGTCTTTGGCACACCCGGAGGCGACCAGCAGGACCAGTGGCAGTTGATCTGGTTCCTGCGCTTTGTGCATTTCGGCATGGGCTTGCAGGAATGTATGGATCAGCCGCTGTTCCACTCGATGCATTTCCAGGGCTCGTTCTTTCCGCGCGAGGTCAAGCCGGGCGAGATGATGATCGAACCGAATGTCGGTGAGGATGTGATCGCCGATCTGAAAGCGCGCGGGCACAAGGTTACCGTGGCCGAACCGTGGACCGTGGGCCGTTTGACGGCTGCGCTGCGGGAACCGGATGGCATGTTGCGGGCGGCGGCGACGCCAAGGCTGATGCAGGCTTACGCGGTGGGGCGATGACGTTTTCCCTGATCGCAAAGGACAGCGATGGCAGCATCGGCCTGATCGTCGCCAGCAAGTTCTTCGCCTGCGGTGCGGTTGTTCCGTTTGTCTCGGACACGGTTGCGGTGGCCAGCCAGGCCTTCTGCAATCCCGTGTGGGGCACCGAAGGGCGTGATCGGATGAGGACGGGAGAAAGCGCTGACGCCGTGCTTGCCGATCTGGTCGCGCGCGATGAAGGGCGTGCGATCCGGCAGGCGCACATGATGGACCGTGACGGCCAGTTCGCGGCGCATACGGGCGCAGAGTGTGTGGATTGGGCCGGGCATGTGATCCGCGACGATCACTCGGTTGCGGGCAACATGCTTGCGGGTGCAAAGGTGATAGAGGCGACATCGGATGCCTATGTTGCGGGTGCGGGCAAACCGTTTGCCGAACGGCTCATTTCGGCGATGATGGCCGGCGAGGCCGAAGGCGGCGACAAACGGGGGCGGCAAGCAGCAGGGCTCGTCATCCATCGCGGCGAAAGCCATCCGTGGCTTGATCTGCGGGCCGATGATCATGCCGACCCGCTAGGCGAACTGGCGCGGCTTTGGGATGTTGCGCAGGAACGCTATGTACATTTTGCCAAAGGGATGCCGACGTCTGAACGGTTCTCAGGCTACCCGACGCGCGACGGGATCGATGCGGATATTGCCGAGGCCGAAGAACAGCGCAAAGCACAAGGACGCGCCAGCCGGTCTCATGCGGTTGAGGTTGAGTAATGGTTGCCTCGCCCCTTAATGTGCGCACCAACGGCGTGATTATGTGGGATGCCTTATGAATGTGATGTCGCCAAACGGCCCGACCGCGCAGGTCAGGGACCGGTTGCTTGAGCTGATAAAGTCGGGCGATCTTGGCTCTGACGGCAAGTTGCCGACGGAAAGGGCGTTGTCCGAACGGTTCGGCGTGGGTCGCCGTTTTGTGCGCCAGGCACTTGATGCGCTCGAGGCCGAAGGGCTTGTCTGGCGCAGGCAGGGCAAGGGCACCTTTGCGGGTCAGCCGCTTGACCCGATGGGCGATCTGGCCGCCAAGATCACCGGAGAGACCAATGCGCTTGAGGTGATGGAGGCGCGGCTGTGTATCGAGCCTGAGCTTGCCGCGCTCTGTGCAATGCGCATGCAGCCCGGCGAAGTGGCACGGTTGCGCATGTTGGCACAGCGCCAGTGGGAAGCCGCCGATGCGCAGGCGATCGAACTGTGGGACGGCTCTTTGCACCGGCTGATCGCCCAATGCGCGCGCAACCGACCCCTGCTGACCGCATTCTCGCTGCTCGACAAGATACGCTCCAATCCCGATTGGGTGGCGATCCGTGCCAAAGGGCGTGATATGGCGTCACTGCAAGTCACGCATAACGAACACCTTGCCTTGATCGACGCCATCGAAGCAAGACATGCCGAGGCTGCCCGGACCGCGATGCGCGACCATCTTGAAACGCGGTTCAACGCCTTGAGTGGAGAACTGGAAAACGCCGCCGCGGAACAGGGTGAGGCGTTCTTTGCCGTCGCGCCCGAAACCTGAGTCACGCTCCAAGGAGACCCTATGCCCATCCGCAACCGATTTGCCGAATTGCACCCCGAGATCACCGCGTGGCGGCGCGATCTGCATGAACATCCAGAGTTGCAGTATGACCTTCCCCGCACGGCGGCGATTGTCGCCGACAAGCTGCGGGGCTTTGGGTGTGACACGGTTGTCGAAGGGATCGGGCGCACCGGTGTGGTGGCGCTGATCGAAGGCAAGACCAACACGTCCGGCAAGACCATCGCGTTTCGCGCCGATATGGACGCCTTGCCGATCTTCGAGGCAACAGGCGCGGCACATGCGTCCAAGATACCTGGCAAGATGCACGCCTGTGGTCATGATGGACATACGGCAATGCTTTTGGGGGCGGCGCAGTATCTGGCAGAGACTCGTAATTTCGACGGGACCGTCGCTGTCGTGTTCCAACCGGCAGAGGAAGGCGGTGCCGGGGCAGAGGCGATGGTGCAGGACGGGTTGATCCAGAAGTTCGGCATTACCGAGATCTACGGCCTGCACAATTCGCCGCTTCTGCCACTGGGCCAGTTCGCCATCCGGCCCGGCGCGTTTTATGCGGCTGTCGACAGCTTTCACATCAACGTGCGGGGCAAAGGTGGCCACGCGGCGCGGCCCAACAACACCGTGGATACAACGCTTGCCGCGTCCGCCATCGTCATGGCGCTGCAATCCGTGGTGTCGCGCAACACCGATCCCCAGCAGCCGCTCGTGGTGTCGGTCACATCCTTCCGCACCGAATCCGAAGCCTTCAACGTGATCCCCGAACATGTCGTCCTGCGCGGCACAGTCCGCAGCTTTGACATGGACGTGCGTGCCAAGACGCTGGAGCGGATCCGGGCCATCGCGGACCTGACCGCGCAGAGCTATGGCGCAGAGGCGACGTTGGGTTTTGATGAAGAACCTTACCCCGTCATGTCCAACCACGAGACCGAAACCGCGTTCTGCGCCGGTGCCGCCCGCGCGGTGTCCGGGGACTGCATCACAGACGCGCCGCGCACCACCGGGGGCGAGGATTTTGCCTACATGCTGCAAGCCTGCGCCGGGGCGTATATCCAGCTTGGGATCGGGCAGGGGCCGGGCCTGCATCACCCGGAATACGATTTCAACGACGAGGTGATCCCGACGGGCTGTTCCTATTGGGTGACACTGGCTGAACAAAGGCTTGCGACATGATCATCGACGCCGGACCAAAGACCTGCCACTGGGGCTATTTCGATGCCGCACTTGATCCGGTGGCGACGGTGGCCAGCGGATCAGAGGTGACGATGAACACGGTTACGGGCGGAAAGGCCATGTTGCCGGGCGAAGCCTATCACGTCCCCCCCGAACTGCATGAGATCCATGCGGCTGGCGAACCGGCGATGCCGGGTCATATCCTGACCGGGCCTGTGGCGGTTGACGGAGCCATGCCGGGGGATGTGTTGCAGGTTGATGTCCTGGATGTCCAGCTGCGGCAGGACTGGGGGTACAACGTGATCCGGCCTCTGTCCGGAACGTTGCCGCTGGATTTCGATCAGACCCATCACACCACGATTCCCCTTGATGCCGACGCGGCTGAGGCGACGATGCCCTGGGGGCTCAAACTGCCGCTTGCGCCCTTCTTCGGCGTGATGGCCGTTGCGCCGCCGCGAGAATGGGGACGCATCTCGACCATCGAACCGCGCGCGCACGGTGGCAACCTCGACAACAGGGAACTGGGCGTCGGTGCATCGCTTTACCTGCCGGTCTTTGCCGAAGGCGCACTTTTTTCCTGCGGTGATGGCCACGGTGCCCAAGGTGATGGCGAGGTCTGCGTGACCGCCATCGAAACCGCGTTGCAAGGGCGGTTCCGCCTGACCGTGCGCCGTGATCTGGATGTGACCTATCCCGAAGCGGAAACGCCGACGCATTACATCACGATGGGCCTTCACCCGGACCTCGACACCTGCGTCGAGATCGCGCTGCGTCGGATGATTTCTGTGGTGGCAGAGAAAATCGGGATTGGCCGTGCAGAGGCGTATATGCTTTGCTCATTGGCAGGGGATCTGCGGATCACCCAGACGGTGAACCGGGAAAAAGGCGTTCACATGATGATGCCCAAATCCTACCTGTCCTAGACGAACACCACGAGGCCGCATGCCCAACAGCATTTCAGCAAGAATTCAGTTGACCGGAGATGTCCAGAGTGACGATTTCCCGAACTGGATCGCGCGCCATGCGCACAAGCTTGGGCTTGCCGATGTGACCACCCGCCAGGTGCCGTCTGGTCTGGAGGTCACGGCGCATGGGGCCGAGGAAATGCTGCAAGCCTTGGCCCTTGGGGCGAGTCTTGGACCCGAGAGTGTTCTGGTCGAAACCATGACCATCACAACCGATGCGTGCAGTTGAGAATCCGAGCGATCACATTTTCATCGCAGAGTGCAATAATTGGGCATCTGTTCTGGATTTGGACCCCATTTCAGGGGCCTGCGCATTGATCACCTCCGCACGCTTTGGATAACGTAAGGCGACTTATGTGGAGCGGACATGGACTGGATTGCTGTCGGTTTGAAACAAGATGTCCCGCCCGGCGTCGTGATCCCAAGCCGTATTGACGACACGGAACTGGCACTTTGGTGTTCGCCCTCGGGCATATACCACGCATGGTCTGACAGGTGCCCGCATCGCGGCATGCGCCTGTCGCATGGGTTTGTCCGGGGCGAAACGCTCGCTTGTATTTACCACGGCTGGCAGTATGACGCGGCAGGCACCTGTCAGTATATCCCTGCGCACCCAAACCTGACCCCACCCAGCACGATCTGCGTGCCGACATATCGTTGTGTCGAAGCGGGTGGTGTCATCTGGGTGGCACTGAACGAAACCGACCAATCGCCTCCGGACCTTGGTGGCCGACAGCCTGTTCGCTCGGTGCCGGTTCATCTATCGGCGGCGAACCTGGCGGCGCAGTTCGGTGCCGGTACTGCGACGACCATTGCGGTGGTGTCAGACTTTGACACGCTTTTCGCGCTTCAGCCCTGTACCGATAGGCTCTGCGTGGTTCACGCCTTGGCCGCGCCCGAACATGATCGCAAGGATGTGTCGCGCTGGCTTGAGATGATGCGCAGCACACTGGAAGGGGCCGTGCAATGAGCGATGCAATCGACAATCACTGGTATCCGGTCGCTTTGATCTCGGGCATCGACGCTGCGCGCGAGACGCTGCTTCTGGGGCGCAAGATCACGCTGGGGCGCGACGAGGGCGCGTGCTGGGTGCGCAATGCGGAGGGTGCGTCGCTGCCTGCGGTGGAACGGTTCGGCCATCTCTGGACCAGTCCGGGCAAGCCCAACCGCGACCTGTTCACCATCCCCGAGGCGGACACGCCGGGGCGGCAACTGGTGGATGTGGGGTCGGTTCGGGTCAAATGCTCGCCGCTGCGGGCGGTCGAGAATTTCCTCGACATCGCGCATTTCCCTTTTGTCCACACCGATATTCTGGGGTCTGAACCGCATACCGAGGTGAGCCGCTATGACGTGAAGATCCGCGAAGAGGTGGACGAGGTCTGGGCGACCAAGGTCAAGTTCTTCCAGCCACAGGCGGCCAAGTCCGCAGCGGGCGGCATCACCACCGAATACATGTACCGCGTACCCGCGCCGACTTGTTCGGTGCTTTACAAGACCTGCCCGCCACGTCCTGGCGAATGGGACATCATCACGCTCTTTGTCCAACCCCTGACCGAGGAATGGTGCGAGGTCTGGCCGTGGATGGCGCTGTATGACGACGACTCCACAATGGCCGAGATGGTCAGCTTTCAGCAATTGATCTTCATGCAGGACCGGTCGATCCTCGAAAACCAGATCCCCCGCAAGCTGCCCCTTGATCCCGGAATGGAGGCACCGACACAGGCCGACATGACCTCGGTCGCCTATCGTCGCTGGCTCAAGAAGATCGGCTACACCTACGGCGCGCAGTTGGTGGCGGCATGATCCTTTACGACTATGTTCTGAGCGCCAGTTGCTACAAGGTTCGCCTGATGGCGGCGCTGCTGGGGCACGACCTGACCCTGCGGGCAGTGAACTTCCATCCGGCGCGCGAACACAAGTCCCCCGAGAAGCTGGCGATGAACCCCGAAGGTACATTGCCGATCCTTCAGGACGGTGACCTGATCCTGACCGACAGCGCCGACATGTTGCGGCATCTGACCGAGGACAGACCGGAATGGCGCAGCGAAGGGGACGATGCGTGGCTGACCTTTGCATCCGGCCTCAACCACAGTCTTGGGGTGGCACGTCTGCATGACATTCTGGGCTATGAGGCTGACATCGACGCGGCGCGCTCCAAAGGCATCTTGGCCCTTCGCAAGTTGGAGGAACACCTGACCGAACAACGTTTTGACGGCCTGACCTATCTGACTGGCGAGCGACCCACCATTGCCGACATCGCCTGTTTCCCAAACACCGCGCTTGCGCCGGATGGCGGGGTGATCCTTGATCCGTACCCGTCGATCCGGCTTTGGATGCGCGCGATCCGGTCTTTGCCGGGCTTCATCGAAATGCCGGGTATCCACCGACTGCATGAATTGGCGCATCCTGAATGACCGCCATCCTGTTCAAATCCTGCGAAGCGATTGTCACCTCGGCCCATGAACCGGTGCTATGGCATCACGACATCCTGTGCGAAAACGGCGCAATCACGGCGATTGGGCCTGACCTGTCGCGGCAAGCGCCCGAGGGAACCGAAATCATCAACGCCACCGGGCATTTCATCTATCCCGGCCTCGTCAACACGCATCACCACTTCTTTCAATGCTTCGTGCGCAACCGGGCAGAGCTGGACTGGACGCGCTATTCGGTGATCGAATGGCTGGACCGTATCTATCCGATCTTCTCGCGGCTGACCGAGGACTGTTTCTATCACAGTTCCGTCGTGGCCATGGCCGAGCTGATCAAACATGGATGCACCACGGCCTTTGACCACCAGTACTGCTTTCCCCGACACGCCGGATCGCGGATCATCGACCGCCAGTTCGAAGCGGCAGAGCTTCTGGGCATGCGCTTTCACGCAGGTCGGGGCGGGAATACCCTGCCAAAATCCGAAGGCAGCACGATCCCTGACGCGATGCTGGAGACCACCGATGAGTTCATCGGCGATTGTGAACGGGCGATTGATACGTTTCACGATGCGTCCCGCCTGTCGATGCGGCAGGTGGCGGTGGCGCCCTGTCAGCCGGTCAACTGCTACCGCGAGACGTTCGAGCAATCCGTGGCCTTGGCCCGCGACAAGGGTGTGATCCTGCACAGCCATGTGGGTGAAGGCGAAAGCCCGGTGATCGAACAGGTGCATGGGATGCGGACCGTGGACTACTGCGCCGAGATCGGCTTTGCCGGGCCGGATACGTTCTATGCCCATGGCTGGGAACTGACCCGCGAAGAACTGGGCAAGCTGGCGGCGTCGGGCACCGGCGTGTCGCATTGCCCAGAGCCGGTTTATCTGGTCGGGGCAGAAGTCACCGATATTCCGGCGATGGATGCCCTTGGCGTGCGGGTGGGCCTTGGCTGCGACGGGGCTGCGTCGAACGACAATTCCAACCTGATGCACTGTGTGCATTCGGCCTACATGCTGCAATGCCTTGTTGCCTCCACCCGGCAGGACGGCGTGCCGGTGCCCGCGCGGTTCCTGAACTATGCGACGGAAGGCGGTGCATCGCTCTTGGGGCGCAACGACATCGGCGCGTTGCGGCCGGGAATGGCGGCGGATCTCTTTGCCATCGACACACGCAAGCTTGACTATGTCGGCACGCGCCACGATCCGGTCAGCCTTTTGGCCAAGGTCGGCGTCGGTGCGCCCACCGATCTGACCATGATCAACGGTCGCATCGTCTGGCACAACGGAGAATTTCCGGGGCTTGACGAAGGTTCGCTGTTCGCCGCTGCCGAGGCGACGCTTCACACAATTCTGCCAAACACCAACAACGGGGATTAACATGACTGACACGTTCAAACGCCGGAGTTTTCTCAAAGGTTCGCTTGCCGCTACCACCGCACTTGCGTTGCCGCTGCGCGCCGCTGCGCAAGACGTTCTGAAAATGGGAGTCGTCCTGCCCTCTCCAGAGGCCGATGTCGGCTGGTCCCATACGCTGATGGAAGGTGTCAGATCCGTTCAGGAGGCATATGGCGACGGGCTCGAAGTGACGGTGCTGGAAAACATCGCCGAAGGTCCGGACGCCGATCGCATTGCAAACGGGCTGGTGGCGGAAGGGCACAAGGTGCTGCTTCTGGGGTCGTTCGGATACCAGAACGGCGGCATCCAGATCGCCAAGCGCAACCGCGATGTGTCGATCATTCACGCGTCGGGCTATCTGGTCGAACCGAACTTTGCACCCTTTACCGCGAAATACTGGCAGGGCACCTACCTGATGGGAATGGCGGCGGCGTCGCTGACCAAAACCAAGAAGATCGGTTGCGTCGGCGCCTTTGCGATCCCGGAATTGATCACCTCGATCAACGGTTTCATGCTGGGCGCGAAATCGGTCGATCCCGAGATCGAGATGAGCGTTGTCTGGGTCAACAGCTGGTTTGATCCCGCATCGGAACAGGAAGCGGCCAAGGCTTTGATTTCCCAGGATGTCGATGTGATCTTCTCGAACGCGCAGGACACACCGTCGGTGATCGCGGTGGCCGAAGAGGCGGGTGTCTATGCGTGGAACCTCAATTCCTCGATGAAAAGCTACGCTGCGGAAAAATATGTGGGTGTTGTCGGCACCGACTGGGGGCCGCATTTCAAACGTCTGGTGGATGGCCATGTCGCGGGCGATTTCCCCAGTGCGAATTACTGGCTGGGCATGGAAGACGACGTTGTTTTCACTGCCGACTGGAACCCGGACATCCCGGCAGAGATGGTTGAACAGATCACTGCAAGGCAGGCCGAGATTGCGTCTGGTGACTTTGTCGTCTTCGAAGGTCCGCTGATCGACCAGACCGGGACAGAGCGTGTCGCGGATGGGGTTGCGATGACCGATGATGAAATCATCAGCATGGATTGGCATGTCGATGGCGTGACCACGCCGCTGCCTTCATGAGCCAGCCCGCGCTTTTGAGACTCGCAGGGGTTTCAAAGCGCTATGGGACTGTTCAGGCGAACAAGGACATCGACCTCGACGTGCACGCGGGGTCGATCCATGCTGTGCTGGGTGAAAACGGGGCGGGCAAGTCCACCCTGATGAAACTGATCTATGGGGTCGAACAGCCGGACACCGGCCATATCCACTGGAACGGGCAAGAGGTACATCTTGCCCGACCCTCCGACGCGCAGGCGCTGGGCATCGGCATGGTGTTCCAGCATTTCTCGTTGTTTGAAACCCTGAGCGTCGTACAGAACGTATCGTTGATGATCCCCGGTAAACCGGCGGAATTGGCGCGTAGGATCACCGATCTGGGTGACCAGTTCGGGCTGTCCGTCGATCCGCACGCGATGGTGCATCGCCTGTCGGTGGGCGAACGCCAGCGGGTCGAGATCATCCGCTGTCTGCTGCTTAATCCGAAGCTTTTGATCCTTGATGAACCGACATCCGTGCTGCCGCCGCAAAACGTGCGCCGGCTTTTTGAAACCCTGCGCAAGTTGCAGGCAGACGGCATGGCGATCCTGTTCATCTCGCACAAGCTGGATGAAATCCGCGAGCTGTGTGATACCGCCAGCGTGTTGCGTGGCGGCGAGGTGACGGGGCGGGTCGATCCGCGTGAACACGATGCGCGGTCCTTGGCGCAACTGATGATCGGGCGCGAAATGCCGAACGTGGCCCATGCCGCGCCGCGTCCTCCGGGGCAGGAACGGCTGCGACTGAATGCACTGAGCCACCCGCGTGCCAGCCGGTTCGGCACCACGCTGGACGGCATCGACCTCAAGCTGCGCAGCGGCGAGGTGATCGGCATCGCAGGGATTTCGGGTAATGGGCAACAGGAACTCGCAGCGCTGATCTCGGGCGAGACCCGCGCACATGAACCCGGCATGATCGAGATCATGGGCCGGAAGGTCGGCCATCTTGGTCCGATGGCGCGGCGCAGGCTGGGCTTTGCCTTTGTTCCCGAGGAACGGCTGGGGCGCGGAGCGGTGCCGGAAATGTCGTTGGCCGACAACAGCTTGCTGACCGCGCATGGGCGCAACATGCTGTCGCGCGGGTTCATCCGCCGCAAGGTGGAACGCGCCTTTACCCGCGACTGTATCGAGGCGTTCGATGTGCGCACCCCCGGACCGGATGCCGAAGCGGGCGCAATGTCGGGTGGCAATCTTCAGAAATTCATCCTCGGGCGCGAAATCATGCTGAATCCCGACGTGATGCTGGTGTCGCAACCCACATGGGGTGTCGATATCGGCGCGGCCACGGCGATCCGGCGGCGGCTGCTCGAGATGCGCGATCAAGGCTGCGCCATCCTCGTGATATCCGAGGAAATGGACGAATTGTTCGAACTGTGCAGCAAGCTGCATGTGTTGCACAAGGGACGTCTGTCACCCGCACTGGCCGCCGCCGACACAACACCGCAGGATGTCGGCCGCTATATGATCGGGGCCGCGATGTGAGGCGGGCTGCATGAAAATACGACTGATCCGACGCGACGCGGCGTCCCGACTCGCCATGGTCACGGCGCCTGTTCTGGCGCTGGTGTTGACCTGTCTGGCCAGCCTGATCCTGTTTGCGGCACTTGGCAAACCGGCTGGAACGGCCCTTCATGCGTTGCTCCTGAAGCCCTTCCTGAGTTGGTACAGCTTTTCCGAGGTCTTGCTGAAGATGGCCCCGCTGTTGCTGATCGCCCAAGGGTTGGCCATCGGGTTTCGCGCCAACGTGTTCAACATCGGCGCCGAAGGCCAGTTCATCGTGGGCGCGCTTTGTGCATCCGCACTTCCGGTCTATTTCCCGGACGGGAATTTCCCGTTGATGCTGCCGGCGATGATCGCCTTCGGGGCGCTGGGGGGAACACTCTACGCGCTGATCGCGGCGGCCTTGCGCACGCGGTTCGGGGCGTCTGAAATCCTTGTCACGCTGATGTTGGCGCTCATCGCCGTGCAGATCCTGAACTACCTTCTGCTTGGCCCCTGGAAAGACCCGCGCGGCTTCAATTTTCCGCAATCGGTGATGTTCCCGGACAACGCGCTTCTGCCGATCCTGTTCGACGGCACGCGGACCAACATTTCCCTGATCTTCGCGCTGCTTGCGAGCGCCTTTGCCTATCTGATGATGCAGCACCATTTTCGCGGCTATCAGTTGCGCACAGCCGGGCTTGCCCCGCGCGCCGCGCTGTATGCGGGGTTTTCTGCGCCGCGAATGGTGTGGCTGGGGCTTGGCCTTGGCGGGTTGGCTGCCGGAATTGCCGGAGCAAGCGAGGTCGCCGGACCGTTGGGGCAGCTGCAACGGTCGGTCACGTCCGGTTACGGCTATGCGGCGATCATCGTCGCATATGTGGGCGGGTTGAACCCGCTTGGGATCATCGCGTCCAGCTTTCTGATTTCGGTGATCTATATCGGCGGTGACAGCGCGACGGTGTCCGCAGGATTGCCGGTGGCAGCGGTCGAAGTGTTTCAGGGGCTTCTCTTGTTCTTTTACATGATGACCTTCACGCTGATCCGCTTCCGCATCGAGATCGAGCGCAAGGTGGCGACATGAACGGTCTTGAATTCCTGCTTGCAGGAACGCTTGCCGCCGCGCTGCCGCTTCTGTTGGCGGCACTGGGCGAGATGGTTGTGGAAAAGACCGGCCTTTTGAATCTCGGGCTGGAAGGGATGATGGCGATTGGCGCTGCGATTGCGTTTATTTGCGTCTACCATACCGGGTCGCACGCCGTCGGGTTTCTGGCGGCGGCGGCGGTCAGCACGATAATCGCGATGCTGTTTGCCGTTCTCGTGATTGCCGTGCGCGCCAATCAGGTTGCCTCGGGGCTGGCCATCGGCGTTCTGGGGCTGGGCCTGTCGGCACTGTTTGGGAAATCCTATGAAAGTCTGACGATCAAGGGATTGCCCAGATTTGGCCTTCCGGGGCTGTCGGATATCCCGGTGATCGGCCCCACGTTGCTGACGCAGGACATCGTTGTCTGGTTGGCGATCATCGGGACAGGGGGGCTGTGGTTTCTGCTGAACCGGACCAAGATGGGCCTGATCATTGCAGCCGTCGGCGAAAACGCCGATGCAGCCCGGTCCATCGGGTATCCGGTTGTCCTGATCCGTCTGGCGGCTGTCGCTTTCGGCGGCGCGATGTGCGGGTTGGCCGGGGCCTATGCGTCGACCGTTTATACGCCGCTTTGGGCGGACGGCATGATTGCGGGGCGCGGCTGGATCGCATTGGCGCTGGTGGTGTTCGGCACATGGCAAACGGGTCGCGTCGCCTTTGGGGCGCTGTTGTTCGGCATCCTGTCCTTGGGCGAGCTGACAGCGCAGGCCGTGGGCGTCGGCCTGCCATCGCAACTGCTGTCGAGCCTGCCTTACATTGTGACGATTCTCATGCTGGTCGTGATCTCGCGCCGCAAGGCAGGGGCGGCTTAGGCGCGTCGCACAGGGGGGCCGAACGAGATGTCAAAACGCAAAGGAACGGTCAGGGACGTGATCTGATCGCTGTGATCGACCAGTGCTTGTTGAACGTGCTGCCTGTCATCAGCCGCGCTGCGCGCTTCGGTTGTTGGCCCGCGCAGGACAAAACCGCCGGTGTGAACAGCGTCCCGACCAAGCGCAAGGACATCTTCGACAAGCGCTGCTCCGGGTTTGCCCTGCTGCGAAAGATGATCTGCCACCGTCTTGAGATGCGCGACGATCCGCGAGACGCGAATGCCTTCGTTGGCGACCCATTTGATGGTCTTCATTTCCGGGTCGGCCGACGGGTTCCAGATGCCACCATCGACAGTGACATAGTGCCCGGTTTCGGTTTGGTCCGGCACACCTGAATGATGCAGGGCCACGACCTCCCACAGGTCGCTGAACACGGGGGATCCGGACGAACCGGGCTGCGTGTCGCCAGTGTAATGCGCAACGTGATCGCTGTCCAAGGGCAAGGCCGTCAGCAGGCTTTCGCGAAAGACCACCTGTTTGCGACCGGCAAGGGGATGTTGCACGATATTGACCGGCTGACCTTTGCGGATTTTGCCTTCTACCCCGATCAATGGCAGATGGCCGAATTCGGACAGGGGAACTCCATCGTCGCTTATCGGAGCGACCGCAACAATGGCCATGTCCAGATGCTCGTTGGCGTAGAACAACCGTTGAGGTTCAAGCGCAAAGTTATGTCCGGCCGTCTGGCGGCTGTCGATTTCCAGTTCATATCGAAACTGCACCGCAGCGCGGTTGGCGGCCAAATCGGATTGGAGCACATGGTGGTTGGTCATCAACACGCCCGGTGCGATCAGAAAACCGGTTCCGAACCCCTGACCGGACGCGCTCGACACAACGCGGCCAACCGCACGCGCCGCGACAAGCGCGCGTTTGATGAACATGACCGACAGGAATTCTTCGGCCTCGCCGATCACCCGTTCAAGGATCGCGGCGGTTGGTCCGCTTGGGGGAAGCTGTATGCGATCCGGACCGTCAAGCGCGTTCAAAGCGGTTTCAAGGTCACGGCTCAGCTTGCGACCCTGACCATTTGCGCTTGCCGCATCGACCATGGTCAACAGACGACGGGTATAGGCGTCGATCCGTTCCGGTGTTTCGGCATTCAGTGGCCGCGCCTCGAACTGAGACTGGATGACTGTCTTGCGCTCTGCGTCAGATGCCTTCCAGCGCAGGCTTGCTGCATCGACAACGGCCCGAGGATAGGCGCTTTGTTCGGACAGGGGCGCGTCCGAAATGACCGCGCCGACCGGCGGGGCGATGTCCGCCATACCCGACAGGAAGGGACCGGCGAAATCCGTTTCCGTTGTCGGTGGCGCAGAAGCCGTCGTCTCCAGCCGCAGGTCAGCCGTGGTCACGTCGGCCATCACGGTCTCAATCGCGCGCAGGCGTGGCGCGGTGTCCAGCGCGTGGGTCGCACCGGTGCCGATCAGGTCGATGGTTCCCGCAATCACATCCGAGCGGTTGCACAGCCAGCCATGTTTGCCCTCGCAATAATATCGCGACACGTCGCCCATTTCCGCCAGATCGCGGGGCACGGTGCCATCGCCATCCATCGACCGATGATAAATGTACCCACTGGCGCCTTTCGAAGCTCCGACGACAGTGTCCTCGCCGGTTCCGATGATCTGGTGAAACCGATCATCCGGTTGCGGCAGGTCAGCCGAACTCTGCTTGGCTGCGCGCAAGGCGGTGACGGTTGGGGGGACCGCTCCACCAGGCCAGAATGTCTTGGTAAAGTAGCCCTCGTCCGGGCGTTTGTCCGGTTGGGGCATCATCTCGATCAATCCCGGAAAGGCGCGCAGGTATTTCCCGACCAGAGTCTTGCGATCATGTGTCTGATCGGCAAGGCCAAGGGGGCCCAGCATGCCATGGCTCAGGTCAAATACCTGAACCGGTGCGTAAGAGCCGAAATTGGGTGTGCCGATCGTGACAATCCTGGAAATGAACGTCTTGTCGACATCCTCGGCCGCCATCTGCCGCGCCACAAGACCACCCATCGAATGGCAGACAAGGGTCACATCGCTCAGACCGCGGGTGCGAATGCGGTCAATCAACATCTTGCCCGTCACCGCTGGGGACTGCCGCCAGTCGAAGGGCATGAATTCGGGGTCATTCCCCGCCAGTCGAAGGCGCAGTTTCATCCGCAGATAAGGCGCGAGGATCGTCCCCGTGGCGGCAACGCTTGCCCCCCATCTGAGCTTGGCAATCCCACCCGTGATCAGGTCCGACGGATGGACCCAGACCAGATCGGCCTGCCCGTCTTGGATCGCGCTGAGGCGAGAGCCCATGATTCCGGGCAGGATAAAGACCTTTCTGCGCCGGGCCTCAAGGGGTGTCGCATCCTGCGCCACCTCTTTGGCGAGGTGAGACAGTTCGTCGTAAAGCGCATCGCCGAATTCAGCGCGGAGCGTGTCCTGGTGTTCGCCCGTGCGCAAAAAGGTTTCGACCTGAAAATCATCAAAGGGCAACATGGCGTGTTCCTGTCAGGCTGAGGGGAATTGGGGTGGCCGGTCCCCGGGAGGAAAGGACCGGCCGGGGCGGTCAGGAGAGGACCGCCGCAAAGCGCATCCATCGCTCGATCGAGTCGATGGAATCGCCATCTGGTGTCCGCAGCGGGCTTTGCTCTGGCGTGAATTCCCGCGACAGGGCCGAGTCAGCGTCGTCCATCAAAGCGCCAATGAATGTGCTGGCAACGATCCAGCTTCCCATCTCGCCCAGTCCCGGACCGGGTGTGCCTTCTGCTTCGGCAAGGCAGTAGAACCAGAGGGGAGTCGCGCTGTTGAGGGCGTGACCCTCCAGAAAGCTCGACAATTCAGGTTTGTTGTCGAGCCACGCGCGGACATCGTTTTGCGGGCCACTTGTCACTGCGCCGATGTCTTGCAGATGGGCATGCAGGGCTTGCCCGTTGGGCATGCGCAGGCTTTTGCCCCGGCGCAGGTTGCGGCGGGCAAGATTGCGGAACAACGCACGCAGGGCTGCTCCATCCGGCGTGGCAGCATCGAAATCGCCCCCTTCGTTCGCCATATCGCCAAGGGGGGGCGCGATGACCGTGTCCACGGCTCGGGCCACACGCTGCGGTCCACCATCGGCAAAGCTGTTATCCGCGGTCACAAAACGCGACCAGTCGATCACCCAGTTCTTGGGGATGCTGTTGATGTTCAGACCAAACCGCGCACCGATGCCCCCGCCGCCGGTGAAGGCGAAAACCTGATCAAACGGAGCCGTCCCATTCGGGCGTCCAAACGTACGGTTGTAGTCGTAGATATTGCGCACCATCGAATGGCCAAAGCGATAGGCCGCGACCGAAAATTCCAGCGGAATGCAGTTGCCCACCACACGTCCCGGATTGCGTGTGGCATAGTCGGAGCGGAACGCATCGTAATGCGCATTGCGGGTCAGCAGGATGCGGTCAACAACGGTCTGGCTGCACATGCTTTTCAGGAAGCCATGCACGACAAGCCACTGGTAGTGCAGCTTGGTCAAAGACTTCGCGGAGTCGAAATCTGCGATCCAGCCGGTGTCATTCTCGGTCAGAAAGTCGACGACCTTGTTGTGAAACCGCAGAACGCTGAGGTGGAACTGCGCGATGATGATGTTCTCGTCATTACGCATGTCTCCGATCAGTGCCCGCTTGGGCAGGCCCGCTTCGAACTTGGCAAAAGCCTCGGTCGACATTTGGGCCTGCGCAATGCTGAGTGCGGCATCGCGGACTTTCTGTTCGACCTGGTGATAGCGCGGCAAGTCGCGATGTGGGTCAAGCGTGTCATCGGGCAGGGGACCGGGTTCAACCGCCGTTCCGACGCGCATCTTTGCCGTATGCACCGGGTGGCGCATGCCGGTCCGCAAGACCGACGCTGCATGCTGCTGGGCGGGGTCGGCGAATGTGCCGACTGGCAGGCCGCCATAGACCGAGTCCAGATCAAACCGGGGTGTACGGGCGTTCTTGAGCTTGCGTTCGATGTCTTGCGCTGATGCCTTGGGGGTCGGGTCATCAATCGCGGTCATGTCGCTTTCACGGTCGGTGCGGGCGGTGAGTTCGTGATCAAGAAACTGACCCCAATAGGTCATGACAGGTGGCAGACCACCGTCCGGCGAGGCGTCAATGGTGTCAAAATCAGGCACCATCAGGTCGCCCAACTGATCAAGATCGGCCAAGGGCACATCGGGAAGATAGTTGCCGGCATCGCCACTCGGCGGCAGCAGATAGCCAAAATCGGCGGCCTCATCCACGGCGATATCGCCATCCGCCGGGCGCAGCGCCTCCAGGGTATGGGGTTTGTTGGTGGGTGCGCGTTTCGCCTGCGCCCCACCGTGTGATTGCATTTGGAACGTCATCGTCTTCACTCCGAGGGCTCGTGCGCGGCGCTGGGCAAGACGGCCGCTTGACACGAGACAGAAGGTAAAGACGTGGTTGACGTAGGGTGAGTGAGTACGCTGTGAGCGCGGATTTCACGCCCCGAGGAAGCGCTGTTTCCTGGGTTGTTTCAGGACTTCACCGCAGACTGGTGGACTGCGGAAATGTCCCGTTCTCGCAAGGGTTTGCGCGGCAGGAGCGGTCTTGGTGTAAAGTTCCTCGAATCCGTCTCGCGTTGGCTTTCCGGACAGAAAGTTCAACGCGATCAGCCGTGTCGCGGTGGCTGCGGCTGCGCTGGTGCCAATGATCCGCGCACCGGACCCTGACAGAACACCGATGGAGGGCAGGCCGGGACGGAACCAGCCCTGATCAGCTGTGGCTGTTGCAGCGGGCAGATTGGCGTCAACAGTTGCCGTTCCTTCCCCATCAACAGCGATGGACGCGCTGCCGCTGTACCCGGACGGTTTGGATGTGGACTGAACGTATCCGGCAACGCGAAACACGGATTGCGCCGTTCCGATGCCATTGAGGCATCCGTAGCCGCGCACAGCCGTAAGCGCTGGTGGTTCAAGGACGCGCGGTGGGGCTGGTCTGGTGAGATCGACAAGAAAGCTTTGCTGGCCCCCGGTGCCAAGCTGTGTCGGGTCGTCGTCCCGCTGCACCCAGACATCAATGTGCTGTCCGTCGCTGAGAGGATCGTTCGCCGTCTCAATCGAGAGGGTCCACAGACCCACAGGCGCGCGCCGTCCCGCCCCAAGATTGCCCGCCGCCGGGATCATCGCCAGCATCACCCGCCAGCGGTCGCCCAAATGCTTGTCTGCCGAAAGCTGACCAATGTTCTTGCCGCCCATCTCAAGTTCGACAAACCGGCGCGGATCACCGCCATCCAGTTCCGGATCCGGCGAGATGGACAGGGTCTGGCGCACATCCTCTGGAATTCCCGGCGGTGGTGTCACTGTTACAGTCCACCCTTGCGGGTCAATCCCAGGCGGCAGCCAGATTTCCAGGTAGCTGGACGTGCGGTCATCGGGTTTCAGGTGCCAACCAAAGCTGAATGCCCCGTCTGATGCATCATGGGACGCGAACCGGGCATGCATGTCGTTGGCAAAGTTGTTACCTGTCGGCATGACCAGTTCCGTGTTGGGCTGCACCGCGCGGCGTTGGGTGATCAGGTCTTGCACAGCGCGTTCAAAGCTTGATTTTCCATCATGGCGGTTTGCGCTCCAGCCGTAGCTGAAGTTGATGACCAGCGGGATTTCGTCGTCGTCAAAGGCTTGGGCGATCATCCGTGCACGGTGGAAGATGTACTCGATCGCGCTGAGCATCATCATTTCCTTGCCGAACCCGGACGTGTCCCAAGCGATGGTATTGGGAAGCTGCACCGCGATGATCGCGGCATCGTCGGGCAGGTCTTCGGCCCCGACATAGGGATCGTTTCCTGCTGCAATGCCGGAAATATGCGCACCGTGTGTCGCGTGATGCATCAGCACGGTATCGACCTCGGGCAGGTCGCGGTCCACGGCCTGCGCGGCCTGATAGGCGCGCATTTCCTGCGCGCCATGCTCTGCGCGCAACTGATCGATCTGTGTGGCCGTGATCTCACGTCCAAACGGGACCGCCGCCGCAGTGTCTGCGCGGGCCGATTGCAGCCAGCACAGGGTGATCCTTGTGTCCCCGGCGCTGTCCCGAAAGGCCCGATGCATAAAGGGAAGCCCGTCGTCGATCACACCGATGATAACGCGTGGCTTGGTCTTGGGACGGGTCCAGCCGGTTGGCTTGGCGTCCTTGTTGTAGGTCGCAGGCCATGTGGCGGGATCAACCGGCATGTTGAGCCGGTAACGTGAGCCGTTCAGCGCATTCAGGCACCGCGCCAGTTCGGCGTCTTCATTTTCAGCAGGATCGTCTGGATCGACGGCCTTGTTCCACATGGCGAAGGGCGTCACGTGGGGGTGTTTGGACCAAAGCGGCGGGATGCGGATGTCGATATCGTCGGTATCGGCCAGCATTCCGTCCCCTTCCATCAGCGCGGTGATATGCGTCGAGGGACCGTTTCGGATCGCTGGAAAGGCAAAGGGTCGGCCCAGTTCCCTGGAAAAGATCCAGCGTTCGTAAGGGCCGGTATACTTGTCGATCTGTTCGTCGTCATGGCGATGCGGAAACATGATCTCAGGCCTTCTGCGCTTCGCGGACCGCGCCGTCCCAAAGCCACGAAAAGGTCGGCTTGGAATCGAGCGTGACAGTGTCGCCCGCTGGTGTCAGACCTTTTTCAGGCGCAATCTCTGGATCGCGTTGGTCTTCGTCAAAGAAATCGTGATCGCTGGGTCTGTAATCCATCGGCTGGATCGCCGTGCCTGCACCCGCCCGACCAAGCACGACCTGACCCACGATGCGGCCCAGAGCGGACCCGGCCCAACTGTCGATGGGATAGTGGACGCCTGCCACAGTGCGATTGACCGCGATCCGTTCCGCCAGTCCGCGCAGCGCCTTGATCCGCTGTGTGCCGTCCGACAGGCTTGCCCATTCGGTGATCAGAGCTTCGAGAACTGTCAGAACGGCATAGGCTTCGGTTGCATGCGCCGACGGAAAGCTGCCATGGCCGGGCGTTGGGATCATCGGCATCAGGCGCGCGTCCAACTGGTCGGGCCGACGGATGGCAAGGTGGTTCTTCACGATCATCGCAGTGTGCGCTGCAGCGACCTGGGTTGCGGTGATCAGTTCAAAGGTTTTCTTGTTCTGTGCGCTGTGCAGGCCAAGGATCATGGCGAAATAGGGTGTCGGAAACCCAAGTTGCGATGTGATTTCCGCGCTGCGTTCCGCACGCAGGGTGGCATAGTCCGAAACCAGACGGCATTGGCTGCGCAGCAAATCAGTTCCCGGTCTCTGAAGCGTCAGGCAGGTCTGGCCATCAAAGGATAAGGTCACCTTGTCCGGCGCGCCGCCGGTTCCGGCCATCGCGTCAGAGCTGATGCCCGCAAGATATTCGCTGACATATAGCGATCCGCGCACCCATGTGGCCAGACCGCTCAGGTTCGAGGGATCGGAAAAGCCCAGTTCCTCGTTTGTTGGCGTGTCGCCGTCTTCGGTCAGGTGGCGCAAGCCCTCGGCGGTGGTCTGCAAGCCATGTGTCGTCGCCGGATCATAACCGCCGGGATCCTCGCTTCCCAGAAATCCGCCGAGACCGGTGAAGTTGGTTCCGCCACCAAAGCCGCCGAACCCTCCAAATCCACCGAACCCTCCGAAACCGCCAAACCCTCCGAATCCACCGTATTGTGACATGATTTACTATCCTTTTCTGAATGGCTTATGAAACGCCCGCCGCTGACAGCGCGTCTATGACAAGCTTGCCGGTCTTGCTGCCTGCGGACGGATGTGTTTTGCGGTAGTCGTCAAGGCTGAAATAGGGAAAGCGCCGAAGCATGTCGCGCGCCGTCTGACGCGCCTCCTCGCCCCGGTCGAGGGCGTGCAGCGCCGCGATCCGAGTGCGCAGGGTCGAGATGTGGCGGTCATTGGATTCAATCGACTTGTCCGCCAGTGCCAGCGCTTTTTCGTATTCCCCTCCGGCCAGATGAGCCGAACTTGCCAGACTGTCGAAATAATACCCGAACGGATCAATCGGAGAGAGGTCGCGCGCCATCGTGGTGGCGCGTATGGCCGATTGCCCTTCATCCCGAAACGCCATCAGCGATCCGCGCAGCAGCCACGACAGGCTTTCGCTTGGATTGATGTCCTGCGCGGCGGAATACCTGCGTTCGGCCACATCCATGTTCTTGAGGATGTTGCCATTCACAAAGCCGTCGATGGTCAGGCCAAAGCTGGATTGTGGATCAAGATCCAGCGCGCGCGAGGTGCAATCCAGCGCCTTTTGCGTGTCGCCCTGACGGTCGGTGCTGTAATTCTTGAAGATGCTCAGAACATACCATTTGCCCAACCATGCAAAGACATGTGGATTCGCGGGCGCACGGGCTGCGGCCTCATCCAGGAATTGCCGGGCGCGCAGGAAATCCCCAAGCTTGGGATGGTGCATCGCGGTGGCCCCGGCGATCAGCAGCTTGTGATCGGGCAGGTCGGGCAAAGGGGTTTGTCGACCGGCATGCAGCGTTGTTTCGGCAATCGAGCGGCCAACTGTCTGCACCACGTTCACCAGCCATGCGGACGCTTCTTGCGAAAAATGTCCGATGGAACAGGACAGATGCCGGTTCCACAAAAGAGTGCCGGTCTGGACATCGGTGAAATCGACATCCGCGATCAGCATATCGCCCTGACGCCGCATCGCCCCGGTCATCACATAATCCACATCCAGCGTGTCGCGGACATTGATGATGTCGATGAACCGTTGTGACATCGCGCGCCCTGACAGGTGCGAAATGACCGAAAGCAGGCTCGAGCGCGACATCATCCGGCTGGTCTCTTCCGCGATCCAGTCCCCGGCAATCGCCAGTTCTGTGTCCCCCGGTGGAACCGTCAGGGGCAGGGCACAGACGCGCGGCCTGATCCGGGTGGGACCGCGCTTGTTGGATATGAAGCACAGCGATTTGACGGCGCTGGGATCACCGCGAATGGCGTCGCGCCACGCGACAAAGGAAGGTTCCAGCACGTTCAGGTCATACAGGAACGGCCCATCCGAGGGATGGCCAATCACCTTGACCCGAGACATGTCAATCTCGACTTCCTTGTTGGTGACGGTCAGGATCTTGTCAAAATCATCGCCGATCTTCTTGCGCAGATCAGACAGTGCACGCCGCAGGTTCTGGTGTCCGCTTTCGTAATCGGCAAAGCCCCATAGCGTTTCCTGCAAAAAGCTGCGGGACCGACGGTTCAGAGGGGCGGTGACCAGAAGGGCAAACAGGGCCCTGTGCTTGGCACCGGTGATTTCGCCTGCGGGCGCATCCACGCGCCGCAGCACACAAGACCCGAACAAGGAAATTTCCAGCCCTGCGGCCACACTTGCCTCCTGCATTACGTAGGGGGATGCTAGCTTTGGTTTGCGCAGGAACCAAGCAGTTCACACTTAATTCACATCGGCGCGGGAGACTCCTTTGCTAACTTCCATTTAAAGCAAAGGAAAAAGGACCGATTCATGTCCAACAAACAAGCGCCTTTGGCGATCACCGATGCCGTGGATTTCTATAGACAATGGCCGACTCTACGACAGCGCGCAGAGCGTTTGATCGAAACGAAAGAGGTCACTGATGGGGATGCCGAATTATTGCACTGGATGATCAAGATGGTCGACATGGTTGGACCGCAAGACATTCCGCAGGAAGGTTAGATTGGTGGGAAGGTGGGCACAAAAAAACCGGCCCAAATGACCAGTTTTCCTGTGTGTCGGGGTCTGATTGGGTCACAGCCCCCATTTCGCGGCAGTGGTTTCAAAGAAGCCTTGCGCTTTCTTGAGCTCGATCCAGCTGTTCACATAGTTGATCCAGACCTGATCGTCCTGCGGCATCAGCATCGCGATCGGCGTCGGGGCACGGGGCGCGTCGATTTCGATCTGGCGCAGGTTGGGGAATTTGGTCAGAAGCGTCGCACCTTCGATGTTCGAGGTCACAAAGACGTCCGCGCGACCGGACAGCACCTCCTGAAAGCCGCGCGCAGGGGCTTCGACGACGGTGATTTCGGCATCGGGGAACCACTCGCGCACCATGCCCTCAAAGCTGGTTCCAAGGGTGGTGGCCACCTTCACGTTGCTCGCGTTGATCGACTCCCACCCCGAGAAACCGTCAACCTTGTCGTCGGTCGTGAACGGCAGAATCTCGACCGCGATATAGCTGTCCGAAAAACCTGCGGCCTTCATCCGTGCCGGGCTGATCGAGGCAGAACCGGTCATGTGATAGTTTCCGGCCACAACGCCGTTGACCAATGTCTTCCAGTCGGTTGGCACAAATTCAAGCTCGACTCCGAGATCGGCAGCCAGTTGGGTCATGACGTCGATGTCGTAGCCCTTGAACGTGTTGGACGCGGGGTCGCGCACCGTCATCGGGTTCCAGTCGCCGGTTGTCCCGACTTTCAGAACGCCCTGGCTCAGGATGTCCTGAAGGGCGGATTGCGCAGATGCAGGCGCTGCGAGGACAGAAGCGGCAAAAGCTGCCGCCAATCCAAGTGATTTCAGAAAACGCATGGTATTTCCCTTTTCGGATATATCTTGGTGAGGTTACATAGTGTGAAAGCTCCGACAGCCATCTTGACACGCTGAAATATCTGCGCGCGCGCTATCTTACGAGCACCAATGATGGATCGGGGTTATGGATGAGCGCGAAGCGCGTCATAAAAATCAGTTCTTTGAACAAATCGTTCGGGGATTTCCAGGTCCTGACCAATGTCGACCTGGATGTCAGTCTGGGCGAGCGTATCGTCATTTGCGGACCTTCGGGATCGGGTAAATCCACCTTAATCAGATGTGTCAACGGATTGGAACAATATGATTCCGGCAGCATCGTGGTGGACGGTATTTCTTTGACCGAACCGGGAGCCGTCGAACGCGTGCGCTCTGAAGTCGGAATGGTGTTCCAGCAGTTCAATCTGTTCCCTCACCTGACGGTGTTGGAAAACCTGACATTGGGGCCGATGAAGGCCCGCGGCCTGTCGCGCAAAGACGCAGAGGCGCTTGGGATGGACTATCTTGAGCGGGTGCGTATCCCGGAACAGGCGCGCAAACGCCCACGCGATCTGTCCGGGGGGCAGCAGCAGCGCGTCGCGATTGCGCGATCGCTGTGCATGAAGCCCAAGATCATGCTGTTTGATGAACCGACATCCGCGCTTGACCCGGAGATGATTTCCGAAGTGCTCGACGTGATGGTCGAGTTGGCCGAAGATGGAATGACCATGTTGGTGGTTACCCACGAGATGGGGTTTGCCCGCAAGGTTGCGGATCGGATGGTGTTCATGGATGGCGGCGAGATTGTTGAAACCGGCACGCCGTCCGCCGTGTTCGAAGCGCCCAAATCCGAGCGGTTCCGCAATTTCCTGAACAAGATCCTGCATCATTGAGGCCTTGAACATGAGACCTTCGATCAAAGTCTGGATGCTTTTGGGTGCCGTTCTATTGGTGGCCGGGTGTGGCAACGGCGGCAACTGGGGCTGGTATGTAATCGACCCAAGCACCCCGCAGGGTGAGACCAACGTCAAATTCCTGATTGGCGGGTTCTGGGCGACGATCCAGCTGTCCTTGATTGCCGCAGCGCTGTCGATGACACTTGGTCTTATGGTGGCGCTGCCGGGCATGTCGTCGAACCGGTGGATCAGGCTGCCGTCGCGTGTCTATATCGAATTCGTGCGGGCGATCCCCTTGTTGCCGATGCTGTTCTGGGTGTTTTACGGTCTGCCGGTTGTCATGCGCTCGATGGGTCTTCCGGTGACGATTGACGCCTTCTGGGGTGCGGTGATCACGCTTGCCATTTCCGACAGCGCCTTCACGGCCGAGATTTACCGATCCGGAATCCAGTCCATTCCAAAAGGTCAGACCGAAGCGGCGCGGACCGTTGGGCTGACCTATGGACAAACCATGCGCTACGTCGTGCTGCCACAGGCGATCCGGCGGATTCTTCCGCCACTGGCGAACCAGTTCATTTACATCGTAAAGATGTCGGCCTTTGCGTCGGTCATCGGCATGCAAGAGCTGACGCGGCGGGCCAATGAGTTGGTGGTGACAGAGTACCGGCCACTTGAAATCTATACGCTTCTCATCCTCGAATACCTTGTTCTGGTTCTGATCATCAGTTTCTTCGTGCGGTGGCTGGAGCGGAAAATGGGTGCGGATGAAAGCCGCTAGAAAAGGAGAGGCCGACATGAGCTGGACCGATTTCATGAAAGACACCGTGGCGCGTCTGGATGTGCTGCAGAAAGAAACTCCGGAAACCTTTGCCGGGTTCAATCAGATGGGAAAGGCGGCGAAGACGCCGGGTGCCTTGGATGAGAAAACCAAAGAGCTGATTGCGCTGGGCATCGCGATTGCAACCCGCTGCGACAGCTGCATCGCGTTTCATGTCAAATCGCTAGTCCGATTGAAGACCACCCGAGAGGAACTTTGCGAGGCGTTGGCGATGATTGCCTATATGGGGGGCGGGCCGTCGGTGGCCTTTGGTGCCAAGGCGCTTGAAGCCTATGACGAATTTTCGGGTGGCAGCGCAGGCACATCGGTTTAGCGAAAAAGCCCTTTCGAAATCTCTTTCACGTCACCGCTTTGCGCACCATATCCCAGTAAACCGCCTCGACCTCGGGCAGCGACAACCGCCCACCGCTGCGATACCAGGTGTTGACCCCGTTCAGCATCGCAATGATCGCGAGTGTCGTTAGCTTGGTGTCAGCCAAATGGAAGTGACCTGCATCACGCCCCGCCTGCAGGAGTGACTCAAGCGCGCCTTCGTAGCGTCGCCGCAGATCCTCGATGGTCGCAAAATTTTCCGACGTCAGATTGCGCAGCTCCATGTAAGATATGAACACCGCTTTCGGGCGCTCCAGGTGAAAGCGGATATGGAACCGTGTAAACGCCTCGAGCCTGTCCTGGGGCGCGCCCTGCGTCGGTTCATTCGCCCGTGCCGTCATGAGGTCATCCATATGCCCTCGCATCAGATCGAAGAGCAAGGATTGTTTGTCCGGGGTATAATTGTATAGCGCACCAGCCTGCACACCGACCTCTTTTGCGATCTGGCGCATCGAGACAGCCGCGTAGCCATGGCGGGCAAACAACGTCAACGCAGCCTCGCGGACACGAGGACCGGTGATATCCGAATGTGAACCAGCAGTACGCGCCATGGCTGACAGATTATCTGAACGCTTGTTCAGATCAAGCCCGTGGTTGCGTGAATGCCTTTGCTGCGGCATGACAGGTGTCAAAGAAGGAGCAGTGCAGATGTGGCGGGCTTGGATCATCCTCTGGTTGGCATTGACCGCCTGCGCGGACTTCCCTGAGGTGGATGCGGCGCTGGCCCAGGGCGACCCCGTTGCGGAATACCCGGCATTGCTGCCGTTCGAGCAACTGCTTGCTGCCGAGGAACCGCGCCTGACCGAAGCCGATGACGATGCGTTGCGTGCGCGGGCAGCCGGTCTTCGCGGTCGTGCCGCCGGGCTGCGTCGACCAGTGATTGATCCAGGAACCCGTGACCGAATGAACGACGGTGTGACACAACCCTGATCAGGCCCGTTGCAGCGACGTAGACAAGGCGCTATTGCGGGCGAAAATCACGCCTGTCTGCAAAAGGATTGCCCGAATGACTGAACCTCTGCGCCTTGGAATTGCGGGTCTGGGCACTGTTGGTGCGGGAGTCGTGAAGATCATCCGGCAAAAGGCCGCCCTGCTTGAAGCGCGCGGTGGCCGACCGATCACCATTTCCGCAGTCTGCGCGCGCAACCGTGTCAAGGACCGCGGCGTGCCGCTCGACAGCTATGACTGGGAAGACGATCCCGTCACGCTGGCACAACGCGAGGATGTGGATGTTTTCGTAGAGTTGGTCGGCGGAAGCGACGGTCCGGCCAAGGCGGCCACCGAAGCAGCCCTGCGCGCCGGCAAGGACGTGGTCACCGCGAACAAGGCGCTGCTTGCCCACCATGGTCAGGATCTTGCCGAGGCGGCAGAAAAGACCGGTGCAGTCTTGCGGTTTGAAGCAGCTGTTGCGGGTGGGATTCCCGTTGTCAAAACGCTGACCGAAGGGTTGGCGGGAAATGACATCACGCGGGTCATGGGTGTCATGAATGGCACCTGCAACTACATCCTGACACGGATGGAATCCGGTGGCCTGACCTATGATGCCGCCTTTGCCGAGGCGGATGCGCTTGGGTATCTCGAGGCTGATCCGGAGCTTGACGTGGGTGGCATTGATGCCGGTCACAAGCTGTCGCTTCTGGCGTCAATTGCGTTTGGCACCCAGGTTGATTTCGACGCGGTCGAGCTTGAAGGCATCGGACGGGTGAGCATCGAAGACATTCGCCAGGCCGCCGACATGGGCTACAAGGTCAAGCTTCTGGGTGTCTGCCAGATGACCGGGCGCGGGCTCGAACAGCGCATGTCGCCCTGTCTTGTCCCTGCGACGTCACCCTTGGGCCAGCTTGACGGTGGCACCAACATGGTGGTGATCGAAGGTGATCAGGTCGGCCAGATCGTGATGCGCGGCGCAGGTGCGGGCGAGGGCCCGACGGCCAGCGCTGTTCTGGGGGATGTTCTGGACATTGCCCGCGGCACGCGGATTTCGACCTTTGGTCGCCCCTCCGGCACCCTGACCAGGTCGAAGGCGGCCAAGACCGCAACGCCTGCCCCATATTATCTGCGCCTGATGCTTCTGGACAAACCGGGTGCGCTTGCCAAAGTTGCGGCGGTGCTGGGCGAAGCGGGCGTGTCGATCAATCGGATGCGTCAACGCAGCCACGACCAGAACACCGCACCGGTCCTGATCGTGACGCATAAGACGACTCGCGCCGCCCTGGACAACGCATTGGCCGCGATGGTTGGAACAGGGGTGGTCGAAGGCGAACCCGTCGCGCTGCGGATCGAGCATGTCTGACAGCTTTAGCGCAATCAACCTTGTCACCCATGTGCCACATGCTTAACAGGCTGAGTAACTGAATTTATTCGCGACTGGAGAGTGTCATGACCACGCGCCCTGATTTCAACGATCGTATGCTGTCCTTGGGTCTGGCGCGTGTGGCGGAACAAGCCGCCATCGCCACAGTCGATCTGATTGGGCGCGGCGACGAAAAAGCTGCCGATCAGGCCGCCGTCAACGCGATGCGCGAACAGTTGAACCTTCTGGATATCGCAGGTGTCGTTGTGATCGGCGAAGGTGAACGCGACGAAGCTCCGATGCTGTTCATCGGTGAAGAGGTCGGAAGCGGCAACGGACCGGGTGTGGACATCGCGCTGGACCCGCTCGAGGGCACGACGCTCACCGCCAAGGACATGCCCAATGCGCTGACGGTGATTGCCATGGGGCCACGCGGATCCATGCTGCACGCCCCTGACGTCTATATGGAAAAGCTGGCGATCGGACCCGGATTTGCCAACGATCTCGTCACGCTGGACATGTCCCCGAAGCAACGGGTGGCTGCGCTGGCCAAGGTCAAGGGGTGTCGCCAGAGCGATATCACCGTCTGCGTCCTGGAGCGTCCGCGCCACGAAGACATGATCGCCGAAATCCGCTCCACCGGGGCGGCGATCCGGCTGATCACCGATGGCGACGTTGCCGGCGTGATGCATTGTGCAGAGCCGTCGCAAACCGGCATCGACATGTATATGGGCACCGGCGGCGCACCCGAGGGTGTACTTGCAGCAGCCGCGCTCAAATGTATGGGGGGGCAGATTCAGGGCCGTTTGGTGTTCCGCAACGAAGACGAAAAAGCCCGCGCTGCGAAGGCCGGAATCACCGACCTCAACAAAATCTACAGCCGCGACGACATGGTAACCGAAGACGTCATCTTTGCCGCCACGGGTGTAACCGGCGGATCGCTTTTGTCCGGGATCAAGCGCGAGGTCGGGTTTTACACGACCGAGACACTGTTGATGCGTTCGAAAACCGGGTCGGTCCGGCGGATGACATACCGAAACCCGATGCACTGATGAGGCAGGCGTGACCGGCTATCTGGGCGTTGACCGGTCGCTGACAGGGCGGCATTGGATCGGACCGGCACCCGAGGTGACGCGGCTCGCCGAAGCTCTGATGCAGCAGACGGGACGCCCGCCCGCCTTGTGCCAGACCCTGTCCCGTCTGGGTGTGTCGGCGCAAGACGTGCCCACCTATCTTGAACCGACGCTTCGGGCCTTGCTGCCCGACCCCCGGTCCTTGCGCGATATGGAGCGGGCTGCGGCGCGTGTGTTGCAGGCGGTGCAGAAGCGCGAACGCATTGCCATTTTTGCCGATTACGATGTCGATGGCGGCGCATCTGCGGCCTTGCTGATTGACTGGTTGCGCCAGCTCGACCGAAGCGCGACGCTGTATGTCCCGGATCGGATCGACGAGGGGTATGGCCCGAACGAACCCGCGATGGAGGCCTTGGCCCGAGACCATGATCTGATTGTCTGTGTGGATTGCGGAACCCTGTCTCATGGCCCGATTGCAGCGGCCAAGGGGGCCGACGTCGTGGTGCTGGATCACCATTTGGGGGCTGAGACATTGCCGGACGCCCATGCCGTCGTAAACCCGAACCGACAGGACGAAGACGGGGCATTGGCACATCTGTGTGCCGCCGGGGTTGTGTTTCTGGCGCTGGTCGAGGCAGGACGCCAGATGCGGGAGGCTGGTGCAAAAGGGCCTGATCTGATGGCGATGCTGGATCTGGTTGCGCTGGCGACGGTGGCGGATGTTGCGCCGCTCAAAGGCGTCAACCGTGCCTTGGTGCGGCAGGGACTCAAGGTCATGGCACAAAGGGCGCGGCCGGGATTGGTCGCGTTGTGCGATGTGGGTCGGCTGGACAGCGCTCCGAAATCCTATCACCTTGGCTTTGTCCTTGGTCCGAGGGTCAATGCGGGGGGCCGGATCGGCAAGGCGGATCTTGGTGCGCGCCTGTTGTCATGCACCGATCCGCACGAAGCCAAAGCCATGGCAGAGCGTCTGGATGCGTTGAACACGGAACGTCGCGAGATTGAAGAAGGTGTGCGCGCGCAGGCACTTGAACAGGCCGAACAGCGCGGATTCGACGCGCCATTGGTCTGGGCCGCTGGTGAGGGCTGGCATCCCGGTGTGGTCGGGATTGTCGCGTCGCGATTGAAAGAACGGACCAACCGCCCGTCTATAGTCATCGGTTTTGACGGGGATGACGGAAAGGGGTCGGGCCGTTCGGTCAGTGGCATCGACCTTGGCGCGGCAATCCAGAAACTGGCAGCGGAAGATCAGATTCAAAAAGGCGGTGGTCACAAGATGGCCGCAGGCCTGTCCTTGTCACGAGACCAGCTGGAACCAGCCATGGCGCGCCTGACCGAGCTGTTGGCGAAACAGGGCGCTGACCAACTGGGGGCGGCCGATTTCCGTCTGGATGGACCGCTGATGCCCGGCGCTGCCACGCCAGAGCTTGTGGACCAGCTAGAGGATGCCGGACCCTTCGGTGCCGGGGCGGCCGCGCCGCGTTTTGTCTTTCCGGACATGCAGATCGCCTTTGCAAAAAGGGTCGGCAGTTCGCATCTCAAGGTCAGCTTTGGCGACGGGATCGGTGGGCGCATTGATGCGATTTGCTTTGGCGCTTTCGATGGCCCGCTGGGTCTTGCACTGGAACAGCACGGCGGCGCACGATTCCATCTTGCCGGGCGTCTGGAGATCAACGAGTGGGGCGGCCGCCGTTCGGTTCAACTGCGTTTGGAAGACGCGGCGCCTGCTGCTGAGTGAGGCCTTTAAGCCTCTGTTTTTGAATGTTTTTCAAGATCCGCCTTTCGCAATCCGTCCCAAAACAAAAATACGCACAAACCAACGAATTTCCGCTTGCATGGCCGCCCGGCTTTGCCTAAACACCGCTCACCAAGCGTGGCCCGTTCGTCTATCGGTTAGGACGCCAGGTTTTCAACCTGGAAAGAGGGGTTCGATTCCCCTACGGGCTGCCACATATCCTCCCAACGAACAAAATGAACCGCCTCGACAGGCAAAGTTGATTAAATTCAACCAACTGTGCGGGTGCCGCACAAGTCTGCTGTCCATGCGGGCCTTCTACCGATACCTCTCTCGGACACTGAAAGCTCTGGTATGAACTGACCTTTGGTTCGCAGCGGTCCACCTCTGTCCCCTGCACCGGAACGCAACAACATACCGGTCTCTCGGGAACATCTGTGCGTCACGAAACGATCCAACGTCTCTGTGTGGGAATGTCGATTCCCACGCGTCCAACGGCAACGCGAAGGACATTTCTTTTTCCGCCCATGCATCCAAACGCTTCTCCCGTGTGTTTTTAAGGTGTCGGGCGCGCAACGCCACGGCCTGGCGGTATGCAAGCTGCGACGATGGAGACCGCCTGAGACCAGAACAAGACTCGTCGCGCCAACTGGGAGACCCTCATGTCCAATACGTACTTCAACCAGCTCGAAACTGTGCTGAATTCCGCAAATTTCGTCTATGTCGCTGACTTGACGGCGCTGAATGGTTCTGGCGTGGAGGCGACAGCTTTCCTCGCGGTCGAGGGAACCACGTTGACTGTTGCGACGGTTGCGCGGGGTGTGACGCCGGATCAACTCCATATCCAGCACATACACGGGCGCTTTGACGATGCTGGCAATCCAATCGACTCGGCCGCGCCGACACTTTTCGACGATACCGATGGTGACGGATATGTTGAGGTGCTTGAAGGACTGGCCGCCTATGGGGACGTTCTACTGTCGCTTGAGAACCTGAATGACGGCACGCACAACGACCCCGTCGCAAACAGCGCGGGCGAGATGCTGACGATCAACAGCTACGACCTGACCGACGACGACAATTTCTTCTCGACCGTCACGGGAACGGAATTCACCGCCGCAGACCTGATGCCATTGCCCTTGCGCGAAATTGTCATCCACGGTGCCGAAGTTCCCGAGGGTGCCGGCGCTGGTACCGATGGCGCGATTGACGGGACTGGTGGGTTCAAGGCAACGCTGCCGGTTGCGGCAGGCTCAATCGAGGGATCGAGCCTTGAGGGTGCGCTTGCAAAGCTTGCCATTCTTGGTGGAGGAGATCGACTGACGGAAGGTGACGGCGCGGTGGCCGATCCGGTTGGCGGCATTGCATACGGCGATGACGCGAGTGCCAACGGTGCAGATGCCGTTGCCATTGGTGATGAGGCGAATGCGTCTGGTGCATCGACCACGGCAGTCGGCGGCGAGTCGGACGCTCTTGGTGTAGCGGCGACTGCTTTTGGATGGCGCGCGTCGGCTGAAGGTGAACGTGCGCATGCGTTTGGGCACCTTGCCGATGCAGATGGCGATTTCAGCCTTGCAATCGGCGAAGCGGCGTCAGCCGCCAGCGACAACGCAACCGCCATTGGCAACGCGGCGTCTGCCGACGGACGCGATGCACTTGCCATTGGTGACAGCGCAACGGCGACCGGCGGTCCGTCGACAACAGCAGTCGGTGGTGAAAGCACGGCGAATGGCGTGGCGGCAACCGCCTTTGGATGGCGTGCATCGGCTGAGGGCGAGCGTGCCCACGCCTTTGGACACCTCGCCGATGCAGAGGGCGACTTTACCCTCGCGATCGGCGAAGCGGCCAGTGCCGTCGGAGATTACGCAACCGCAATCGGCAACCAGGTGAGCGCGGACGCGTTCGAGATCGCGGTTGGGGGTGGTGACGCCACCTATACCCTTGCCGGTCTCTCGGGCGATGGCGGCATTCTTATGGTCGACGCCGAGGGGCGGCTCAGCCTTGATGCGATTGCCGGTTTTGGGATCGACGCGGACGACTCGCCAATGACCACCGCGCCCACAGTTTCGACTCCCACCGCGGCCATGGCGGCGGATCCGAGACCGCAGGACGAGATGAGCGCCCCGACGTCTGAAGGGGCTTCCACGGCAAACGGCGTTGGTGCGATTTCAGTTGGCAATGGTGCAACGGCTGACGGGCGCGATGCGCTTGTGATCGGGGACGCCGCATCGGCCACGGGCGGCCCATCGACGACGGCTGTCGGGGGCGAAGCGAACGCCACTGGAACAGCCGCGACTGTCTTTGGCTGGCGGGGCTCTGCCGAAGGAGAACGCGCGCATGCCCTCGGCCATATTGCCTCGGCGGACGGTGATTTCAGCCTAGCGGTTGGCGAAGCCGCCAACGCCACGGGTGACAACACAACCGCCATCGGCAACGCCGCGAGTGCGATGGGTGTCGATGCGCTGTCCATCGGCGATTCCGCGATGGTGAACGGGACATCCACCACAGGTGTCGGCGGTGAAATAACCGTCGATGGCATTGCCGCGACGGCATTTGGCTGGAAGGCGTCTGCGACTGGCGAGCGCGCCCACGCGCTGGGCCATATCGCAAAAGCGGATGGTGATTTCACCCTTGCAGTTGGTGAAGCCGCCAGCGCCACAGGCACCAATGCGGTTGCCATAGGTTCGAACGTCATCGCGGACGAGGCAAACGAATTTGCCTTGGGCCTTTCGGAGCATTCCTACATCTTCTCGGGGCTTGGCAGTGATGTCGGCGTGTCGGGTTGGCAACTTGTCGGTGTCGATGCAAACGGAACGCTGGCCATTGCGTCGTTCGGCGGCGGTATGGACTCCCTTGCAGGCTCTGCATCAGCGCCGACATCTGCCATGCAAGCCATGTCGATGCCCGCGAACAGGGTTTCCCTTGGGGATGGGGAAACCACCGAAACAACCGGCACCATCACTCTCGGGAATGGTGCTGGCGCAACTGGGCGCGATGCGATTGCGATTGGCGATCAGGCCCTTGCGAACGGGACATCGACAACGGCTGTCGGAGGTGAGAGCACTGCAAACGGCACTGCGGCCACTGCATTCGGCTGGCGGTCGCTCGCTGAAGGGGAACGTGCGCATGCACTAGGCCATATCGCAACCGCGCAGGGTGATTTCACACTTGCCCTGGGCGAGGCCGCGATGGCCGGTACGGACAACGCAACGGCCATAGGCAATGGCGCAAATGCAGCGGGCGTTGATGCGCTTGCGATAGGCGACATGGCGCATTCCGCTGGCACCTCGACAACCGCTGTCGGCGGTGAGAGTAGCGCAATGGGCACTGCCGCCACGGCCTTTGGTTGGCGGGCGTCGGCAGAAGGAGAGCGCGCGCATGCGTTCGGCCATCTTGCAGATGCAAGCGGGGATCGCAGTCTAGCGGTGGGTGAAGCAGCCACTGCCGAAGGTGCGCGCGGCATCGCCATCGGATCGAACGTGACTGCAACTGGCGACGATGCGGTGGCGCTTGGCAATGACATGCACGACTACATCTTTGCCGGGCTTGGCACGAATGTTTCAGAGGGAACAAAGGCTGTCGCCGTTGATCAGGAGGGCCTCTTGATGTCCGTCAACGTCCTGACCGCCAGCGGCGCTGTGACGAACGGCGGCGATGATGCGGATCTGATCATCGGAACAATGGCTGCCGAAACGCTCAACGGCCTTGGCGGAAACGACAAGTTCATTGGCCAAGGTGGCGGCGACATGATTGATGGCGGGGGCGGTACCGATATCGTCGAGTATCAACTCGCGCGGACCGACATCATGCAGACCCTGAATGAAGACGGTTCCATTTCCGTCAACTCGGCAACGGGCGTCGATACTCTGGTGGATGTCGAGCGTATCTCACTTGAGGATGGCGCGTTCATCTTTGATCTGGAGGGGGAAGACGCTGCATCGGTCTATCGGCTTTACGATCTGTTCGAACGGTCCCCGGATGAAGCAGGACTGCGGTTCTGGAGCGGTGTTGCCGACACGACCGGCGATCTCGATTTCATCGTCGAAAACTTCATCTCCGGTTCAGAATACACCGACACATACGGCGGGACCGGCACGCTGGAGTTTCTCGACCTTCTCTACATGAATGTCCTTGACCGCGAGAGCGACCAGGCCGGCGTTGATTTCTGGTCGGGTGCCATCAACAGCGGTGCAGTGGATCGTTCCGATGTGATCCTCGACTTTACCGACAGCGTAGAGAACGCCGCCGACCACGCGGCAGTCACGGATGACGGGTTCTTCGTTGTCTGAAGGCTGTTGCGAATGCAGGACGCGGGGGAATGCCGCGTCCTGTCGCCAGACTGCCAAATAGCATGTTGTCGCCCCGGCTTTACAACCTTACGTTTCGTCTGAAAGCCAGTTTGGGGCCTCAAAGCTATGATCGATCACGCAAAGGCGATTCAGGATTGCGCGCAAGGCAAGCATGCGGGACTGCAAGCAATCTTCGAGGCCGAGGCGCCACAACTGATAGGTGTCGCGATGCGAATCCTCAGACGGCGTGATCTGGCAGAGGACGCCGTACAGGAAGCGTTTGTTCAGGTCTGGACGAAAGCAGCGCAGTTTGATCCCGACCGTGGTTCCGGCAGGGGCTGGGTCTATACGATCGTGCGCCACCGCGCCCTGAACATATTGAGAGACGCCAGCCGCGAGATCCCGAGCGAACCTGCACATCTTGATGCCCATGTCGCGCGTGACGACGCGGTGACGCAAAGCTTTGATCGTCTTGAGGAAACAAGCGCATTACGCACCTGCCTTGAACAGCTGAACGCCGTTACGCGGCGTTGCATTTTGATGGCTTATGTTCTCGGGTATTCGCATGGTGAGATCGCGGGAAGAATGGATGCGCCCCTCGGAACCACGAAGTCGTGGATCACGCGCGGCTTGCACAAGCTCCGGGAGTGCCTCTCATGAGCCACGACAAGAAAGAACGTGCCGACGACTATGTCCTGGGGCTTTGGGGCGCCGACGGTGAGTCCGTCGAGAACGAGATACTAAGCGATCCGGAGCTCATGCGCGAGGTTGGCCGGAGCCGTGACCGGTTTCTGCCACTGGATGATACCGCAGAGCCGATGGCGCCTTCGGACGCACTTTGGCCCAGCATCTTGCGCTCGATCGAGGACACGCGCGCTTTCCCGCCGGTTGACGGGCGCGGGTCCGCGCGGGGCCGCGCTCCATCAGGGCGCACTGGATCAGGGCGCACTGGCCGCATGCGCGCACTTCTGCCACTCGCGCTTGCCGCGTCGCTGGTCCTTTCGGCGGTACTTGGCTGGATGGTGGTCTCGGAACCCGAGGCCAAGGTTGTGGCCGTTCTCGTAAACGATGACGGCAATCCGTTCGCTTTGGTTGGAACCAATGACCGGAATATTGCAGAAATCACGATCCTGTCCGAGGTCGACATCCCGGCGGGGCGGATCATGCAGGTCTGGACCAAACCTGACCCGGACGGCCCGCCGGTGTCCGTGGGTCTGATTGATCAGGTCCGGTCGCTGGTGCTGCGTTCACCGGATTTGCCATCGCCAACGGTTGACCAACTCTACGAGATCACGGTCGAACAGGAAGGCGGATCGCCGACGGGCCTGCCGACAGGTGAAATTCTTGGCAAGGGCTTTACCCAGCCGCGCCTCTAGACAGGCAGCAATCGGCGTCAGAAATCCACAACGGTTCGTTCCGGGCGCATGCGACCTCACCAAACAGATGTCGCACTGCGCGTTTCTGCGGCCCGTCCGATGACTTGAAACCGCCCAGACGACTGTATTGGGATCATGAACGCGCGCAGCACATGCGTATTGCCTTCGCGACAAGACTATCTTAAGGCGATGCAAAGGTGTCGGGCACCTGCCGCCTGTGGACGCAAGTCATGGTGAAGCCCCGGATTTCGACGACATCTCACCCTCGAAGCATTTCGCAGGTGGGTAATACAGGCTCCCTCCCGATCCGAAATGCCTCTCTGGAGGAGTGAGCGATGTCTGTCAGACGCGCTGAACATGCGGTTGAAATTTCCTTTCTGACGATACCGATTGGGCGATCGTTCATGGCCAACGCCGTGGCCATGGCGGTCGTCATGCTGTTGACGGCACCCACAAGTTTGGTTGGACGAGGCATCCTTGCCGGTGCCTATGGTCTGGTCCTCGCCATCCTCTTTCTTTCTCGCGGCTTCATGGTTGCCGCCATGTCACCAGGATCAAGGAAAATCGCATGACCCAATTATCTCTCGATACCGTCAAGGCACAGGCCAAGGCGCTCCGACAGGCATTGAATACCGATGGAACGGAGGTGAGCCATGCTCAGGCTCTCGAACTCATCGCCCGGCAGCATGGCGCAAGGGACTGGAATACCCTGCATGCCCGGCTCACCCAGCGAAATCACCCTCCGGAACTGTCCTTGGGGGATCGTGTGTCAGGGCAGTATCTTGGTCAGGCTTATGATGGCGAAATCGTCGCCCTGTCCGGATCCGCGACCCATCGCCAGGTGGAGATCAAGCTGGATCGACCGGTTGACACCGTTCGGTTCGAAAGCTTCTCGAACTGGCGCCATCGGATTCGCGGCACGCTTGACGCAGACGGTCGCAGCCACCGCAAGACGTCGGATGGCCTTCCGCATCTGATTGTCGACAAGGCGTCCCGGTGACTTGGGCGTCTGATGCTGGCAAGGCGCAATGACCCATTGATCATGTTGGCCAAGCGCGGGTTTGGCCGACAAACGACACCGCCAACCGGTCATTAGCAACGTTGCGCGTTGTGGGTGTCGGCACAACTTCTCTGAAGGACATGGCACCCAAGCTGACTTCAACCACTCAGTCCTTGTTCAACCGTCCCCAAAGATTTTCCGAATGATGTTTGATCCTGACATGTGGTTGTCACATGCTGGGTTTAGTGAGTGATTCATTCGGATGAATTTGGACATGATCAGAGACCGTTGGCGCGACATCCGCGCAGCCCTTGAGCAAGATATTATGGATGGAGTTCTAGAACCCGGAGCCAGGCTGCCAACCGAAGCAGAGTTGGTGAAGCTGTACGATGCGGGTCGGCACTCGATCCGTCGGGCTGTCGCGGAACTGGCCAAGGAAGGCCATCTCAGCGTCGAACAGGGGCGCGGCACGTTTGTGCAACCGCGCCCGATGCTGGAATACACCATCGGACCACGCACCCGGATGCGGCGCAACATGACGTCCCAGGGTGTGGACGTGTCCGGAGAGATGCTGGGCGTTGACCGCCTGGAGGCAAGCCCGCGTGTGGCTCGTCGACTGGGTCTTGCGCCGGGGGCCGAAGTGATTGCGACGCGCCGTTTGTCACTGGCGGACGGCGTGCCGGTGTCGTTCGGGACGATCTACCACGACGCGGCCCGGTTTCCGGCCTTTCCCGAACGGCGTCAAACGCTGGGATCGGTCAGCGCGGTTTATGCGTCCTACGGGATCAAGGACTACCTGCGCGGCAGCACGCGTATGTACGCACGGCCCGCGCGGTTGGACGAGGCCCGCCAGTTGCGCCAGCATCCGGACATGCCGGTGATCGTGGTGCGGGCTGTGGACACAGAGTTGGACGGAACGCCGCTGTCCTACAGCGAGGTCATCTGGTCCGCCGCCCGCGTAAAGTTCAACATATCGACTTCAGAGGATGAGGCATGACGCAAAGCCCCCAAGACCTGCCCGGATGGGCACATGACGAAATGCTGGGCGTTCTCGCCCGCGCGGATGTCGCCCGTCTCAAGGCGTTTGCCGAACCGTTGGTTGCCGATCTGCCCGATATCACCGTGATCGAGAACCGCACCGGACTGGTCATGCTGCCCATGCGCGACACCGCGCAGGGCACACATTTTCACCTGGGCGAGGCCCTGATGAGCGAGGCGCGCATCGCGGCGGGCGGGTACGAGGGATACGGAATGCGCCGGGGCCGCGATCTTGAGGCTGCGATGGCGATGGCTGTGGTCGATCTGGCGGTGGCGCTGGGACACGCGCCGGAGGACTGCGCAGGTTTTCTGGACCGCGAAGCACACGCGCAGGCACAGGCTGATCACGACACCTTGTGCCGGGTCGAAGCCACCCGCGTTGATATGGAGACATTCTGATGACCGTTCACCCAATCCCCTCGGATTTCGAGGCACGCACCAACGCGACCTACGAGGCGCTGATGTGGGCGTTGTCCCGTCCCGGACTGACCCGTGAATTGCCCGATGCAGGACAGGCACAGATTATCGAGGCCTTGATCGACCGCGAATGTGCGGTCTGGTGCGCCAATCCCGATCTGTCGGCGCTGGCAGTGCGGACCGGGGCGGAAACTGTCGCGTTGAATCAGGCGGATCATGTCTTTGCAGGTTTGCTGGCAGACACCACAATTTTGCAAACTCTGCGCTGCGGGTCCGATCTCTACCCCGAAGACGGCGCGACGCTTGTCCTGAATGTCGATCTTTCCGCCGGAGACCGGTTGCGCTTTTCCGGGCCGGGGGTCGATGGCGCGGGCGAGGTCTTGATCGGCGGTCTGCCCGATGGCTTCTGGCAAATGCGTGAAAAGGTCATGCGCTATCCGATGGGGTTCGAACTGTTCCTTGTGGATGGCGCGCGCGTGGCCGGTGTGCCGCGATCCACGAAAGTCGAGGTGCTCTGATGGCCTATGTAGCGACACGCGGCGGGGAACGGGCGATCGGGCAATCGCAAAGGTTGTTCCGCGCCGAGATGGGCACGATCACACCCCAACGGGTGGCCGAGATCCGGGCCGCGATGCCCTACCTGATCGACCGGGTGATGGGTGAAGCATCGCTTTACGACGAAGACCTTGCCGCGCTGGCGCTGGCCCAGACCGGCGGCGAGTTGTACGAGGCGGTGCTTTTGCTGCGGGCATGGCGCACGACACAGCCGCGTCTCACGGTGGCCGAGCCGGTCACGCAAGAAGGACTGTTCACCCATCGCCGGATTTCTGCGGCGTTCAAGGATATTCCCGGTGGGCAGGTCCTGGGACCGACGCTGGATTACTCGCACCGTATCCTTGCGACTGACGTGTTGTCAGGACAGGACCACATCCCCGACCCGGTGCAGCCAGCGTCCCGGCCGTCGCCGGCGCGTCAGCCTTCGGTGGCCGCCTGGCAGGCCGAGAATGGATTGCTGAGTGCGCCTACACTCGATGCGACGCAGGGCAACGATATTCCCGATGTCACCCGCGAGCCTTTGCTGTTCCCGGCAAAGCGGGCGCACACCTTGCAAAGCCTTGCACGGGCCGAAACCGGCGGTGTTCTGGCCCTGGGCTACGCCGCGCAGCGTGGCTACGGGCAGGCGCATCCGACCGTGAACGAATTGCGGCTGGCCGAGGCCGACGTGATCGTGCAGCACCCACGCGGCACGCGGTTCAGCGCCGGGCGGGTCAAGGTCAGCCAGGCCGAAGTGGTGTCCAAGAAGGGGGCACAACTGGAGCTTGGTTTCGCCGCGACAATGGGATGGAACGAGGTCAAGGTGATCGCGGCGGCAACGCTGGATCTCAACAGCAAGGGCGCACCCAAGGGATCGGCAACGGAAGAGGAGTTCTTCCTCTACCACACCGAAGGGGTCGAAAGCTCTGGCTTCTGCATCCATTTCAAACTGCCCCATTATGTGACGTTCCAATCCAGTCTGGACGCCATGCGTGATGCCAAGGCGACGCGTGCGGCCAGCACCAAACAGCCGGAGCCTGCCGAATGAGCCTGAAATCCCTGACCAAAGACTGGGAGCCAATGTCCTACGGGTTCCTCGATGCCTCGGCCAAACGCGAGGTCCGGCGCAAGATGCTCAAGGCGATCGCGGTGCCGGGCTGCCAGATGCCCTATGCCAGCCGCGAGGTGCCGATGGCACGGGGCTGGGGAACCGGCGGGTTGCAGATTTCCTGCACGCTGATCAATCCGCAGATGCGGGTCAAAGTGATCGACCAGGGCGCGGATGACAGCGTGAACGCCGCCTCGATCCGCCAGTTCCTGTCCCGCGTGTCGGGCGCGCCCACCACGATGGACACGCTTGACGCCGACCTGATCCAGTCCCGCCACCGCATCCCCGAAGAAGTGCTGCGCGACGATCAGGTGCTGGTGCTTCAGGTGCCGAACCCTGAACCGCTGCGGTCGGTGCAGCCGAACATGTCGATTGCGCGCCAGATGCATGCGGATGCCGATTACGGGCGGATGTGGCTTCAACTCTATGAACAGATCGTAAGATCCGGACGGGTGATGCAGGGCGCGAGTTATCCCAGTCTGGTCAACGGGCGCTTCGTCATGACGCCATCCCCGATCCCGCGCTGGGACGTGCCCAAGCTCAACATGGCGAAACACCTGACGATCCTGTCGGCGGGGCGCGAAAAGCGGTTGCATGTGGTGCCGCCCTTCACGCGGGTCGAACCGCTGGTCTTTGACGACGTGCCGTACCGGGTCGAAGATCACGGTGGGCTGACCTGTTATCGGTCGGGGGCCAAGGGGTTCTTCATGAACGAGATCCCGCAGGATGACGGATCATCGGTGTTCGAGGTGTCCGACAGCGAGTTGGGTGTGAAGCTGATCCGCAAGGGTGATGGCGACAACATTACGGTCGGCGCGACATGGTACAAGAACGGAGAGATGGCACAATGACCGTGACATTGGACGCCCCCCGGCTGGTCAGGACACAACCGCTCTTGACCGCGCGGAACGTGTCTAAATCCTATGGCGCGGTTCAGGCGCTGCGCGATGTGTCAGCCACGGTCTATCCGGGCGAAGTGCTGGGCATCGTCGGTGAAAGCGGGTCTGGCAAGTCAACCTTCCTGCGCTGCCTCAACCTCGAGGAAACACCGGATCAGGGAAGCTATACGCTTGATCTGCCGGATGTGCAGGGCAACCTGTTCGATCTGGACCGCTACGCGCGGCGGATGTTGTGCGCCACCCGGATCGGGATTGTCTACCAGAACCCGCATCTGGGCCTTTTGATGAAACACTCATCCTCCGGCAACGTGGCCGAGCGTCTTCTGGTGGCCGGGGAACGCCGCTTTGCCGTATTGCGCGACAAGGCGCGGGGCGCGCTGGATGCGTCGGAATTCCCGCTCGACCGGATGGACGCACCACCGATCGAACTGTCAGGCGGCATGCAGCAGCGCGTGCAACTGGCCAAGGCGATTGCGCTGGAACCCGCGCTTTTGCTGCTGGACGAACCGACGACGGGGCTGGATGTCAGCGTTCAGGCGTTGGTGCTCGACACGCTCAAGCGGCTGCAACAGGAACGCCGGATCACCATGGTGATCGTCAGCCATGATCTGGGCGTCATCCGCACCATGTCGGACCGGGTGATGGTGATGCGCCGGGGCGAAGTGGTCGAAGCCGGGCTGGCCGATCAGGTGTTTCAAGACCCGCAACACGCTTATACGCAACAATTGGTACACGCAAAGCTATGACACAGATCCTCGATGTTCGCGGCCTGACCAAAGGCTTTGTCATGCACCATCTGGGCACGCAGATGGGCGCATTCAACAACATTTCCTTCACCTTGGATGCAGGCGAGTTTCTTCTGCTCAAGGGGCGCAACGGGGCGGGGAAATCGACGCTGCTGCGCACGCTCTATCGCAGCTACCTGACGGATGCGGGGCAAATTCTGTTCCAGTCCACGCACGGCGTGATCGACCTTGCCCGCGCGGCTGATGTCGATGTGACCTATCTGCGCCGAACCGAGATCGGTTTTGTCACCCAGTTCCTGACCGCCCGTCCGCGTGTGAGCGCAGAGGCGCTTGTGGCCGAACCCTTGCGCCTTGCCGGAACGCCGGCCGAAGATGCAATCGACCAGGCGCGGCACTGGCTGAGCGCGTTTGGCGTCAAGCCCGCGCTTTGGGCGGCCTATCCAACAACGTTTTCCGGCGGAGAGCAGCAGAAGGTGAACCTTGCCCGGGCCTTGATCCTGCCACAGCGGCTACTGCTTCTGGATGAGCCGACAGCATCGCTTGACGTATCGGCGCGGGCGGCGCTGATCGCCCGGCTGGCGGAATTGAAAGCTGCTGGTACCGCCCTGATCGGTGTCTTTCACCATCCCGGCGACGTGGCCGAATTGATCGACCGGGAAATCGACCTGACCCCCAACGCCAACCTGGAGGAGGACCGCGCCGATGTGGTTGTCTGATTTTACACTTGTTCTTCCCGACCGGGTTATCCGGCATGGATCGCTGCGGATCGAACGCGGCAAGATCGCCGAGGTGGCAGACCGGCCCGTAGCCGGTGGCGTTCCGGGCAACGGATTGACGATTTTCGCCGGATTCATCGACATGCACGGCGACATGATCGAACAGGAACTCGAGCCGCGCGCCCGTGTCGATTTCCCGATGGAGGTTGCGCTGAATGCGCTTGATGCGCGTCTCGCGGCTTCCGGCGTCACGACGGCTTACGCGTCAGTGTCGTTCTCGCGCGGTGTTCGGGATGGCGAACGCAGGTCGTTCGACCACACCAGCCGAGTGATCCGGGAACTGTCCGAGGTCCGAACGATCGCCCGTGTCGATCACCGCATCCATGCCCGTTTCGACATCACGTTCGACAACGCGGTCCAGGTTCTGAGCGATCTGCTGGATGAAAGCCGAGTCGATCTGGTCTCTCTGATGGATCACACACCGGGGCAGGGACAGTACCGCAATCTTGAAATCCACATCAAGAACAAGGCGGCGCAGAGCGGGGTGTCCGAGACAGAAGCGCGCCAGATGGTAAGCGATGCCATCGCCATCCGGTCGCGGCCGCAGGAAATGCTTCTGAACAACATGCAGGCGGTGGCGCAGAAATGCCGGGATTATGGCGTGCCGCTGGCCAGCCATGACGACGACACGCCTGCCAAGGCAAACCTGATGGCGGATCTTGGCGCGGTGATTGCGGAATTTCCGGTGACGATGGAGGCCGCCGAAGTCGCGGTGAAGCGTGGCATGATGACGGCCATGGGCGCACCCAATGCGATGCGTGGTCAAAGTTATTCCGGTAACCTGTCAGCGCGCGAGGCGCATGCGGCGGGAGTCCTGTCCATTCTGGCGGCGGATTATCACCCTGCGGCGATCCTGCCTGCCATCCGTGCTTTGGCCGGGAACGACCCCGATGGTTTGGCCGGTGCCGCGCGGTTGGCCACATCGCATCCCGCCAAAGCGCTGGGGCTGATCGACCGTGGCGAAATCGCCGTTGGCAAGAGTGCGGATTTGGTGATCGCAGATACCTCCGACAGGGTGGTCCTGACCCTTCGGAAGGGCGAGATCATCCACTCGAACGGGATCTTGACCCTGACGCCGCAGGCTCAGGCGGTCCCCGCGTGACAAGCGTCAGAGAACTGTCACATATCAGTTAGGTTCCTGTCACCGAACAGCACTACGACTCGGGGCGACACATTCATTCGGATGAATCGCCATGACCGGAAACCTGATACTCTCGGACGTCAGCCGCCAGTTCGGTGACACCAAAGCTGTTGAACGCGCCTCGCTGTCCATCAAACCGGGGCAGTTTGTTGGGGTCATCGGCCGCTCTGGCGCCGGGAAGTCCACTCTGCTTCGTCTGATCAACCGCCTGATCGACCCCAGTTCGGGGTCGATTTCTTTTGACGGGGTCGAAGTGACCGCCCTCAAGGGCAAACCGCTACGGGCGTGGCGGCGCGATTGTGCGATGATCTTTCAGCAGTTCAACCTTGTTGACCGGTTGGACGTGCTGACAAACGTGCTGATCGGGCGGCTGGCGGAACATGGTTTTCTAAGCTCGATGGCGATGCGCTTTACCGAAGAAGAGCGTGCAATGGCCATTCAGGCGCTCGACCGGCTGGACCTTGTTCCGCAGGCGCTGCAACGCGCGGGCACCCTGTCGGGCGGGCAGCAACAGCGCGTGGCGATTGCCAAGGCGTTGGTGCAGCGACCCAAGATCATGCTGGCCGACGAACCCATCGCCAGCCTCGATCCCGCGAACGCGACCCGCGTGATGGACGGTCTCAAACGGATCAACCGGGAAGATGGCCTGACCGTGCTGGTCAACCTGCACACGCTGGACACTGCACGCGCCTATTGTGACCGCATCATCGCGATGCGGGCCGGTCGGGTGATGTTCGACGGGACCGCGCAGCAACTGACTGACGACGTGGTGCGCGACATCTACGGGCTCGAGGGTCTGGAAGAGTTCAACGAGGCCGTGACCTCAACCGCCGCTCGGGCCACGGGCCGCGTCAATGAACAAGCTTGAGTCCACTGCAAACGCAACCGAAGGGGATACCACCATGCGTTTTTTCACTGCCACCGCACTTGCGGCCCTGATTGCAGACCCGGCGCTCGCCGAAGGCTGGAAAGATGATTATCAGGTTCTGAAATTCGGCATTCTGTCGAGTGAGAACGAACAGGATCGACTGATGCGCAACGAACCTCTGCGCATCTATCTCGAAGACACGCTTGGCGTTCAGGTCGAGATCTTCACCGCAGGCAATTATGACGGTGTGATTCAGGCGATTGCCGCAGACCAGATCGAAATTGCGCGTCTTGGATCTTCGGCCTATGCGGCGGCCTATACCGCCACAGATGGCGGTGTCATCCCGACGCTGACAACGCTCGCCAAAGACGGATCGACCGGGTATTATTCCATCGTTGTCACCCGCTGTGACAGCGGCATCACGTCCCTTGAGGACGCCAAGGGCAAAGTGCATGCCTTTGCCGATCCCGACAGCACCTCGGGCTATGCGGTTCCCTATTTCAACATGATCGAACGTGAAGGGTTCAAGCCGGAAGACCATTTCGGCACAGTGACCTTTTCCGGCAGTCACGAAGCGGGTGTGACCGGTGTCGTGAATGGCACCTTCGACACCGCCGCAACCTATCAGGACAATGACGCCGCGGGTATCTATCAGCGCATGGAAGAAAAGGGCATGATCGAGCCCGGTCTTGTCTGCAAGATCTGGGAAAGCCCGGAAATCACCTCTGGTCCCTGGACCTTTCGCAAGAACCTGCCGGAAGCGCTGATCGAAGAGGTTTCGGCGGCCATCGAAAGCTTCCCGACCTCAGATCCCGAGGGCTACAAGCTCTATTCCTCGTTCACCGAAGACGATCCGAACCCCGAGATCGGCTTCACCCGTGTCGACAGCGAACGCTACCAGTGGATCGTCGACATGCGCGCGTGGATCAAGGAACAGCGTCGCTCTGGCTCGTAACACCACGGAACAAAGCGCGATGGTGGGCGGCTTCGCCCATCATCCTTGTTGGGGGATACGACAATGACAGCGACCGTTGATTTCGCGGGCGGATCGGTGCCTGCATCCGGCAACCGGATCACACAGTTCGAGGCCGCTTTTTCCGAGCAACGCCGCAGGGCACGCCTGTTCTGGCTGATCGGAACGGCCGTTTTCGTGTGTGCCTTCGGGCTGACCGCGTGGATCGGTGACTTCTTCAAGGTCACGCAGGTAACCATGCCGGACGGATCGCGTGAATGGCGCTGGATCATCCCGGCGGGTATTCCGCGACTTGGGGAATATGTTTCCAAGACCATCCCGACCCTGCGCTGGGAGACACTTGGCGCCGATCTTGCCAACTGGTTCTGGCGCTGGAGGATTTGGCTTGAGCTTCTGTTCGAATCCATCCTGATCGCCTATATGGCCACCGTTCTGGGAGTGATCGGCGGGTTCGTATTGTCGTTCCCCGCTGCGCGAAACCTGTCACCGAACAAATGGGTGTTCTGGATCACGCGCCGCTATCTCGAGATTGCGCGGACCGTGCCGGAACTGGTCTGGGCGCTGATCTTCGTCTTTTGCTTTTCGGTGGGGCCGATGGCAGGTGTCATGGCCATCGGGTTGCACGCCACCGGTGCGCTGGGCAAGCTCTATTCCGAGGTGAATGAAAACATCGACATGCGCCCGCTCGAAGGCGTCAAGGCGGCGGGCGGGACATGGTTCGACCAGATCCGCTATGGCGCGGTGCCACAGGTTCTGCCCAATATCGTCAGCTACACGCTCTTGCGCTTCGAGATCAACGTGCGCGCGTCGTCGATCATCGGCTATGTCGGTGCGGGTGGTCTGGGTCAGGAATTCCGCACCGCGATGAGCTTTCAGGAATACACCGATCTTTCGGCGCTTTTCGTCATCATCTTCGTGACCGTGATGGCCATCGACTACGGCTCGGAAAAACTGCGCCATCGCATTATCGGAATGGAGGCCCGGCCATGACCATGACGCCAGACCAGATTGCATCAGCCCGCACGCGGATGCCCCTGGTCTTTCAGGCCCCGTTGGAGGTGCGTCTGCGCCGGACCGCGCTGTGGGTGTTCTTCATCAGTTTGTTCATCTGGTGTCTTTACGACTTCAACATCACGCCCGCCCGGATTTGGGAGGGGCTGGCTCGGTTCGGTACGGTAGCCAGCTTCATGTTCCCGCCGCATGTCTGGGACAATTGGGAGTCGTTCTCGGAAATCCTGAACGGACTTGGCGAAACGCTTGCCATCGCGTTCCTTGGCACGGTTCTTGGCGCGGTGTTCGCGTTTCCGCTGTCCTTCCTTGGCGCGAAGAACATCAACCGGCTGAATGTCCTCCGCCTCGGCACGCGGCGCGGCTACGACATCATCCGCGCGTTCGAAACGCTGATCCTTGCGCTGATCTTCATTCGCGCCTTCGGTCTTGGCCCGCTGCCTGGCATCCTTGCCATCGCGGTGAGCGAGATCGGCACCTTTGCCAAACTGTTTTCCGAAGCCATCGAGAACACGTCCGAAAAGCCGGTCGAAGGCGTCAAGGCGTCGGGCGGATCGCGCTTGCAACAAATCCGCTTCGGGGTGATGCCGCAGGTCAACCCGGTGATCCTGTCGATCCTGCTTTACAACTTCGAATCCAATGTCCGCTCCGGCACGATCCTTGGGATCGTCGGCGCTGGCGGCATCGGGTTTCTGCTGTCAGACCGGATCGCGGCGTACAAATGGGACGAGGCGTGGTCGATCATCTTTCTCATCATCGCGATGGTCTATGTGATTGACTGGCTCTCCGGGCTGATCCGGGCAAAGCTGATCGGCAAGACGGATCTCGCGAAATGACCGGGGCCAAGGCGACAAACTTTTGTCGGATGCACCCACCATCCATCCCGAGGCCAGGGTCGAGGATTTCGATATTGGTGCGAGGACCGAGGTCGAAGGGGGACTGGTCCTTCATCAACCGGAACTGCCTTGTTGTCTGGACCACGACTGGCAAGATGTGTTCCATCGCAAACGCAACGCGTATCAATCCGGGCATTGGCAAGATGCAGCACCTCTGACATGGAACCGTCATCTGCCTCTGTCCAATGGGTCGGTATGAAAGGAGAATTCATGTCCTACGCTCGTTTTGCGGTATATTATCTGCCGCCCGACGGCGCATTGGCCGAGTTTGGGGCGGCGTGGCTGGGATGGGATTGTGTCGCGGGGCGCGACACTGTTCGACCCGATGTGCCCGGTCTCGATGATGTGACGATGACTCCGCGCAAATACGGATTTCACGGGACGTTGAAACCGCCATTTCGACTGGCCGAAGGAACCCATGTCGAGGGATTGAAACTGGCGATGTCGCAAGTGGCGCAGACCTGCGTGCCGGGGCAAAGCGACGGTTTGGCCATGACTTGTTTGGGGCGGTTTCTCGCACTGGCTCCTGTTGGGGACACCTTTGATATTGCCCGTGTCGCCGCCACCTGTGTCGAGGCGCTGGACACGTTTCGCGCGCCGCCCGATGCCGCCGAACTGGAACGCCGCCGCAAGGCGCGGCTGTCGGAACGGCAAGAGGCGCTGTTGCAACGCTGGGGCTATCCTTACGTCATGGAGGAATTCCGTTTTCACCTGACCCTGACCGGACGTCTGCCGGTTGACCAGATCGACCATTGGTCCGAGACCGCCCGGACACATCTGCCGCCCTTGCCCGCGCCCTTTGTCATGGACGAGGTGGCGCTGGTCGGAGAGCGGCAGGACGGGCGGTTCGAGTTGATTCAACGTTACGCCCTCGCTGGTTGAAGCGCAGCAAACGCCTGCGCGACGGTGTCCTCGAGCGCGCCGTCATTGGCGATGGTCACCACGTCCAATCCCGTCGGCAGGCACTTGTCGGCCTGCGCCAGCCGGGCCGCAATCTCGGCTTCGGTTTCGCGGCCACGTCCCGCAAGGCGACGGGCCAGCGTTGCCGGTGAAGCGGTGATGTTGAGCACGGTCATATTCGGGAAAACCTCGGTAGCTTGCTCCAGAGCGCTGCGCGAAAAATTCGCAAGGCAGTCCCTGCCGCGCTGCACATCGGTGAGGACATCCGCCGGGATCCCGTAAGACAGGCCATGCGCCGACCAATACACGCAGAACGCGCCGCTTTCGGCGGCTTTGGCAAAGGCGTCGGACGTCACGGCGTCGTAGTCTTCGCCGCCCAAACCCGGCGCGCGGGTGATGGTGCGGCGCACAAGGCGCATCTCAGGACGTGCCGTGATCAGGCCCGCCATGACGCTGTCCTTGCCGACACCCGACGGGCCGACCACTGCGATAAGGCGCCCCCCGCTCATGCCGCGCGTGCCGGGGTAAAGCGGCTCACGTCGATCTCGCGGTCGCAGACGCGCATGCGTGCAGCTTCGTCGTGGAAGATGCCGATGATCGCTGTGCCGCTTGCCTTGGCTGCTTCGAATAGCGACAGCACGACTTCGCGGTTGGCAGCTAGCCCGCCTGTGGGTTCGTCCATGAAGACCAGCCGTGGTCCGGTGACAAGGTTGCGCGCGATCTGGAGGCGTTGCTGCATGCCGCCGGAAAAGGTGGTGGGCCGGTCATCGACCCGTTCGAACCAATCCACCGCTTTGCTGCGAAAGTCTTGCCCCTGCCGCCCTTCGCAATAATCGGTGTCGGAGCAGACGAACATCCGCCCGCCCGCGTCGTCCAGATAGCTGTCTTCTGCCCCGCAAAGGTCAAAGGGGTGATCGGCCAGATACGCGAATTTGTACTCTGATGAGGGTGTCACAAGACTGTCTCACTGCTGTGGTTATTGCGACGCAACGAGTCGCTGTCCGAAAACCCGGGGGTCTTATGGTTGCGTTGATGATCCATGTCTTGTGGTGGGTGGGCCTTGCCCTTGTTGCGTGGCTCGCGCTTGAGCCGGTGCTGTTCCGCCTGCTGCCAAGACTGGAGCGGCTGGTGCCCAGCGATCTGATCGGCCCGGATGGCTGGTTCTGCGATCCCGCCAACAAAAGCGGCATTTTCGACCTTCCCTTGAATCGTCGCCGCGGTTGAACGTGGTGCTGCGGGGGTCATGCCAAGCCCCCTGTCCCAGACGCCACAAGAGGGCCGTAGTCCCGTGCTACGCCCGTCGCGCAAAAGATGTGTGAGGTTTTATGGACTGGACCGTGATCCTGATTGCGCTGGGCTTTGTCGCCCTTTTGGCCGGTCGGACCTTCATCGGCATCTGCTTTGAGGGCAGTTGGCTGAATTCGGCCCTTGAAGGGTCGTCCGACAGTGACGGTGACGGCGGGGATGGCGGCGGGGATGGTGGCGGCGACTGAGGTCATTCTGCCGCATCCTGATGTTGGCTTTCCCCGACCTCGCGGCGCAGTTTGCGCACCAGTTCCAGTTCGGACTGGAAATCAACGTAATGCGGCAGCTTGATATGTTCGAGCAAGCCCGTCGCCTGGATATTGTCCGCGTGGTAAAGCACAAATTCCGCATCCTGCGCCGGAGCGCCGACATTGTCCTCGCCCAGCTCTTCCCACCGCAGTGCGCGATCGACCAGCGCCATTGAGATCGCCATGCGTTCGGTCTGACCGAACACCAACCCATAGCGGCGGGTGAATTGCGGTGGTTCGGTCCTGGACCCCTTGAACTGGTTGACGGTTTCACACTCGGTCAGGGTGATTTCACCGATCCCGATGGCAAAACCCAATTCGGGGTTCTCCATTTCGACCGGCACGGTGCCGATGCGCAATTCGCCGACAAAGGCGTGGCTGCGGGCGTAGCCGCGTTGCGTGGAATGGGCCATCGACAGGGTAAAGCCTTCGTCTGCGCGGGTCAGCGCTTGCAGCTGCAGCGCCCGGTCAGCGGACATTTCCAGCGGTTCGTGTGTCAGGTCGGGCGGCGGTGTGTCGTCGTGTGGGGCTTCTTCGATCAGGCCTTCGCGGTTCAGGAAGTCGGTCACATGCGGAACTGGGCCGGGTTCGGCCTCGCGCGTGGGTGCATCCGGGGTCTTGCCATCGGCGGCGAGTTTGAAGTCCAGAAGGCGGTGCGTGTTGTCAAACGTGAGGCCAAGCACCTGACCACCCGGCAGATCCTTGAACGTGGTCGAGATGCGCCGATCAAAGGCCATGTCAGCGCGCTCCTTCTTGCACCACTGCTTCGCTACTTGAGCGCGAGACCTTCGTGCTTCGCGGCAGCGCCGCGATGCGGACGCCGCTTGTGAAGAAGAAATCAAGCCCCGTCGGGAACAGTGCTGCGTTGTCCTGAAACGCCTGTGTTTCGGGCAGGGACAGGTTGGCAGACCGATCCGGATATTCCGACGTGCCAATGGGATAGGTCGACACATGGTAAAGAAATCCACCTTGGTGGCGGCGACCTTTTGTGCGCGTGTGCCGCGCCGCGCGGTTTGTTCCTGCTCCAGAGGTTCAAGCACCTTGGCGCGGCAGGGCAGCGCGTCGGGCAGGGCGGCGATACGTCCTTTGGGGGCCTTCGCCATCAGGCTCATCCAAGCCTTGCGATCCTTGGGCCGGTCGGTTGTGTCTTTCATCTCGACACCTTTGTGATCTTCTATACAACTAGATACATCATACCAGATTACCCGATCCGAGACAGCGGAGTTTTGTGAAATTTGCGTAACACCCGGTCCTCGACCCCTGTCTGGCAGGCCATCGCCACGGCGCTGCGGGCGGATATTTCCGAAGGGCGTTACCTGCCCGCAGACAAGCTCCCGACCGAGGCCCAACTCTCGGCGCGGTTCGGGGTCAACCGCCACACGGTGCGCCACGCCTTGTCACAGCTTGTGGCCGAAGGTCTGGTGCGCACCCGCCGCGGCGCTGGGACGTTTGTCGCCTCAACACCCACTGATTACCCGATTGGCGAACGGGTACGGTTCCACGAGAACCTGCTGGCCGCTGGGCGGCGGCCGGAAAAGCGCATCCTCGATGTCGAATCCCGTGCTGCCACCGCGGGCGAAGCGCGGGCGCTCGAGATCGACGAGGGCGCGCCGGTCTGTTCCTATCATGGGCTGTCACTGGCGGACGGAGCGCCGATTGCGCTGTTTGAAAGCGTGTTCCCGCTGGACCGGGTTAAGGCGATGGACCAACACCTGACCGAGACCAGCAGCGTGACCGAAGCTTTGGCACTTGCGGGGGTGGCCGACTATACCCGTGCTTCGACCCGGCTGACGGCGGTTCTGGCGGATGTCACACAAGCCCTGCACCTGCACCTTCGCGAAGGCGACCCGCTCTTGCGATCGACCAGCGTGAATGTCGAAGCTGCGGGAGTCCCGGTCGAGTATGGGCGCACTTGGTTCGCCGGGGATCGGGTTACGTTGACGTTGGAGGGTTAGCCTCCGACCCGCTCCCGAAAGTCCTCGGCGCTGCGCGCGCGGAAGTCATCAAGCGCCATACGCAGGGCATCGTGGGTCCAGCGCCACCGGCGACGATGGTCTTGCGGTGTTGAGGAAATCCTCGTCCGGGCGGCCATCGCAGACTTGCAAAAGCCTCATGCGCCCGACATATCCGGGCTATGACCGTGATCAGACTTCTTTGCGCATTCCTCATGATTTCCTTGGCTGGGCCGGGGTCGGCGCAGTCTGGTACCGAAGCGCGGGTGCCCTCTTCGGCAGCTGAAATCAGCCTGTCCTTTGCGCCTATGGTGAAAGAGGCAGCCCCTGCGGTCGTCAACATCTACGCGCGCCGGGTGGTTCAGACACGGCGCAGTCCGTTTCAGGATGATCCATTTTTCGGCGGGTTCTTCCGGGATTTCGGCAGCGCGCGACCGCGGGTTCAGAACTCGCTTGGATCGGGGGTGATCGTGTCCTCGGATGGCTACGTCGTGTCGAATTACCACGTTGTTGGTCAGGCGGATGACATCCGGGTTGTCTTGAACGACCGTCGGGAATTTCATGCGCGCGTCTTGATCGGGGACGAGGATTCGGACCTTGCCATCCTCAAGATCGACGCCGAGGACATGCCGTTTCTGCAATTGCGCGACAGTGACACGGTTGAGGTTGGAGAGCTTGTTCTGGCGATCGGAAACCCGTTTGGCGTGGGCCAGACAGTGTCCTCGGGGATCGTGTCGGGACTGGCGCGGTCGGGAACGGCCACCGGAAGCGCACGGGGGTATTTCATCCAGACGGACGCGCCGATAAATCCGGGCAATTCCGGGGGCGCCTTGATTGATGTGGCCGGGCGGATGATCGGGATCAACACCTCCATCCTGACGCGGTCAGGCGGGTCCAACGGTATCGGGTTTGCCATTCCGGCAGCCCTTGTCGCGCAATTTCTGAAGCAGGCCCGCGATGGCAAAAGCGTGTTCGAACGTCCGTGGGCCGGGGTGACGGGGCAGCCGGTGGATGCGGATCTGTCCGATGGTCTGGGGTTGTTGCGTCCTGAAGGCATCGTCTTGACAGCGCTGCATCAGGCAAGCCCCTTGGCGCAGGCGGGTATCACTGTGGGTGATGTGATTGTCGAGGTGGCCGGTCGACCGGTGAACACCCCGGCAGAAATGGTCTTCCGCATGTCGGTTCAGGGGCTCGGTGAAACTGTCGAAATCGTGTATCTGCACGAGGGCGATCTGATGCGCACCCCCGTGACACTGATTGCCCCACCAGACGATCCGCCGCGCGATCTGGCCGTCTTGAGCGACCGCGAGGTGCTGGCCGGAATGCAGATCGCACGGATCAATCCTGCGGTAGCGGCAGAACTGGGATTATCGCTCGACAAGGAGGGGATTGTGGTTGTTGAGCCGGGACCGTTGGGGCGGCGTGTTGGCCTGCAACCGGGGGACGTGATCCGGCGGATCGACCGGGCGGTGATCCAGAGCCCGTCTGATGTCGGCCCAGCCCTGCGGCAAGCAGCGCCCACCGTCGCCATGGAAACCGAGCGCGGTGGGCAGCGCCTGATCCTGCGATTCCGGGCCTGACAGGTGGCGGACCTTTTTGACACGGATGATGTCCCCGACGATGCCAAGCGGCCTTTGGCAGACCGTCTGCGCCCAAGAAAACTGTCCGAGGTCATTGGCCAATCCAAGGTGATCGGACCGGATGCGCCGCTGAGTGTGATGCTGGAGGCGGGCAGCCTCGGGTCGGTGGTGTTCTGGGGGCCGCCTGGGGTTGGAAAGACCACAATTGCGCGGCTTCTGGCGGATGAAACCGATCTGCATTTCGTCCAGATCAGCGCGATCTTTTCTGGTGTGCCCGAACTGCGCAAGGTGTTCGAAGCAGCCAAACACCGTCGCAAGACCGGGCGGGGAACATTGCTGTTCGTCGACGAAATCCACCGGTTCAACAAGGCGCAGCAGGACGGGTTTCTTCCCCATATGGAGGATGGGACGATCCTGCTTGTCGGGGCGACCACGGAAAACCCGTCCTTTGAACTGAACGCCGCCTTGCTGAGCCGAGCGCAGGTCTTGGTGCTCGAGCGGTTGGATCTGGCGGATCTGGAACGGCTGGCACAGCGGGCAGAGGTCGAACTGGACCGCGTCTTGCCCCTGGATGGCCCGGCGCGCGAGAACCTGCTTGAAATGGCGGATGGCGACGGGCGCGCGCTTTTGAACCTGATCGAACAGGTGATGGCGTGGTCGGTCGAAACACCTCTCAACAGTGCCGCGCTGGCCCAACGCCTGATGAAACGGGCGGCGCAATACGACAAATCGGGGGATGCGCATTACAACCTGATTTCAGCACTGCACAAATCGGTGCGCGGCTCGGACCCGGACGCGGCGCTTTACTGGTTTGCGCGGATGCTGGATGCGGGTGAAGACCCGCGGTATCTGGCGCGTCGGATCACGCGGATGGCGGTCGAGGATATTGGCCTTGCCGATCCGCAGGCGCAGGCGGTCTGTCTGCAAAGCTGGGAAACCTTTGAACGGTTGGGCAGCCCGGAAGGCGAATTGGCGATCGCGCAGGCGCTTGTCTATCTGGCGCTCGCGCCAAAATCGAACGCGCTATATGCTGCTTACAAAGGCGCGCGGGCGGCGGCCAAGAAGACCGGTTCGCTTGTGCCGCCAAAGCATATCCTGAATGCGCCGACCAAATTGATGAAGGAACAGGGATATGGATCGGGCTGTGCCTATGACCATGATGCCGAAGACGGGTTTTCGGGGCAGGACTACTTTCCCGACAGCATGGGCCGAACCGAATTCTACGCTCCGGTCGAACGCGGGTTTGAACGGGACTTGAAGAAACGTATGGATTACTTTGCGCGGCTGCGCAGCAAGCGAAACACATAAGTCCCTCGTCAAAGGCGCGACTGCACAGCGTTGCCCGCCTGAAACGCAGCGGCGCATTGCTTGACTTCTTACAGGGCGCGCGCGACAGAGCCTGCATGTTGACAACCCTTTCTCTTGTGGCGCTGGGCGGCGCGATTGGTGCCTGTCTTCGGTTTCTGACCGGGGCCGGTATCGTGCGCCTTTTGGGCCATGTGGAATTCCCGTTGGCGATCATGACGGTGAACATCGTCGGGTCGTTCCTGATGGGGGTGTTTGTCGTGGCTGCTGCACATCGGGGGCTGACTCAAATGTCGCCGTTCGTGATGACGGGTGTCTTGGGGGGATTTACGACGTTTTCCGCGTTTTCCCTTGAAACCATGACGTTGATCGAACGCGGGCAGGTCGGATCAGCGGTGCTGTATGTGGCCTTATCCGTCGGATTGTCCGTCGGTGGATTGGCGCTGGGCCTTTTGGCGGCGCGGAGTGTTTTTGCATGAGCCAAGTTCAGAACATCACAGTTGGGCCGGGCGATGCCGATCAGCGGTTGGATCGCTGGCTCAAGCGCCTGTTTCCCCATTTGGGGCAAGGTCGCATCGAAAAGATGTGCCGCAAAGGTGAATTGCGGATTGACGGCGGTCGGGTCAAGGCAAGCGCGCGGCTTGCCACCGGGCAGGAAGTACGCATCCCGCCCTTGCCTGCGCCCGGAGAAGTCCAGTCGCAACCGAAACCCGGCGTGTCCGACAAAGATGCCGAGATGATGAAAGCGCTGGTGCTGTATCGTGACGATCACATCATAGCGCTCAACAAACCGCCGGGATTGCCGACCCAGGGCGGCAGCAAACAAACGCGGCATATCGACGGTCTTTCCGAAGCGCTGACCTTTGGTCTGGACGAAAAACCACGTCTTGTTCATCGCCTCGACAAGGACACGTCGGGTGTCCTGCTTCTGGCGCGGACGCGCCAGGTGGCCAGTGCCTTGACCGAAGCGTTCCGGGCGCGCGAAACCCGCAAGATCTACTGGGCCGCAGTTGCCGGGGTGCCGTTCCCGCAGATGGGTACGATCAAATTCGGTCTCGTCAAAGCGCCGGGGCATGGCGCCAGCGGTGAAAACGAGAAGATGCGCTGCCTTCATCCGAATGAGGTGTCCAGAACCGAAGGTGCCAAACACGCGACCACGGATTACGCCGTTCTGAGCTCTTTGGCCAAACGCGCATCCTGGGTGGCGATGGTGCCGGTCACCGGGCGGACGCATCAGTTGCGTGCCCATATGGCCGAGTTGGGACATCCGATCATCGGCGATGGCAAATACGGCGGATCGGGTCAGGAAAACCTTGGCGACGGCTGGGGCGCGATGCTGGGCGGCGCGATGAGCAGCAAGCTGCATTTGCACGCGCGCTCCATTTCGCTCAGGCATCCGGTAACCGGTGCCAAGCTGATCATCACCGCGCCTTTGCCGGACCACATGCAACGCACCTGGGATTTCGTTCAGTGGGACGCAAGGGATGTGCCTGCCGATCCGTTCGAGGACATCGAATAATGGTCAAACCACTTCGGCTGGTGGTGTTTGATGTTGACGGAACGCTGATCGACAGCCGTGCCCATATCATTACTGCGGTGCAACAGGCGTTTGCCGATCTGAAGCTGCCGGAACCGTCAATCGAGGCGATGCTGCATGGGGTTGGCCTGTCCCTTTCGCAGTACATGGCCCAACTGGTGCCAGACCATGCGCCGGACGTGCATCACGCGCTGGCAGAGCGTTACAGGTCAGTGTCCCTCGCGCGCCATGACACGCTGGGCAACCGGACAGACTCGCTCTTCTTTCCGGGGATGCGCGCTGTTCTTGATCTTGTTCGGGCGGATGATTTTACGTTGATGGCCACAGCGACCGGGATGTCGCGCCGCGGACTGGACCGGATCATTTCCCAACATGGGTTGCAGGGCTACTTCCAATCAACGCAGGTGGCCGATACGCATCCCTCAAAACCGCATCCGTCCATGCTTTATGCAGCATTGTCCGAAACCGGAGTGGAGGCAGGGCACGCTGTGATGATCGGCGACACCAGCTATGATATTCAAATGGGCAAAAGTGCAGGCATGCAAACCATCGGGGTCACATGGGGCAACCACGCTGCATCGCATCTCGAGGGTGCTGATATTCTTGTCGACAGCGCTGATCAGCTGACCGCAGCGCTGTCATCCTGGATGGAGGGTTCCTGATGAGCGAATGGGCACCGAAACGTTTTTGGAAAGTTGCGGATACGGTCGAACTTGACCATGGCCACGGTGTTGTTCTTGACGGACGCCCGGTGCGGACACCAGCGAAGGCGATCCTTCATGTGCCAAGCCTTGCGCTCGCCCAAAGTATCGCGGCCGAGTTCGACGCACAGGCTGATCGCATTGACCCGATGACAATGCCCTTTACCCGAACCGCAAACGCGGCTGTGGACAAGGTTGCCGTCCAACACGCAGAAGTTGCCGATATGCTGGCGGACTACGGCGATAGCGACTTGTTGTGCTATCGCGCCGATGCGCCTGATGCCCTTGTCGCGCGGCAGGCAGCCCAGTGGGATCCCCTGCTGGACTGGGCCGCAAACGCTTTGAATGCCCGCCTTTACCCCCGCGTTGGTGTGATTCACGCCCCGCAAGATCCCGCCGCGCTGTCAGAATTGCGAAAAAACGTTCACCAGATGACGGCATTCCAGATCGCGGCGTTTCACGATTTGGTCTCCCTCAGCGGATCGCTGATTATCGGGTTCGCAGCAAAAGAAGCTGTTCAACCTGCGGAAGGCCTTTGGACCATTTCTCGCCTTGACGAGATTTGGCAGGAAGAACAGTGGGGCACTGATGAAGAGGCCCAGGAAATGGTCAACACCAAGAAGGCTGCCTTTTTGCACGCAGACGCTTTTATGCGATTGATCGATGGGCAATCGGCTTCCTGACGCGGGGGAAACCAAGCGGGCTTGATCAAAAAATAGGCTAATCGACTTGACGTCTGCGCGTGAATCCCCGCAAAATCCTCTATAACGACCGTAGGATCATCCTACTTTCGTCGTATGGGCGTGAATACGCTCTAGCAAACCGTGTCTTAAGGCATGGGCTAACAGGAAGAGGTAAAAATGAAAAAACTTGCAATTCTTGGCGCGATGACTGTCGCCGGCCTTTCGGCTGGCGTTGCATCAGCGGCTACGCTTGATGATGTGAAAGCGCGTGGAACACTGAACTGCGGCGTGACAACTGGCCTCGTCGGCTTTGCTGCGCCGGATGCAAACGGTGAATGGCAAGGCTTTGACGTTGGCGTATGTCGCGCCGTTGCGGCGGCGGTTCTTGGCGATCCGACCGCAGTTGAATTTGTTCCGACAACCGGCAAGACCCGCTTTACCGCGCTGGCCTCCGGTGAGATCGACGTGCTTGCGCGTAACACCACATGGACGTTTTCGCGTGACGTCGACCTGAAGTTCGAATTCGTCGGTATCAACTACTACGATGGTCAAGGCTTCATGGTTCCGAAGGAACTGGGCGTGTCCTCGGCGAAAGAACTGGATGGCGCGACCGTCTGCATTCAGACCGGTACAACAACCGAACTGAACCTTGCGGACTACTTCCGTAAGAACAACATGAGCTATGAGCCGGTTCCGATCGAAACCAACGCGGAAGCTCAACCGCTGTATCTTGAAGGTGCATGTGACGTCTACACGACAGACGCATCTGGTCTTGCGGCCACGCGTGCCGCTTTTGAAAATCCTGGCGAGCACATCGTTCTGCCGGAAATCATTTCCAAAGAGCCGCTCGGCCCGCTTGTTCGCCACGGCGACAACGATTGGGGTGACATCGTCCGCTGGACGCTGAACGCGTTGATCGCTGCTGAAGAGCTGGGTGTGACATCGGCCAATGCTGCGGAAATGTCGGCCTCTGCCGGCGGCAACCCGGAAATCAACCGTCTTCTGGGCACCGAAGGCACGCTTGGCGAAATGCTGGGTCTCGAAGCTGACTGGGCCAAGAACGCCATCATGGCGGGTGGCAACTACGGCGAACTGTTCGAGAAGAACATCGGTGAGAACACGCCAATCGGTCTCGCTCGCGGTCTGAACGCACAGTGGACCGAAGGTGGACTGCTCTACAGCCCGCCCTTCCGGTAAGATCAAGAACTCGAAAGAGGGCGCGGATTATTCCGCGCCCTTTTTCAAATCAAATAACAAGCCTTCGGATACGGCATCAGAGCGCGCAAAGCGCCGCCACAAGAATCCGGAACAACAGGGATAACAGAATGTCCACAATTTCAGACCCACCGACGGGGTCGTTTCGGCTGTCAATGCTGATCAACGACACGCGTTATCGGTCCTACACGTTCCAATTTATTGCACTGGTCTTGCTGGTTCTCGCGTTCGCCTATCTGGGCTCGAACCTCGTTGGCAACCTTCGCGCCGCTGGGCTGGATATCTCGTACCAGTTTCTCGGAGAGCCTGCGGGCTATGACATCAACCAGACACTGATCCCCTACACAAGCCAGTCATCGCATTGGCAGGCGTCATTGGTCGGCGTGTTGAACACGCTGTTGGTGGCGTTTCTCGGGTGTCTGATGGCGACTGTCATCGGCGTCTTCGTGGGGGTTCTCCGCCTCAGCAACAACTGGATCGTCCGTCAGCTGATGTCGATCTATGTCGAAATTTTCCGCAATGTGCCGGTGCTGATCTGGATTCTGATCATCATGGCGGTGTTTATTGCCGTGCTTCCACAGCCCCGTGATTTCAGGGGCGAGGACGCCGAAGCGTCGATGGTTCTGGGGTCTTTCGCCTTTACCGGCCGCGGCTTTTACGCCCCAGCGCCGATTTTCGGTCCGGGGTCGGGTTTCGTTGTCGCGGTCTTCCTTGCGTCCATTGCCGGAATTTTCGCGTTCCGCAACTACGCCAAGAAAGTGCTGTTTGATCGCGGGCAGTTGATTCCCACGCTGTGGCCGTCAGTTGCGATCTTCTTCCTTCCAACCATCATTGCCTTTTTCCTTTTTGGTCGTCCGATCACGCTTGAATATCCGTCGCTTCAGGGCTTCAACTTTCAGGGCGGCATCTTTATGCGGAATTCCCTGATCGCGCTGTGGTTTGCCCTGTCGATCTACACGGCGGCCTTCATCGCCGAAAACGTGCGTGCTGGTATCCTTGCCGTCAGCACAGGCCAGACCGAAGCAGCGGCTTCGCTGGGTCTGCGTCCGGGGCGGATCATGAACCTCGTGGTTTTGCCACAGGCGCTGCGTGTGATCATTCCACCGCTTATTTCCCAGTACCTGAACCTCACGAAGAACTCGTCGCTGGCGATTGCGGTGGGATATATGGACCTGACCGGGACGTTGGGGGGCATCACGCTCAACCAGACGGGCCGCGCGATCGAGGCGATTTTCCTCCTGATGCTGTTCTATCTGGCCATATCGCTTGCGATTTCGGCGATCATGAACGTGTACAACAATTCCGTTAAGCTGAAGGAGCGCTGAGATGTCTGATACACATGCCCAGACCGTTGCCTTCGTCCGTGACACGATGCTGCCCGAGCAGCCACCCCCCGTGACAGAGTCGGGTGTGATCAAGTGGATGCGGGAAAACCTGTTCAAGGGATGGTTCAATTCCCTCCTGACGGTTGTGTCGATCTACTTTATCTACCAGATCGTCTCTGGCGCCTATCCCTGGTTCGCCAACGGGATCTGGAACACCAGTTCACTGGCCGAGTGTCGCGACATGCTTGACGGTATGACCGGCGCGTGTTTCTCGGTCCTGACGGAACGCTGGAACCAGTTGCTGTTCGGTTTCACCTATCCTTCCGAATCCTATTGGCGGCCGACCCTGGCCTTTGTCCTGCTGATCATCGCGCTTGCTCCGGTGCTTTATCCCAAGGCTCCGCGTCAGATGCTTGTCTTCACCGGGTTGTACCCCTTCATTGCCTTCTGGCTGATCTGGGGTGGAACGCTTCTGACGCCCCTGATGGTTCTGATTGGAGTGATCGCCGGGTATTTTGCCTTCAAGCGGTTCGAACGTCAAAGCTTTGCCATGGGTATGCTGGCCGGTCTGGTCTCTGCCGTGGTGGTCATCTGGGCGGGTGGCGTGATCCCCGCGTCCATGCCGGATGTGCTTGCGCTTCAGGCGGTCCAGTCGCGTGACCTTGGCGGCTTCATGTTAAACATGATCCTTGGCACGGTGTGCGTGTCACTGTCGCTGCCCTTCGGGATCATGCTTGCCTTGGGGCGTCAGTCATCCATGCCGATCATCAAATGGATCTGCGTGATCTTCATTGAATTCATCCGGGGTGTGCCGCTTATCACATTGCTCTTTGTGGCAAACGTGGTGCTGGCCTACTTCTTTCCGCCGGGGTCCAATATCGACCTCGTGCTGAGGGTGATCATCATGATCACGATGTTCGCATCGGCCTATATCGCCGAGGTGATCCGTGGCGGCCTCGCGGCTCTGCCGCGTGGTCAGTACGAAGCGGCCAACAGTCTTGGACTGGACTACGCACAGGCGATGCGCCTGATCATTCTGCCACAGGCGCTGAAGATCTCCATTCCGGGCATCGTCAATGTCGCGGTGGGACTGTTCAAGGACACCACGCTTGTGTCGGTCATTTCGATGTTCGATCTTGTCGGTATGATCCGTGGTCCGATCCTTGCCTCGACAGAATGGAACGGCGTCTATTGGGAATTGTGGGGCTTTGCGGTCTTCCTGTTCTTTATCGTCTGCTTCAGCATCTCGAAATATTCGCAATGGCTCGAGCGACAGCTTGCCACTGATCATCGTTAAGGAGGCCGAACCATGGCTGAAACTGCAAATGTGCAACTGGCTGTCTCTGACGAGGTGGCGATCCAGATCCAGAACATGAACAAGTGGTTCGGATCTTTCCACGTTCTTCGGGACATCGACCTGACGGTCTATCGGGGCGAACGTATCGTCATTGCCGGGCCGTCCGGGTCGGGTAAGTCCACTCTCATCCGCTGCATCAACGCACTGGAAGAGCATCAGAAAGGGTCGATCAGCGTGGATGGCACAGTGCTGTCCTCGGATATCAAGAATATCGACACGATCCGCTCCGAGGTCGGGATGGTGTTCCAGCACTTCAATCTGTTCCCGCATCTGACCATTCTGGAAAACTGCACGCTGGCCCCGATCTGGGTGCGCAAGACGCCCAAGCGCGAGGCCGAGGAAACAGCGATGCACTTCCTCGAAAAGGTGAAGATCCCGGAACAGGCCAACAAGTACCCCGGCCAGCTTTCGGGTGGTCAGCAGCAGCGCGTCGCGATTGCGCGGTCGCTTTGCATGAAGCCGCGGATCATGCTGTTTGACGAACCCACATCGGCGCTTGACCCGGAGATGATCAAGGAGGTGCTCGACACGATGGTGAGTCTTGCCGAGGAGGGCATGACCATGATCTGCGTCACGCATGAGATGGGCTTTGCCCGTCAGGTGGCGAACCGCGTGATCTTTATGGACGCGGGCCAGATCGTCGAACAGAACGAACCCGAAGAGTTCTTCAACAACCCGCAGAATGAACGGACCAAACTGTTCCTGAGCCAGATCCTCGGTCACTGATCAGGAAGCGGTCCCAAAGCAAACTCTTGACGCCCCGAACATTGGTTTGGGGCGTTCTTCGTTTGGCCCTAAGGATCAGTCCGAAGAGTCCGCAGCCATGGCGTCGCGCGGAATTGAAAAGGCCTCGCAATGACCCGTTCCGGGGTGCAGATCTTCCCATGTGTCGACGTCAAACGATATCAGGCTTGTCGCGCAGGTGGGATAGTCCATGAAGCGGGGATGCTCGGGCCATTCTGACACCAATTGATGCGCACACTCGGCGATGCCGAAATTATGCCCAAGCAACAACACCGTATCCGCCGTGGCAGTCTTGAGAATGGTGACCATACCGTCTGGCTCGGCCAGATACAGCGGCCGTTCGAACCGCGTAGGCAGGTCCGGCAGCCCAAGCAGATCAAGCGTCTGGCGCGTGCGTGTGGCTGTGGAGCACAGTACCTCGTCAGGCAGCCAACCCTGATCCTTCAGCCATTGCCCCATGGCCGGGGCGCTGGCCCTGCCGCGCTTGTTCAGCGGGCGGTCATGATCATCCCCGCTGGCCGACCAGTCCGACTTCGCATGCCGCATGAGGATCAATCGTTTCATGGGCTCCGGGCCTTTCCTTGGTCTGTGATCACTGTCCCAAAAATGCGCGCATGTGGAAAGCGGATTGTTCCGGCAACCGCCCAAACCGTTGCGAGACAGGACAGGCCCGGCGTACCAGGCATCCTTGCCGGCAGTCCACACCCTCCGGACCGTTCAGATGCGCAACACAGGCCGGCACATCATAGGCTTTGCCCGGCGCAAGCGCACCAACCGGACAGGCCGTCCTGCACGGCTGCGCGTCACAGCTTGGGCAGGGATTGGCCGGGGGCAGGGGCACTGCTAGCCGCTCAGGGATCGCAAGAGCCGCCCTGAAGCTGATGAACAGGCCCGCAGCGTCATGCACCAGCAATCCCACCGGCGAGGACCAGCTTGCGCCACTGCGCTCTGCCCATCGCAGGAACGGCGCATAGGGTGGGCCGTCATATGGAAAGATCGCCGTGCCATCCAAAAGAGCAGCCAAAGACGCCATCGCGCGCTTGGACCAGCGATCCAACGGGTGGGCCAGCCCATCCTGATATTCCGGCGCGGCAGTAAAGACCGGCCAGAACGACGGTTCATCCGGCCCCAGCAGGACAAGAGTGCCAGTGCCGTCCGGGGCCGCATCTCCGGGCTCCGGATGAAACGCGCCCCTTATGGCTAGACCCGTCTTTCGCGCCGCACCGTCCAGTTCGGAAAGCGTCACCGGATCGGGCGGATCAGAGACCCGGCGCCATGCTCTGTGAACAGTTCCAGCAGGCACGCATTCGGCACGCGCCCGTCAAGGATCACAACAGCGCGCACACCCTCTTCGATGGCCTTCAGGGCGGTTTCCGTTTTCGGGATCATACCGCCGGCAATGGTGCCGTCTGCGATCATCGTCTTCACCTCATCCGGGGTCATGGCGGTCATCACGCTGCCGCTGGCATCTTTCACGCCACTGACATCCGTCAACAGCAACAACCGATCCGCCTTCAGCGCACCCGCAACCGCACCGGCAGCGGTATCACCGTTCACGTTGAAGGTCTCGTTGGGGTTCATACCGGTCGCCACGGGCGCCACAACAGGGATGATTCCAGCATCGAACAGATCGCGCAGAACCTGCGGATTCATCTCGACCGGGCGTCCGACAAACCCCAGTTCGGGATCATCGGCTTCACAGACCATCAGATCATCATCTTTGCCCGACAGACCCACTGCACGCCCACCTTCGTCCATGATCGCCTGCACGATGCGCTTGTTGACCAGTCCGGTCAGCACCATCTCGACCACCTGAACCGTTTCCTTGTCCGTCACGCGTTTGCCGCGCACAAATTCGGATTTGATGCCAAGCCGCGTCAGCATTTCATTGATCATCGGCCCGCCGCCATGCACCACAACCGGGTTGATCCCGACCTGCCGCATCAGGACGATGTCGCGGGCAAACTCTGCCATCGCATCGTCATCACCCATCGCGTTGCCGCCGAATTTGACCACGACAATCGCACCCGCATAGCGCTGCATGTAGGGCAGAGCTTCGGACAATGTGCGGGCTGTGGCGATCCAGTCGTTGTGCATATCTCGGGATTTCATACTTGTGCGTTCCTTGCCAGAGCGCGGCCTGACCATGGCCTTGTGTGCGACAAGCCCGTGCCCGAGGCAAGCCGTTTTGCGCGGTTGGACCTAGCTGATCCCGACGATAATGCTGCGCAGCGTGGCAATTCCATCGCCCTTTTCGCTGCTCGTCAGCACAAGCTCGGGATAGGCCGCCGGATGTTTGGCAAGCTTGCCGCGCACCTGTTGCAAAAGACTGTCGTATTGCGCCGGCTTGATCTTGTCCGCCTTGGTCAAAACGACCTGGAACGTCACGGCGCTTTTGTCCAGAAGCGTCATGATCTCTTCATCGACCGGTTTGACCCCATGCCGGCTGTCCACCAGCACAAAGGCGCGCCGAAGGCTGGCCCGCCCGGAAAGGTACTGTTTGAGAAGGGCCTGCCATTTCTCGACAACCTGGACGGGTGCATTGGCAAAGCCATAGCCCGGCAGATCGACAACATACCGTTCATCGCCCAGCGTGAAATAGTTGATCTCTTGCGTCCGCCCAGGCGTGTTCGACGCCCGCGCCAGCGCCTTGCGACCCGTCACCGCGTTGATCAGCGACGATTTCCCGACATTGGAGCGCCCGGCAAAACACACCTCGATCCGGTCATCTGCGGGCAGTCCCGACATGGCAACCACACCTTTGAGGAATTCAACCTCACCCGCAAAAAGCTTGCGCCCAGCCTCGCGGGTCATGTCGTCCGGCTCTTCCGCCAGCGGGAATGGAAGCTGCATCTCAGACACGGGCCACCTCATCGCCAAGTGTAACGGGACCACCCTGGATTACTTCGGCACGCACCGAAAAATCCTGATGACCCCAGCTGTCCAGCGCCCCAAGAACATCGGCGTCGCGTGTGCCGGTGTCCGGAGTGCTGTGGGTCGATTTGCACCGATCCGTGCGTTCGCGGACACGCAGAACCGCCTTGCCAATCCGCACCTCTCGGTCGTTCCAATCGAATTCTTCCCATGGGGCAAGCCCATCGATCCAGATATTTCCGCGCCACCGCAGATGCGAAAGCGGTCGGCCCGCGCGCTGCTCGACCGCGCGGTGCGAGGCGTGATTGCACAGCGTGACACTGGGAAAGGCACTGTCGGTAAAAGCCTGGGTCTGGGCCCGCACAAGGCGTACAGGTTGAAGCGTATCCTCTGGAACCAGCCGTTTTACCCAGGCCACAAAGATGTCGCCATCGGTGTCCGGATCAAACACAAGCGACTCCTGATCCGGGTGATGAAGCGTCATGCGCCCCGTTGCACCGTCATGCTCTGTCGTAATCGCCATCAGCGCCGGAATTTTCGCAACCCGGCAAAAATGGCCGCAACTGGCCCAGACGGACCCGTCTACCACCGCAGCACGCTCATGCGCCACGGCCCAAAGCCGGTCCAACGGAAGCGCCTTGCCGGCCTCTAAAGTCACCGATTCCAGCGGTTCCCGACCATGACTCTTGATCGGGTGCCGCCATATCTCGGTGACTGTCGCGGTCATTTCTTGTCCGTTTTCGGGCCGCGTTTGACGCTTGATTTGATGTTGCCGAAAACGTCCGGTTTATACCCCTGCGTCCGCATGATCAGGTATTGTTGGGTAAACGTGATCGTGTTGTTGGCGATCCAGTACACGACAAGACCACTGGCGAACCCACCCAGCATGAACATGAAGACCCATGGCATCCAGGCAAAGATCATCGCCTGCGTGGCATCCGTGGGCGCGGGATTCAGCTTCTGCTGAAGCCACATCGAAATACCAAGAAGCAGCGGCAGAATGCCGATAAAGACCAACGCGAGGATCGTTCCCGGCTCGGGCGCAGCCCAGGGCAGAACACCGAACAGGTTGAAAATCGAGGTCGGATCCGGTGCCGAAAGGTCCCTGAACGGGCCAAGCCAATTGGCATGCCGCAGCTCCATCGTGACAAAGATCACCTTGTAGAGCGAAAAGAAGATCGGGATCTGCAACAGGATCGGCAAACATCCGGATGCCGGGTTCACCTTTTCCTTCTTGTACATCTCCATCATCTCTTGCTGGAGCTTCTGGCGGTCATCGCCAGCGCGTTCCTTGATCTTCTCCATCTCGGGCTGAAGTTCTTTCATCTTCGCCATCGAGACGTAGGATTTATACGCCAGCGGGAACAACGTCGCCTTGATGATCAGCGTCAGGCAGATGATGGCCCAGCCCATGTTGCCGATCAGCACATTGAGGTGGTGCAGCAGCCAGAAAATCGGCTTCGTCAGGAAAAAGAACCAGCCCCAGTCGATCGAGTCGATGAAACGGTCAACACCGGCCTCCTGGTAATCGCGGATGGTCTCCCACTCCTTCGCACCGGCAAACAGCTGTGTCGACACCTCGCGCGTTTCGCCGGGCGCAATGGTGACAGTCGGCTGAACGGCCTCGGTCTGATAGATATTGCTGGCGTCATTGTATTTAGCAACCTGACGGAACGGCGTGCCGTTTTCGGGAATGACGGTGGTCATCCAGTAGTGATCGGTGAACCCGATCCAGCCATTCTGTGTGACCTGGGTCACTTCGGCCCTTGCGCCTTCGGAAGCGACCACGGCGAATTCGGTCATGTCGTCATAATTGATTTCGGCCAATGTGCCGTCGGCCATTGCGACCACGCCTTCATGCAGGATGAAGAAATTCTTGAGGTTCGCAGGTTCGCCATGCCGCGCGATCAGGCCGTAGGGCGCAATCGACATGGCTGTATCGCTTGCGTTCTGAACCGATTGGGTGACGGTGAACATGAAGTCTTCGTCAACTTCAATCGTGCGCCGGAAGATGGTCCCGGTCGGGCTGTCCCAGCGCAATGTGATCGGTGTGTCGGCGGTCAGCGTTTCACCACTTTCCAGTGTCCAATCAGTGAGGACGCTGGGCACTTCGTCGATCGTCAGGCCGCCGCCCGGTGCCCACCCGAACAGCGCGTAATACGGGCTGGCAGAACCGACAGGGTTGAGCAGATGTACGATATCTGCCTCCGGCTCGATGCTCACCTGATAGTCCTTGAGTGACAGGTCATCAATGCGCCCGCCGGCCAGCGAGATTGATCCCACCAAACGGTCTGTCTCGATCGCCACGCGTGGCGCATCGGCAACCGCGGTTGGACCGGTTTGCGTGGCAGTCGAGGCGTCTGCCGGTGCCGCCTCGGGGGTGGTCGCAACCGACGGCGTCGCAGTTTCGCTCGCAGGGGGCAGGGCCGTCTCGGGATCAAGAGCCGGATCTGGGGGGGGGAACAAAACAAACCACCCCAGAATGACCGCAAAGCTGAGCGCTGTCGCGATTAGAAGGTTCTTGTTTTGATCGTCCATAAGGGACCGCCGCCTGTGGTTTTTGGATTACCGCTGCGTTCAACAGGCACTGTGCCTGAAGGTCAAGCGGATTCACAGGCAAGACTGGCCGGTGCGGCATTTCTTCAGCAGGATTTGATCAACTGCGGGGCCTGCTTGACGGGCCTATTTCACCCGCCGAAGATGCGCAGCATGCGTTGGGTCGTCGCGGGCTTGTTCTTTGGCAAGCCATTGCGCGATGTCAGACGCGGATGCGGGTTCTTTGAACAGGAATCCCTGTGCAAATGCGCAACCGAGTTCGCGCAATACGCCATGTTCGCCAACTGTCTCTACCCCCTCGCCAAGGGCCTGTAGGTCCAACCGTTCGGTCACCCCAAGAATAGCGCCCAGCATGCGCCGCTTGGCCTCGGATATATCGGCGCCTCTGACCATGCTCTTGTCGATCTTGACACGCTGGATCGGAAACTGCTGCAGCTGCGCCAATGGCAATGACCCCTGGCCAAAATTATCAAGGTCGATGCGGCAACCGGTCTCGGCCAGTGATACCAGAGTGCGGCGCGCAATGTCGTCAGTTCCATTGGCAACAACGCTTTCCCTGACCTCGATCACCAGCCGATGCGTCGGAATGCCGAGGCGATCAAGTTCCGATTTGATGTGATCCGGCATATCAGGGTTTCGCAGCTCGCCGTCGGAAAAATTGACACTGACTGTGGGTATGTCAAAACCCGCGGCATCCCATGCCTGAAGCGCGACAAGCGCCTGCGAAAGAATGGTTTTCCCAAGACGCTGCATTTGGCCGCTGTCTTCGATCGCTTTAAGAAATCCCGACGCCGGGATCATTCCGCGTGTGGGGTGGTCCCACCGGGCAAGCGCCTCCATCCCGGTAATGTCACCCGTTCTGACGTTGACCTGCGGTTGAAAAAACGCCTGAACATGTCCCGCATCCAGCGCCGAAACCACGTCGTTCTGCAGATCCCGGCGAATTTGATGTTTCCGGGACAGCTTGTCTGACCAGACCCTTGTTGCTGATACGCCGGTGTCGATTGCATCATCCAGGGCTTGTGTCGCCGATACAAGCCATGTTCGTGCTGTCACGTTGCGCCCGAAATTGAGCGATGACGCGATCCCGATGCACAAGGACACATATTGCGTGGTCCCCGAAACAGAGAGTGGTTCTTCTGCCGCGTGACGCAGCCGTTTGCCCAGATCCAGTAGGTTGTCGAGCTTGAGCCGGAATCCCGGCGCGATCAATACGGTGAACCGTGTGTCCCCCGTCTGAGTCACATGGTCTGCCTCCCGCAGGGTCGACACCATCCGCGCCTCTAGCACATGTCTGGCCTCATCCGCAGCGGACCTGCCCAAAGTGCGCAGGATATCGTCAAGACCGCCAATTTCGATTTGAAAACAGGCTGTTGTTTGTCCGTTGTGTTGCGCGATCTCAAGGAATTGCTGCGCGATGATGTCGAGTGACGGGCGGGGTCTTGGGTCAAATTCGCGTATTGCAGCCAATTGGCCAAAACCACCCGTCAAGGCATAGATCAACGGCGTCGCAAGGGCGCACAGCACCAATAGAACCTCACCGGCTGCCCAATAGGCGCAGAGGCATAGCGCAGGCAGAAACGCCAGCATCTGTGGCCCATGCAGGCACCGACGCAGCATCACCGTCAGGGTCTTGATATCAAACTGTGGTCGCATCCCGTTCTAGCCCCGAAATCATTTCGGGCAGAATGGGGATGTATTGGTAACCTGCGGTTTAACGCGGCTTTGGAATGTCCGGCGAATTGTCGCTATTGTCGCCCGTGTTGGCCATAAGCCCTTTGAAATCAAATAGATCACTGTCCAAAAGATGTGAGGGGCGCGCATTGGTCAACGCCCGAAACATGATCTGACGTCGACCGGGGCTGTTCTTTTCCCAGCCATCCAGGATCGCCTTGACCTGTTGACGCTGCAGCCCGTCCTGGCTGCCGCAAAGGTCACAGGGAATGATCGGATAGGTCATGGATCGCGCAAACTTCTCGCAATCGGCCTCGGCCACATGCGCCAGAGGACGATAGACAAACAGATCCCCCTCTTCATTGACCAGTTTCGGCGGCATCGTCGCCAGGCGGCCACCGTGGAACAGGTTCATGAAGAACGTCTCGAGAATGTCATCGCGATGATGGCCCAGCACAACCGCCGTGCAGTTTTCCTCGCGGGCGATCCGGTAAAGGTTGCCGCGTCGCAGCCGGGAGCAAAGCGCACAATATGTGCGGCCCTGAGGCACTTTATCAACCACAATCGAATAGGTGTCCTGATATTCGATCCGGTGCGGAACGCCCATTTTTTCAAGGAATTCAGGTAGAACCGTTGCCGGGAAGCCGGGCTGCCCCTGATCCAGATTGCACGCCAAAAGCTCTACCGGGAGCAAACCGCGCCATTTGAGTTCGTGCAACACGGCAAGCAGCGTGTAACTGTCCTTGCCGCCAGACAGGCACACAAGCCATTTCGGCGGTTTGGCACCGTCACGCCCCACCATTCCATATTGCTCGATCGCCTCGCGCACGTTCTGCACGATGCGCTTGCGCAGTTTCTTGAACTCGGTGGTCTTGGGCGCACCGTAGAACAGCGGGTGAATGTCATCGGCATCATCAAGCATGGGCCGGATGTACGTCGGAACCCGCGACGCGGCAAGACCCGTCAGCGCGCGCGTGGTTTGGCCCGCAGGGTGGGGTCGGCCTGTGTCGGGTCTTCGGGCCAGGGATGTTTGGGATAGGCCGCGCGCATGTCTTTGCGCACATCGGCATAGGATCCTTCCCAGAATCCGGGAAGATCCAATGTCGTCTGGACCGGACGTCGCGCCGGTGACAGAAGAGTCACGCGAAGGGGCGTCCTGCCCACGCAGGGATGGGTTTTCTGGCCGAACATCTCTTGCAGGCGAAGGGAAATTTCGGGGTGCTCACCAGAGTAGTCAATCGGAATGTCGCGGCCCAAAGGTGTGGTGAACCTGCCCGGCACCAAACGGTCCAATGCCTGCATCTGGTTCCAGTCCAGCCTTGCGCGCAGGGGGTGCAACAAATCGAAACGTTTCCAGTCTCCGGCACTGCGCACACCTTGCAGATGGGGCAGCAACCAGTCGCCGAGTGTCGCCAGCAGCGCCGTGTCGGACATCTCCGGCAGGTCCTGCCCGGCGTCCCGTGCAAGGGCAACGCGGGCGATAAAGCGCCGGGCCGCATCGGTCATTGCAGGGGTGAGACCAAGATCCCGCACCCCATCCAGCATCGCTTGCGCCACGGCTTCGGGGGGAGCGTCTTTCCAGACCCGGTCATCCAGCGCAATCGCGTCCAGCTTTTCCTGCTGACGCGACACGACGCGGCGGTCGCGCTTTGACCATTCGCACAGATCGACCCAGACGATCCGGTCGCTGAAAAGGTCGCGAAGCGCGCTTTCGGTGATCTGAACGGCCTGACGTATGCGGGCGTCGCGCGGGTTGCCGTCCAGATCGGTCGCCACGATCAATCGCGCGCCTGCCAGCGCGTCACTGTCCTCCATCACCGCACCTTTGCCTCCGGACAGCTGATACCGCGGCGCATCCCCTTTGCGGCGCAAACCGATCCTGTCGGGATAGGCCAGCGCGGCCATCTCGGCGGTGCCAAGGTGGTTTGCCTGCACGGGGGGCGCGGCACGTTCAAGCCGCTTCGCCTCACTGCGAATGCGCTCCAAGACACCGCGATTGAGCGTCGCGCGCCGGGTCGCGGCGAACTTTCCGGGATTGTGCAGCGCTTCCATCCGCAGCCCCAGATCAACGCCTCCGCCCTGTACCGGATCACGCTCTGCCATCAGGGCTGCCAATGGCGCGGCCTTCGGACCGGCAAGACCCACCATATGGGCCAGCCGTGGATGCAGCGGCAACCTTGCCAGATGGCGCCCATGCCCTGTGATGTGGTTCTGCGAATCCAGTGCGCCCAGCATCCGGAGCAGTGCCTGGGCCTCGCAATAGGCCCCTCCTGGAGGGGGTGTCAAAAACGGAAGCGCGTCAGGATGCGCGCCCCAAAGAGCAAGCTCAAGCGCCAGCGCGGCAAGGTCCGCTGCTTCGATTTCGGCGGGTGGAAAGGCGGATAACGCGCCATCTTCGCCTTTGGTCCAAAGCTTGTAAGCCACACCATCGGCAACCCGGCCACCACGCCCGGCCCGTTGTGTGGCCTCGGCCTTGGTGACCCTCTCGGTGATCAGCCGTGACATGCCGGACCCCGGATCAAACCGCGCGCGTCGGGCCCGGCCCCCATCCACGACCACCCGTATATCCTCGATCGTCAAAGAGGTTTCCGCAATCGAGGTCGCCAGCACAACCTTGCGGCCCGACGGTTCGGGTTGAATCGCCTCTTGCTGGGCCTTGAAAGGCATGGCCCCGAACAACGGTCGCACGGCGCACGTCTTGGGCAGACTTCGCTCAAGCGCCGATTGAACCCGCCGGATTTCACCCTCACCGGGCAGAAAGGCCAAGATTCCGCCTTCGGTCTCGTGGGACGCCTGTAGAATGAGGTCCGCCATTGCAGTCTCAAATCGGGTGTTCTTGTCCAGTGGCCGATCCAGCCAGCGCATGTCGACCGGGAAACTTCGCCCCTCGGAGGTGACGATGGGGGCCTCCATCAATGTGGCGACAGGACCCGCGTCCAGTGTGGCAGACATCGCCAGCAGGATTAGGTCCGCGCGCAGCGCCCCGGTGATTTCAAGGCAAAGGGCCAGGCCCAGATCGGCATTCAGGGACCGTTCGTGGAATTCATCGAATATGATTGCGCCAATGCCGCCGAGTTCGGGATCGCTTTGGATCATTCGCGTCAGAATGCCTTCTGTGACCACTTCGATACGCGTTGCCTTCGAGATCTTCGTGTCGCCGCGAACGCGGTATCCGACGGTTTGGCCTGCGGTCTCGTTCAGGGTCTGTGCCATCCGTTCGGCGGCCGCGCGGGCGGCAAGGCGGCGCGGTTCGAGCATGACGATCTTCTGATCCGTCAGCCCGGCCTCCAGCATCGCAAGCGGCACGCGCGTGGTCTTGCCCGCACCGGGCGGGGCCTGCAAAACCGCGCGGCCCTGCGCCCGCAGGTGCTCCACGAGTTCGGGCAGGATATCATCAATGGGAAGCCGGATCATGGGGTCTTCTATGCTGCACAGACCCCACCCGGCAAGACGATCAGGCGTCTTCTGCGGGCAAGGCCTTGAGACAGGCGGCAGCCCCGCGTTCCGCAGCGCGTTCGAGGCCGGGAAGGTCGCGGGCAAGCTGCGCGTCGCGGGATTGAAGAACGGCGCGGTCAACGGAGATGCGACGGGTCACAGGATAGGTCTCGCGATCCCAGCACGGCACCCAGCCGCCCTTCGGTGTCTTGCATCGGGTAAACACGCGCCGGGTTTCGTATTCGGTCACATAGTCAAAACCGCGCGACAGGGATTTGGCGATCTCGGCCCGCTCTTTCAAGGCGGCCCGATAGGGGGCGGCGGCATCGTTGATACAGCGCTCCTGAGGGGTCGCACAGGCCGCAAGCAGAAGGAAAATCGGGATCAGGTGGCGCATAGGCGAACGCTATCTGACAAGGCTTCCGCCGGCAACGAAATTGCAAAGCTGATCCTGCGTCCACGAGCGGTTTCAGATCGGGCGCGACGTGGCCCCCGAATGGTACAGAACCAACTGATCCGATGGACAGTTGCGAAACTCCTCAACCGCCGGTGCCGCCCCATCAAGCGAGACTTGCACCTCAAGATCACCAAGCACAGCCACAGCGCGGGTGTTGTAGTTCAACCCGTTAAGCACATTGCCGAATCCCCGATCCCGCACCGTCAAGGTCCGTGTGTCCTCTACCTCGATCACATGCCGCGTGGTGGAAATCGTCAGGCCCTGTGGCCCTTCGAAACGCATCGAAAACACCCCCGCTTCAGGCCAGCCGCCCTCACGCGACAACTGAATGGAATATTCGCCGCCATCCGGATTGTAGGTGACCACAACCGCAACGTCGGTGTCCTGGTGAAACAGGGTGCAAATCGGCACAGGCGTAAAATCCCACGCGGCGGCGGGGCTGGCCAGACAGAACAGGGCAATGGCAACTTGGCGCATGAGATGAAGATAGCGTGCAAATGCCCACAGGCCAGCCTTTCAATGCCACCTGCCGAGACGGGGATGAAAATTCACGCGGACTGCTTACCTCAACAGCACCCATCAGAGGAGAGACGACCATGAAATGTCCCATCGACGGAACCGCGCTTGTCATTGCCGAACGCTCTGGCGTGGAAATCGACTATTGTCCCGAATGCCGGGGTGTATGGCTGGATCGCGGCGAACTCGACAAGATCATCGAGCGCAGCACAGAGTACGCCGCGCCGCCACCGCCGCCAGGTCGCTCTGAACCCGCGCGCGGGTATCAGGACGACCGGTATCACGGCGAGGGTGAATACCGCAAAAAGAAGAAACGCGGCGGATTTCTGGAAGAGTTGTTCGACTTTTGAACCAGTCCCCAGTAGGTCGGATCTCAGTGTCCGACCGACATCAGGGAGCTGTGGTCATGCGAGTGTGGTTTGCGATTGCCAGTTTGATGGCCCTGAGCGCCTGCGGCGTCCCGTTTGTGCCGTTCATCTGACCGGGCAAGACGTCCCTCACAGGGAAGTGGGGGAACGATCGGTTCGCGCTCCCGCAGCGTCGGTATCGGACTACTGTCCAAGTGCCGCGAGCCGGGCCTTCATCCAGGCAATCTCGGTTTCTTGCGCGGCAATGATCTCTTCTGCCAGTTTGCGTGTCTCGGGATCGGATCCGTGTTCAAGCACGATCCGCGCCATTGCAACCGCACCTTCGTGATGCGGGATCATGCCAAGCAGGAAATCCACATCCGCATCGCCGGTAAAGGTGATCGCCATGTCCCGGTGCATCGCATCGTTGACGGCGATGTAGGCTTGTGTCGATGCGGGCAGTGTCGCATCGGCAGGCATGCTGTGCCCGGAATGATCGACTTTCCCGGATTGTGCCATCGCAAGAGCGGGGGTGAGGCAGAGAGCGACCAGCGCAGCGCGGACCGGAAACATCATGAAAAGTACCTTTGATTGGTGATTTGACATACCGAATACCGCCGTCCTGTTGCTGGAAGGCAAGCGCTTAAAACATGCGACTGTACACGAAACAGTGAGGCATAGGGAGCACATGAAGCGGGTACTCTCGGAACCGTGTCGCAGTGATGAAGCCATTCGAGTTTCAACTCATTGTCCGTCAAGCCAGCGAAAGACACGCAGAACGAAAACGGCGAAAAAACACGCCGAGAATCCCATAACTGCAAGAACGAGCAACGGTGAGCCGGGCGCGGCGAAAAAAAGGTAAGCCATCACTGCCAAGAAAAGCAGCGCGGCGTTTCGCACCCATACAATCGCCCGGTCCATACCTACCGCTTTCGTCGCTTCACATTCCCGCCGCGTTGCCCCGGACGTCCGGCTGTTGACCGCCCCGAAGACTTCACGGCAGCCTCTGATGCCGCCTCGACCGCTGATTGACGCGCCAGCGGATCGTCGGCAATGGCCAGATCAACGGCTTCCAGCCGCTTCACTTCATCGCGCAACCGCGCGGCCTCTTCAAACTCGAGGTTCTCGGCCGCCTTGCGCATATCCGTGCGCAGCCCGTCCAGCACGGCCTTCAAATTCGCCCCGGCCATCTTCTTGTCGACCTTGGCCGTGACGCGGTTCATGTCGACGTCACCTTTGTAAAGCCCTTGCAGAATGTCATCGACGTTCTTCTTGATCGTCGCCGGGGTGATGCCGTGTTCTTCGTTATAGGCGATCTGCTTGGCACGGCGGCGGTCGGTTTCACCAAGCGCGCGTTCCATCGACCCGGTGATCCGGTCGGCATACATGATCACGCGCCCCTCGGCGTTGCGCGCGGCGCGGCCGATGGTCTGGATCAACGAGGTTTCAGAGCGCAGGAACCCTTCCTTGTCAGCGTCCAGAATCGCCACCAACCCACATTCGGGAATATCGAGACCCTCGCGCAGCAGGTTGATTCCGATGAGCACGTCAAACGCGCCCAATCGCAGGTCGCGCAGGATTTCGATGCGTTCGATCGTGTCGATGTCCGAGTGCATGTAGCGCACGCGGATTCCCTGTTCGTGCAGATATTCGGTCAGATCCTCGGCCATCCGCTTGGTCAGGGTTGTGACCAGAACGCGATAGCCATCTGCGGCAACCTTGCGGATCTCGTCCAGCAGATCATCCACCTGCATCTCGACCGGGCGGATTTCGACCATCGGGTCGATCAGGCCGGTTGGCCGGATCACCTGTTCGGTGAACACACCGCCGGTCTGTTCGATTTCCCACTTGGCCGGGGTGGCCGACACAAACACCGATTGCGGGCGCATGGCATCCCATTCCTCGAACTTGAGCGGCCGGTTGTCCATACACGAGGGCAATCGGAACCCATGTTCGGCCAGCGTGAACTTGCGCCGGTAGTCGCCTTTGTACATGCCGCCGATCTGCGGCACCGAGACGTGCGATTCATCCGCAAAGACAATCGCATTGTCGGGGATGAATTCGAACAGCGTGGGCGGCGGTTCCCCCGGTGCGCGTCCGGTGAGATAACGTGAATAGTTCTCGATCCCGTTGCAGACGCCGGTTGCTTCCAGCATTTCCAGATCGAAATTGGTGCGCTGTTCCAACCGCTGTGCCTCCAGCAGCTTGCCTTCGTTCACAAGCTGATCAAGGCGTTGGCGCAGCTCTTTCTTGATCTCGATCATCGCCTGATTCATCGTTGGTTTCGGCGTGACATAATGCGAATTCGCATACACGCGAATGCGGTCCATGCTGCCGGTCTTTTCACCGGTCAACGGATCGAATTCGGTAATCGCCTCAAGCTCTTCGCCAAAGAAGGACAGCTTCCAGGCCCGGTCTTCAAGGTGGGCCGGAAAAATCTCGAGACTGTCGCCACGCACCCGGAAAGACCCGCGTTGAAACGCCTGATCGTTGCGTTTGTATTGCTGCGCCACAAGGTCGGCCATGACGGCCCGTTGATCGTAGCTTTTCCCGACGATCAGGTCCAGTGTCATCGCCCCGTAGGTTTCCACCGAACCGATCCCGTAAATGCACGACACCGAGGCGACGATGATCACGTCGTCGCGTTCCAGAAGCGCACGCGTCGCAGAGTGGCGCATCCGGTCGATCTGTTCGTTGATCTGGGATTCTTTCTCGATATAGGTGTCGGACCGCGCGACATAGGCTTCGGGCTGATAATAGTCATAAAAGCTGACAAAATACTCGACCGCATTGTCGGGAAAGAAGCTTTTGAATTCGCCATAAAGCTGCGCCGCCAGAGTCTTGTTCGGAGCAAGGATGATCGCCGGGCGCTGGGTTTCTTCGATCACCTTGGCCATGGTAAAGGTCTTGCCGGTGCCGGTCGCGCCCAGAAGCACCTGATCCCGCTCCCCGGCCCTGACGCCTTCGGTCAATTCCTTGATCGCCGTCGGCTGGTCCCCGGCTGCGTTGAATTCGGTCTGCATCCGAAACGGAATTCCACCTTCGAGCTTTTCTCGGGTGCGGACATCGGGGGCAGGGGAATGAAGAATCTGGATATCGGACATGGGTCACCGGACGGAATCGACGTGTTCAGGGAAGAGAAGCGATCGTATGGGAGACCGTCAAAATGGGGGGTCTTTGCAAGAATTGCAACCTTGGTCGCAGACTCTGCCTGACGGGCAAAATCCGCTTGTTTTTAAGGCGTTCACGCCTGAATGGCTTACCCAACGGAAAGCTCTTTCCGGCGCGTCCCGTTTTTTTCCTTCCAAAGTTGTATGAAATGGGTACCTTCAAGCAGCAAGCAGTTGGTCTCGTTTGGTTTCGGGCTGCACACACCCACCCCTCGCTCCCCGCGGCTTGACGGTAAATGATACCCTGCTTGCACTGAATTTCCGCGCACCTGCGACACTAATATGCCCCTGGACGGCTTGCGTGCAGGGCCGTTCTTGACCATATCTGGGGCACACTTCGAACAGGTGAGACCTATGCGAGCCCGTATTTACCAGCCATCGAAAACTGCAATGTCCTCCGGCATGGCGAAGACACGCCAATGGATTCTGGAATTTGCACCGGAAAGCCCGCGTGAGATTGATCCGCTGATGGGCTGGACCTCGTCCTCTGACACGCAAAGCCAGGTTCGGCTCAAGTTCGATACGCTGGACGCCGCCAAGGCCTATGCAAAGGAACATGGCATCGAGGTGGTTCAGTTCGCCCCGAACAAGCGCAAACCGAATATCCGTGCGCGCGGCTATGCAGAAAACTTTGCCGTGGATCGCAAGGGCGCCTGGACCCACTGATGCTGATTGAACGCTAGATATCTGAAGACGACCGGCCTAGGGAAACAACTTTGCCCCGATTGTCACGTTCCTTCCGCATCGACCCGGTTGTTGCTCCGACCTGGGATGTTGCGGATCTGGTCAACCGGCATTTCGAAATGATGCGCGCGCAATCCCCCGAGGAAAGCTGCCATGTGTTAAGCGCAGATGCGCTTTTTGCGGCCGGGGCCTATGTTTTTGCCCTGCGCGACGAAGATGTCATGCTTGGGATCGCCGCGCTGAAACCGATGGATGCGGGACATGGCGAATTGAAATCCATGCACACCAGGGCCGAGGCCCGCGGTCTTGGCGTTGGTTCCGCGCTGGTGCAACGGATCGTGTCCGAAGCGCAAGGACTGGGTATGACCCGGATCAGCCTTGAAACCGGATCAGAACCCCCCTTCGCCCCGGCACGGCGGCTTTATGAACGTCACGGATTCACCTACTGCCCGTCCTTCGGGAACTACATCGACGACCCGTTAAGCGTTTTTATGACGCGAACGGTGTGACACTCTCTTGCCCCGAGGCCGCAAAGGCGGCAAATACCCCCCAAGCGGTCCCTTAGCTCAACTGGATAGAGCAGCTGACTTCTAATCAGCAGGTTGGGGGTTCGAGTCCTCCAGGGATCGCCAATTAAATCAATGGATTATGGTGTAATTGACATAGGTTGGATGGCCGATTTAGTTGTCTGGGGGACATATGGGGGACAATGCCGCCTCACTTCATCGATGATCGGGAGACTCACTGCGTGTGGCGATGTTGCGCGATGTCAGGCCCGCTAGGCGGGCTGTTTTCCCAGCCGTTAGTTTTCGTGGCCTAGGATAGATAGCCGTTGCACCAGTGCTTCGCTTTGATCTTCATCGATAACGACTGGGTGTGCGGGGTTGTGGCGCAGCCATTCGGTCATCTTCTCATATTTCCGCTGCAACTTGGATTCGGTCGGCTTGCCGGTCACCAAGTATACTTGCGGAACTGTTTCCACCTCAAGCAAACCGACCAACTTGCCAGCCCAACGCTCGGCTTTGCGCTGCATGTGCTCCTCATCTGCGGAGTCGAGTGAAATCGCCTGGACGCAGTGCCACTTTCCGTTCTTGATGGAGTGGTCGAAGGTGACCTCTGTAAACTCGGTCCGAACGGTGTAGCTTTCCATGCGATTCAGCAACTGGGCTCGCTTGAGCTTTCCTTTTATTGCTTCGAAAACCTGCTCATCGCTTCTCGGTATCCGGCCGGGCGTAGCGTCGTACTGCATCACGAAACGGTCGAAAAGCTGAGCAAAGGTCTTTCCGGGATCGTCAGTGGTCCCGCTGCCATCGAGGTTCCAGCGGAAGCTGCTGTCGTCGTCGCCGAGGAGAGACTGTCCCAAGTGGAGTGCCGATTTCCACATCCACATGTCTGACGGCTGAGCAGCACGTCGCTCGAACCACGTGGACATTTCTCTCAGGTCTTGCAGCAAAGCAGAGCGGTCAATGCCAGGGTAGGCATTGCTCAGCCGGGAGCCGCCGCTGCGATGCTTGAATTCAACATTTTGAGAAGCGGGGCAGAAGAAGAGCACGCCCACGTTCAAGCATTCGCCAGACCAGACGTCATGGCGGTATTGCAGAACTGTGTAGGTGTAGGCGCTACGCTTCATAACTCCCGGGCTCCCTCGATTGCGGCAACGACCTCATCGATATGCTGAACAGCCAAAGTCAGATAAGACGAGATGTCGTCGCATGCGGCCCCCCATTCGGCGGGCGCTTCGTCGGCATACAGTGAAAATGTGTCCGTAGGTAGACTTTTCCAAGCTTGCGCCGCGATATTGAAATCGACGTATTTGCTCGGCTTCAGCCTGCGCCAGAACGGGTGCTGATAATCACCAGCGATATAATTCCCAATTCCGCCAGCTCGCCAAGGGAGAGAAATCACCGCTCGATCCTCTGCAGGCGCAGTTGCCGAACCAAAGCACTCCTCATGGTCAAGAATTCGGAATTCATCACCTTTTTTAAGGATGTTGGGGTTGGCTATACGTCTGTCCCAGTTCTGAATAATCGTATCGAACAGGTAGGTCTGCCCATGAACTTGATGCATTGACCGTGGCATAGCGCTGGCTTCGCTCCATCGACGCCAGCCCTGTCCGAGGTGCATCGCCCCGTAGACGACGCTCGGTCCGTCTCTGAGGGCAGAAGCAAGTTGATGATCGGACAAAGTGTCGATGAACTCATCAGTGAGGATGACAAGGACCGGTGGAGCGCACGGCAGGCCCAAGTCTTCGGCCAGACGGGCCGCCATCCATTCGCGGGAGGGCGCAGCGTCTGATATGCCAGCGTGCAACCCCGGAGTCTTCAACCATACCTCGATCATGTCACCTGTGGGCATGGCGGCGAACACGAGAGGTGGCTTTGATCGACCACTCGTTGCACGGCGGGCGAAAGATACGGCTTCACATTCCAATTTTTGGTTCGGTGTCCAATTTCCGGTTCGTCCACATTACGAACGAAATCAGGAATTTCGCAACCTTTCTGGGAATGCATCGGATCAGCGTGATGCCAACAATACCAGTGGTGGATTATTGGGAAACGACCTCACATCAAACCAAGTGAAGCAGGTTCCGTCGAAATTCTTCTGGGTGCCGTATCTGATGTCCGCTCTCCGGATCAGCGCGGCCCGAAACGCACGAAGGTCTATGAGCCACCAACTGTCCAACCGACCGAACTCGTCAGAATGGCCATAGAACATCAAATCCCCGTACCCGTTGACTATTTTGTTCAGCTCTGTCGGCGCACCCGATGGAAGGCCGGAGCGGATCGTAAACTGGTGCGGGTAGCGTTCTGCATAGCCAGGGCGTCGAACCCGAGCTGCAATGCGCATGTCCTGCGCGTCGAGCATCACGAGGTCGGTCGCTTGCGTCTGATCAAGTGTGTTGCTCGCGACCTTGAGAAGCTCTGCGCCCACGATCCGTTTAATTTCGGGAATGAACTGGTCGGACCAGGTGCGGTTGATGTCGTAATGGTAGCTCATGTGAAATGCCTTGATGAAAAGCGACCGCTCCGAAATTGAGCGGTCGGGCTGAAATGGGTTTAGATGTGCGGGGCCAATAAATGATCCGCCTCGCCGTCTTTCGTAAGTACCATGACCTGCACGTCAAGCGCCTCAATGTGTGCAGCATTTCGCTCTTGATAACCGGGCTTGCTTCCAAGGCTTCGCATACTGTCCAGAATGAGCATGTCGCCTTTTCGTAGAACCTTCGCCAGCAATTGGTATCCAGGGCGGTTTCGCAAGTGGCCCGCTGCGTGATCGGTGAACACAGTCTCAGCACCCATGTAATGCAGATTTGGGATCGGGCGGGCGCGAGACGCGCCGCCCTTGGTCTTGAAGACTGCATACCCAAAGACACGCGTACCACGTGAGTGACGGAACACTTGGGGATTGCAGACGCCGCATGTCATGCCGCGACGCCTCGCAAGGCACCAATCATGCTCTTGAACATGGCAGCGTCGAGGCCTTTCAGTTCTCCCCAGTACTCTCGACCGATCAAGCCTTCGTCCAAAGCGAACTCGAGCTTCAAAGCGACGTCCTCTCGCGTCACAGTCGGAGAAGTTACAAACGCCGCTTCTCTCGCCCGAAGCGCCTCAAAAGCGGTCTCTTTAGCCTCGCCCTGTGGAGCGGCGTCATAGGCGTTGAAAGCCGCCCTGTAGTCACGCAGCGCAGCAAGAGTGGCGGGCGTTGCTCCTGAGCCTGAGCCTGAGCCTGCGCCTGCCAAGCTTGGCGTTGCTGCAGAGATTGAGGCCGTTGTCACAAAGGTTCGGCGATCCATTATGCGTCTCCTTGAGTTTGGCGGATCACGGTTGACGCAATCGCGTCCCCCCAATTGGGGGATTCCGAATTGATCTGCTGAAAGGCTGTCGGCACTTCGCCCCAAGCCTGCAAGGCCTGCGCCTTGATAATCAGCCCCGTGATTGTTTGCTCACGATATAGGATGATTTCCCCGACAAGCTTCTTCAGAGTTTCTAGTGCAGCATCTTCTGCCTTCCGCGCCGCTTCAATACCCGACGCCTTGGTTATTCGCTCTACCTCTGACCAGTAGGCCCGTGCAGGTTCAATCGCTGCTTCGTCACGTTCAGCCCAAAGCTTCGCACCCCTGGACCCGCGCTTGCTCTTGAGGCCCATGCAGCGCTCATATTCCTTCCAATTCCAAACGGCGCTCTTCTCGAAGTGTTCGGGTGTTCCCAAGTCGTGGACTCTCGTGACGCCGCTCTTCCCCCACGGCATCTCTACGCCACGACCGAGAATGTCGCGGTGGGTTTTGCAGCCACTACCGTAGCGAATAATTTCTGAGTCGGGGACTGGCCATTGCGCACCCCAGGTTTCCTCAATTTGTTTCACACGCGTTTCTGCGTCCTTGAAGTCTTTGAGGGCGGACGGCAGGGCATCGCCAAGCTCCAATAGCTGTGGGTCTTCCAGCGTTGCTGTGTGGCCCCCTGAGCTGGCCCCTGTTGCGGCGGCGGTCGATGCGGCTGCAAGGCCCAAGAGCATCCGGCGGCGGGTAGTCTGAATTGCATCAAGCATGTTTCGCGCTCCCAAGGGTTTCGAGTTCATCAGCCAGACGCTCAGCCATGTGCATGGCGACTTCCAAGCTTGCGGTCATGGCATTCCCTTGGCCCTCGTTGTCGAGGTAGAAAGTGCCCTCCAGTAGCCCAAACAGAAGAACGGCGTTGTGTTGCGCGTCGCTTAAATCTCTGTCCCGCTTTGGACGCGCGGCAACCGGAGAGTTTATTTCAGTTTCATGTGTCATGTTCTTCCTCATTGATGTTTTGAAACAGGGCACGCTCATGCAGCCCGCTTATTGATAGGCGTAGGTTTCCCCGCCGGTCCTGATTTCCTTGACAGTTTCCAGATTGATCGAGCGGGGGGCTTTGGCCTGC
>NZ_JBHYFV010000001.1:0-42155 GCF_051859345.1 Marivita sp. | reverse complement strand
GCACATCCCAGACAGGGAACAAGTGCGGGTGACGTTCCTTGCGGGTCGCCGTTGCCTTCTGACCGGCTTCGGTTGCCGCGTCCCCTTTGACGTGCAGCGCCAGCTTGGCAGGCTGCACATTCATCCGGCGCAAGGTTCCGTCCGCCTTGATGAAGGTCACGCCGCAGAAGCGACCCTTGGCGCTGGCGATCAACGCTTTCCGGGATTCCAGACCGGAGGGGAGGGGTGCAGGGGCGCTCACGCTGCCACCCGCTGACGAAGAGTTGCAGCTTCCTCATAATCGGCAGAGGTCCAGCGGTCTTTCGCTTCGAGTGTCACAAGCGCAATGTGCGCTGCCTTCTGTGCAGTCGTGCGCTGGGCGTCTAGTGCCGCCAGAGCAACGGCCCGCTTGGCATTGCGCCATGCTTGACGAAGTGCGGCGCGGAAGATGTTGCGGCCCGTCGCCCCGCCAAAGATGGTGCGATACAAGTTCCAGGCGTTGCGCATCAGGGCGGCGCGGTCGATTTTGTCATTTACTTTTGTCATTGGTCTGCCTTTCCTTCGTGTTTTCGGTTTGATAGGTTACATATAGGTAATGCTAGAACACTTATCAATACATAAACTAGCAGAATCTATACTTTTTATATCAAAGGCAGAAGAATGACAGGCGAACAGATCAGAGCGGCGCGAACACTACTAGGTTGGACGGCAGCGGAACTGGGCGTAAAGGCGGGTGTTAGCTATGCCACGATCCAGAGAATAGACGCGGCACAAGGCGCGGTCGGGGGGCGACACGCGACAATAGAGGCAGTGCGTAGCGTCTTGGAGGAGGCGGGCGTCCAGTTCCTCAGAAACGGGGATGTCTCCAAGGGCGATGGCGTGGCCCTAAAAGACAACTAACAAGCATTCTCAAACCCGCGCGTCAGTGGTGGGTCAATATTGGCATCTGCCCCATCGTTGGTTTGATTTGCGCTTGGGCACCCACGCCCCTATCTTAGCGGAATGAAAACATACAAGATAAAATCGGAACGCGCAGATGTTAATGCTGTTGGCGGGAAATCCACAGTAGTTTGGCTGGCGCGAGCAGATGATCCAAATAGCGCCTTGCGCCTAGTTGGTGGCTCAAACCGCGAAATCCTTGATCATGGTGCGCATTTGGACGCTGAAGCCGAAAGGCTTGGCATCCGTGATGGTGATGCACAAACTATGTGAATCGGAGGCCAAATTTGCCCATAGACGCTTAAGCTTGCCAAGTTCATTTTAGACGCTGCGTTTCTGGTTCGGTCACATATTCGCCGAACGATATTGAGCAGCACCGCTCGAAGAGAACAAGGTTCTGCGTGCTTAACCTGCCGAGCAGCATGGGTTTCGTCTTGGTGGCCGGCAGGGGCTCTTGTTCCCTCATTCGCTGTGTTCAGGGAAACGGAAATCGCATTTCAAAATACTTATTTCGACCGGAAATTGAGAACACACTATACAAGTCAAAATTAGGAGATTTGTAGTAATGCGCTTTGTAGGTGGATTAATTTGGGGAATCACAGTCGTGTTGCTAACAGGAGTTTCCGTTGGCTCGGGCGTTGAGGCAGTTGCCGCTTCTTCTGGTGGAGCAATCCCCGGATTGATTTGTGGAAGCTTTGGAGCTACAGCTTGGCTCATTTACCGACGATGGCGGCATCTCTTCGTTGGAGAGCAAGGATGAACTGGAAAGAGTGCGTTCGGTTCATGGAGCGGTATGACCTTGGTGATCGTTTTACCTGGCCCCCGAATCTGATGGGCTTCGACTGCGAGCCAGATATTTTCACTATTTCGGATGTTTGGGGTGCTATCTCTTGGGTATGGACTTGGCCAGGCGACTGGATTTTGAGCCTGGAGCCAATACGAACCTTCTTTGAGATTGAAGATCAAACGGCATTGGCCGCGGTTCCATCCATCGTGATCGGATGGATTATTTTCCTATTCTTGTTCACGGTTGTCATGGGCGACTGATAGGAGCATGCGCGGACTATGGGGCAGCCGCTCCGCGCGCGGCAGATCAAATGCTGCACTCAATCCGTTTCGTCCGCTTATTCGGCCAATGCATTGACCCCAACCGCACCGCCCGGAACGCCAAGCGCCAAAACGTTCTTTCTTTCCGAAATGGCGCGGGCGATAGCATCTTGTTGCGGTGTGCGTCCCATTGTTTTCCGCAAGTCTTGAATCCTCCCCCGCGTTACAGCATTTGCGGCTGCCTGCATGCCTATGCCAGCCGCAGGAATTGCGATAGCGCCTGGTCCAGACGCATAAGCTGCGCCACCTGTCAGGGCTACACCTGAAAGGCTGTTAGGTGATAAAGCTTTGCCCAACGCCTGAAGGCTTCGGGATGTTACATCGCCTTTCGCAATCTTTGTGATTGCTCTCAGCTCGTCCCCTGAAAAGCCGCGGGTCCGGCGCTTGTTGCGCAAGAGGGCGCGCAACTTGGTTTGGACGGTCCGCTCAAAGTTCGGGGTATTAGCAGCGTCCTCGATGATGTTCTCGATAGCCTCGAAGCGGCGCATCTTGGCCCACATCTTGTTGGCCCCGCGCATCCCTTCGCCACCCGCAACACGCTCGACTGTTTCGTCTATGTTGTCGATCAGCTTCGCAGCAATGCGGCGCTCGTCTGGCTGGATGCTCTGCGCGGCATTCCCTGCAATCCGGCGCAAAACCTGTATATCACGTAACCCGGTCGGCCCGGACTGCATGTTGCTGATTTCATCCAAGAGGACAGACACACGGGGGTGTAGGCGCGGATGATACCCGGCAACTTGCGCAATCCGTTGCGTTGCCGCTTTAAGCCCCCTGATCTGGCCTTGCGGCACTACCACGCCGCTTTCGTCAACTTGCTGATACAGGCGCTGTGCAGCGTCTTTAAGGCCTTCCACAGCCGGAGCGGCATCCTTGGCGCTCTGTGAGCGGCTCAGAGCTTGTGAAGCGCGCAGAAAGCCTTGCCCTACACCTGTCAGAACACCGCCACCCACGGCACCTGCTGTTGCGCCCTGTAGGGTGGGTGAAATGCGGTCTACCGCATCCCCTTCGCCTTCAGCCGCGCCATAGATTGCGCCTGTCGCACCGCCAACGGCTGCACCACGCGCGACACGTGCACCCGTGCCCAAACCTTTGTTGATGATTGCGCCCGCACCTTTACCTGGCCCCAAAAGCGCACCGCCAATGTCTGCGGCAATAGCTGTCTTGGGGTTGCTATCCCGAAACTGTGCCTCTTGATCCCGGTAGAAGTCGCGGCGGCTTTCATAATCTCCCCGGCCTATGAGTTGATCGAAAGCTCCTGCGGCCTCATCTCCGATAAGACCCATTGTCATGCTTTCCCCAGCGATGTTCAGCCCTGCGGCAACCCTTTCCCCAAGGTTCATGCTTGCCGGATCGCCATCGTCTAGGAACGTGCGACGAAACCAGCCGCGCTCCCTCCCGTCGCTTTCCCGCCCGCCCACAAGCGGCGCATCACGCCAACGCGCCTCTTGTGGGCTTTGGCTTTCAACGGTCGAGGCTTGTTCAACTCTGCGCTTTCTGCGGGCCGCTTCCTCACGCGCTGCATCGGCTGGTGAAAGCGCCTGTCGCCGTGCCTTCTCCTCAAGAGCCTCCCGTACCAGCCCGTTCGGGACTTTTTCACTTGGCTTTGCCGCTGGCGGCATCGGCTGATTTTGCATATTGGCTTGGTTTGCCGATGGGCGCAGTGGTTGCGCCATTTGCACTAGCTGCTTTGCGGCAGCCGCGTCCCCGGCATTATCTGCATTGACAGCCGCGCGCATAAGTTCCTGAAAGGTTGCCATAGAGTAATCCTGCCGTTCCGATGCTGTCCGTGTAACTCTTCATGATCTCATATTAACACGATTATTCATTGTTAGGCTATTCATATCAGCAAATTGCCGATGTTCGCCTTTGGTTTACTTTGATTGTTTTTCGAATCGAAAACGGTGCTACCGGGTGCGCTTCTGCTATTTGCGCCTTTCCTTCTGGCGACATGGGTCAGGTGGTTGTGCCCCAAAGAAACTTACACTGCATTCGTTTTCTTCAATTTGTTCTTTTTTTAAGAGCGTCTCACTGGTGGATCGCTTGGGTCCTCTCGTGTGATGATTTGGTTCCACGGAGTTCGCGGAGTCGCGGGCAGAGAAAATTTTCTCGTTGAACAGTGACTTTTACAGATTTTTTTGAAAGCTAATTACAATCGTGTGGCGCTATTGCCCCAATGGAAAATACTGAGCCTGGAGACCCGAAACGCGTAATCTTCATGACTACAGCGGCATTCTACACCCGATACGGTGAGTGCTTTCGGTAGAGGCCAAAATGGCTGCGTCTAGGTCGCCCCACCAATACACTTCGAACTCATCAATGTTACTACTCGCTTGAATGTCTGCAGTGTGGGATTTTGAAATGCCCTCTTCTGACAAGAACGCTGCCAGTGCTTCAGATGTTTGCCAGGAGGTCCAGTTCGCAGGTGCACGAGCGAGAATCGTAATCCCGCAATTGGATGAACCACCTTCAAGTTTCGCGACTCTGTCTTTTCTTTTCATCTCAAAGCTTCACTACATCGGCGTCTAGGATAACTGTCGCGTCAGGAAATATCTCTTGGTTAAATTTCCAGGCATCCTCAAGTATCCGCCTTTGGAACATCTCATGATCCTCACTTTGTCTACGAGTGGTAGCACGGGTTTGACCCCCGAAGATGTGCGTTGCACGGCTTTGATCAACGGTGGTTTTGCATCCAATCCTCACACTGAACGCGGGGAACGCGTTTTCTAACCTTCCGATTCGTGTTCCGAGTTGCTTCATGTCTTTTATCCTCTCTGCTTAACTGCCCTGTCCTGTGAGTCCCGAGAAACAACTGCGTAAATGTTCCAGCTGCAATCGGATCATCCTGCCAGTGCCTCAAGGATCGGTACGATGTTGCTTCCTAGGATGTGGTCGAACTCCTCTTGTCCCGGAAAGCGCTCAGGTGCGTCGAAAATGCCAAAATCCCGAAACAGCGGTGGCAGGTGTTTCCAGAGAAGTTGCTTGAGCTCAGCATCGGACAGCTCAGTCACTGGACAACTACGGCACGGTGGCCTGTCTTCCAACTTGGCGACCCGATTACCAACGCCCTTCACGCTTTCTGCTCCAATGCGGTGATCCTTTCTTCGAGTTCGGTCGTTTCCAGCACGCGGCGAAAGTTCTCGATCACTCCCATGACCGATGCTGCTTCCAGCGGCGTAACCTCGCCCTCCGAAAGTGCCTTCAGAAGTCCGCGCGCGGCGTTGGCCGCGTCATCTGCCGTTTCGATGTCGGGGAGGTCGAACGAAATCGGAGTGTCCTTGCGCGCCGGTGAAATGCGATCCAGGCAGAGGCGGATGGCGGTCACGTCACCTTCAAGCGCTTTGTCGATGGCCTTCTGCGTCAGCGCTTCATGTTTGCCGTCAAGAAGCGCCTCGACTGCCATCGTGGTTCTGTGCCGTGCGCCCTTTGGACGTCCGGGGTTGCCGGATGCAAACGTGCCGTCGGGGTTGCGGCCTTCCGTATTGGAGCCGTTTTTACGGGTCATCGAGCGCAATTCTCCTGAGCGTTTAGTCCTGGTGCACGGGCGCTGGATGCTGTGACCTCGGCATGCCAAGTAACGCGCTTCAAAGCATTCTTCGCAGAACTCTTATCAAAAGGTCCCAGCTTCACCTTGTCGCCGGCCTTTGGAGCCATTTGAATCGAGAGGCTTTCGACGAGCCGGATTGCTTTGGTGGACGCCTTCATGTGAAGCTACCGCAAAAAGTGAGCAACTCATGATGAAAGCTTTTCTTATTATTGGTTTCTGCGCCGCAAATGTATCGTACGCAAAGGAAGTTGAAACACGTTACGCATTTCAGGTTTGGGACGAACTCGTGCGCTCCACACGTTGTGACGAGGTCACTTCCGCTTTCGATGCAGTCGGTCGAAGAATGTTGGGAGAGACTGGCAAAATATCGGCCCGCGACGAGCTGATATATGCCGGTGCGATCACTTTTGAAAAGGGTTTCGCTTTGGGGGCAGGCGTAAGTGAAACCTCTGATGCACTGAGATTTTGCCTCGACAATCCGGCGGCACTTTACATTCAGGCTTTTCAATAGCTGGCACAGCGCGAAAGCACATGTCACACGCCCGGTAACACCCCCGAAAGAAAACCGGGGCATTGGAACCAGATCAGATGCATTCCAATTCATGGCTGGGTCTGCGTGACATAACGTGACACCCCATAGGGTGTTGTCACGGTTGTCACGGTAGCTTGACCTTGTGACGGACAGTGACACGTCACGCTTTGTCACGCTTGTCACGGTGCTATTCATCGGCACACTTCCACGCAAAGCCGTCGATCACGCGGATGATCTCTTTCTCCTGCAACCTCTTCCATGCTCGACCAAAAGCTTGACGTGCTGCGCTAGAGTCGCTGCCATCGGTCAGGCTGTGCCGATCACAGTATTCACGCCAATGATCCAAGGACACGCACTTGCGGTTGGAAGGGAACGCTTCACCAGTCTTGCTTTCACCATGATCCGCCAACGCATCGCCAAAGGCTTGCATGGCAATCAATGCCTGCCCCTTCAGTTGCGTGGTCTTCTTCACAGGTTCGGTTGGCTGGACAACGGCAGATGTTACCGGTTCGCCGTCCTCATCGTTCCCAATGAACACGTCTTGCAGGGTGTAGGCGAACACTCCGTCACACTGCATCTCACGCTGCTTGCGCGCCTCGGCCATGATAACGGCCCCTGAGCGCGTGAGTTCGATTTCTGTGTCGATAGCCCCGCGCAAGCTGCCGCTGCCCCGTGCGCCCTTGCTGGTGTCCTTGCCGCTGTGGTGGATCACCATCACATGCGCGCCGGTGCGTTCCCGGATTAGGTCCACATTGCGGACAAACTGGCCCATGTCTTTCGCCGTGTTCTCGTCGCCATCGCCCATAGCCCGCGCCAGCGTGTCGATCACGACAAGCGCGGTCGGTTCGTTGCACTCCTCGATTGCACTTGCGATTGCATCGCCGTCAGTTGCGCCGTGCAGGTCGATAGTGACAGGCCAAGGAACAAAGTCACACTCGCTTTCGATCCGCTCGAAAATGTCAGAGCGATGTTGACGCATTGCGCAGATGCGGTTGGTGAAGCCTGAGCCGCCTTCGAGTGCCAGGTAATAGACCTTTCCCGGCCACTCCCTGTCACCCATGCCCGCGACCTTGATGCCATGCCACGGCAGGCGCGCCGCAACATGGAAGGCAAGATCCAGAGCAAAGAACGTCTTGCCCACATTGCTTTCGCCGTAGACGACAGACGCAGAACCCCGATCAAGCCATCCCTTCACCAGATAGCGCCCTGACAAGACAGGCTTTACACCCGAGAGCGGTTTCATCGCGCCAGTCAGTTGCTCAACGCGCGACAACTTGCCGGGGTAGATTACGCCGCTTTCAGGCTTGCCGACAGGCGAAAGGTGTTTCCGCTCGTGCAGTGTTGCCGCATCGGCAGGCCAGCCATCGGCACAAAAGTATATGTCGCCGCGTTGGTCAATCCTTTGAATTTCGCCACGGACGCCGTGCAGCTTGCTATAGACTCGCGCGCCCGGCACATAACGAATTGCATCGCCATCGACAGGGTATCCAGCCGCCGCCCACTCATCATAGCTGCCGCATTCGGCCTCTTTGGGTGGAAAGTCGAAGGTGGAAGGGTCGCGCCTCGGCATGTTCAGAGGTCCATTCACGCAGCGGCCTCCATTTGCTCCAACCCGTACAGGGCCAGCTCTACGGTCAGAGCGGCATGCTCTGGATCAAGAGATTTCAGCGCCATAAAGGCCAAGGCGGCGCGTTCGTGCGCCTCTAAGCGATACTGCAGTGAGGCCCGAAGGCCCCACCATGCTGTTTCGGTGTCGAGCGTCAGCGCATAGCCCAAGATGCGGGCCGCTGCCTTGTGTTCACGCTTGGCAAAGAGGCTCATTAAAGACTTACGCACGTGAACCTCCGTAGGCCAATTGGGCCAGTGTGCGGGCAATGTGCGGCGGAAGGCCGGTCTTCCAGCGGATGCGCTTGGCTTGGCGGTCGAGTGCTGTGGTCTGCATCACGCCGCCTCCTTGTCGCTGAGGATGCGCGTCACCTTGGAAACCAACGTGTAGACGCCGAAGGTTTCCCTCCCGGTTTCCGGGTCGTTCTTGTAAATGGTGCAGACGATATTGACGCCATAATCACGGCGAAGGGGCAGCACCTGGTCGGAAATCCGGCAGTAGCTTGCCGCCATGATCGGGCTTTGCATCAAGCCTTCGAGAACCTGGCGCTTTTTGAGTGACACGGTGATTTTGAACGGCTTGATGCCCTCGTTTTCAATGAGGAAGCTCGCGCGCGTTGTGTCCGCCTTGAGGTTCGCCCATTTATAGATGCGCTTCGTATCTGCGGACGGTCGTGCGCCCGGCTCTGCGTGGATGAGTTTGCCTGTAGTCATTTTCCGCTTTCCTTTCTTTGTTGAAAGGCGCGGGCAACTGCGCTAAAATCTAATCACCGCTGAAAAGAAATCTGCCCTGCCCGTGCCGTTGCGGGTGGGGTTTCTTTAGGCCGCGACTTTCTCTGCCTTGGCGTCGAGATATGCATCAAGGTCGCACCGCTCAATCAGAGTGGAGCCGTCGATTTTGGTAAGCGTCAGCTGGCCCAGCTTGTTGGCCTTGTAGAGGCTACTGCGGCTGCGCGCACTGTAGTCTACTGCTTGAGAGATTGTGAAGTAACGCTTCATAATGTGCCCTTTCCGTCCATGAGCTTCCACGTCGGTTGCCCGGTTTCTACGGAAAGGATTACGCGCCCTTCAGCGTGGGATCGTCACCCAAAAAGCGAAAAAGTTTTTCTCAACTGTTTACTAGTAAACAGGTGTTACTCAAATTAAGCCGAGCTGTTTACGTGCGTCCTGCCAGGATCGCAATGCGCTCTGGGCGGACGGCGGGTCATTGGACTCAGTGTGCACAATGTCTAATACGTCAGTGAGAAATCGGCCAAACGGTCCCGGCGCGTCTTTCTTGGCCGTCCTGGGTGCGAAATCTTCGATAAAACGCTTGTATCTATCACTTAACCCGGAATCTATATCTCTATAATAGTTCGGGCTAAGAACATTAATTGCAGGCTGGCTACCATATTTTTCTGGATGGACTGCCCATTCCTGTTCTGCCCAGATTTCTCGGCATATGCCTGCGAGAGCCGCAATTTGCCAATGCCGCCTTCCATCTGCTTGCGGTAATTCACGTCTTTCATTGAGAACTTTTTTCGCGCTTTCCGATATTACCATTGCCCTCCGTGCTGCTAAAGCGACGGGAAATCTGTATTCTGATAATATGGTTACGAGATGATCACCGATATGTCGGTGATCATCGTGAATGGAGTGGTGTATCCTTTTCTGGTCTTCCGAAGTCAAAGAGTCTATCGCCCTCTCGTATTCGATAGCGGCTTTGCGAAGCCTGTCGAGACGCTCCAACTCTTGATTGGTCACAAGCCCGAAATAACCCTCAGGCTCTCTAAGAACTTCTGTAATCCTTTCAGATATAAAGTGGCTTGGCTTAGAATACTGTTTTGCTCCAGAAAACACTGCAAGAGCATTGAGGCCTTCCCATGGGTGGTTGGATTCTGGTTCAATCGCCGTTACCGGGAAGTGCGCCTCAACGACTCGAACAAGCCCTGGCCTGATCGCTTTTATCTCAGACTTTCTTGGCATTCCCAGCCTCTCCGAAAAATACAACTGACCCTGCCGTGTTAGTAACCAACTTAGCCCATAAATCTAATGCATGAGCGCGCTGCTCCAGCATTTCCGCCCGGTTGTATACCCGAGCAACTGCACTTGGCGACGATCCGACGGCCGAATGATTTAACACACGGTCGGCGACGTTTTCAGGAATTCCGGCTTCAACCATCGCTGTTGCAAACGACGTCCGGAGGTCATGTAAGCGCCAAGGCTCAAAATCCTCACCAAGTAGTTTGTCCAGCCGAGCCTTAATTTGGCTGAAGCCTGATATTGGCGTTGTGCCTGTAGTCGTAAAGATGAAGCTAGTCGACTCGTCTGCAGACGCGTCTTTCAGGGTACGAAGCTCTGCCATCGCAGGGGGCGAAAGATGTGTCACATGCTCCTGTGCGTTCTTCGTATGGTCTCCAGACTTCGTGATGGTGGCAGCTCCAAAGTCCACTTCTGACCACTTAAGTCCAAATATCTCTTGGCGGCGCTGCGCTGTCAAAATGAGTAATCTAAGTGGCGGCCCCCAGAGATTGCCGAGCTTGTAGGTCGCCTCCCAAATGGCCCGGACTTCATCTATAGAAGGAGCGCGCTTGCGGCTCGTTTCTTTGAATGGTTTGGGAAGCTCTAGCCCGATGTCCGATGGGATGTGGTCACGTCCGGCTGCCCATTTGGTAAACGCTTTAAGTGCGGCACGCACGCGATTGGCTGCTGTTTTGTGTTGTGCGCTCGCTTTCTGATCAATGGCAAGTTGGAGGTCCGAGCGGCGGAGGCTGGCAATTGGGAGGTCGAGCTTGTCTTCGAGAGCCTGCTCAATCTGCTTTCGTCTTTCCGTGCCTGTTCTTAAGTTGGAAAGGTGCAGGTCATCGTACAGGTCGAGGACTTTCCGGATCGATTGCGCTCGCAGCTTGGCGGCTCCCTCGTCGAGCTGCTTGGCCTTATTGATTGCGACCCGGTCAATGCCTTGCGCAGCTTCAACTTCCAGTAGGAGTGCTTGTGCGCGTGCCTCAGCGAGCCCGAACTCTTTGGAGTGCTTCCCAAGAGTGTGCTTTCGCTTAGGGTCGCCCTTCACGCGCTTTTCGTACATCCACACGGCTTGCCCGCTCGAAGACAACCGAAACCGAAGCCCAGGACGCTTGGTATCAGAGACTTCAATGCGGCCTTCTGCAGGGCGGTCTTTGATCAGCTTGGCTAGTCCGCGCTCTGTGAGTTCTTGCTTCATAAGGTCCCCAGTTTTGTCCCCCCATTTACCCTGGGGGACACCTGGGGGACAAAATACACTGGATTTTCATGGACGGCTAGGGACACCATTGGACTTAGAGGCGGGTTTTTGAGACCTACCAAATGGCTGAAACAAGGTGATGAATCCGCTCTATGCAAACCCTACTGGACAGCGGTAGACGTCAGTGGACAACTTGAACGTTTTTGCCTACCTTCGGACTTCTAATCAGCAGGTTGGGGGTTCGAGTCCTCCAGGGATCGCCAATTCACATAGGCCGCAAGGGCTGCGCGGGTGCCGTCTTTCCAGATCATCGACAGCCAGGCATCGAACGCGTCGGCGAAGGCGGCGTTGGGCTGAAGATCCCCGTAGATCTGCTCTTGCTCCAGCCAGACGCGCGGCGTGTCGCGGGCCGCCTTTGCCGCCGCGACAAGCTGTGACCAGATCGGATCGTTCGGTTCTATCGTGGTGCCGTCTTCGCGGGTCCCCTCGCACATGCGCGCCCACAGGGCTTCGGTCAGGGCCAGCCCGGAGATGCCGCTGCCATCGGAAAGCGCATCGCGCAGAATGGGCAGGACAAAGCCAGTGTGGCGGGACGATCCGTCAAAGGCAACGCGCCGCGTGGTGTCGTGGATTTCCGGGTTCGAGAACCGTCGTTCGATGAGGTCGAGATAGGCCGCAGGGGTGATGCCAGGAACGGCATCGACATGGGGGGCGATCTCCTCGATCTGTGTCTTTCGAAAAAACGAAGCGATCTCTGGGTCTGCCATGCAGGCGGCGATGGTCGGGACACTCAGGATCTCGCCCGCGTTGGCCAAAAGCTGATGGCCCGCGTTCAGCATCCGGATTTTCATGGCTTCGTAGCTGTGGACATCCGGTGTCAGCGTCACCCCGACGTTTTCCCATGCAGGGCGGCTTGCGCAGAAATCGTCTTCGATCACCCATTGGCGAAAATTCTCGTGGGTGACGGGCACCATGTCGACAATGCCCAAGGCGCGGGCGCGGGCGAGTTCTGCCTGGCCAGTCGCGGGCACGATACAATCGACCATTGAATTGGGAAAGCTGGCATTCGTGTCGATCCACCGCGCGAGGGCAGGATCGGTGGCCCCGGCAAGGCCCACAATCGTCTGACGCAGGATCGCGCCATTGCCCTGTAGGTTGTCACAGGATTGACCGGTGAACGGCGCATGACCTGCCGCGTGGCGGTTGCGCAGGGAGGCGACCATCGCGCCGAACGCGGTGCGCGGCGCGTCCGGGTTGGCGATGTCGTGCTGAATGTCGGGGTGGGACACATCAAGCGCACCACGCGCGTCGATGTAATACCCGCCTTCGGTCACGGTCAGCGACACGATGCGGATACGTGGATCGGACATCGCGGCGATCAGCGGTGCGTTGCCGTCTTCCACCGCAACAAAGTCGATCATGGATCCGATGATTTCGGCCGAGGTACCCGCAGGATCAAGTTCGATCAGCGTGGTCAGGCAATCCTGTGCCAGAAGCTTGTCGCGCATCACGGCATCGCCGGGGCGCACACCGGCGCCGATGATGGCCCAGTCATGGGCAAGCCCCTGCTGCATCAGCCGGTGCAGATACCACGCCTGATGGCCGCGATGAAAGTTACCCAGACCGATATGCACGATGCCGGGGCTCAGGTCTGCGCGGCGATAGGTCGGACGCGCAACACCGGGCGGCAACTGGTCCAGAGTGTCCAGCGACAGCGCAACGGCGTTGTCTTGGGCGTTCTGTTTCAACTCATCCATTGTCCGCCATCCACGTTGTAGCATTGTGCGACGATGTATTCCGCGTCGTCGCTGGCAAGGAACACCGCCATGCCTGTCAAATCATCTGCCGTGCCCATGCGCCCAAAAGGGACCGCTTCGCCGACTTCGCGTTTCTTCTGCCCTGGTGCCTTGTTTTCGTACTTGGCGAAGAACGCATCCACGCCGTCCCAATGTTCGCCATCGACAACGCCGGGCGCGATTGCGTTCACGTTGATGCCGTGCTCGACCAGGTTCAGACCCGCCGACTGCGTCAGGCTGATGATCGCGGCCTTGGTCGCGCAATAGACCGCAACAAGTGGCTCACCCCGGCGCCCGGCCTGGGACGCCATGTTGATGATCCGGCCCTTGATGCCCTGGTCGATCATGTGACGCGCCACTGCCTGAAGCGTGAACAGCGTCCCCGCGACATTGATGTCAAAGGTGCGGGCATAGTCGGTACGGGTGATCTCGGTGATCGGGGCGGCGGTAAAGATCGCGGCGTTGTTGATCAGGATGTCGATATGCCCAAGCTGCTCCACAGTGGTCGCCACCGCCGCGTCGATGCTGGCCTGATCGGTGACATCCATATGCACCGCAATCGCGCTATTTCCGATCTCGGACGCGGTGTCCCGCGCCCGGGCCATGTCGATATCCGCGATCGCGACACGGGCGCCTTCGGCGACATAGCGTTCGGCAAAGGCCCGCCCGATCCCGCGCGCAGCCCCGGTGATCAGGGCCGTTTTTCCGTCGAGCCGCATCATTCGATCCGCAAACCTTGCGCGTCGAACTTGTGCATCTGGTCAAGTTGCGGAGTCAGATAGATCGTGTCGCCATGCCGGACCGAGATGTCGCCGGTGATCCGCACCGTGACCATGTCGGCAAGACCCGTGTCATGGACATGGATAAACGTATCAGAGCCAAGATGTTCGGCCACGCCGACCTTGCCTTTCCATGTGCCTTCGGTCATCGACACGTCGATATGTTCGGGACGGATCCCGGCCTTGGTGCCACCGTATTTCTGCGCGTCGGCACCGCCGAAGATGTTCATTTTCGGAGAGCCGATGAAGCCCGCCACAAATTCGTTGCGTGGCTTGTGATAAAGCTCCAGCGGCGATCCGACCTGCTCGATATGGCCTGCGCGCAGCACGACGATCTTGTCGGCCATGGTCATTGCTTCGACCTGATCGTGAGTCACATAGATCATGGTTGTCTTGAGGCGTTCGTGCAGTTCGCTGATTTCCAGCCGCATGCCGACACGCAGGGCCGCGTCAAGGTTCGACAACGGTTCGTCGAACAGGAACGCAGCCGGTTCACGGACAATCGCCCGACCAATGGCAACACGCTGGCGCTGACCCCCCGACAACTGACCCGGACGACGGTCCAGGTAGTCTGTGAGGTTCAGGACAGATGCCGCCCCTTCGATGCGCTTTTTGATCTCGGCCTGGTCCATGCCCGCCATCTTCAGCGGAAACGCGATGTTCTTGCGCACCGACATATGCGGATAAAGCGCGTAGGACTGGAACACCATCGCCAGACCGCGCTTGGCGGGCACGAGGTCGGTGGCGTCTTTGCCGTCGATCTCGATATGGCCGGTGGTGATGTCCTCAAGCCCCGCGATCAGGCGCAGAAGAGTGGATTTCCCGCAGCCCGAGGGGCCGACGAAGACGGTGAATTCTCCGTCTTCGATGGTCAGGTCCAAAGGCGGGATAACCTGTACGTCGCCAAAGCTTTTGGTGACCTGTTTGAGTTGAATTTGTCCCATGGGTCAGGTTCCTTATTTCACTGCGCCAAACGTCAGGCCGCGGACAAGTTGTTTCTGGCTGAACCAGCCAAGGATGAGGATTGGTGCAATGGCCATGGTTGAGGCCGCGCTGAGTTTCGCAAAGAACAGACCCTCGGGGCTGGAATAGCTTGCGATGAACGCTGTCAGAGGCGCCGCGTTGACGGCCGTCAGGTTCAGCGTCCAGAACGCTTCGTTCCAGGCAAGGATGAAGTTCAACAGCATGGTGGACGCGATGCCGGGAATGGCCATCGGCGTGAGGATATAAAGCACCTCTTCGCGCAACGTCGCCCCGTCCATCCGCGCCGCCTCGAGGATCTCGACCGGGATTTCGCGGAAATAGGTATAGAGCATCCAGACGATGATCGGCAGGTTGATGAGCATCATCACAACGATCAGACCGGCACGGCTGTCGAGCAGACCCAACTGAATGAACAGCAGGTAGATCGGATAAAGCACACCAACCGCAGGCAGCATCTTTGTCGAGAGCATCCACAGCAGGATGTCCTTGGTCCGGCGTGACGGTACAAAGGCCATCGACCAGGCGGCAGGAACGGCGACGATCAGGCCAAGGATGGTGGACCCACCCGCAATCAGGATCGAGTTCCAGAGGAAGCGGGCGTAGTTCGACCGCTCCATCACGACGCCATAGTTCTCAAGCGTCCAGTCAAAGCCAAGGAAGATCGGCGGGCTGGCGATGGCCTGTGCTTCGGTCTTGAAGCTGGTCAGGATCGTCCAGAGGATCGGGAAGAAGATCAGCAGACCGATCGCCCAGGCGATGCCGGTATTGATCAGCTTGCGGCGGGAAGAAACAGAACGGGCCATGATCAGTTGTCCAGGTTCTTGCCGACGATCCGCATCAGGAAGATCGCGACGATGTTTGCAAGGATGATGGCGTAGACGCCACCGGCTGAGCCCAGTCCGACGTTCTGACTTTCAAGCACACGCTGGAAGATCAGGTAGGACAGGGTGCGGGTTCCGAATGCGCCGCCCGTGGTGACGAAAATCTCGGCAAAGATCGCCAGAAGGAAAATCGTCTGAATCAGGATCACGATGGTGATTGCGCGGCTGAGATGCGGCAGGATGATGAACCAGAACCGTTTCAGGTGCGGCGCGCCGTCCATTTCGGCGGCTTCAAGCTGTTCGCTGTCCAGCGACTGGATCGCGGTCAACAGAATGAGCGTCGCAAAGGGCAGCCACTGCCAACTGACGATCATGATGATCGACGGCATCGCGGCATCCGACAGCCAACTGACCGGATCGGCCCCGAAAAACCGCCACAGATGGGCGAACAGGCCGTTCACAGGGTCCATGAACATGTTCTTCCAGACCAGCGCGGACACGGTTGGCATGACGAAGAAGGGTGCGATGACAAGGATACGGACAACGCCCTGACCCCACATCGGCTGATCCAGAAGGATGGCCAGAAGAATACCCAGCCCAACCGTGATGACCAGAACGCCCAGAACGATGACCAGCGTGGTCTGTACCGCAGGCCAGAACGCGCTGGAACTGACGAAGCGGACGTAATTGTCGAAACCGGCCCAGCCCAGATCGCCACCGCGCAGAGGCAGGTAGGTTCGGAACGAGAACCACAATGTCATGATCAGCGGGACCAGCATCCAGCCCATCAGCAGGATTACTGCCGGGGCCATCATCAGTCGGGCCGCAGATCGCGAAGCCTTCGTTGCCATTGGATACATCTCCTCCGTTGTCAGCCCGCTGAATGAGACAGCGCTGCCAAGTCCGACACTCAAGTGTAATGGGTGTGTTGTGTCGCTGACCAGAGGGCGACGGTGCGCCGCCCTCTGGTGTTCAAAGCAAGAGCTTAGCGGTAGCCAGCGGCTTCCATTGCTTCGTTTGTGATCGCCTGAGCCTTCTCAAGCGCTTCTTCGACGGTCTGCTGACCAGCGTAAGCTGCCGAGAATTCCTGGCTCACTTCGGTTGCGATACCGGCAAATTCGGGGATCGCGGCGAACTGAACGCCAACATAGGGCACAGGATCGACGGTCGGATTGTTCGGATCAGCCGACAGGATCGAGTCCAGTGTCATCTGAGCGAAAGGCACTTCCTGGTAGTTCGGATTTTCGTACAGCGATGTACGCGCACCCGGAGGAACGTTGGCCCAACCTTCGTTTTCCGCAACAAGATCAATGTAGTCCGTGGAGGTGGCCCACTCGATGAACTCTTTTGCGGCGGCTTCTTTCTGGGTTCCGGCAGGAATTGCCAGTGCCCAGGCCCAAAGCCAGTTAGAGCGTTTGCCCAGACCGGTGTCGGGAGCCAGAGCAAAGCCGACGCTGTCAGCGACAGTGGAGTCGTTCGGATTGGTCACGAAAGATGCCGCAACCGTTGCGTCGATCCACATGCCGCACTTGCCTTGCTGGAACAGGGACAGGTTTTCGTTGAACCCGTTGGTTGCATAGCCCTGCGGGCCATACTGGTCCATCATGTCCTTGTAGAAGTTGACGGTGTTTGCCCATGCTTCGGTATCGAACTGTGCATTCCAGTCTTCATCGAACCAGCGTGCGCCGAACGAGTTGGACATGGCTGTGATGAACGCGCCGCCTTCGCCCCAACCGGCTTTGCCACGCAGGCAGATGCCGTTGATTTCGTTGTCGCGGTCGGTCATGGCAGCGGCTGCATCGCGGATGAAGTCCCATGTCGGAGCCTGGGGCATTTCCATGCCGGCCGCTTCCATGAGGTCCGTGCGGTACATGATCATCGAACTTTCGCCATAGAACGGTGCTGCGTAAAGCGTGCCGTCATGGCTCAGTCCGCCTGCCATCGCGGGCAGGATGTCGTCGGCGTTGTAGTCTTCCGAAAGATCGTCAAGCGGGACAAGCCAGCCGTTTGCACCCCAGATCGGGGTTTCGTACATGCCGATTGTCATGATGTCGAACTGGCCACCCTTGGTGGTGATGTCCGTCGTGACACGCTGGCGCAGCACGTTTTCCTCAAGGGTCACCCACTCGACTTCATGGCCGGTCTTGGCCGTGAAATCGTCGGTATAACCCTGCATGCGGATCATGTCGCCGTTGTTGACTGTAGCGATTGTGATGGTCTCTGCCTGTGCGGCTCCGACCGAAATCAGCGACAAAGCTGTCGCCGCACGAAGTGCGTTTCGAAGGTGCATCCGAATCCTCCCTGATCTTTGGATTACCTAACGAGACCTCACCACAGATCGTTTACTCGCGTCAACAAAAATTTTACTCGCGTAAACTTTAGTCAGGCGGACTCGCGCATGATCAACCTGGGCTCGAACAGGCTTTCGGTGCGGTGATCAAGGTGCCCGCCACTTTCGATCAGGCGGAACAGCGTTTCCACCGCATAATCGGATACCGCATTGTAATCATGGGCTGCTGTCGTCAACGATGGGCAGGTGAAACGCGAAAACGGGTGGTCGTCATGCGAGGCCACACGAAGCTGGCAATCCGCGCCCCGTCCGACCCGAATGCCGCTTTCATAACACTCAGCAAGAAACACGATGGCGAGGCGATCATTGCTGCACAGCAACGAATTGGTGGGCAGGGACTTGTCGGCAAGCACTTTCAGACCCCCTTCGCGCCCGATTTCCTCGAATCGCCAGCCGGTGCCTTCGACCTGCACCACATGCGGTTCAAGACCAAGACGATCCATCATCGAGAAATACGCCAACCGCCGTTTGTTGGCGTTCGGGTTTGCGGGTGTCTTCATTTCGAAAAAGCTGGGAGCTTCTCCGGTGCGGCTCAGATAATCGACGGTTTGCGAGACAAAACTATAGTTGTCCGACCCGACAAACGCTTCTCCCATGCCTTCGATGTTGCTGTCGAACAGAACCGTTGGCACATATTTGCAGAATGTCTCGATGGCCGATTTGTCGGACTGTCGCCCAAGCGGAGCCAGAAGAACGCCCGCCGGTTTCATGGAGCGAAGGCTGTCGAGAATGTCATTCTCATGCGCCTGATCGCCGTGTGAACTGAAAAGCGACGGGGTGAAACCTGCTTCGATACACCGGCCTTCGATCACCCGGACGATCTCGGCAAAGAAGGGGTCGGCCAGATAGGGAACCACGATGCCGATATTCTTGGTCAGCTTCCGGTTCTGGTTCATCGCATAGATGTTGGGCCGGTAATCGTACTTTTCCAAAGCGGCTTCGATGCGGCTGCGGGTGGATTTGCGCACGCTGCTTGGGTCGTGGAAATACTTGGACACCGTGGGACGGGAAATCCCGCTGATCGCGGCGAATTCCTCCATGTTCCTGATCTTGGATTGTGGCATGGTGGGTCCCCGTTGAGCGCGTCAGAAAAAACTTGGCTTTGATTTACATTTTCTTATCGCGCGCAAAAAATCAATATTGCTGGTAAAGATTGATCAGGGTGGCTGAAGGCCGCACATATATTCGGCCGTCTTCGGTAACCAGGAACCGGGCCAAAGCGTTAGCGCAAATCCTTGAGCGCACCATACAGCGCCCGGTAGCGGCGCAACCTGTCATCCAGAACCGGTGTCGTGACCGGATCGAACCAATCCGCGATCTCGGGCTGCTGACCGAGATCCGACAGGGTCATCGCGCCCATGCCACAGGCGGCAAGCCGCGCCGCACCCAGTGCCGGACCCGCGTCCGAACCGGCTGTCCGGCCGATCCGGGTGCCTGTCGCGTTGGCGATCAGTTGCAGCAGGAAGGGCGATCTGCTTCCCCCGCCAAGGGCGGCAAGATGGGACAGGTCTGTAATCGTGTCGCCAAAGCTCTGCACGGCATCGGCAAAGGTAAAGGCAACAGCCTCGACCACGGCGCGACACAGGGCGGCACGGTCGGTACTGTCTTCAAGCCCGAAATACCCCGCGCGGATATGCGGGTCGCCATGCGGGCTGCGTTCTCCGGTCAGGTAGGGCAGGAAGATCGGCACGCGCGTCGGGTCCGCGCTTTCGGCCAAGACCACCACGTCCCCGGCACTGATGCCAAGCTGACCCGCCAGCCATGCGATGGGCCGCGCACCGTTCAGCATCGCCGCCATCTGATACCAGCGGTTCGGTACCGTATGCGCAAAGGCATGCACAAACCTTGCAGGGTTGGGATGATACGCATCCCCCGCGACAAACAACTGCCCCGATGTCCCAAGCGAGATAAAGCCCCTGTTTGCCTCGGTCGCCCCAAGGGAAACAGCCCCGGTCGCGGCGTCGCCGCCACCTGCAACAATGGGAATGCCCGCGGGCAAACCGGTCCTTGATGCGGCGTCATCCGTCACCTGCCCGACAACCTCATGTCCGTCGGCAAGTCGCGGCAACCAGTCCAGTGCGGTAGCCGAAGCTTCTGCAACCCTGCCACTCCACGCGCGGGCAGCCTGATCCAGCCAAAGCGTGCCAGCCGCGTCAGAGCGGTCCATGGCAAGTTCACCGTGCAGGCGCAGTCCGATATAATCCTTGGGCAGCAGAACATGTGCGATCCGCGCATGAATACCGGGTTCTTCCCGTGCGACCCACATCAGCTTCGGAGCAGTAAAGCCGGGCAGGGGCAGGACACCCGCGATGGTGCCGATTTCGGGCAACACCTCTTGCAACCGGGTACAGTCCTGCGTCGAACGGCTGTCATTCCACAGGATCGCAGGGCGCAGCACATTCAATCCCGCATCCAGCAGAACCGCGCCGTGCATCTGGCCTGACAGACCAATCGCAGTCACCTGCGACAGGGGCATGGTCTTGCCAATCTCGGCCAACGCAGTGCAGGTTGCGTCCCACCACGCAGCAGGGCTCTGTTCGGACCAGCCGGAATGTGGGGATTGCAGCGTCAGATCGGCGGTGGCCGATGCGCTGATGTGTGTGCCATCGGTGCAGATCACTTTGACCGCCGATGTGCCTATGTCGATACCCAGAAACATGGCGGAGCAATACGTCAGCGCTAACATCGACGCAAGACGCCCGATCGCGCTGTGGAACTGGCGCAGACCGGAAAGCCGGGTTAGATAGAACCGAACCAAAGCGGAGAGGGAAATGAGCAGTCTGGATGCGAAATTTGCACGGCTTGGCGCGGATAACGCTCCGGGGCAGGAAGTGCGGCAGAACGCCGATGATCTGAAATCGGTCATGCGCGGAGAGATGATCCCCGGCGTGCCGGTGGATTTCTCGCATGGCGATGTCGATGCCTTTGAACCCACACCCGGCGCCCGCGCTGCGTGGGAAGACGGCTTTGAGGAGGGTGGGGCGCAGGCCTATACCGAATACCGTGGCGCTGCTGCCATCCGGGACGATGTCGCGGCCAGCCTTGCCGCCTTTACCGGCGCCCCGGTTGATCCGGTGGACGAGCTGATCATCACACCGGGCACCCAAGGCGCGCTGTTCCTCGCACTTGGTGCAACGGTGGATCGCGGCACCAAGGTGGCCATCCTCGAGCCGGACTATTTCGCCAACCGCAAGCTGGTCGCGTTTTTCGGCGGGGATATTTTGCCCGTTGCGTTGCATTACCACGAAGACGCCGCTCAGCGCGGCCCCGACCTCGGGCAACTGAAAGCGGCGTTCGAGGCAGGTGCCGAAGTGCTGGTGTTCTCGACCCCGAACAATCCGACCGGCGTCGTGACGCAAGATGCGTCGATTACCGAAATCGCGCGGCTTGCCGCGAAGTACGATGTGACCGTGATTGTCGATCAGCTTTATTCGCGACTGCTCTATAGCGGTGAAACCTATACCCACATGCGCGCCTGTGAAAAGCGCCCCAAGAACCTGATCACCATCATGGGCCCGTCCAAGACGGAATCGCTCAGTGGCTTCCGGTTGGGCGTCGCGTTCGGTTCTGCCCCGTTGATCGACCGGATGGAAAAACTGCAAGCCATCGTGTCCCTGCGCGCGGCGGGCTATTCGCAAGCCGCGCTCAAGACGTGGTTTCACGAACCCGACGGCTGGATGGCGAACCGCATCGCCCAGCACGAAGCGATCCGCGACGATCTGCTCAGCGTCTTCCGCGCCGCAGGATTTCCAACCGCGTGTCCGCAGGCCGGAAGCTACCTGTTCCCGGAACTGCCGCAACTGGTTGTCTCCCCCGAAGTTTTCGCACGCCTCTTGCGTCTGCAAGCCGGGGTCACGGTCACGCCGGGATCAGAGTTTGCGCCGCATACCGCAAACAGCGTGCGGTTGAACTTTTCGCAGGATCACGCCGCATCGGTGGCAGCAGCACACAGAATTGTGGACATGGTTGAAAGGTATCGGGCATGAAGATCGGAATTGCAGGCTTGGGCGCAATTGGACTGCACGTCGCACAGGAACTGGACAGGGGCGGCATTCCCGGCTGTGAACTCGCGGGCATCAGCGCGCGCAACGATGACCGTGCCGCCGAGGCCAATGCAACGCTGTCAACGTCGGTGCCGAACTACCCGCTAAGCGACATCGCGAACCATTGCGACGTGGTGATCGAAACGCTCCCACCCCAGCTTTTCATGGATCTTGCGGAACCTGTGGTGCGCGCGGGCAAGGAACTTGTCGTTCTGTCCGCCAGCCAGCTTATGGGGCAACAGGCGTTGTTCGATCTGGCGGAAAAGACCGGGGCGAAAATCATCGTCCCGTCAGGTGCAATCCTCGGCCTGGATGCAATCAAGGGCGCTGCTGTCGGCACTCTGCACTCCGTCGTGATCGAGACCCGCAAGCCGGTCGCGGGTTTGGCAAAAGCGCCTTATGTGGTCGACAACAACATCGACCTCAGCAATCTGAGCGAAGCGAAACTGGTCTTGGGCGGCGCGGTGACAGACGTGGCCAAGGTGTTCCCTGCAAACGTGAACGTCGCTGTCGCGGTCAGCCTTGCAGGTTACGGCACAGACAAGACCCGCATGGAAGTCTGGGCCGATCCCGCATTGGAAAAGAACCAGCACACCGTCCGCGTCGTGTCGGACAGTTCGGATTTCACCATGACGATCCAGAACCGCCCGACCGAGGAAAACCCGGCGACAGGCAAGATCACTGCGCTGAGTGTGATTGCGCTTTTGCGGCAGAAGACATCGGTGCTTCAGGTCGGAACCTGACGGTTCAGTCGCCCAATCGTACAGATGAGGAGGAGACGCCCTGTTCAGCGGCGCTCCACCCCATCTGGTCGAGGGTGTAGTCCGCGCCAACGGCGATCACGGCGATGGCGACAAATCCAACTAACATGGCTTTCACTGCGAACTCTCCTTTGGCGCGGTTTCCCGACGCAGATAGGTCACGAGATCGGCGCGGTCCTGCGCGCCCGTGATCCGCTGCATCGGCATCTTGGTTCCGGGAATGTAATGCTCTGGTCCGATATCGAAAAGAGCATCAATCGTGTCTTCGTCCCAAACAAGGACTGATCCGTCCAAGGCGTCTGAATAGGTGTAATCCTCGACCGTTCCCGCCTTGCGGCCGAACAGATCATAAAGGCTTGGCCCGGCACGCCGCGCGCTTCCCGGTGTCAATGTGTGACAGATCGAACATTTGCGCATGAACTGGCGTTCGCCATTGGGCATCGTGTCGGCATCTGCCAGAAAGCTGGGCGAACCGGTGGCCATCGGGTCGGCGTCGCCCATGGCGGCAATCGGCCAGGAATACATGCGCGGGTCCAGCCCACCTGCGTGAATGTTGCTGCCGTCCTGCGAAAACGCCAGCGCCCAGACCGGCCCGCGTTGAGTGGCGCGGAAATCGCGGTCAATCTGCCAATCGGATGTATCGACCACCATGATGTACCCTTCGCCATCCCCAACGGCGAGCCTGCTGCCATCGTGGCTTGTCGCCATCGCCAGGATTGGACGCCGTTCCAGCGTCAGATCGGCCAGCGTGTCGCCGGTGGCAAGGTCCAGCACCCGCGTGCCGCCATCGACCGCGCCATAGGCGATCCAGCCTGACTCTTCGTTCAATTCCAATTCGTTCACACCGAACCCGTGTTCCGTCACCCGCAGCATTTCGCTCGCGCTGGCGACATCCCAAAGCCGGATGCTGCCATCGGAGGACGCGGAATAAAGCCCGCTGCCATCCTGCGTGAAAGCCACGTCGTTCACGGGCCCATTGTGCCCTGTCAGAAACCGGGGATCAGACCCGTCCACAGGCCAAAGACCGATGCTGCCGTCCCAACTGGCTGACGCAAGCACAGCGCCATCCGGCGACACCGCAAGCGAGACAACCTTGCCCTTGTGCCCGGTCCAGACCGCTTTCTCGGCCCCGTCAGGCGACCAGGCGCGGACTGCGTAATCATCACCTGCGGAATAGATCGTGCCGTCGGTCGCAAACACGACGGCATTGACCGCCGCTTCGTGCCCGTCGAACCAAAGCGGATCGGTCCCCGACCAGAGCCCAACCGCGTTGTCGAAACTGACAGTGGCGATCTGGTCAGAGTCCGACACGGCGATTCCCATGATCGGGCCGCCGTGCCCCTGAAGCGTGAAGAACTCGTCCGCGGCCCCGGTGGTTGCCCAAAGCAGAACCGCAGATGTGGCCAAAGCCCTGCGCATGTTACTCGGCAGGGGTGGCGCCACTTGGCGCCTTGCCGTCCCGCGCCTTGACCTCTTCGACCCACAGACTGTGGTGTTCCTTGGCCCATTGCTCTTCGACCATGCCGGATCCCATCGCGTCGTACGCGCCCTCCATACCGACCGAACCGATATAGATATGCGCCAGGATAATCGCCATCAGCACAAAGCTGACCATGGCGTGCCACAGCTGCGCATACTGCATCTCTTCGTGCGGGGTCATGGTTTCCGGCAAGACCCCGAAGCCCAGCATGTCCGGCAGACCGGTGCTGTTGAGAATGACAAAGGTCTTAGCAAACATTGGCAATTCGAACGGGAACAGCAGCGACAGACCAGAGACCGAGATCGACGCGCCCAGAACGATCACCGACCAGAAGATCAGCTTTTGACCGGCGTTGAACTTTTTGGCAGGGGGATGCCCGCCGCCGAACAATCCGCCGCCCTTGGCGAGCCACTTCAAGTCGGTCCGGTCGGGCAGGTTGTGGATCACCCACATCACGAAGATCATGACCAGCGCCAGCATGAACGCCCAGGACACGTTGTTGTGGATCCATTTTGACACCGTCGCGAGCCACGCATAGCTTTCATGCCCGAAGGCCGGGATCAGGAACTTTCGCCCCATCAGCGACACCAGCCCGGTGATCCCCAACAGGATGAACGACCCTGCCAAAAGCCAATGGCCGAAGCGTTCGAAATTCTTGAATCGTTCGATCCGCTGGCCGGTTTTTTCGCCATCGATGCGGACGCGGCCACGGATCAGGAAGAACAGCGCCAGAGCAGCCAGAGTGCCAAGCAGCAGATAACCACCATAGGTCAGCAGCGGGCCTTGGCGGAATTGCAGCCACCACATGCCCCGGTCCTGAATCAGAACACCGGCAGCCGGTCCGCGCGACTGTGTCGTTATATCGGCCTCGTTGAACCGCATTCCGCGCCACAAGTCCGGGTCCGAGGCGCCACCAAGTGTGCCCAATTGATCCGTCAAGCCCGCAGCCGCAGCCGGGTCGCCGATGTTGTCAGAGCGATAGGTGTTGTCCACCGGCAGGCCTTGCTGACGGCGCAGGATGTCTTCCAGAGTCGTCGCGCCGCCGGTGGCCGTGCGGTCGATTTCCGCCGGCGTTTCCGATTCTTCGGCAACGCTTGCCCCTTCTTGCGCGTTGGCCGGTCCCGGGGTCAGCCATGTTGCGAGAAACAGAAAGGCCAAAGCGGCCATGAGGCAACCGAAAAGAATTTTGCGAATCTCACGCATGTCAGTGCGTCCTCCCGTTATGCATGTTTGTCAGGCTTGACCTTGCGATCAGCTATCTTGTTGGGCCATTTTTGACCAGGTTGGTTTACGACATGTATCACGGCAAGAATGCAGTCCACAGGACTTTAGAAGGATATTCGAGTTGACGCCAGCGGCAAGCCATTCCGACATGCAGACAGGAGGGAAAAGTGTCTGCCATGACTGAGTTTCTGACAGTCTCGAACGCGGCAATCGCCGTCGTTCTGGGACTGATGGCCCTGGTGGCGTCGTATCGCGCCTTGCTGACCTCGCGCACGCCGCAGGGCGCAACCGCGTGGATCCTGCTGATCCTGCTGTTGCCGCTTGTCGGATCTCTGATGTATCTGGTTTTTGGGCACGCCAACTACAAACAGTTCGAACGGGAACGTCACAAGTCGGACAAGGACCTGTTCGAAATGGCCTCGGACGAACAGGTCGCCGAAGATCCCTCGCGCCTGACGCCTTTCGCCAGGATTGCACGGCTCCCCGTGACCGATGGCAATGACATGTTTCTGCTGATTGACGGCAAGGCCACCTATGACGCGCTTCTTGACGCGATCCGGGGGGCAAGAACGACCTTGTTTGTGCAGTTCTATACCATCAAGGACGATGACATCGGCCGCGCCTTGCGGGATGCGCTGGTCGAACGGGCACAGGCAGGCGTTTCGGTCTGGCTGTTGCACGACGAATTGCCGTTCTTCGGGCTGCCCCGCCCCTTTGCCCGCTCACTGACCGACGCGGGCGTGCGGCTTGCGCGGCCTAGAGGCCCAAAACGTCTGCTTGGGCCGTTCCAGTTCAACTATCGCAATCACCGCAAACTGGTCGTGGTCGACAACGAGATTGCGTTTACCGGCGGGCTGAACGTGTCGAAGACCTATCTCGGTCGTGATCCCTCGATAGGGCCATGGCGGGACACCTTTGCCGCCTTTCGCGGTCCGGTGGTGTCGCAACTGGCGCTGCATTTCTCATCCGACTGGCTTTGGGCCGATGGCGAAGACCTGAGCCATATCGCGTCCAGCGTGCCATCCCCCGCGGGTGATCTGAAGGCGGTTGCGCTTGCGCCGTCGCCCGCCGAAGAGATCGCGGCAGGCAATCTCTACTTCATTGCACTGGCACATGCGGCCCAGAAACGGTTGTGGATTTCGACCCCGTATTTTGTGCCGGACCGGGATGTCTTGACGGCTCTGCGCTTTGCCGCGCTGCGCGGGGTGGAAGTCAGACTCCTCGTTCCGGGGCGGGCGGATCACTACATCACCTATTTCGCCGCAATGGCCTATTTCGACGATCTGCGCTCTGTCGGGGGGGAGGTCTGGATGTATGATCCGGCCTTCATTCATCAAAAGGTGGCGCTGGTGGATGATGATCTGGCCTCGGTCGGATCGATCAACCTCGATATCCGATCGGGTCTGTTGAACTTTGAAATTACGGTTGTGATGGCAGGCACGCGTGCGGCGTCGGCGGTCAAGGACATGCTTGAGACCGATTTCAGCAATGCCACACGCGTCGATCTTGATTTGGCAGACCGTCCCATCGTGACCGGTATGCTGGCGCGGGCGGCCCGGCTGTTTGCGCCGGTGCTCTGATGCGGATCGCGAGCTACAACATCCGCAAGGCCGTGGGGCTGGACTGGCGGCGTGACCCGATGCGGATCATCCGGGTGCTGGCAGATCTGGACGCGGATGTGGTGGCATTGCAGGAGGCCGACAAACGGCTGGGGGTGCGGCCGGCCGTTCTGCCGGAGGACGCGCTTTTCGATCAGACCGGGCTGCGGGTTCTGAGCGTGACCAACGGTCCAAGTTCGGGCTGGCACGGCAACGCGCTTCTGGTGCGTGATGGCTGGCGGGTCGGTGCCACGGAACGGCTCAGCCTGCCGGGGATCGAACCGCGCGGCGCGGTCCTGGCCGATCTTGAGGGACCAACGGGGACGATGACGCTGGTTGGCACACATCTGGGGCTGCGTCGGGGCTGCAGGCAATTGCAACTGGCGCATCTGCTTGAAGAACTGTCCCAGCGATCCCCGCGTGCCGTGATTGCGGGGGATTTCAACGAATGGTCGCCGCGTATCGGGTTCGACATTCTGGAACACGCGTTCGACGTAATCACGCCCGGACGCAGCTTTCATGCGTCCCGCCCGGTTGCTCCGCTGGATCGGTTTGCCGTTGGGCGGGGGTTGACCATGACGGGGGCTGGCGTGTTCGAACACGGTGAGGCCCGCCGCGCGTCCGATCATTTGCCGATCTGGATGGACGTCGAGGTCTGAGCGGAAAGCCGGTTCGAAACGGCTTTCCGCGCTGTCCTCAGTGATCGCGCCGTTTGGAATAAGGCGTCTGCTTGAGGTAGTCATCCGTCGTGCGCGGAATGCGCGGCTCACCCAGGGCGAACGGATTGTCCTTGGAATGGTACTGCGCCTGAATGCGGCAATTGTCGCACATCTGGATCATCCGGGCCGCGTCACTAGTGGCAAACATCGCATGTTTCCCGGCCAGCTTTTCGGTGATCTTCTCGATGGTCGATTTGACCCCGAACAGCGCGCCACATTCGACACAGGCGAACGGCTCTTCCTCGTTCAGCACCACCTGGCTGAGTGCGGTCTCGGTCAGGTTCATGCGCGGCTCAAGCGTGATGGCCGTTTCCGGGCAGATGGTGGCGCAGAGACCGCATTGCAGGCAGGCATCTTCCTGGAACAGAAGCTGCGGCAGGTCCGGGTTGTCGCCAAGCGCCCCGGACGGGCAAAGCGACACACAGCTGAGGCACAAGGTGCAGGCATCGGTGTCGACCAGGATCGCCCCATACGGCGCATGTTCGGGAAGCGGCAGAATCTCGGCCTCCGGGCTCACCGCCTTGGCCGACACCCGCGTCACCTGTCGGCGGGTGCCGATGGGCAGGCTGGGTGTTGTCACGGGCGTCGCCACGGTTGCACCAAACAGATGATCGCCAAGCGCATCGGGATCGGCAATGTCCAGCACCTGCACCCGCGCGTCCCCGCAAAGCGCGTTGGCCAGCGCCGCCTCATGCTCCGGCGTGTCGCGTTCGGTGCGCGGGGCAAGCAGGACATCGACCGACGCAAACCCGCTGCTGAGGGCGGCCATCATCTCGGCATGGCCAAAGGCGGCAAGACTGTCCATTTCGAACGGGATCACATCAGCGGGCAACCCGCGACCAAAACGGGCGGCAAGGCTGATCATCTCGGACCCGTGATCGGCGTCATGCACCAGCAGCCTGGGCGCCTTGCCCCCGGCTTTGCGATAGGTTGACGACAGGGTTTCCAGCCGCCGGAACACCGCCGCAACGGGTGGCGCATCATAGGCAATCGCCCCGGACGGACAGAGCGCCGCACAGGCGCCACACCCGGCACAGATCATTGGATCAATGGCAACGTGATCGCCGTCCGACGTGATGGCCCCTGTCGGACAGATGTTCAGACATTTCGAACACCCCGCCTGTTCGGCGCGGCTGTGGGCGCAAAGCGCGGGTTCCAGCGCGATATAGAGCGGTTTTTCGAACGTGCCGACCAGTTGCACCGCCTCTGACAGCATTGTGGCCACCGCCGCAGGCTGGCGTGGATCGGCGCGCAGGTAGCCTTCGCGTTTGTGCGGGGCCGGCACCAGGGCGGGGTCTCCGGTCAGGTCGATCACCACATCACATTCCGACACCGCGCCATCCTTCGGCGCGCTGAACGAAAACGCGCCACGCCCACCGGCAAGCAGGTCCGAAAAGCGGTTGATCCTGACGCGGAACCCACCCAGCGCGCCGGTGAGGTTCCACACCTCGCCGCGCACCACGTCAAAGCGGCGATCCACCGGCACATCCGCCACATCGGTTTGCAGCACCGTCACCGCAAGCGTGTCGCACAGTTGCGCCGCCGCAGCGAACACCACCTCGCCCCTCCCAACGATCAGGCAGGTGCCTTCGCTGATGACATCGACAACCTTGGGAACCGGCAGCTTCAAGAACGCTTCGGCCGCAAGGGCGGCCTGTTTCGGACCTGCGGATGGGCCATCGTCGCTCCACCCGGCGCGGTCGCGGATATCGACACATCTCGGTGTGTCCGCGCCGAGCTCTTCGGCCAGCATTTCGAAAAACGCACGTTCCTGGGCGCAGGCGACAATCACATCCCCTTCGGACAGAGCCTTGGCGGACGCCTCGGCCTGTGTGCCGCAGAGGTTTGTGTAAACCTTTGACGGATCAAGCGACGTCGCGCCTCCGATGGCAGCGGCGTCTACGGATTGACTGCCCAAGCAGTCACATAAAAGCAGTTTGGTTCCCATGTCGGCCCTTTTGCGGCGTGCGCCTGCGTGATCTCTTGATGTTCAGTCGATGTTTTGACTTAACCAAGGGCCATGCTAGGCAGATGTCAACCGCGCCTGTAAGGTGTGGGTCGCAGAGGACATGAGTTTGAACATGACGCAACGCCGTTCGATCGAACTGCCCGTGGGTGTTGTCTTGCAACGCCGACCGGGCGTCACGCGCTGGCAAAAATGGGCCTGGAGCCCAACCGCGCTGCTGCCCGGAGCGGGTCCGGCGCATTGGAAACTCTTGCGCGAAGATGGTGATATCACCGAATACCATATCGGCACGGCCAACCTGACGCTGTGGCGCACCGATGCCGAAGCCTATCGCATCGGCCTCGCGGAACCCGTGGTCTGCGCCTATGTGGTGCTGCAACCGGGCGACGATGAATGGCCCTACAGGATCAAGCTGATCACCGCCAACCCGCATGAGGCGATGCAATATACCGATGGTGGCGAGGACGTTGTGGAAAAGGTGCCGATGCCCCCTGCGCTGGTCGCCTGGGTGCAGGAATGGACCGATCTGCATTTCGTCGAGGAGCCGTTCGTGAAGCGCAAACGCAAACGGTATCTTGAAGACAAGGTCGAAGACGGCAAGGGCGATCCGCGCATCTCGCAGGTGAGCGATGTCTACCGCGCGCCCACAAGCACCCGAAAGGCCCGCCCGTCATGAGCCGTGGATCGGATTTCTGGTCCCGCCGCAAGGCGCGGGTCGAGGCCGAGGAAGCCGAAGAGGCGCGCCGTATCGAGGCCGCCGAGGTCGAAGCGACACAGGCGCAGCTTGAAGAAAAGACCGACACGGAAATTCTCGAAGAGTTCGGCTTGCCTGATCCGGATAATCTTGAACCCGGTCAGGACATTGCCGGGTTCATGAACAAGGCGGTGCCCGAACGCCTGCGCCGCCGCGCGCTGCGGCAGTTGTGGCGGCTCAATCCGATGCTCGCCAATCTGGACGGGCTGAACGATTACGACGGCGATTTCACCAATGCCGCAACCGATGCGCCGGGGGTCAAGACGGCCTACCAGGTGGGCAAGGGATTGCTGCGCCATGTTCAGGCGCTCGAGGAACAGGAACGCGCCAGGATCGCGGCGCAAACCGGCGAACACATTGATACCCCAGAGAATCTGTCAGAAATCGCTCTTGCGGGCCATAACGGTGAACCATCCCCGGAGAAAACGCAAATTCCGGAAAGTATGCAGCAGGGCGCAAATGCTGCACCTGCATCTACGACTATAGTCGTAGGCAATGAGACCGTGGATGAATATGCCATCGGCACACCATTGGATACAATGGAACCGGAACACGCGCGTCCCCGACGGATGCGTTTCAAGATAGAAAGCGAGACAGGATGACAATGAGCGCGGCTCAGCCCTCGCCATCGGTGTCAGAAGAAGACCGCCTGCGTGCGGACCTTTACAATTTTCTTGGCCTGATCCTGTCAGCGCCCCCTGACGAATTGTTGCTGTCTCAAACTGCGGGGCTAAGCGGTGATGACACCGACCTTGGCCAAGCCATTGCGCGGCTCGCCGGATGCGCAAAGACAACCACCCCGCAGCAGGCGGAACGCGAGTTCAACAAGCTGTTCATCGGCTTGGGGCGTGGTGAATTGCTGCCTTATGCCAGCTTTTACCTGACCGGTTTCCTGCACGAAAAGCCGCTTGCCGTGCTGCGCAGCGATCTGTCGGCGCGCCGCATCGAACGCGCGGCCAACGTGTATGAACCCGAAGACAACATCGCCACATTGATGGAAGTCATGGGCGGGTTGATTGTGGGACGCTTTTCCAGACCGTCGACGCTCGACGATCAGAAACTGTTTTTCAACCGGCACATTGCACCTTGGGCCGGTCATTTCTACGCCGATCTGGAAACCGCGAAGACCGCGATGCTGTATAGCGCGGTCGGATCGGTCGGACAGGCGTTCATGAAGATTGAACGCGAAGCGTTCAGACTGACACCGGCCTGAAGACGGGCCGGAGTCGACCAGGAACCAGGCGGGCAACCGTCACCAAGCGACACATGCGTCGCACCAAACAGGAAGTAGGGAGGAACCTTCCATGACTGAGAAAACCGAGGCGTCCGCAAGTCGCCGTGATTTTCTGAAACTGGCAGGCACCGCGGCCCCCGCTGCCGTTGCGGCCGTTGCCGTATCAGGCACCCAGGCCGAAGCGTCGGAATCGCCCAAGGGGGATGGCCGGATGCAGGACACCGCGCACACCCGCGCCTATCTCGCCAGTACCCGGTTCTAGAACCTCGGACTTAACCCCTCTGCAAAACCGGGGCAGCCCGGATGCAGATCGCAACCCAGCCGACGGCGTTTTGCGCCCCAGGTAGCTCAAGAGGGACACCATGCTAAGAAAGAAAACCGGAGGGCTGACACGGCGCGCTGCGCGAACCGGCCTGATTTCGGACATCTCGAACAAATCCGTCGACAGACGTTCATTCCTGCGCGGATCGGGCCTTGCCATCGGCGGCCTTGCCGCGATCAGCGCCACCGGCGGCGCGGTCACGCAGGCCAGCGCACAATCCGCCGTCAACGGCGCGGTCCAGACCGTCAAGTCGGTCTGCACGCACTGTTCGGTCGGCTGTACTGTGGTTGCCGAGGTCAGCAATGGCGTCTGGATCGGACAGGAGCCCGGTTGGGACAGCCCGTTCAACCTTGGTGCCCATTGCGCCAAGGGTGCCGCCGTCCGCGAACATGCCCATGGTGAACGCCGCCTCAAGTACCCGATGAAGAAAGAGGGTGGAGAGTGGAAGCGCATCAGCTGGGAGCAGGCGATCAACGAGATCGGCGACAAGATGATGGAAGTCCGCGACGAAAGCGGCCCGGATTCGGTCTACTGGCTCGGGTCCGCCAAGCACAACAACGAACAAGCCTACCTGATGCGCAAGTTCGCCGCCTACTGGGGCACGAACAACATCGACCACCAGGCGCGGATCTGTCACTCGACGACCGTGGCGGGTGTGGCGAACACATGGGGCTACGGCGCCATGACCAACAGCTACAATGACATCCACAACAGCCGCGCGATCTTTCTGATCGGGGGCAACCCGGCCGAAGCGCACCCGGTATCGCTGCTGCATCTTCTCAAGGCGAAAGAGCAGAACAACGCACCGCTCATCGTCTGTGATCCGCGTTTCACACGCACCGCCGCGCATGCGGATGAATATGTCCGCTTCCGTCCGGGCACGGACGTGGCGCTGGTCTGGGGTATCCTCTGGCACATCTTCGAGAACGGCTGGGAGGACAAGGAGTTCATCCGCACCCGTGTCTGGGGCATGGACCAGATCAAGGAAGAAGTCGCCAACTGGACCCCCGAAGAGGTCGAGCGCGTCACCGGAACACCCGGATCGCAGCTTGAGCGGGTTGCACGCACGCTGGCCAACAACCGTCCCGGCACCGTGATCTGGTGCATGGGCGGCACCCAGCACACCAACGGCAACAACAACACCCGCGCCTATTGCATCCTTCAGCTTGCGCTGGGCAACATGGGCACCGCCGGTGGCGGCACCAACATCTTCCGGGGCCACGACAACGTGCAGGGCGCAACCGACCTTGGTGTTCTGGCCGATACGCTGCCGGGCTACTATGGCCTGGCCGCCGGATCGTGGGCCCATTGGGCGCGCGTCTGGGACGAAGACCTGGATTGGCTGAAGGCCCAGTTCTCGCAGGAAATGGTCGGTGACACGCCGATGATGAACCTGACGGGCATCCCGGTCTCACGCTGGATCGACGGTGTGCTTGAGGACAAGGAAAACCTCGATCAGCCGGACAACACCCGTGTGATGGTTCTGTGGGGCCACGCGCCCAACTCGCAGACCCGTCTGCCGGAAATGAAGACGGCGATGGAAAAGCTCGACACGCTGGTCGTGATCGACCCGTTCCCGACTGTCTCTGCCGTGCTGCATGACCGCACCGATGGGGTCTACCTGCTGCCGGCGACAACGCAGTTCGAGACCCGTGGTTCCGTCACCGCCTCGAACCGGTCGCTCCAGTGGCGCGATCAGGTCATGGCGCCGATGTTCGAATCCAAGACCGACCACGAGATCATGGGTCTGTTCGCGCAGAAATTCGGTTTCCACGACAAAATCTTCCGCAACATCGCGCTGGAAGACGATGGCGTGACACCGGTGGTCGAAGACATCACCCGCGAATTCAACCGGGGCATGTGGACAATTGGCTATACCGGCCAGTCACCCGAACGGATGAAGCTGCACATGGCGAACCAGCACACGTTCGACCGCACAACCCTGCGGGCAAATGGTGGTCCGGCCGATGGCGATTTCTACGGGATGCCGTGGCCGTGCTGGGGCACTCCCGAGATGAACCATCCGGGTACGGCGAACCTCTATGATATGTCGCTGCCGGTCTCCAAGGGTGGTCTGACCTTCCGCGCCCGTTACGGCGTGGAATATCAGGGCGACAACCTGCTGGCCGAAGGCGTCTATTCGCAAGGCTCTGAAATTCAGGACGGATACCCTGAATTCACCATGCAGATGTTGATGGACCTTGGCTGGGACGGTGATCTTACGGACGACGAACGCGCGGCGATCGACGCTGTGGCGGGTCCGAACACCAACTGGAAGACCGACCTGTCGGGCGGCATCCAGCGGGTTGCGATTGCACATGAATGTGCGCCGTTCGGCAACGCCAAGGCCCGCGCGGTTGTGTGGACCTTCCCGGATCCGGTGCCGGTTCACCGCGAACCGCTTTACACCAATCGTTATGATCTGGTGGCCGATTACCCGACCTACGAGGACAAGAAGTTCTGGCGTGTGCCGACAATGTACAAGTCGATCCAGGCCAAGGATTTCTCGACCGACTTCCCGATCATCCTCACATCCGGCCGGTTGGTCGAATACGAGGGCGGCGGCGACGAGACACGGTCAAACCCGTGGCTGGCCGAATTGCAGCAGGACATGTTCATCGAGATCAACCCGCGCGATGCCAACAATCTGGGTGTGCGGGACGGTGCGCAGGTCTGGGTCGAAGGCCCGGAGGGCGGCAAGGTCAAGGTGATGGCCATGCTGACCGAACGGGTCGCTCCTGGGGTCGCGTTCATGCCCTTCCACTTTGGTGGGCATTTCCAGGGCGAGGACCAGCGGTCCAAGTACCCGGAAGGCGCTGATCCGTATGTCTTGGGTGAATCGACCAACACCGCGCAGACCTACGGGTATGATTCGGTGACCCAGATGCAGGAAACCAAAGCCACCCTTTGCAAGATCATGGCAGCCTGAGGAGGATATCAGACATGGCACGAGCTAAATTCCTTGTCGACGCCGAACGCTGCATTGAATGCAACGCCTGCGTCACGGCCTGCAAGAACGAGCACGAGGTTCCGTGGGGGATCAACCGCCGCAAGGTGGTCACGATCAACGACGGCAGCCCCGGCGAACGCTCGATCTCGGTCGCCTGCATGCACTGTTCGGACGCGCCCTGTATGGCCGTCTGCCCGGTGGATTGCTTCTACCAGAACGAAGAAGGTGTGGTCCTGCACTCCAAGGATCTGTGCATCGGCTGCGGCTATTGCTTCTACGCCTGCCCGTTCGGCGCACCGCAATACCCGCAAGCGGGCAACTTCGGCAGCCGCGGCAAGATGGACAAGTGCACTTTCTGCGCCGGTGGCCCGGAAGAGAACCACTCCACCGCCGAATTCGCCAAGTACGGCCGCAACCGCATCGACGAAGGCAAACTGCCGATCTGCGCGGAAATGTGCGCAACCAAGGCTCTGCTCGCCGGGGACGGCGATGTTGTGTCGGCGATCTACCGCGAGCGCGTTGTTGCACGCGGATTCGGGTCCGGTGCATGGGGCTGGGGAACAGCCTACGACCAGAAAGGCGGCTGATCGTCGTTCCGACAGGTTGGAATCAGACAAAAGCCCCGGAGCACATTCCGGGGCTTTTTTGTTGCGACCTGTCGGATGCAACAGAGCGTCATCACCGGACGGGGCCCGGTGATTTGTCTGATCCTGTGCTCCTCGGGTCGAACCCGAGGATGTCGGTAGTTTCAAAGAAGAAGCGGCGCCGCCCTTATGGGCCTGACGGTTCTCTCAAATCCGCGATTTAACGCGTGACCTGTACTCCGGGGTTGCCGGAGCCTTGCAAGACCGGTCTCTCATGGTCAGCCTTCCGGCATATGAGAGAAGTGTCAGTTCTGTCGTGTCGCGGCATGGGAGTGACCCTTCCCGCTCAAAGCGCTTTGTCGGGGAAAGGTGCGACGGGCGGGTTAAGAACCGCACAACGCAGCGCGCGGTTGGGGATAAGCGGCCACGAAGCGGCGTTGTCGTCCGTTCGGTTAGTCTTGCATTGATTGAACGGGACCGCCCAGATCAGCCGGGGGAATGCCCTGCACAAAAGTCATGATGTTCTCCAGATCGTCCAGCGTCATCGTGACGGCGGCGATGGGTGACGGTCGCGACGGGTTGAACGGCGCAGTCACGTCTTTGATCTGGGTAAAGGCGGGATGGGGGTTCAGCACATAGAAGGCTTGAAACCGGTCTTCCCAATCCGTCAGGGACCGCAGCACGGCGAATGACGGCGTCGAGCCGATGGACTTCATGCGATTCACCTCACCCACCACATGGCATCGCCCGCAATGGGACAACGATGCGGCCTCACCCAAAAGTGCATCCCCTTCATACATGACAGCAACGGCCACCTGTTTGACCTCGATCTTGGACGTGAAAAGCGCGGTGCCCTCCACCTGATAGCTGTCGACCGTGTTGCGCCCCACATCCGAGCGCAGCCAATCTGCAAAGCGTTGGGCGTCAGGATCGTCACCCGGATCAAAATGCCAGACTTTGTCCAGACCTTCGAAAGCAACCAGACCGTGCTCGCCGAAGGCCGCATCGGCAGGCGTGCCCGGATCAGCCAGCGCGATACGGGTCTGTGTCTTGAGCGAAAAGCGCGGCAGGATGAATTGCAGCAACCCGCTCTCGACAAGGGGCTTTGGTGCGGCCAGTGAAAACGCCTTGTCCTGCGCCTGCGCAGGTGACGCGAACGCCAGTCCGGCAGATATCGCCAGAACGAATGTCAGATGATGTCCGATTGCTCTCATTCAGCTGCGCCTCCTTGCTTGAAAGCCTAAAGGCGCTGGCTTACACCCGTCAACGCTTCACCTCGGCCAGACCGAGCGGATGCCCAAGGGGAGAATACCGATGAGTGATGATTTCAACATGTCCATGCGCAAGTTCCTCAAGCAGGTTGGGGTGACGTCCCAACAGGCGATCGAAGAGGCGATGCGCGACGCTGACACCAGCGGAAAGACCTTTGACGCCAAGGTTGTGCTGACCATTGACGGGCTCGATCTCGAGCATGTCGTGACCGGCACGATCAAGGGACAGGGCTGACCGTGGCATTGACTCGTGATGCGGTGTTGGCCGCACTGAAAGCCGTGACCGACCCGGTCTCGGGACAGGATATCGTGAGCGCCGGAATTGTGCGGGCGCTGAACGTCGACGGCGACGCGGTGCGCTTCGTGGTCGAGGTCGCTTCGGACAACGCCGAGACCTATGCCCCGGTGCGCCAGGCAGCCGAAGATGCGGTGAAGGCGCTGGGTGCAACCAGCGTGTCGGCGGTGATGACGGCGCATTCCGCACCGAAACCGCCGCCTGATCTCAAAGGTGGTGCCAAGCCGAAACCGGCAGGTCCCGAGAAAATTCCCGGTGTGGACAGGATCATCGCGATTGCTTCGGGCAAGGGTGGCGTGGGCAAATCCACTGTCTCTGCCAACCTTGCCTGTGCGCTTGCCGCCGAGGGCCGCAAGGTCGGGCTTCTGGATGCCGATGTCTACGGTCCCAGCCAGCCCCGCATGTTGGGTGTGTCGGGACGTCCCGCAAGCCCGGATGGCAAGATCATCCTGCCGATGCGCAATTTCGGCGTGACGATGATGTCGATGGGTCTGATGGTCAACGAAGGTCAGGCGGTGGTCTGGCGCGGGCCGATGTTGATGGGCGCGTTGCAGCAGATGCTGATGCAGGTGCAATGGGGCGCGCTGGACGTGCTGCTGGTGGACCTGCCGCCGGGCACCGGGGACGTGCAGATGACCCTGTCGCAGAAGGCGTTCGTGGATGGTGCGGTGGTGGTGTCCACGCCGCAGGATGTGGCGCTTCTGGATGCGCGCAAGGGGATCGACATGTTCAACCAGATGAACGTGCCGATTGTCGGACTGATCGAGAACATGTCGACGCATATCTGTTCCAACTGCGGTCACGAGGAACATATCTTCGGGCATGGCGGTGTCGCGGCGGAGGCGGCCAAGCTGGGTGTTCCCTTGCTGGCGGAAATCCCGTTGCATCTGGATATCCGCACGTCGTCGGATGGCGGTTCCCCGATCGTCGTGTCGAAACCCGACAGCCCGCAGGCCCAATCGTTCCGTGATTTGGCGCGCACGCTGATCGCCGCCGGCAAGGCATGAGCACCGGACCGTCGTTCCCGCCGCTGATGCAGGGTATCAACGCGGCGGGGGCGGACCCGTTCGAGGCGGCCTGTTGCGAGGCCGCGCAGGGCTGCGACGCGGGCACGATCCTTTATGATGCGTCGCCTGACCGGCTGCGCGCGGCCATCGTTCTGGCCCCCGAGGTGCCGCTGTCAGACGCAGCGGCCATGCTGCCCCTGACCGGGGTTGCGGTTCAGAATGCGCTGGGCGCGCTGGGGCCGTCTGAACTTGCCGTGCACCTGTGCTGGGACGGCGCGATCCGCGTCAATGGTGCGGTGTGTGGCACAATTCGCAGCGCAACGGACACGTCTGACACAGGGGCAGAACCCGGCTGGCTTGTCACCGGGTTCGAGCTTGTCTTTGCACGGCCAAACGTGGCGGGCGGTGACACGCCGGATCAGACCGACCTGATGAGCGAAGGCTGCGGAGACCTGACCCCGGTCGATCTGCTGGAAAGCTGGTCACGGCATTTGCTCAACTGGATCCATCGCTGGGAAGACGATGGCATGGGGCCGCTGCACGCCGAATGGGTGGGCCTTGCCTATGGGATGGGGCAGGACGGCACGTTTCTGAGCAAATCCGGACATTTCCTTGGCCTTGACGAAAAGCTTGGCCTCTTGCTTCGCACGGACGGGCAGACCATGCTCTTGCCGGTGACAGACCTTCTGGAGATCCGTTCATGAACCTTGCCCGCGCCATCCATTTCGACGAAAGCGATCAACGCGTCTTTCATTCCCCAGCGCGGACCGGCGAATGGTGCGTCTCGGGCGGTTTCGAGTTTTCCAACTGGTCCGAAGGTGATCTGGAGGGCCGTGCGAAACAGGCGTTCACCAATGGCTGGCTGGGGGCGGAGACCTTTGGCCGGGTCAGTTTCGTGGCGGTAACGCAGATGGAACCGGTGGAGCAGGCCACCCTGATCGACAGTTTGGCGCAGCATTTTGTCGACCTCTACGGCGCGCCATCCATTGAAGCCGCCCGCCCGGTGGCCGAGGCGGAAGTCGCACATATGGTGGAACTTTGTGACGAACATGCGCCGAACACGTTGCTGACGGTGAGCCGCGAGTTGACCGAATCCGGCGTACGCGAAAGTTTCCGGGTGATCGAACCGCAGGAGGCCGATATGGCGCTGTTGGCCGTTCACGGATCGCTGGACGAATAGGCGTCTTTGGTGCGTCATCCTCGGGCTTGACCCGAGGATCTCAGGCCCAAGAGGCCCTCGGGTCAAGCCCGAGGATGACGGCGCTTTAACGCGCGTCGGCCACGTCCTGCACCGGCATCTGCCCCGAGATCTCCAGAATAAGCTTCCGTTTCACCGCCTCGGCAAAAGAGTCCCGGTTTTCTGCCGTTACCACAAAAGCGCCAAGCCCGCCGATGATCTGCGCCTCGTATTGCGCCTCCAGCCCGCCCTGCGCGCGGCCGGGATCGTCGGGGCGCAGAATCGGCAGGGCGTTGATCGTCACACCGGCGGCCACCACTGTGGCGCGCGCTTCGGCAATCGGCGGGCCGGAATAGTTGCGCACGGAATCGCCGGAAAAGTCGATCACCCGCCGCCAGCCGTCGAAATCGTTGGTGTCCATCAGCCGCAACCCTTCCAGAAGGGCTGCGCCGATGGCATTGCTGCCATAGGCCTGTCGTGGTCTATCGAGCAATTCGGCGGCAAACGCGGCTGCACTGTCCGGTCCGTCGATCCGCATCCAGTCGGCCACCACCACCTGATTGATGGCCCATTCCACATAGGTCACGGCAATCGAGCCATAGGCGGTGTTGGCAATCGCCGCCAGCACCTCGGGATCGGTGATCGCCTGCGCATAGCCCTGCCGTTGAAAGTCGATCTCGCGCTGGTCGATAGAGCCGGACGCATCGGCCAGCAGCACCAGTTCAAGATCGGTGTCCTGCGAAACGGCAGGGGTGGCGATGCTCAGAAGAAGGATCAGGAACAGGCGACGCATGGCACTTCCTTTGGTTGACTAAGGGTAAGCTAGGGCATTTCTGCGCGACCTCAAAAGGATTGATCCGGATCAACGCGAGATCGACCGGTGTCAGACATGCTTGGCGTATCTTTAGTCAGACGGAGTGTCTTTCATGCGACGTGCCCTTGCCTGCCTTACCCTTGTTGGACTGACCGCCACGCCACTGATGGCGCAGGATGTTGATCACGGTCGTGCCCTGTTCCAGACCCATTGCGCGACCTGCCACGGTGCGGATGCCAAAGGGCAGGGTCCGCTGGCCGGAGCGCTGGTGTTGCAGCCGGTTGACCTCACGGCGCTTTCCACCCGAAATGGCGGTGACTTTCCGTTGGAACGTGTGCTGAAACGGATCGACGGCACGGACCCGCTTGTCAGCCACGGATCCCCCATGCCGGTCTATGGCCCCTATTTCGAAGGGGTCGCCAACACGCCGATGAAGCTGCCCAGCGGTCAACCGATCCTCGTGCCGGAACCGATTGCCGATCTGGTCGGCTATCTGCAATCCGTGCAGGGGGTCGAATAGCCGGTCTGACCCGTCAGCCGGGTTTTGCCGCGCGTTCGGCAATGCGCAGGCACAGGTCGGTGGCCTGTGCCATGTCCTGCACCGACACCCATTCCAGCGGGCCATGTACGTTCTGCATGCCGGTGAAAAGGTTGGGGCAGGGCACACCCATTTCGGTCAGGCGTGACCCGTCGGTGCCGCCGCGAATTGGCACGGACAGTTCCGGAATCCCCAGATCGGCCAATGCGGTGCGGGCCAAGGTGACCGGGGTCATGTCGTTTTCCAGCCAGTAGCGCATGTTGCGGTATTGCGGCGTGATGGTGCAGGTGATCTCGGCCCTTGGTTCGGTGGCCGCAATGGTGTCGCAGATCTGGCGCAGCAATGCGCCTTTGGCCTCCAGCCCGTCGCGTTCAAAATCCCGCAGGATAAAGCGCAGCTCCATTCTGGCGGCGCTGCCTTGCGTATCGACCACATGGATAAAGCCCTCTGTACCGTCCGTGGTCTCGGGGGTCATCGTGGTCTGCGGCAGGGTATCGACGATCTTGGCCGCCAGATGAATGGCATTGACCAGCTTGTCTTTCGCCCAGCCCGGATGGATCGACACGCCGGTCACGCTGACCACCGCAAAATCTGCCGAGAACGTCTCGTAGGTGACCTCGCCCAGATCGCCACCGTCGAAGGTATAGGCGAAATCGACACCCAGATCGGCAGGCAGGTCTTTATCCACCCCGCGCCCGATTTCCTCGTCCGGGGTAAAGGCGATGCGGAGCGTCGGGTGTTTGATTTCCCGGTTTTCAAGCAGATGCCGCGCGGCGGTCATGACGATGGCAACCCCCGCCTTGTCATCCGCGCCCAGCAGCGTCAGCCCCGAGGCGGTGACGATGTCATCTCCGACCTTGCTGGCAAGATAGGGAAAGGCCTCGGGCGACAGCACAAGGTCAGGATCGTCCGGGTAGGTGATCGCGCCGCCATTATACCCTTCGATCACGCGGGGTTTGACCCCCGTCGCGTTGAACTGCGGGGCGGTGTCGACATGGGCCAGAAAGCCGACGGTCGGGCCGGGGGCGGTGCCGGGGATCGTGGCGATCACGGTGCCATAGGGGGTCTTGGTCACATCCGCCGCGCCCATGTCGGTCAGTTCGGTGACCATCAGATCAAGCATGTCATGCTGACACGCGGTCGAGGGCGCCGAGGTGCTGTCCATGTCCGCCTGACTGTCGATGGCGCAATAGCGGACCAGACGGGATTTCAGCTCTTCGTGGAAAGGGTGCATGGGCGGCTCCTGTCGGTTTTGGGGAGAAGGGGCAGGAGGGGTGGGGGAGAGTCAAGGGTGGAGGTCGTTCGCTGGACGCGATGTGGAGGGCGGGTGTGCGGACTCTTGGAATATTCGCTGCAACCGCGAAAAACATAACGCCTCAAGATTGGCATGGGCAGAGGAGGTGAAGGTTTTCCGATGCGGGTCGCGGCGGAACGCTGCTCACTGGCGCGACCACGACCCGGGTTGGAAAACCTCCCAAGGTGGAAGCCGCGTGGGTCTTGGATCAGGCTATGGGGAAAGTGCGCGGACGGTCGGGGCGACGGCTCCTTTTGGAATGCGGCTGATGGCGTTCCAGGTGCCTGATACGGTCGCAAACCCGGCCGGTGATCCCGCCAAGGCTGTGCGTTTCGGAGTTGCTGCCGCCTTTGGCTGCGCTGGAAATGGGAGCGCACACGCTGTTCGGACCGGGTCTGCGGATTGTAGCCGGTGCTGTTTCGTGACGGATGACGGGCGATATGTCATGCGGCCTGCTCCCTCGGTGGGGCCCGCGACATCGGTTTTTGC